>JBILUC010000001.1:0-339018 GCA_044371205.1 Archangium sp.
GCGAAGAAGACGGGTGGCGGTGATGAGCCCGAAGACGGGTTGTGATCACTTCGCCGGGGGAACGGCCTCCGGGTCTTTCCCCCTCGCGATGATCCGCTTCATCCACTGGAGGGCGAACTTGCGTCGGCTGCCCTCGATCATGAACGTGGGGATCGAGCCTGCGGGATCGCTGAAGATCACGTAGGTGATCTTCGTCTTGCCGTCGGCGCCACGTTCGAACTTCCACTCACCCCACAGCTTCGTGATGCGCACCCAGCCCTCGGGCTTGGGCGGCGCGAGCTCGTTTGCGGCGCTGAAGGCCATGCTGCACTGCGTGTCGCTCAACTGGGTGCGCTTCGCCTTCACCGCGTAGTCGCGGTTGGCGACCAGCGGCGGTGAGATCTGATCGTAGGTGACGCGCTCGTCGGCGCTCTCGGAGATGATCTTACGCGACTTGAGATCGGGCTCTTCGGGATCGAATTTGCCGTCGCCGAAGACCGCCTCGCACAACGAGTCGACGCTCTTCGTGGTGGTGGTGGTCAGCCGCAGCTCGACGATGGGGCTGCCTTCGACCGGGCGTGACTCGATGAGCACGCCATCGGTCTCGTCGACCTTCTTGAAGTCAGCGGGTGCAGCCGAGAGGAGGCACGCGAGGGCGTAGGGGATCATGGGGGCAGCTGAAGCTTACGGGTTTCGCTCGCCATGATTCGAATCGTCGTCTTGCGCGGCAGCAATCGGCGCATCAAGAACGAGGCGAAGCGGTTGAACGCACCGGGGATCAAGAGCGGCCCCGAGCCGAGGGCGTCGAGGGCTTCGCGGACCACTTCTGCTGGCTGCTGCATGCCAGGGGGCGCCTTCTTGGCAGCCTTGAGCAGGTTGGGGGTCGCGGTGGCACCCGGCGCCACACACAGCACGTCGGCCCCGCTGCCTTCGAGCTCGGCCCACAGACCCTCGGCCAGGGCGAGGTTGAAGGCCTTGGTGGCACCGTAGGTCGACACGAAGGGTGAGCCCTGAAAGGCGGTGAGCGACGAGAGCAACATGAGGCCCCCGCGCTTGCGGGCAACCAGGCGCTTCGCGAAGTGCCAGCTCAACGCGGCGGGGGTGCGGGCGTTGAGCTCGACCGCGCGCAGGTTCTCTTCGAGCGTCTGCTCGATGATGGGGCCGATGGGCGAGAGCGCCGCGTTGTAGACGACGAGGCCCACGTCGAGCGCGGCCGTCTCATCGGCGATGCGCTGGTGGGCGTCGGGCGCGGCGAGGTCGAGCGCGAGCACCTTCGACTCGGTCGGGAGCGTCGCGGCGACCTCTTTGGCGACGGCTTCCCGGCGCGCGATGAGCACCACCTTGAGACCCTTCGCGGCGATCTGTCGCGCGAACTCA
This sequence comes from Archangium sp., assembly GCA_044371205.1. Classification (GTDB taxonomy): domain Bacteria; phylum Myxococcota; class Myxococcia; order Myxococcales; family Myxococcaceae; genus Archangium_A. The sequence goes on from JBILUC010000001.1 coordinate 1,357, forward strand.
GCGCCCAGGCCCTCGGAAGCCCCCGCGACCACGGCCCACGGCCCATACTGTTCGAGGAAGTTCATCAGTACGGCCGCTGTCCGTTGAAGTTGCCGGCGGGGGCGTAGTTGCAGACGGTGAGGAACCAGGTGCCGCCACCGAAGGGGCTCCCGGTCGTGCATTGCTGCGTGGCGCAGCCGATGCCCACGCTCGAGCGCCAGACCACCTGCGTGTAGTGACCGCACTGCTTGCCAAGCGCGCAGGTGTTGGTCGCGTAGGTGTAGTCATTCTTCTCGTTGGCCCAGCTGGTGACAACGGCGGTCGGCGTGCGTGAGTTCGTCGCCGCGAAGAGGTTCTCGCCCAACGTATTTGGGTCGCGGTGGTTGAAGTCGCAGCGCGATGCCCAATCGACCGCCTGGGCTGCGGCGGTTGCACTCCAGGTCACGGTGGCGAGCGCCGGAGACGGAGCCGGCAGGGCGGAAGCGCGCGCGGCGTTGTGGGCGGTCACCCATTCCTGCTGCTCGGCCGTCAACGTCGAGCCGGCTCCGCCACCAGTGCCGCCTCCAGTGCCACCACCGGCGCCGCCGCCGGTCGAGCTCGCCACGCAGATCTGGTTGCTGCACACCTGATTGTTGGTGGCGCAGTTGAGGCACGCGATGCCCGTGGTGCCGCAGGCGATGGCTTCGGTGCCGGGGTCGCAGAACCCTGAGGCGGTGCAGCAGCCCGTGGGGCAGGACGACGGGCTGCAGATCGCGGTGCTGCCGCAGGACGCGACGAGGGCCAGGATCGCGAGGAGTGCAAATCGGTTCATGGTGCCTTCGGAGTGGGCTTGGGGCCGCGCAGCACTTCGTAGCTTGCGGTCTTGCCGGTGAACGAAACGAGGGCGGCGAGGCCCCAGCTGGTCGTGCCGTCGTTCAACTTCCATGGCAGCGGGTTGGCCGAGCCCTGGTTCACGAAGAGGGAAGGGTGCGGCTTCCTCTGCGCGAGCACGTTGCCGGCGAGATCCGTTGCGCGGCCCGCCGCCTCGAGGATGTGGCCGTGGATGCCGAAAGAGATCTTCGCTTTGGTGATCAGCGCGGTGAGCCGCGGATCTCCGACGTTGTCGGCGCCGGGGACGTAGTCGAGCGCCTTCTGTCCCTTCTGGCGCGGGGGGCCGTGGGTGAGCAGCACCACCGGATCGTCGGCGGCCGCGGCGGCGCGCTCGAGGGCGTCGAGATCCTTGTCCTTGTAGATGCAGCCTCCCGCGAGGTGGAGGTACGCCTTGTCGTGGTACCCGCCGAGGCCGATCACGTCGACGCCGTCGCCGTCGTAGCGCCGAATGGTGTCGAGGTTGAGCAGGTGCAGCGCCCCGGCCTTGCGCTGCTTGAGCACCGCGTAGTTGAGCGCCGCGCCGCGCTCCATGTTGCCGGCGACGATCAACACGGGGCGGGTGGTGGCCTTCGAGAAGTACTCGAGGATCTGATCGAGCCCTTCGGGTTCGGAGCTGCTGTCACCGCCGATCACGATGGCGTCGACATCGGCCTTCTCGAACGCGGCGAGGAAGGTGTCGAGCATGGCTTTCGTTTCGGGCTCGAGATCCTTGATGCCTGCGAGGAGGCCGAAGGTCGCGGGCTTCTTGCCCGCGCGCGCCTTGATCCGCCTCACCTTCACGGTGCCGCCGGTGTGCTCGAAGCGCCAGCCGTCTTTCTCCTTCACGTCGGCGGGCGTGAAGTGCTCGAAGGGACCGTTGCAGTCGAACTGGTAGCGATCTTCCCAGCTGGCGTAGTCGTCAGCGAGGGCGAGGGTTGGGAGACACAGGGCGAGGCAGAGCAGGGATCGCACAGCCCTGCTTCTACTTCCCCTTGGGCTTCGTGATCAGCGGATCGGTGGCGTCGCCGGGGGCCGAGGGGGTCTTCTTGACGGCCGGGATCTCAGGGTGGGTGGGCAGCTCGGCGGCCGGCTGCTCGAGGGTGTAGCTGCGGGTCTGTTCCCGGCTGAAATCGAGCGGAAGAGAGACGTCGGTGGCGCCCTTCGCGAGGGCCTTGAACCGCGACTGCCACTCGTCGCGCTCCGACAGCGCCTGGGTGCGGCCGTTGCGTTCCTGCTCGATCATGCGACCCAGCGCCTCGATCTTCAGGCCCAGCTCTTCCTTTTCCTTGAGCAGTGTCGCGGCGATCTGCCGTTCTTGCCCAAGGGCGACGTTGAGATCTGACAGCTCGCGGGTGCCCTTGGCGCTGGCGTTGAGCTTCTGATGGAGCGAGCGGGCGACGCCGCGGGCTTCATCTCGCTCGGCGAGCATCTTCTCGGATTGGGCCTTGAGCTTGACGGCCACCTCGCGGGCTTCCTGGACCTGCGCTGCGAGGGAGGCGACTTGCCCCTGCAAGGCGTCGCTGCGGGCGACGGCCATGCTCAACGACTCTTCGCGCCGGCCGAGGTCTGATTCGAGCAGGGCGACGCGTTCCCGGGCTCCGGCGAGCTCGGTGTTGTTGCGCAGGGTCTCGAGCTCGGCCCGGGCGGCCTCCAGCTCCGACACGGGAACCATGTCGGCGAGTTGGCGCTTCGTCGCGGCGTCGGCCTGCTGCAGTTCCTTCACGCGCTTCTCGAGCCTGGCGATGGCGGCCGACTGATCTTTCAGTTTGTCGGACTCGGCCGATTGCGTGGCTGCGAGGCGGTCTCGCTCTGCGGTCGCCGCCCCGAGGGCTGCGGTGCGCTCGGTGAGTTGCAACTCGAGCTCAGACACGCGTTCGGCGCCGGGCGCCGCCGCGAGCTGAGTGCGCAGCTCGTCGCGCTCGGCCTCGAGGGTGGTGACGCGTGGGTCCTGCTCGGTTGCGGCGGCGAGCCTGGCCCTGAGTTCATCGTGCTCCGCGACCAGCTGCGCCTGCTCAGCAGAGGACGCTGCGAGCTGTGCTTCGAGGGCGCTGACGCGGTCGTGTTGCTCAGCGGAGGTCGCGAGCTTCGCGTTCAGTTCATCGCGCTCGGCCTCGAGGGCGGCGATGCGCGCCTGGTACTCGGTGGAGGCTGCGAGTTTTGCGGTGAGGTCATCGCGCTCAGCCTCGAGGGCGGCGATGCGCGCCTGGTGCTCGGTGGAGGCCGCGAGTTTTGCGGTGAGGTCGTCGCGCTCGACCTCGAGGGCGGCGATGCGCGCCTGGTGTTCGGTGGAGGCCGCGAGTTTTGCGGTGAGGTCGTCGCGCTCGACCTCGAGGGCGGCGATGCGCGCCTGGTGCTCGGTGGATGCCGCGAGTTTTGCGGTGAGTTCGTCGCGCTCGGCTTCGAGGGCGGTGACGCGCGAGTCGACCAACTCGGTGGCTGAGAGCCTCGCCTTGAGCTCATCGCGCTCGGCTTCGAGTGCGGTGATGCGCGAGTCCGGCGACTCGGCGGCGGAGAGCCTGGCCTTGAGTTCATCGCGCTCGGCTTCGATGGCGGCAGTGCGCGCGTCAGACGCGGAGGCGCCTGCGAGCTTTGCGGCGAGTTCCTCACGCGCCGCGGAGGCTGCGGTGAGCTTCGCGTTCAGCTCGTCACGCTCTGCCTCGATCGTGGCGAGGCTCGCCAGCTTTGCGGTCAGTTCGTCCCGCTCGGTCTGCAGCGTGGTGGCGTGGGTGTCACGCTCGGCGGCGCTTTCTGCCTTTGCGCGCAGTTCGTCCCGTTCAGCCTCCAGGGTGATGCTTCGACCTGCGGCAGCCGACAACTCGCCCTCGAGCGTCGAGATGCGGGCCTCGCGCTGGGCGAGGTCTTCGAGCGAAGCGCTGTTCGCGAGGCGGGCTCGAAGCGCATCGCGCTCGCTCGTGAGTTGAGCGGCCACTTCGGTGTGCGCGTTCAACTCGGTCTGTGCCGTCAGCAACGCGGCCGCGGCGGTGTCGCGATCGCTCGCGATCGCCCCGGCTTCGGACTTCAGGGCGAACAGCTCGGCTTCGAGAGCGCTGAGGCGTGCCTCCCGCTCGGCGACCTGCATGGTGAGCGCCGCGTGCTCTTCCCGAGCCCGCTGCAGCTCTCCCTCGAGGCGCAGGACCTGGGCTTCGTCGACCGCGACGAAGGGGGCTTCACGGCCATCGCCCAGTCTCCGCGTCCCCCGGGCGAGTCGCGTCGTGCCGTCGGCGCCGACGTCGAAGGCGACACGCAAGGTGCCGACCCCGGGCGCATCGACCACCACGCCGACGGCGCGCGGTTGCACGGACAGCCCGACGTCGATCGCACCCACTTCGCTGTCGGTGTGAAAACCAGCGTCCCATTCATCGGGGGCTGCGATTCGGGTGCTCAGGTCGGCGCGTTGATCTGCCATGGCGCACAGCGTAGCCCCGGGCGTCCCGCTCCTCTCGTTTGTGCACACGCTACAACCCGCCACAGCGCCGATCAGTTTACGCTGTGGGCTCCATGCGCACCCCGAGCTGGCGGTCCTTCCTCCTCCTTGTCCTCTTCGTTGCGGGCTGTCGTGACCTGGGCTTCCCCGAGCCTCCAGAAAAGGGCGGCGTGACGGGGCGGGTCGTGGGGAACGACGACGCCCCGCTCGAGGGTGTCTCGGTCGAGCTCGCCCCCGAGTTCGGGGAGCCGCTGGCGACGGTGTCGGACAGCACCGGCGCCTTCTCCTTCACCGCGGTGGAGCCGGGCCGGTACGTCGTCCGCGCGGCGGCGCAGAACCGCGTCGAGCAGCAGCGCTCGGTGACGGTCGTTTCCAGGACCACCCGTGACGTGGGCACGTTCAAGCTCTACTCGCTGCAGCAGCCCAGCGACGACGACGGCACGATCACCGGGCGGGTGCAGGTGATGTCGGGCGGCGACCCGCTCGGCGCCGAGGTGACGTTCCGCGAGGCCGCGACCGACCAGACGGTGGCGATTCTGGCGGTGGGCGCTTCGGGCGATTTCGTGCAGAGGCTGCCGCCCGGCGATTGGAAGATCACGGCGACCCACCCGCTCTACACAGCGTCCCAGACCATCACGGCGACGTTGGCCCCGAAGGCGGTGCTCCCGCTGCCGATGCCCTTGCAGCTCACGATCAATCCCGGCCGCGTGCAGGGCAAGGTGTTCCTGGAGATCGATCGCTCGGCCGCGACGCTTCCCGCCGCGGGAGCGGTCGTCACCAGCGACACGTCGGTCTCCGTCACCGTCGACTCGATGGGGAACTTCGACCTTGGCGGGCTCGCGGGCGGCTTGCGTCGAGTGCGCATCACGCTGCCGGGCTTCCACGACCCGCTCGCCGAGCACCTGGTCAACGTCAGCCCCGGGATGAGCAGCGCGCTTTCCGACGTGGTGCTGTTGCTCGACCGCGGCAACATCCAGGGCGAGGTGGAGATGGGCGACAACACCCCCCTCGTCGACGTGACGGCCAGCCTCGCCTTCACCACGCCCGACGCCGGTACCAACCCCTACGCGGCACAGGTGTCTGCCAGCGGCACGCGCGGCACGTACCTGATTCGTGACGTTCCCGTGGGGCAGTACGCCGTCCGCGCCTCGCGCAACAACTACATCGCCGCGACCTCGTCGCCGCTGAGCGTCACGTCTGGAGCCACCGCCTCGGCCGACCTGCTGCGACTCTTTCGCGTCCAGGGAGACTTCGAGATCGACGACGGAGACACCACCAACACCCCGGGCTTCACCCGCACCGCGAACCTCACCCTGCGCCTGAGCAACGCCGGCAGTCCGGCGGAATACCGGGTCACTGAGAGCGCGTCGGCGCTGAGCTCGGCGCCGTGGCAGCCGTTCACCGCCACCATCACCCCGACCTCGATCCCCTTCGTGCTGGCCGCAGGAGATGGAACGCACACCGTCTTCATCCAGTACCGGGATCCGCAGATGAACCAGTCGGGTGTGTTGAGCGGCTCGGTGGTGCTCGACACGATCGCGCCCGAACCCGATGCGGTCGGGGCCGTGGTCATCGAAGGTGGTGCGGCCTTCACGCGGCAGAACGTTCGCTTCTCGGTGTCGGTGGGCGCCAGCGACCCGCGGGGCAGTTCTGTCGACAACGTGTCGGGCCTCGCGTCGGTACGCCTGGCTGCGTCGGGCATGCTCGACGGGCAGGGGCGCCTGAATGGTTCAGCGAAGGCGTACGCGCCGCTCCTGCAGTTCGACCGCCCGCCGCCGACGAGCGACGGGCTCGCGACGGTGTTCGCGCAGTTCGTTGACAACGCCGGCAACGCGTCCTCGCTGATCGTCAGCGACCAGATCACTGTCGACACGGTTCCGCCGACGGGAACGATGACGATTCTGCGCGGCGCGAAGGCGTCGGCGAACGGCTTCACGAACGATCCGTCGGTTCGTTTGCAATTCTCGGTCAGCGCCGAGCCAGACGGTGGCTACGTCGAGGTTCAGCGGTCGAACGACGATGTGCTCGGGTTGGAAGGCGCGGCGCTGCAGCGGGTGACCCCCACGATGCAGTGGGGCCTGACGCCCAACGAGGGCTCGCGCACCATTCACTACCGCCTCGTCGACGCGGCGGGGAACCGGGCGATGGCGGCCTCGCAGGCCATCGTCCTCGACCTGACCCCGCCCACCGCGACGCTGGCACTGGCGATGGCGGGCGCGCAGAACAACCTGTCGGTGCCGCTCTCAGTCTCGGCGAGCGACCCGAACGGCCTGTCGACGGTGGCTGCGCTGGCGCTGTCTGACGACCCCACCTTCACCTCTGCGTCGACCACCACGTTTGCGTCGTTGCCGTCGTCGCCGAGTTTCACGCTTCAGGCCGGCGACGGTTTGCGCAGCCTGAACGCCCGCTTCCGTGACGTGGCGGGCAACGACGCCTTTGCGGGGCTGAGCTTCGTCGTCGATACCAGGGTGCCCGCCGGGTCGCTGGTCATCGAGGGCTCGCTCGCTGATGGCACCCCCTCGCAGGTGCTCACGTCGTCGACCTCGGTCACCATCCGCTTCGTGCCCGACGACGCGGTGGAGTACGTGATCGGAACGGAGACGCTGAGCACCTGCCCGACGACGGGCTACCAGCCGTTGCCGACGACCCTCACGCTCACCAACCATCCGCTGACGACGAGCGGTGAGGTGAGGGTGTGTTTCCGTGACGCAGCGAAGAACACGAAGCTGGTCGGTGACACCATCGTCATCGACTCGTCAGCACCGATGGGCTGCAGCCTGTCGCTGACGGGCGTCCTGGCGAACGGCGCCAGCTCCGGTTCGACCAAGACGGCGCGCCCGGGCATCACCGTGACGGCGACGGGCTGTGGTGACGCGACGGAGATCGTCTTGTCCGAGGGCGCGCTGAGCTGTACCCCCTCTGCCACCAACGCATGGAGCGCCTTCCGCGCGACGCAGGCCTTCACGCTGACGGGGGTGGAGGGGCTCGCGACGGTGAGAGGCTGCGTGCGAGATGCAGCACGCAACACCGCGCTCGTGAACCCCGCGAGCATCACCCTCGACACCACGCCCCCGACCGGAGGCAGCGTGGTCATCAACGGCGACGCGACGTGGGTGAACGCGAGCCAGGTGACGGGTGGCATGACCACCTTCACCGTGACGGGCAGCGCCTCCGGGGCGGTGCGCTGGGCGGTCGGGACGACGCCGGGCCCCACCACCTTTGGCGCCCTGGCCGCGGTTGCGTTGCCGGTCGCGGTGCCGACCGATGGACGCTACGGGGTCTTCGCGGTGTTCGAAGACGACATGGGCAACACCACGGAAGGCGTCATCAACGACACGATCTTCGTCGACACGACGCCACCGACGGTCGCGGGCCTGACCCTGCGCGCGTTCTCGACGGGGGCCGCCGGGTGGTCGAACACCGAGGCGATCACCCTCCAGGTGGTTCCGTCATTGCCCGACGCGATCAGCGCGCAGGTCGTCGAGCGCCTGGGCACCACGTCGTGCACCACGTCGGACTTCTCGACGGCCGTTCCCCAGCCGGTGGCGAGCTCGTCGGTCTTCGCGTTGCTGCCGAGTGAAGGTCCGCGGCGGGTGTGTGTGCGGTACCGCGATGCAGCCGGAAACAACTCGGTCGGTGGCTCGCCCGTGGGCATTCTCGAAGCGGCGATCACCCTCGACAAGACGGCCCCGACCACGCCGCAAATCATCACCGCCAACGGGTTCGTTCGTCAGGCGCGAGGCACTGCACAACTGGTCGACATCGCGACCCCCTCGACCGACGCCCTTTCCTTCCGCAGCTACCAGCAGCTGGGTGGCTTGTTCCCCGATGGTGGCGCCATCTCCTCGTGGACGGACGTGAGCCCCACTGGCCCCGCGACCAGGTTCACCTTCCGGCTCGACAACGACGGCTCGGAGTTCGGATCTCGCAACGAGCTGCGGCTGCGCTCCACCGACTCCGCGGGCAATGCCAGCGGTGAGAGCGTGGTCTTCATCACCGCCGACACGAACGCGCCGCCGAACGTCGAGGCCGAGCAGCTGTGGGTCGACAATGCGAGCGGGCTGGCGCGGGCATGGTTCCGGCGCCCGGTCGATGCGGGCGTAGCCGGGTACCACGTGTATTACTCGAGCAACTCCGACTTCCTCGACGTCAACGGGGCGACGTTCGCGGCAGAAGGCCCTTCGCCGGTCAGGCTCGACGACGCGCCGAGCGTGAGCGTGTTGAGCGATGGCGGCGTGGCTGCGGTGCAGAGCGTGACGCTGAGCGGTCTGGCCAATGGCGCACCGACGTACGTGCGCATCCGCGCGTTCGATGAGTCTGGCAACGAAGAAGGGGACGGCGGCTCGGTGTGGACCAACGTCGACGGGGGCACTCGACTTCCCCTGCAGCTGCAGCCCGACGAGGTGTCGGCCAACGAGATCGCGACCCTGCAGATCCCCGGGACGGCGACGACGGTGCACCGCCTGGCGATGAACGGGGACATGCTGTACGTGCTGGCGACCTCGGCGTTCTGCTCGCTCAGCACGGGCACCAACCTCGACTACTTCCTCCACGCGGTCGACTTGAACGGGCTGGCCGCGCCCGTGCAGAACGGGAGCCTCGATGGCCCGCGCACGCCGCCCGCGGTGGTGAGCACCTTTCAGATGACGGGCAACACCACGGGCTGCGATCTGTCGACCTCGAACGCCGACCTCGTGCTGGAAGGCACGTGGGCCTACGTGACCACGCCTACGCGGCTGTTCATCTTGAACATCAGCGAGCCCTACGCCCCGACGCTGTACACCTCGATCGATCTCACCGCGGCCTCGGCGGGGATGAACTTCCGCGCGCAGTCGATGTGCTCGTACGGCGAGCGGTTGGCGATCGCTGGCCGCAGCGGCTCGGTGGGTGGCACCTTCATGACGTTGTGGAACCTGGCGGAACTCTACGATCGCAACTCTGCCACGTTGCCCACTGCGGCCGATCGATACGCGGCAGCGACGTTGTCGACGGCGACGATCCAACCCGACTCGGTGTTCTTCACGCGCGACCGGCTGGTCTCGATGGGGCCGAGCGGCCCCAACAATTTCTTGTACCGGTTTGACCTGGGACCGTCGTTGGCGATCGTCCCTGCTGCTCCGGTTTCCGTGGGCCAGCTGGGGAACACGGTGCTTCCCATGGCTCCGCTGACGCGGCCCCCCGTGTCGGGCAACTACGTCTACCTCGCGAACCCACTTTCGGGCTTGAGCAGCTTTCGACTCAACAACGTGTGGACTGGAAGCGATCCGACCGTGCCGCTGAGCAGTGCGTGGAAGGCCGACGGTCCCATCGACGTGCTCGGGCACCTTGCCTTTGCGGCAGATCCCGAGCGGCGCGCGTTGCGAATGACGGACATCACCTCTCCCAGCCAGCCGCGGAGCGTCGGCGTCAATTCCTTCGGAGTCAGCCAGGCAGATGGCGTGGTCGCGTTCGGCAACTACGCAGTCGCGGTGACCGGCTCCACCTTGCGCTTCTATGAGGTCGCGACCCCGCGAGCCCTCAGCAGCATCGGCAGCGAGGTGCTGTCTGGCGCGTCCATCGAAGTGCAGGGTGGCTTTGCGCTCACCGGTGGCCGCGTGTTCGATCTGCAAGGGTCCCAGTTGATTGCGCCAACCTGGCCGTCGACCGGGTCAACGTCAACGACCTGCTTCAACGGTACGGCTTTTGGTGAGGCCCTCGAGTTCGGCGGACGCGGTGACGGATTTGTGGCGCGCAACCTCGAGAGTTCCATGGATCGCACCACCGCGACCGGCGAAGCGGGGGGCGACACCGTGACGCTCGCGGGTGCTCGTGTGACCGATGTCGCGCTTCACGGAAATCACCTGATCGTCGCCGAGATTCGTGCTGCCGGGCTCTACCTTGAGGTGTTCGACATTCGGCGCGCCCGAAATCGCCAGGGAACTTTCCTCTCGTCGAGCGATACCATCGGCTCGGTGCTCGTGGCGCCAACCGCCTCACTGCCCACGGCTCAGGTGATCTCCAATCTCACCGCCAAGATTTCCGTGAGTCATACCCGCGTGGCGATCGGCCTCGACTTCAACGCGGTCTCGCCGCTCATTTCGGGTGCGATCGGACCGCACCTCTACTTCGTCGAGCTCAAGTCGTTGCTCGATGACGACGTGGCGAACGCGCCGATCGTGCACGGCCCGGTACAGATCAACCTCGTTCGTCAGGTGGTGATGGCCAACAACACCGCCTACGTCGCGACAACGCTGGGCCTGCGCGCGTTCGACATCACGCCCGTGATGGATTCCAACCCGGGGACGCTGCTGGGTACCCCGACCATTACCAACTTCGTCGACGGCAACCCCTTCGCGGGCGTTCGGGTCGTCGGGAGCACTCTGTTCGCGATGCCGGCGTACACGGCTGCGGCGACGCCGAGGCCCGCTGGTGTGTATGCGGTGAATGTCGCGTCGACCGCCTCACCTCAGGTGGTTGGGTTCTATCCCTACAGTCCCGGCGACTCTTCCTGCACGCCGGCCGGCGATACGGTGTCGCGACGGGTCCACGGGCGAATCACCGTGGCCGCCAACCGCGCATACTTCACGACCCCGACGGGGACGATCGAAGTGCTCAGACTCGAGTGAGGCTACTGTGTTCCTCCGTCGAGGAAGAATGCGGTCGAGAACGAGATGGGCTGGTCGTCGGGGAGCACCGCGAAGTCGCTGAAGGGCCGCGGAGGAGTCGCGCCACTCGTTTCCGACACAACGACCCGCCTCGCCAGTTCCGTGAACTGAAGCCCCGCGTCGGCTCCGGAGCCTCCGCCAGTTGCGGAGCCGCCGCCGGTCGCTGAGCCGCCGCCGGTCGCTGAGCCGCCGCCGGTCGCTGAGCCGCCACCAGTCGCCGAGCCGCCACCAGTCGCCGAGCCGCCACCGGTCGCGGAGCCGCCTCCGGTCGCGGAGCCGCCTCCGGTAGCCGAACCGCCGCCCGTCGCGGAGCCCCCGCCAGTCGCGGAGCCGCCTCCAGTCGACGAGCCACCGCCAGTCGCAGAGCCACCACCAGTCGCCGAGCCACCGCCAGTCGCCGAGCCACCGCCAGTCGCCGAGCCACCGCCAGTCGCCGAGCCACCGCCAGTCGCCGAGCCACCACCTGTCGCTGTGCCGCCACCAGTCGCAGCGCCGCCACCCGTGACGCCAGCGTCCGAAGTGGCCGCGGGTTCGCATGCGCAACAGCCGAGGACGAGTATCGCGCACCAGAGGCGTGTCACGGCGCACCCGGGCGGGGAGTGTTCAAGTACGGAAAGCTGGAGGGAAAGGCGCTGGGCGCGAAGTAGGCGCCGTCAACAAAGGGCAGGGACCCGGATGGAGCGCTCGCTGAAGGTGCGAGGAACCCCATGGCGATGCGAAGCGTGATGTCCGTCACGTCATCACCGGGACGTCGCCCATTCGGATACCCGGCGAGGTCGCAGCCCACGTTGGTCGAATTGAGCGTTCCTCCAGTCGAAGTGCGCGTGAAGCACTGGAGCGCACCGAGACTACTTTGCAGGCTTGCAGCCACGGGGGCGACGCTGGTGTCGAGGCGAAGCATCTCGGCCGGAGTGCCGGTTGAGTTCAAGCCCGACACGCCGGTGAGGAAGACGGAGAACAGATCAGCGCGCGGGAAATTGTTCGGTGCCTGAACGCCCGCCCCACCGAAGACGATCTCCATCACTTCGGGGAGCGTCGGCGTCTCGACGTACCTGAGGAACTGCGCGTCTCCTGCGGGGGCCGACGCGTTGAACCGATCTTTGTCGGGGACGCCGATGACGAGCTCATTGACGAGCGGCATTCCCAATCTCGAGACCTGCGACCAGGCGCCGCCCTCTCGAGCAGGTACGGTGAAGGTGGCGGTGGGGTTGAGAACGCGAACTTGCCGAACGCTCGCGGTCGTCCATACGCCGATGGTGTTGTCGGCCGTGTCGTTCAGACAGCTTGCGGGCACTTCGATCGCGAGCGTGGTCACGTTGGTCTGCCCCAGCACGTTGGCGCCCTGGTCCGGGACGCCGAGGGGATTGGCCTGCGGAGTGCCGGGGTCCGGATCGAGGTTCAACACGTCGAAGATCTGACCCAGATTGACCGCAAAGGGCTCCGCGCGTTGACCCACGAAGACGCGAGCCCGGGTTCCGGTCGGTGGGGTGCAGCCCGGGATGTCGATGTCGAAGACGAACGACGCCGCGTAGGTGCCGTAGTCGGCGACGGTCTTCGTGCCGACGAAGTCGATGGGCTTCTCGAACACGGCGTTGCTGGTGCCGCTGCGTGTGACGTTCGACACGGTGCCCGTCCGTCGCGCTCCGCGAATGATCTTCAGGGTGTACGTCTCGAGCATGTTCTGAGCTGACGCGTCGGCCGCCGAGATCGGCCCAAGGTTCAGCAGCGGAACGGGGATCATCTGCTGGTTGCCCGCCGGCCCGACCGGCAGCGACAGTCCGACTCCTGCAGCAGCAAGCGAGAGCTGAAAGTCGAACTGGAACGTGACGTCTTCGACACCGTTGCCGTCGTTGTCGACGTGGATCTCGTAGATCGCCTCGGGGTCGAGCGCGAAGAAGTTCGGCCCACCGGCTGGCGTCTGCATGGGCTGGTAGTTCGCGATCAAGGTCACGTAGCCCGCACGTCCCGTCTCATAACTGCGAAACGCGTAGAGGTCGGTCGCGTCGAGCTTGGGGGCGCGGGTCAAGAAGGGCGCTTCCCGGTGGCTCGAGCCGAGGGCCGAGGTGGTGAACAGCAGACCGGCGAGGACAGCGACTCTCATGGTGACTCCGAGGTGGGCAGGGTCTGGAAAGCGGCTTCGGCGAGCGCGAGGGAAGGGACTGGTTGTTCTGTCGTCAACGTCAGCGTGAAGCGACCGCGACCGAGAATGCGTCGACCGACGACCCCCGGGAAATGAGTCTCGACATGGTGGAGCCCCTCCGCAGCCTTCGCTGCAGAATCATATTCGCACACCGCCACGCTGAGCCCGTCGACGGTTCTGCCGCCCGCGCAGTAGCGAGCGCGTGCCGTTGCCCCGAGGAACTGGCGGGTCGATTCCAGCTGCACGCCAGCGGAAGCGAGTCGGGCGAAGACGTCCTCTGTCTTCAGCGAGTGCGCCCCGCGCCCTGCGGCTTCAGCCGCGAGCTGTTCGGCGAGTGATCTTTGGAAAGCGGGAGGCTTCGCGACGACTGGCGTAGCAGCAGGCGCGCTCGGGGACTCACACCCACGGCACGAGGCGAGAAAGGCCGAGAGCACGAGCGCCGCGAGAGGGTGCTTCACCGACGTCGATGTACCTCTCGCACCAGACAGGGGCAATCACGGCCCGCGCGGGGCCTTCGAGTGCTAGAGGCGCCGCCCATGGAGTCACCCATTCGGTACGAGCTGCTCGCCACTGCCCCCTCGGGGGCGCGCGCGGCGATTCTGCACACCCGGCGCGGTCAGACGCTGCTCCCGACCTTCATGCCGGTCGCGACGCACGCCCACGTGCGCAACCTTTCGATGGACGAGGTGAAGGACTCAGGCGCGACGATCTGTCTGTCGAACACGTACCACCTGCTGCTGCGCCCCGGCGTCGAGGTCTTCAAGCAGTTCGGCGACGTGCACCGCTACATGAAGTGGGACGGCGGCGTGCTCACCGACAGCGGCGGTTTCCAGATCTTCTCGCTGCCCGGTGCGCGAGAGATCTCCGAGAAGGGCGCGCACTTTCGCAGCCCGTACGACAACCACGCCCACCTGCTCTCGCCCGAGACGAGCATCGAGACGCAGCAGGCGATCGGCAGCGACATCATGATGGTGCTCGACGTGTGCATCCCGTCGACCTCGGCCGAGCCCGAGACGCGCGAGGCGATGGAGCGCACCCACCGCTGGGCCCTCCGCTCGCTGGCCGCGCGCAACGCGAAAGACACGGGGCAGGCCGTGTTCGCGATCGTGCAGGGTGGCGTGTTCCCCGAGCTGCGCACCGCGAGCGCCGGCTTCCTCACCCAGCACCCGTTCGATGGCTTCGCGATCGGCGGCCTCGCGGTCGGTGAGTCGCGCGAGCTGTTGTATTCGATGACGCAGCACACCGCGCCGCAGCTGCCCGCGAACAAGCCGCGCTACCTGATGGGCGTCGGCACACCGATCGATCTCGTCGAGGCGGTGAACGCGGGCGTCGACATGTTCGACTGCATCGTGCCGCCGAAGATGGCGCAGCAGGGCTACGCGTACACCTTCGAGGGTCAGCTGCGCATGACGCGCACCGAGTACCGCCTGGCTGACGATCCGCTCGACCCGACGTGCGGTTGCCCGACGTGCCGCAACTACTCGCGCAGCTACCTGCGGCATTTGATGCAGGGGAACCACGGGTTCGGCTCGCGGCTCCTGTCGATCCACAACCTGTGGCACTACCAGGCGTTGATGCGCCGCATGCGCACCGCGATCCTCGAGAACCGGTGGGCCGCCGAGTACGCGACGTTGCGCGAGTTGCTGGCGCCGATGAAGGGCCGGTACCGCTCGACGGGTCAGCAGCAGGGCGTCTTCGAGCTCGTCACCACGCGTGGTGGCTTCCGCGCGGTGCGCCACACGGGGCACGGTGAGATCATGCACCCCGTCGGCCCGTGGGACGAGGCGAACCGGCTCTACGTCGATCAGCTCGAGGTCGAGCGTCGGTTGCAGCGCGCGGTCGAAGAGCCGCTCCGCATTCTCGACGTGGGGCTCGGGGCTGGCACCAACGCGGTGGCGGCGCTCACGCGAGCGCAGCAGCTCGGCAGCAAGCGCATGCGGCCCATCGAGATCGTCAGCCTGGAGCACGATCTGACCCCGCTGAAGCTCGCGCTCGCCGACCCCGACGGCTTCCCCTTCCTCGCGCAGTGGAAGCACGCGGCGCAGGAACTGCTCGAGCACGGCCGGTGGGAAGCGCCGGACTTCACGTGGCGGCTCCTCGAGGGCGACGCGGTGAAGCTGGTGGAAGAGCTCGATGGCGCGTTCGAGGTGATCTTCTTCGATCCCTTCAGCCCCGAGGCGAACCCCACGATGTGGACGGTGGACTTCCTGCGCGCGATCTACGCCCGCACGCCGCGCGAGGGCGGGGTGCTCGCCACCTACAGCGCTGCGACGCCGACGCGCGTGTCGCTGCTGCTCGCCGGCTTCCACGTCGGCCACGGCCTCTCGACCGGCACCAAGGGCGAGACGACGATCGCCGCGAGCGCGAAGGGCATTCTGCAGACGCCACTCGGAGGCCGCTGGCTCGAGCGCTGGCAGCGCAGCTCGGCGCGTGGACCGCACGGCGGCGATTTCACCACCGAGCTCGAGGCCGCGATTCGGTCACACCCGCAGTTCTCGATGCCCTGACGTCAGAACAGCGCGCGCTCGGCGAGCAGCACGCTCAAGCCCACGATCAACGACAACAGCGTCGCTGGCAGCCCCACCTGCAGGTACTGCCAGAAGGTCACCTGCACGGTGTCCTTCGCGCCCTCGAAGACGATGAGGTTGGCGACCGAGCCGATGAGCGTGAGGTTGCCCGCGAGCGTCGAGGCCATCGCCAGTACCTGCCAGCCGAGCTCGGGTGACGTGAGCGCGGGCACCCACGTTCTCGCCAGCATCACGTAGGGCACGTTCGAGAACAGGTTTGACGCGACGAGGGTGAGCGCCGTGAAGCCGAAGGTCTCGCGAATCGGGCTGCCCTGCATCAGCGGAGAGAACAGGTCGCGCATCGCGTTGGTCCAGCCCTCTCGGTTCACGCCGTGCACCACGATGAAGAGACACGCAAAGAACAGCAGCAGGCCGGAGTCGACCTTCTTGAGCTGTTCTTCGGGCGACACGCCGGCGACGAGCATCACCACGCCCGCGCCGACGAAGGTGCTCCACGACATGGGGAGGCCCACAAAGAAGGCGATGAGGATGCCCACCACCGCGAGTGAGCAGATGGTCAGCAGGCGGCGATCGACGGGCGGCATGGGGCCGTCGGGGTGAATCACCCGCGTTCCCAGTTGCGCGCGGAAGCGCCAGAGAATGACGCCGTAGACGATCACCATCGACAGCAGCGCCGGCAGCGCCATGAACGCCAGGAAGTGTCCGTACGGCAGCTTCGAGGCGACGCCGATGATCATGTTCTGCGGGTTGCCGGTGAACGTGGCGACCGAGCCCGCGTTCGACGCCATGCACAGCCCGAGCAGGTACGGCAGCGGCGGCAGTTCGGCGCTCTTCACCAGCATGATCACCAGCGGCGTGAGCATGAGACACACGGTGTCGTTCACCAGAAACGCCGAGAGCACACCGCTGATCGCGACGAGCGCCATCAAGAGGCCCCGCGGAGTGCGCGCGAGCCGCAGCACGTACCAGGCGGTCGCGCGGAAGAACGCGGCGCGGGTGAGGTAGGCGGCGAGCACCATCATCCCCAGCAAGAGCACCAGGGTGTCGAGGTCGACCGCCGCGACGATCTCAGAAGGAGGGACGACGCCGAGCCCGACCATCGCCGCTGCGCCGATGAAGGCGGCGCCGGTGCGATCGAGCTTCAGCCACGGGACCTGAAAGCCAGAGAGAAAGAAGTAGGTGACGAGAAAGACGGCAAGGCCCAACGACTCAGCCGCCCTTCGCCTTCTTCTTCTTCGCAGCGGGGGCCGCCTCGTCCGAAGCAGGCGCGCGCTTGGGCGGCTTGCGATCTTCTTCTGCGGCGGGGGCAGGCGCCGCAGCGGGGGCCGAGCCGTTCTTCGCGAGCGATGCCTTCAGCGCTTCCATCAGGTCGACCACCTTCGCGACCGGCGCAGGAGCCGGCGTCAGATCGACCGCCTCGCCCTTGATCTTCTTGTCGAGCATCTCCTTGAGGCGCTCGCGGTACTCGTCTTTGTACTGGCTGATGTCGAAGCTCGTCTTCGCCATCGCCGAGATGAACTGCTTGGCGAGCCCGAGCTCAGCGTCGGTCACCGTCGCGCTGGGAATGGGGATGTCGCCCAGCTTCTTCACTTCATCGCCGTAGCGGAGCTGCTGCATGACGATCGCCCCATTCAACGGGCGGAAGGCGACGAGGTACTGGCGACCGCGTGCGACGTACTTGGCGATCGCGGCGTAGCGGGCCTCAGTCAACGCGGCAGCCAGCAACTTGTAGGCGCGCTCGGCGCCCTTGTCGGGCCCGAGGTAGTAGCCGTTGTCGAAGTAGAGCGGGTCGACCTGGTCGAGCGGCACGAACTCGGTGATGTCCATCGAGCGAGAGGTGGCCAGCTCGAGCTTCTCGAGCTCGTCTTCGGTCACGATGATGTACTGATCCTTTGCGTACTCGTAGCCCTTGATGATCTGGTCGCGGGGCACGATCTCGCCCGTCTCCGGGTCATACATCTGCTGCTTGAGCCGGGTCTTCTTCTCGGCATGCAGCTGGTTGAACGAGATCTTTCCCTCAGAAGATGTCGCGGAGAACACCTTCACCGGGATGTTGACCAGCCCGAAGCTGATCGTTCCAGAACCCATCGCGCGTGCGCTCATGGCTGGTACCGTACACCCGGTTTTGCCAACCCGAAATGAACGCTGACGACGTCGAACTGCAGCTCGCCGAGGCCCGGTCCACCGCCTTCACCAAGGAAGGCTGGGGGTTCGAACTCAAGCTCGACGGCTTTCGGCTGCTGGCGGAACGCGTGGGCGGCAAGGTGCGGCTCGTGTTGCGTCGCGGGCGCGAAGCCACGCGGCAGTTTCCGGAGATCGTCACCGCCCTCGAGCAGCTCCCCGGAGGCGACTTCGTCATCGATGGTGAGCTCGTCATTCAAGATGAGCACGGCAAGCCCATCTTTCAGCGACTCCTCACGCGCGGCACGTTGACGGGCCAGCGCGAGATCGACGCTGGCGTGCGCGTCAGCCCCGCAGTGTTCTTTGCGTTCGATCTGTTGATGCTCGCCGGGGTCGATCTGCGTTCACGACCGTTGCGCGAGCGCAAGGCGTTCCTCCTGCAGCACATCCCCAAGGTCGATCGCGTGTTGCCGGTCGAGTACGTCGAGACGGAAGGCGAGCGGCTGCTCGAGGTGGTGAAGGCGCAGGAGCTCGAGGGCATCGTCGCCAAAGATCTCAGCGCTCCGTATCGAGGCGGTCGCGGCCACGGCTGGTTCAAGATCGCGCTTAAGCACGTCTACGACTTCGCGGTGGTGGGCTACGCCGACGACTTCAACGCGCTCTACCTCGCGACGTGGGACGGCCTGCAGTTCGTCTTCGCCGGCAAGGTGGGCTCGGGCATCACGCCGAAGATCTCCGAGTCGATTCGACCGCTGCTCGAGAGCACCACGCTCAAGGAACCGCCGTGCATCGGCGAGGTGCCGGTCGAGAAAGAAGCGCGCTGGTGCACGCCAAACCTCGTGATCGAAGTTCGGTACAAGAACTGGCCCGAAGGCTTGTCGATTCGCGAGCCGGCGTTTCTTCGTTTTCGAGAAGACAAGCTGCCCACCGAGTGCCCGACGCCGCGCAGCGGCTACGCCCCGTCACCGCTCACACCCTCGCGGGGGACGAAGATCTCGAACACCGACAAGGTGCTCTTCCCCGACGACGGGATCACCAAGGGCCAGGTGCTCGAGTACTACCGCCAGGTCTCGAAGTGGCTGCTGCCGTACCTGCTCGATCGCCCGCTGATGATGACGCGGTACCCCGACGGCATTCGCGGGAAGAGCTTCTTTCAGAAGGGCGCCCCGCTGAAGTCGCCCGATTTCGTGCGCACCATTCGCGTGCGAAACGAGGAAGAGAACCGCGACATCGATCAGATCGTCTGTGACGACCTCCGCACCCTCGAGTGGTGCGCCAACCTCGCGTCGCTGCCGCTGCACATTCCCGCAGGGCGCATCGGCTCGCTCGACAAGGCCGACTGGGCGGTCGTCGACTTCGATCCCAAGGGCGCTCCGTTCGAGCACGTGATCACGCTCGCGAACTCGCTGCACGCGCGGTGCGAGCGGGCAGGGTTGCCGAACTTCGTGAAGACCAGCGGCAGCAACGGCATGCACGTGCTGATTCCCCTCGCGCGTCAGCTCGATCACACCGGCGCGAGACAGCTAGCAGAGTTGCTGGCCGCGCTGTTGGTGGCCGAGCACCCCGACCTCGCGACGCTGGAGCGGGTCATCCCCAAACGGCAGGGCCGCGTGTACGTCGATGCCCTGCAGAATGGGAACGGCAAGCTCATCGCATCACCGTTCTGCGTTCGTGCCGTGCCGGGCGCTGCCGTCTCGATGCCGCTCACGTGGGACGAGGTGAAGCCCGGTCTCACCGCGCGCACCTTCACCATCAAGAACGCCATCGAGCGGCTGGAGACGCTGGGCGACCCCATGCACCAGGTGATGACCCTCAAGGTCGACCTGAGCGCGGTGTTACCGAAACTGGCGAGCTGACTAGCTAGCGACCCTGCGCGATGCGGCGCACGACGGCGCCCGCAATCTGCATGCCGAAGATCGACGTGACGAACGCCACCGAGCCATCGATCTGGTTGCGGTGCTCACAGGAGTGGAACTCGTTCTCACCGTGGGGGCACACGCAAATGAAGCCACCCGTCGCCTCGTCGTACGTGAGCTCGAACGGATCGCGCCGCGGCTCGATCGAGAACACCGCCGTGATGCCGGTCGGCTTGTTCGTGTCGAGCCCGTACTTGCGCTTGAGCAGCTTCCGCACGTCCTTCGCGAAGGGATCCATGTGGGTCTCGCAGAGATCCTCCACGCGGATGTAGGTCGGGTCGAGCCGGCCCGCTGCGCCCATCGAGCTGACCACCGGGATGCCGCGGGTCACGCAGGTGTGCAGCAGGTGCAGCTTCGCCTTGATGTTGTCGATCGCGTCGACGACGTAGTCGAAGTTCTCGGCGAGCAATTCGGCGCTCTTTTCCTCGCGGTAGAAGTCGACGATGGGCGTCACGCTCACGTCGGGGTTGATGCTCTTGCAGCGCTGCGCCATCAGCTCGGCCTTGGGCTTGCCGACGGTGCTGACCGTGGCATGCAGCTGGCGGTTCGAGTTGGTGACGCACACCACGTCGAAGTCGACGAGCGTGAGATGCCCAACGCCGCTGCGCACGAGACCTTCGACCGCATAGCTGCCGACGCCACCGAGCCCGAACACCGCTACGCGCGCGTCGTGCAGCCGCCGCATGCCCGGGTCACCGATCAACCGACCGGTGCGATCGAAGCGGCGGTGCAGACGGAACGGCTTCTGTGCGGGAACGACTTCAGGGGCGGGGACGGGGGCCTCGAGCTGCATGCGCGCGCCTTAACACCATGCGGCTGCCCCTCGGGAGCCCCCGTTGGGTAGAACCCTCCCCATGTTCGGGTTCGGCAAGAAGAAAGAAGACGACGGCAACGCGATCACGCAGCCCATTCCGAGCGGTTGGTCGTTGGTCGACCTCGGGTTGCTCGGCGCCGGTGGAATGTCTCGCGTCTACCGGGTGCGCGACGAGGCGCTGGACCGTGAAGTGGCGTTCAAGGTGCTGCGGCCCGAGCTGCTCAAAGACGACTCGGCCATCGACCGCTTCATCGAAGAGGCGCGCATCACCGCGCAGCTCGATCACCCGAACGTGCCGGCCGTCTTCGCGTTGTCGATGGATCGGAAGAAGTCGACCTGCTTCACGATGAAGGTGCTCGGGGGCCTCAGCCTGCAGCAGGTGCTCGAGCAGAACGAACGCGAGGGCGTCGACGGGCTCTTCGCTGCGCTCGACGTGCTGGTGCGCGTGTGTGACGCGATGTCATTCGCGCACAGCAAGGGCGTGCTGCACCTCGATCTCAAACCGCACAACGTGATGGTCGGTGAGTACGGGCAGATCTACGTCGTCGACTGGGGGCTCGCGCGTCGCAAGGCTGAGCTGCCGACGAGAGACAAAGACGACGGCGCGATGCACGGAACACCGGCGTACATGTCCCCGGAGCAGGCGCGCGGGCAGAACTACGCGCTCGACGAGCGCAGCGACGTCTTCGCGCTGGGCGGCATGCTGTATCGAATTCTCGCGGGCCGGCCTCCCACGTTGGGCCGCAGCGCCGACGAGACGCGCGAGCTGGCCGCCAAGGGGCAGGTGACGCCGCCCGATCGCACCGCCAAGCGCAATGGCCAGCAGATGCCGCGTCGCCTCATCGCGATCTGCATGAAGGCGCTCAGCGAGAAGCCGGAGGATCGCTACCAGACCGCGGCCGAGCTGAAGCGCGAGCTCGAGGAATTCATTCGCGGCACCGCGCAGTTGCCGCGGCTCACCTTCGAAGCAGGGCAGGCGATCGTCACCGAAGGCGAGACGGGTGACGCGGCCTACGTGATCCTCGACGGGCACTGTCAGGCCAGCCGCGTCGCCGCGGGGAAAAAGCAGACGCTGCGGCTCATGGGCCCGGGCGAGATGTTTGGTGAGACCGCGGTGCTGACCGGTGCTCCGCGCTCAGCGACGGTGACCGCGCTGATGGACACCACGGTGGCGGTCGTCGACGCGCTCTATCTGCAGGAAGAAATGGAGCGCACCAGCTTCATGGCGCTCGCGATTCGCACCGTGGCCTCGACCTTCCTCGATCTCAACGGTCAGACCGCGGCGCTCCTCGAAGAGCAGCGGCTCAGCAGGGTCGTCGACGCGGCCCTGCGGCACCTGGCGCTCCTCGGAGTCGATGCGCCCGGTGGCGTTCGCCGCACGCCGTGGGCCGCGTTGCTCAAGAAGCTCGCGACGACGTCGGGGTTGCCCGAAGATACCATCACCGATCGCATTCGTCGGCAGCCAGGCATGGATCTCGAGGGCGATCAGCTCGTCCTGCGCCACGTCGAACGCTGACTCAGACCAACCAGTTCTCGACGCGCAGCCCTTCGAAGTCCCTGAAGTCGTCAAGGTTCCGTGTCGACAGGGGTCCAGGTTCACGTTCAAGGAGCCAGAGCGCATGCTGATTGACGCTTCGACGCTCGCCTTCAGCGTCCTGACGAAGCCTCTCAACAAGGTCTTCTGGAACCTGTTTGAGGGTAAGTGAGGACATGAGAAATCGAGATGGGGGCCGAAAAGGAAGCTATCTGGTGTCGAAACGAAAAAATCTACGCGCGTTCGCGGTCGTGATCGCGCGCGCATCGACTCCGAGCGCAGCGCTCATCGCGTCGATCACCAGCGGCAACCGCGCCGGCTCGTTTCGCTCGGCGCGATGCGGGTGCGGTCCCTGATCCGGCGCGTCGGTCTCGGCCATCAGCCGATCCAGCGGCACCTTCTTCAACGCGTCGATCGGCCGCCGCGCCTCGAGAAAGGTGATCGGCCCGGCGAACGAAAAGTGGCAGCCGGCCTTCACGTAGAACGGCGTCAGCTCGTTCGACCCCGAGTAGCTGTGCATCAGCAACCCCGCCTCGGGAATCGCGGTGGTCTTCAGGTATTTCTGCAGGGCAGGGTGCGCCCGGTAGCAGTGAACGAGCAGCGGCAACCGGTGCTTCTTCGCGAGCTGCACGTGGGCATCGAAGATCCGCAGCTGCCGTTCCATCGGCGCGCCGCGGGCTTCACTGGGCCCATCGAGCCCACACTCGCCAACCGCGATCGCCACACCTCGACTGAGCAGCTCATCGAGCTTCGCCAGGTGACGCTCGTCGTCTGAAGGGTCCAGTTCCGGCACGAGCTGAGGGTGAATGCCCAACCCCACCTGTACGCGTGGATCGCGTCGCGGCCACTCGAGGAGCGGCTCCCAGCTCGAAGGCCCAATCGCTGGAACGATCATCCCCGTCACGCCCGCGGCCCAACAGCGCGCGAGCACGTCGTCACGATCCACGTCGAAGCGCGGCACGTCGAGATGGCAGTGGGTGTCGATCACTCAGAAGTTCGGCTTGATGCCATCGCGCGCAGCCTGACCCACGAGCTTGTCGTGCTCCGTGGCATCGGCGGCGATCGCCTCTTCGATCAACATCTGCGGCACGTCGTCCTCGACGCGGTACTTCCGCTGGAGCCTCGGGTTGTAGAGGAACTTCTCAGCCGTGAAGTACAGCAGCGGCCCCTTGTCTTCGGGACACGCGAGGATCTCGAGCAGTTTGGGGTCCAGCGCCATGGCAAGGACCTACTGCCGCTCGCTTCAAATGAAAACGATCTTGCGGCCGACGCGCTCGGCCAGGCGGTTCGACTGCAGCACACGCATCACCGAGTCGGTGTCTCCCAGCGCATCGAACGCGGCGGCGATCAGATCGCCCACGCTCGGCGCCGAGGCCCCCACCTCGATCGAAACGGTCTTCTTCCTCATCTTCGGCATCGGACGACGGCCCTGCATTTTGCTCTTCTTCATGGTGCTCCCTCCCGTGTGACCGGTTACAGAGCACCTCGCGTGCCACATCCTGGCGCACCTGATCTTCGAGAGTTCGGCCCGGCCCCCATGGTTTTTTTTCGACTCACCCCCCGACTCCTTCTCGCGTTGTTCGTGTCATCTTCGACCGCTTTCGGCTTCGAGGAGACCTCCCGTTACAAGGAAGTCGACGCCGGCGTGCACGTACCCGTGCTGACGAAGGCGCCCACGCTCGTCACCTTCGTCGAAGCGCAATACCCCGCCGATGCTGAGAAAAAGGGCCTCACGGCCTCGGTGAAGCTGGTGGTCACCATCGCCGCCGACGGCACCGTCGCAGAGGCGATCGTCACAGGGCCGGCGGGTGAGGGTTTTGACGAAGCCGCCACTGCAGCAGTGAAGCAGTTCATTTTCACCCCAGCCGAGGTAGACTTTGCCCCAGCCCCGGTGGCCATCGAGTACGTCTACAACTTCGTCCTCAAGGCCCCTGAGCCCGACGCTGGCACCGACATGTCAGGAGGGAACGCACCCGACGCAGGCCTGCCCATGGCGACGCTCGAGGGCCAGCTCTTCTCCCGCGGCTCGCGCGGCTTCGTGCCGTCGGCGTTGGTGAAGTGTGACAACGCGCCTGAGATCGAGACGTTCTCCTCCGACAACGGGAAGTTCTCCATCACCGTGCCCGCCGGCGACTGTCTGGTGCGCGTGGCCTCGAGCGACTTCGAGCTCTTCACCACCAAGGAGCCCCTCGAGCCCGGCGAGACCAAAGAAGTGAAGTACTACGTGTTGCCGAAGATCTCCGGTTTCCAGACGGTCGTGCGCGACAAGAAGGAAAAGAAAGAGGTCGTTCGCCGCACCCTCTCGCGTGTCGAGGCCCAGAAGATCCCCGGCACGTTCGGCGACCCGATCCGCGTCATTCAGAACTTCCCCGGCGTTGCGCGCGCGCCATTTGGCCTCGGGCAGCTCATCGTCCGCGGCGCGAACCCCAACCAGACGCTGACTTTCTTCGACGGTGTCGAGATCCCGCTCCTCTTCCACCTCGCCGGTGGCCCCTCGGTCGTCAACGGCGAGTTCCTCGATCGCATCGACTTCTTCCCCGGCGGCTTCGGGGCCCGCTATGGCCGCGCGGTCGGCGGCGTCGTCGACGTGTCGAGCCGCAAGGGCGCCGCCGACACGTGGCACGGGGTGGCGAAGGTCGACCTGCTCGACGCGAGCCTCTTCGTCGAGGTGCCGATCACCGACGAGATCTCGGTCGCCGCGGCGGCGCGCCGCTCGTACATCGACGCGCTGCTGCCGCTGGTGTTGCCTCAGGATCCCCAGGGCGGCTCGCTGCTCGTGCTGCCCGCGTACTGGGACTACCAGGTGCGCATCGACATCGGCGGTAAGAAGGGTGAGAAGCTGCGCGACGGTCAGTCGAGCTTCTCGCTGTTCGCGTTCGGCTCAGACGACCAGCTCAAGATCATCGCCACCGGCGGTGGCCGCAACCGCGACGTCACCATCGAGAGCCGCACCACGTTCCACCGCATCATTGGCGGGTGGAACTACAAGACCGGCAACACCAGCTTCAAGGTCACCCCCTACGTCGGCCTCGACCTGGTGAAGGTGAACTTCGGCATCGCGTCGCTGGGCGCCGATCAATACACGGCGGGGGTTCGCGCCGATCTCGGCGTCGATCTCAACGAGCACTTCACGCTGCGCGGCGGCGCTGACGTCTTCAACCGCACCCTCGTCGGCAAGGCCGAGATCCCGCTCATCGGGGGCGTGCAGTACATCAGCTTCCCCGGCGCCGAACCGAAGGTTGGCTCGCAGCAGTTCAACACAGTGGTGAACACCTTCGATGGTGCGCTGTACGCCGAGGGCGACATCACCTTCGGCAAGTTCACCGCGACGCCGGGCATTCGCGTCAGCCACGCGTACATCAACGGACAAGTGCGCTCGGCAGCAGATCCCCGCCTGTGGGCGCGCTTCGAGTTGCTCGAGAGCACGTCGATCAAGGGCAGCATCGGCCTGTACACGCAGCCGCCGTCGGGCACCGACATGGAACCGCCCCCCTTCGGCACCCCGGGACTCACGCACGAGCGTGCGTTTCAGACCTCGCTCGGCGTCGCCCACAAGTTCACCGAGTTCATCAACGTCGACCTCACCGGCTTCTACAACCGCCGCTACGACAACGTGGTCTCGCCGGGCACCACCACCGTCAACGACGACGGCACGGTCACCACGACGCGCTCGGCGAACCTGGGCCTCGGCCGCGCCTACGGCCTCGAGGTGATGTTGCGCCACGAGGTCTCGAAGAACTTCTTCGGGTGGATCGCGTACACCCTTAACCGGTCCGAAGAACGGCGCGCGGGCTCGGGCAACGACTACCTCGTCAGCACCTTCGACCAGACCCACATCCTCACCATCGTGGGGAGCTACAAGCTGCCCTTCGGCTTCGAGCTCGGCGCGCGTTTCCGCTACGTCACCGGCCGACCCAAGTCGGCGCTGATGCACGACTACGACATCTACCAGGCCGACTCGAACAGCTACTCGTCGATGTTCGGCCCGGCGCGCGCGACCCGCATCAAAGACTTTCACCAGCTCGACATTCGCATCGACAAGAACTTCGTCTTCCAGAGCTGGACGCTCACCGCCTACCTCGACATTCAAAACGTCTACAACGCGGCCAACGTCGAGGCCTCGTTCTTCGATTACCGCTTCCGCACCGAGTACGACGTGCCAGGCATCCCGATCCTCCCCGTCATCGGCCTGAAAGCGAGCCTGTGATGAACCGCGCACGTGTCGTTCTCGTGGGCCTCTTGCTCGTCGCGTCGGCGATGGGCTGTGTGATGGCCGAAGACAACCCGACCCGGCTCCGCGACCTGCGGGTGATCGGCATGCGCTTCGAGCCGCCCGAGGTCTTGATGCAGGGCTGTGACGCGCGGCTGCTGCTCGGCTCGCTCGCGGGCGCGGGGGCAGCCGACGGCGGGTCGATCACGGTGCCGCCGCAGTTCCAGTTGCTGATCGGGCTCTACGCGGCGACGCCGCTCAAGTTCGAGGCACTGATTGCCGATCCGTCAGGGGGCGGTCGCGATCTCAACTACCGCCTCCTCGGCTGCGCCAACCGCGGCGACCGCAACTGCGACAACGAGGGTGATTACGTGCTGCTCGAGGAAGGCATCACGAAGGGCGGGGTGCTCTCGACCACGGTGGCGCCGGGCATCCAGTTCCTCAACGACGGCACCTCCGACGCCGGCACGCCGCTGTTGATCGAGGTCATTCAGCAAGACACCTTCAAGGGCCTGGGCGGCATTCGGGTGCCCGTAGTGCTCGAGCTCTCGGCGCCCGACACCGGCGAGAAGATCTACGCGCAGAAGCTCATGGTCTACACGTGCCAGTTCTTCCCCACGATGACGCAGAACGTGACGCCCCGGTTGCCGGGCGTGCTCTTCAACAAGGTCCCGTGGGGCGCCGACGAGCTGATCGAGATTCGCGGGCGCAGCGAGTGGGAAATGGTGCCCGAAGACTTCACGGCCCTCGAGGAGCCCTACGTGGTGCCTACGATCCAGCTCAAGCCCCTCGAACTGGTCGAGAGCTGGAAGGTGACGTGGATGACGAGCAGCGGCACCATGAGCCCCTACACGACCGGCGGCACCGACTTCGTGGGCACCACTGGGAGGCACCGCGCCGTGTGGATGCCCGATCAGATCTCCAACGAGCCCACCGACGTCACCTTTCACATCGTGGTGCGCGATGGGCGCGGCGGCAGCTCGTGGCTGACCCGCTTCGTGAAGTGGTACCCCGAGTAATCAGGTCTGGGTGACGCGCACCGTGGTGCGGATGTCTTTGCCCGTGTCGGGGTCGCGCGCGGTCATCGTGAGAATGCCTTCCACGTTCACGTCGAAGGTGATCTCGACCTTCACGTCGCCGGCCGGGGCCTGTCGAATACCGGCGAAGGTGAACTCGCCGAGCTGCTCGTTCTCTTTCGCCGTCGTGTGATCGCCCTGCCAGATGGTGATGCGCAGCTCAGACTGGTTGTTGGCGCTGGTGGTGCCAGTGATCTGCTTGGCGTTCGGGATGGGCGAGTTGCGCGGAAAGACCGTGTGCACCTGGCCGTCGGCCTTCTCGATGCCGATGCCCATGGGGATCACGTCGAGCAGCTGCAGCTTGAGGTTGGTGTCGTCGCTCAGCGAGAACGCGTAGAGCGCCGCGCCGATCGCTACCGCCTCGTCGGGGTGCACGCCCTTGCTGGGCGGCTTGCTGAAGAACTTGCTGAGCCGATCTTGCACGACGGGCATGCGCGTCTGGCCGCCGACCAGCATCACTTCGTCGATCTCACGCGTCGACAGCCCCGACTCGACCAGCACCCTGGCGACGATCTTCAGGGTGCGATCGACCAGCTCGCCGGTGAGCCGCTCGAGCAGCTTGCGGGTGAACTTCATCTCGATGTTCAGGGGCTGGCCCTGCGGGGTCATCGTGATGAATGGAATGTTGAAGGGCGCTTCTTCGCGCGAGCTCAGGTCGATCTTCGTGCGCTCGGCGAGATCCTTGATGCGCTGCATGGCGACGGGGTCGGTCGAGAGATCGATCTCCGTCTTGTTCTTGAACTCCGTCAACACGTAGTTGATCATCGCGTTGTCGAAGTCGATGCCGCCCAGGAAGATGTCGCCGCCCGTCGACTTCACCTCGAACACCTGGTTGCGGATCTCGATGATCGACACGTCGAAGGTGCCGCCGCCGAGGTCGTAGATCACGACCTTCTGGTTCAGGCTCTTACCCACGCCGTACGCGAGCGCCGCCGAGGTGGGCTCGTTGAGGATGCGCACCACCTCGAGGCCAATCAGCTTGCCGGCTTCCTTCACCGATTGGCGCTGGCGATCGCTGAAGTACGCCGGCACGGTGACCACGGCCTTGTTGACCGGCACCTTGAGGTGGTTCGACGCCACGTCGCGGATCTTGTTGAGAATGCGCGCCGCGACTTCCTGCAGCGTCATGTCTTTCTGCGCGATGGCGATGGTGACTTCTTTGTTGTCGGCCGACGGCTTCACCCCGTACTGCACGACCTTCTTCATCGTCTCGACGATGTCAGACGTCGCCGAGCGGCCCACGAGGCGCTTGCTGCCGTAGATCGTGTTTCTCGGGTTGAGCTGCCACTGGCGCTTGGCCTCGTGCCCGATGAGCTCGTTGCCCTTGTCGTCGATCGCGAAGATCGAGGGGATGGTGTACTCGCCGCCCTTGTAGGGAATCAGCTTCACGTTGGGCTGGCCGTCTTTGTACCCATCGACATAGGCCGCGCAGCTGTTCGTCGTACCGAGGTCGATGCCGATGATCGTTTCCTGCTGGCTCACGGTGGGGGAGTGTAAGCCAACGACATTCGGTGTCGAGGTTGAAGGCTGCAGGGTGTGCAACGCTTCAGCCGTCAGAAAAGACCCCTTGGTTGGCTCGTGACCACGAGGAGTTGCACCGGGCGCGCGAGTTGCTCCTGTGCGACCGCGTGCGAAGCCAACAATCCAGATTTTCTTCTGAAACCGGCTGGGAGGATCTCCCCTCGGCCCCCATTCCCCCTGACCTCGTCCTCGTGTTCGGCGGCCGGGCCGTGCTCGAGGAAGGGCGGGCCCTCACCGAGCTGGGGGCGAGCGTGCCGCGCGATCGCATCTTCGGGTGCAGCACCGCTGGTGAGATTGAAGGCTCGCGCTTGCGCGACGAGTCGGTGGTGGCGACCTCGGTGTGGTTCGACCGCAGCCACACGGCCGCGGCGAGCGTCAGCCTTGCCGAAGCGAAGAGCACCGAAGAGGCCGGCCGCGTGCTCGCGTCGCGGTTGCCGAAGGAGGGCCTGGTCCACGTGCTCGTCTTCAGTGACGGCCTCAAGGTGAACGGGAGCGATCTGGTGAGCGGGCTCCGCGCCGCACTTCCCCCGAACGTGACGCTGAGCGGCGGGCTGTCGGGCGACGGCGACGCGATGAAGGACACCGTGGTGTGTCACGCAGGGCGCGTGTCCGGCGCGCTGATCACCGCGCTGGGCTTTTATGGGCCGATCACCATCGGTCTCGGGAGCGTCGGCGGGTGGGACGCGTTCGGCCCGATTCGTCGCGTGACGAAGGCCGAGAACGGCACGCTCTTCGAGCTCGATGGAGAGCCGGCGCTGGCGCTCTACAAGCGCTACCTGGGTCACCACGCCGATGCGTTGCCGGCGAGCGCCTTTCTCTTTCCGCTCGAGGTGATGCGGCCCGGCTCCACCGAGCCGGTAGTGCGCACCGTCATCTCGATCGACGAGGCCGCAGGCTCGATGACCTTCGCCGGCGACATGCCAGTGGGAGCGCGTGCGCAGCTCATGCGCGCCAACTTCGAGCGCATCATCAACGCCGGTGAGGCGGCCGCCGAGCACAGCCTCGTGACCGGCCACACCCCCGACCTCGCGGTGTTGATCTCGTGCGTCGGTCGTCGGCGCATTCTGCGCCAACGCACGGAAGAGGAGCTGGAAGCCGTGCGGGCGGTGATCGGCGAGAGCGTCACCGCCACCGGCTTCTACTCGTACGGCGAGCTCGCCCCTGCGCAGCGGGGCGCCCCCTGTCAGCTGCACAACCAGACGATGACCGTCACCACCTTCTCGGAGTCGTGATGCACCCGCTCGTCGTCAGGCAGGTCCGCAGATACTTCAAGGACACGCCCCCCGAGGATCCGCGGGTGCAGGCGTTGCTGCAGGCGGTGAGCGACGCGTATCAGGCGGCCGACGACGACTCGCAGCTCCTCGAACGCACCCTGGCGCTCGCCTCGGCCGAGACCGAGGCGCAAAACAAGGCCCTCGTCGACGACATCGAGCGCCGGGAACGGGCCGAGAACGAGCGAGATGCGTTCTTCAGGACGTCACCCGACATGATGGCGATCGTCGACCACCAGATGAAGCTGGTGCAGGTCAACGACAGCTGGAACCGCGTGCTCGGGTACGAACCGGCCGCGCTGCCGGGCCGTTCGTTCGTCGACCTCATCCACCCTGACGACGTGCCGCGTGTGCTCAAGGAAGCCGACGAGGCCACGCAGATTGGCAAGATCATCTCGCTCGAGTTTCGCCAACGCCACCAGACCGGGCACTGGCGACACATCTCGGCGGCGGCCACCCTCGACGCCGCGCACAAGCGCTACTTCGTCGTGAGCCGCGACGTCACCGAGCAGCGCGAGATGTCGCGGGAGCTTGCGCAATGTCAGAAGCTCGAGGCGGTCGGTCAGCTCGCCTCAGGCGTGGCCCACGAAATCAACACCCCGGTGCAGTACGTCGGCGACAACATCGACTTCATCGGCGAAGGGCTCACGCACCTCTTCGAGTACATCTCGACCGTCGACGGTGTGCTCACCGACGAACAGCGCGCTGCGCTGTCAGAGGCCACCGAGAAGGCGGAGCTGCCCTACTACCTCGAGGAACTGCCTCGCTCGCTGACCGACGCGCGAGAGGGCGTTCGACGGGTCGGGGAACTGGTTCGCGCGCTCAAGGAGTTCGCGCACCCGGACGCGAACGAAAAGACGCCGGCCGACATCAACAAGGCCCTCGAGCGTGCGGTGGTGCTCGCGCGTGGCGAACTCAAGCATCTGGCGCGCCTCGAGCTGGCGTTGGGACCGCTGCCCCCGGTGCGGTGCCACATCGGCAGCCTGAGCCAGGTCTTCTTGAACCTGCTCGTCAATGCCGCGCACGCGGTCGAAGAGCGAAGCGCCAAGCAGGGCATCTCGTGGGACGCGCACCTCATTCGCGTGACGACCGACGTCGAGAACGACGAGGTGGTGATCAACGTCTCCGATACGGGGTGCGGCATCCCGGATTCGGTGCGCGAACGCATCTTCGAGCCCTTTTTTACCACCAAGCCCATGGGCAAGGGCTCGGGGCAGGGGCTGCCGCTGGTTCGTAACGTGGTGGTGGTGAAGCACGGTGGGCGCATCGAAATCGATACAGAGGTGAATGTGGGCACGACTTTCCGTTTGCGGATCCCCATGTCGGGTTCGGGCGTCTTCCTGAAGGTGGCGTGATGCATCGCGTTCTGATTGTCGATGACGAGCCGGCCCTGGTCAGCGGCCTCAAGAAAGCGCTGCGGCCGTGGCGAGAGGAGTTCGAGATCGAAACCGTGGTTTCCGGCCGCGCTGCGATCGCGCTGTTGTCGGCGCAGCGCTACGACGTGGTGATCTCCGACGCACGCATGCCCGAGGTCGACGGCGAGGAGGTGCTGGCTTGTGCGCACGCCACCCAGCCGGGCGCAGTGCGGCTGCTGTTGTCTGGCCAGGTCGATGCTCGAGCGGCCCACCGGCTCGGGCGCCATGCCCACCAGTTGTTGCTCAAGCCAACCTCGGGGCCGGCGCTGCGCGCGGCCATCTCCGAGTGCCAGCGAGTGATCGCGCTGCTCGAGAACAAGTCCCTGCGCGAGACGGTGGCGAGCGTGAAGGGGCTGCCCGTCGGCCCGCGCAGCTACCAGCGCATCACCCAGCTGATCGACTCCCCCGATGGCAAGATCAACGACATCGCCGGCCTCATCACCGAGGACCCCTCGTTGAGCGCGTCGGTGCTCCGCTTCGTCAACTCGGCCTTCTTCGGTCTCGCGCGCACCGTCGACACCGTGCGCGGGGCGGTGGTGCTGCTGGGGCTCGAGCGCATTCGGGAACTGGTGCTGCTCTCAGAGTTGCTCTGCGGCCCCGATCCCCTGGGCATCTTCGATGAGGTGCGCAGGCGCAGCCTCCTGCGGGCGCGGGTGGCCCGTATGCTCACCGCCGGTTCACCGGTTGTCGATCTCGCCTCCGAGGGGGCTCTGCTCTCGGAAGTCGGGCTCTACGTGCTCGCGTCGTGGTCGCTCGAGCGGTTCCGCCACACCCAGAACGAGTACCTCAGCGGTAACGAGAAGCTCGATGTGCTCGAACGTGAGGCGTTCGGCGCGACCCACGGCGAGGTCGGGGCGGTGCTGCTCGGCTTGTGGGGGCTCCCGCCGGCCGTGGTGAACGTGGTGCGCTGGAGCGACGCACCGATTCCCGAAGACGCCCGCCTCGATGCGCGAACCGCGACGGCCCTGACGACGATGCTCGAGCTGGAACACCGCGGCCTCACGGACGAAGGCGAACTCGAGCGCGTCGCGGGGCAGCTGGGCGTGGGTGATCGCCTTCCGGCAGTTCGCGAGGTCGTCGAGACGTTCTTCAGCCATTCCCGGACAGGAGTCGCAGCATGACCGTTCACCGCGTGATGTGTGTCGATGATGAGCCCCAGGTGCTCTCTGGCCTCGAGCGCTCGCTGCGCAAGCTGTGCCCTACCGTGATCGCGGTGGGGGGGGAGGCTGCCCTCTCCGTGCTGCGAAGGGAGCGCGACTTCGCGGTCATCATCTCTGACATGCGCATGCCCGGAATGGACGGGGCGCGCTTTCTGCTGCAGGCGCGCCTCATCGCGCCCGATGCGGTGCGGATTCTCCTCACCGGCGAGGCCGATCTCGACGCCGTGATCGCTGCAGTGAACGAGGGCCACATTCAGCATTACCTGCGCAAGCCGGTCGACCGCGAAGCGCTGCATCGACTCGTCGAGCGTTCCTTCCTGCAGTTCGAGGAACGGGTGTCTGAGCGGGAAGGCGTGAGCAGCTCGATGCGCGCCGCCAGCCAACTGGCGACGGAGCTGGTACGCGTGAAGAGCCCGCTGGTGGCAGAGCACGCCGACCGCAGCTCACGCATCGCGGCGCGGATCGCGGCGCACCTCGACCTGCGCGCGCTCACGTCGATCACCGTCGCGACGCAATTCTGGGCGCTGTGTCGCAACCAGCCGGGGTTGGGCCGTTCGCCGGTGCTCGACGCGATGTTCGCACCACTCGCAGAGTTCGATTCGGCCCGTCAGGCGCTGGCTGAGCTGAGCCGGGGAGAGCCAGCCGACTCCTCATCTGTCGTGACGAAGGTGGTGACCGCCGCCTGTCTCATCGATGAGCTCGATCAAGGCGCGTACTCGGCGCCGGAGGTGCTCGCCCTCCTCGAGCGGCTGGTCGACGAGCGTGTGCTGTCGGCGGCGCGGGAGCTCGATCTGCTCGACCTCAAGCGGGCAGCGTGACCTTCAGCGATCGAGGCGCGCGTAGCCGTCGATGACCTGAGACCAGGTCGCCAGCGTCACGCCTGCAGTGTCGAACAGCGAGTTGATCGACACACCCGAGACGAGATCGACGCCGACGATCTCAAGCTTCGACATCGGCTGCGCAGCGGGATCCTGCCCCGGCGCAGTCGGCACGCTCGGCCACGGCACGCTGGTCTGGCCCTGCGCGATGGGGAAGTAGATGACGTGACGCGTGTCGGTGCCCGTCAGGCTCGCGCGACCCAACTCACCACCGGTCGAGAGCACCGAGTTCCACGCCGGCTGACCGGGGTTCAACGCGCGGTTGACGATCGAATACGACGCGTCGGCCGGGGCCGGCAGGAACGGTGTGGTCAGCACCCGGGAACCGAGGACCGGGGACCGCAACAACCGGCCCGAGAACGAATTGCCCGCTGCGTTGGCCGCGAGCACCCAGAGCCCCGGCGTGGCGATCTCGAGCCCGTTGTACGCGGGCCCGCCGCGCACGACCACCGGGTCGATCGCCCGCAAGCCATCGGCCCCCGGCTGACCGGCGGTCTTCGACGCGAAGCCGGTCGGGAGCATGCCCGCCCGTTGATCGAACAGCGCCGAGGCGACCAGCACCGTGTCGAAGGTCGACGGTACGCCCGGCACCACCACCTCGGTGCGCAGCTTCTGCTGCCGCGCGGGCTGGAACGAGAGCGGCGTGAAGCGCGCGTAGTCGGGCACGTCTTCCGAGCCCATCGGGCAGCGCGACATGGTGCTGCACAACCCGTCGCCATCGACGTCTGTCGAGTCGGCCACGTACGGCCTGGGCGAGAAGGCGACGCTGCGCTGCTGCTCGTAGTCGAACGCGCCGAGGTAGCTGAGCACGTCGATCGAGCGCAGGTTCAACACCGAGTCGAGGTACGCGCGGCCGGCCCACGATTGCACGAAGCGCGCGTTGCCGGGCTGGGCGAAGGCGAGCGACTTCGACTTCACCTCCTGTGGGAAGCCGAGGCCCGGCGAGGTGTAGAGCACGAAGGCGCCCGGCACCGGCACCTGCTGGTTGATGCCCGGCACCTCGGTCTGGAAGTTCTCACCCAGCAGGCCATTGGCGGTGAGCGACGGCACGTCTGACGCCGACGCGGTCACGAAGCCCGCCCAGTACGAGCCGGTGGTGCTCACGTAGCTGAAGCTGATCGACGCGCTGAAGCCCGCGTTGCTGCGGACGGGGTTCTCGCGCAGGGGCAGGGCGATGTCGGTGACGGTGGTGCCGAGGATCGAGGCGCGCTCATGGAGCGGCAGGCCGTCGGTGCGCAACGCACTGGGCGCCGCGGTGACGGTGAGGGCGCTCCCGTCGAGCAGGGGGAACTCGGCGAGCCCATTGGCCGTGGTGGTGACGTCGGTCGGCGTCGAGCAGTCGGCGACGGGGCAGGCGCGCACCGCAACTCCCGCGAGCGGCTCACCGGTGGCGGCGTCGGTGACGATCACCCGTCGACCCATCATCACCCGGGGGATGATCTGCACCCGGATCTCGTTGGAGCTCACGAACGCGCCGGTCACGTTGGCCTTCACGCGCACCTCGCCTGCCATCACCGCGGAGAGCACGCCTTGCGCGGTGACGGTGGCGTGGGTCGACGCCGCACCCATCGCGTCTTTCACCTCGTACGTCGCCGCGGCGATCGGGAAGCTCGAGCCGTCGATGCGAATGGCCACCACGTGCAGCTGCAGCGCGTCGCCCTCGATGAGGAAGTTGGTGAGCGGAGAGAGGCGCAGTTGATCGATCTGATCTGCAGGCGGCGCAGCGATGCACGCGCCGTCGACACACGCTTGTCCCGTCGCGCACTCGAGGTGACCGCGACACACCTGCGGCACGCAGACCCCGCCGATGCACGTCTTCCCGCTCGCGCATTGCTGCGAGACCATGCACGTGGGGCTCGGCTGACAGTGGCCCTCTTCGCAGTAGCCGATGATCTCCGCGCCCATCGTGCCGGGGATGCCGCTCACGCAATCGCCGTCGGCGAGGCAGCGCTGCAGTTCCTGGCAGATGGCCTGACCGCAATCGAAACCGGGAGGGCACTCGGTCTGGGTGAAGCGACGGCACTCGTTGTTGCGCGGGCATTCCGAGGTCTGGGCGCACGTCTGGTAGGCGAGGCAGCGGCCGAAGGTCGACGAGCTGCAGTATTGGTTCATCGGGCAGTCGCTGGCCTGCGCGCAGTCGGCCTTCGAGCAGAGCCCGTTGCGGCAGATGAGCCCCTGACCACCACACTGGAGATCCTGCGTGCAGCGCCGGGTGCAGGTGCCCTGCACGCACGTGTAGATCGCGAACGCCACGCGCGGGTCGAGGGTCGGTGCGCATTCTTGCGGCATGTTGCAGAGCGGCAGACAGATGCCCTGCGTCACCTCGCAGCGGTTGCCCGTGCCGATGCAGTCGGCGTCGGCGGTGCACCGCGCGCGCACCTGACACGTGCCGTTCTTGCACTGCTGGTTCGCCGCGCACGCCGTGTCATCGGCGCACTGACACTTGCCCTGGCCACAGGTGAAGCCTGCTGCGCAGTCGGTGTCTTTCGCGCACTCGGGGCGCGCGCCGCAGGTGCCGTTGGTCAAACAGACCTGCGAGTCACCGCACTCGGTGTCGTCGACGCAGATCGGGCCGCACGCGCCACGGCGGCAGCGTTGTTCGGAGGTGCACTGCGAGTCGTCGTTGCACGGCGTGGCGTTGACGGGGGGACACGCGCTCAGCGCGAAGAGGGCAAAGCTGAGCGCGGCGCGCGATCGAAGAGACATGGGCGAAGGGGGATATAGCCGTGTTCGATCAACTCGGCGTTTCTCAGATATTGAGAGGATTTCCCGAGTGAGTTGAAGGGCTTGAAGGCCCGTTGCCCACTGTGGTGTACAGCCGAACATTCGAAGTCGGAGGTTTCATGACCCGTTCTCTGTGGCTCGCCCTCACCGTCGTCTCCGCGTCTGCGTTCGCGCAGGTGTCGATCAACGGAAACATCATCGTGGTGCAGGACCCGACGGGGCAGCTCAACGGCGTGCTCGGCATGAACAACATGTCGATCTTCCCCAGCAAGCAGGAGCAGTTCTGTCGCGCCGCGTACAACACGATGCGCGCAGCCGGCATCCCCGACGAGTTCGACGGCGTGATCTCGTTCACCGCGTCGGAAGAGATCACCGATCTCGACAACGTGTGGCAGGGCTCGCCGGTGCGCAGCGACGGCTCGGGGTATGGGCGCACCAACTCGCCCTCGGTCAACTCGTACAGCGGCGCGAAGATCTCGCAGTGCGTGTTCATGGGCACGCTGGGCCGCACCGCGAGCCTCTTTGGTCCTCCGGGGCCCGAAGCGCTCCCTGCCAACCCCGATGACGACTGGGCGCCGTCGCTGGGCTTCCAGATCCCCGGTGTGAAGAGCCTCACCGGCATCGAGATGATGGGTCACGAATACGGGCACCACTGGCTGCTCGGCGCGGAGTTCGATCAGAACGACAGCCGGGGGCGGCAGCACTTCATTCGCGGCTTCAACGGGGGCGACCCGAACTCAGGTTCGATGGGGTACCCGAACCAGCACTACAGCCACAACGCCGACTCGCGCTCGGTGATGTACGGCGAGTGCATCACCGATCTCGGGAACGGCTCGTTCCGGTTCGCCGGGTGCGCGCGCAAGTACAGCCACATCGACCAGTACCTGATGGGGCTCCGCGGCGCGAACGAGGTGACGCCGATGCTGGTGCTCGAAGATCCGGCTTCACCGGGGCAGGGCGTCGATACCATCGCGATGAGCCGCACCAGCAGCCCCATGACGGTGAATGGGCTCACGCGGCATGAGGTCTCGGCCGATGAGATCGTGCGCGCGATGGGGGCTCGCATCCCCGCGTATCCGACGGCGCGCAACTGCTGGCGGGTGGCCTTCGTGGTGGTGCTCGCGCCGGGACAGACCTCGATGAGCCAGGCGATGATCGACAAGGTGAAGCGCTACGAGGCGCGCTGGCCGCAATGGTTCAACTTCGCCACCGACGGGCGCGGCACGATGGACACGCGCATCACCGGCATGGGCTGCGTGGTGCCGCCGAGCGACGGTGGCGTGGTGGTGCCTCCGGTCGATGCGGGCGTGATCGAGATGGACGCAGGGGTCGTCGAGACCGACGCGGGCGTCGATGCGGGCGAGCCGGCCGATGCAGGTACGCCCGGCGAAGAGCTCGACGCGGGCGACGTCACCCCGGTCCCCGATGCGGGCACTCCGCCGTCGAAGGAGGACACCTTCGTTCCGCTGGGCACGATTCGGCCGGGCTGCGGCTGTGGGGCAGATGCAGGGGCATCGATCATCATCGCTGCCGCACTGGTGTTGTTGCGTCGTCGCCGCACCTCGCGCTGATCTGCTTCAGGAGCTCGGTGCGAGCCCACCACCAATGGAATGCCGCCTCATCTCTCGAACACGCCCGAAGCGTCCGGTGACGACGATCGCGCGTCACGACCCCTCGAGCGCGCCCGTCTTCTCCGACCCCATGTGGGCGCAGCGCACTCTTTCCGCTGGGCACGATTCGGCCAGGCTGCGGGTGCGGAGCGGATCGCTGCTGCGCTCGTGTTGCTGCGTCGTCGCCGCGCCGCGCGCTGATCGGCTTCACGCGGCACCGATGCATGGATCTGGCGGTTCAACAGCCAGTTTCATGCGCTGGTGAACCTGGCGCGAGGCCGAGGGGCTCGCAGGTGACGACCGCCACGCTGCGACAACTCCACGAGTTCCCCCTTCAAGGCCGTCCCGCGGTGCTATCTCTCCCGTCTGTCGCATGGTCCCGGTCCTGCTCGCGGTCCTCGCCGCCACTCCCCTCGAACAAGCTCAGGCGCTCGAAGCGTCGGGTGACGATCGTGCCGCGGTCAGCACCCTCGAGCGCGCGGTGTTCTCGGATCCCGCGTGGGGCATGGGTCGGGTCGAGCTGGGTCGGCTGCAGTTGAAGCTTGGTGACTCCGAGTTCGCCTTCAACCACCTCGACATCGCCCGCTCGCTCTCACCCGAGAACCCGCGCGCACACTACCTCTACGCCCTCGCCGCCGCAGAGACGGGTCGGCGTACCGAGTCGCGTCGCTCGCTCGAGGTCTCGCTCACCCTGCGCGAGGGGTACGCCGACGCGCAGGTGCGCCTCGCCAGCCTGCTCTTTGCCGAAGGCGACTACGCCCGCGCCGCGAGCACGCTGAAGCCCTACGTGGCCGCCCACGCCGACGCCAACGGCGCGCGCTTGCAGCTCGCTGACGCGCTCGAGCGCAGCGGTGACAAGAAGGCCGCCGAGCACGAGCTGCGCACGCTCTTCGAGAAGCCTGCCGTGCGGCAGCTCGCCGGTCGGCGCCTCATCGCGCTGCTCGATTCCGAAGGTCGGGGAGCCGACGCTGACAAAATTCGTCACCTCATCGACCCCCCCCGGCGGCAACTTCGCGACCTCAAGCCGAGCGGCCGATGAACGGTTTCCTTGCGTGGGGGGGCCAGTCGTTCTTCGCTGTCCCTCTGGTGAGGTGCACCGTCATGAGATGGTCGTTTCTGGTCGCGCTCCTTGGAGCGTTGACGGCGTACGCTGCGCCTGAGGTGTTGCCTCCGGTCGCCGAGACCATGCTCGAGCTGCAGAAGATCGAAGCGGCCGGCTACCACCAGGGCGCGGTCGACACCTTCCGCATCAAGTACCAGGACCTGGCGCGCGCGAAGCCGGGTGACGCCATGCCGCGCGTCTTCGTCGCGTGGTGCACGCTGCCCAGCGACGACGCCTGGAACCAGCTCAAGGCGATCGCCACCATCTACCCGGACAACCCGTGGGTCCGGTACGGCATGGGCCGCATCTACACGACGTGGAAGAGCATGAGCGATCTGGCCCGCACCGAGTTCGAGGCGGTGCTCAAGAAAGATCCCCGCTTTTTCCCCGCGCTGGTCGGCCTCGGTGACGTCGCGCGCTCGAAGAAGGACTATGCCGTCGCCGAAGAGAAGTACCGGGCCGCGCTGGCGATTCACGATGATCCATTTGCGCACGCGGGGCTCGGCCTCGTGCTCGCTGCGCAAGACAAGAAGCCCGAAGCGCTGGTCGAGCTGAAGAAGGCGATTGCCGCGTTGCCCGAGCAACCGGCCGCCGTGAACGTGCTGGTGAAGCTCTCGACCGAAGCGAAGGACCCCGACGTCGTGAAGGCGGCCGAGGCGTTGTGCGAGCTGCGCCCCAAGGATCGCGAGGCGCGCAAGCTGCTCGCCGATCTCCGCTTCGATGGTGGCGACAAGGCCGGCGCCGCGCAGGAATACGAGCGGCTCGTGCGCCTCGGCAACCCGGAGCTCGGTGTGCTCCAGCGCCTCGCCGCGTTGCACCGCGAGCTCGCCGACGTCGACGCCGAAGAGCGCACGCTGCAGGTGATCGCCGCCCTCGACGAGAAGGACACCAGCTCGAACCTGCGCATCGCCGAGCTGCGCTTCGCGAAGAAAGACCTCGAAGGTGCCGAAGGGCAGTGGCTCGAGGCGCTGTCGCGTGACCCGAAGCTGGTCGCGGCGCACGAAGGCCTCGCGAAGTCGAAGCTCGAGCAGGGCCGCCCCCGCGAAGGCCTCGAGGAACTGCGTCAGGTGGCGAAGCTCGACCCCTCGAAGGCGGGCGACCAGATCGCGACGCTCGAGACCCAGTTCGAGCTCCCGAAGCGCAAGCCGAAGGGCAAGACCGACAACGTCTTCTGGTCGGTGCACGCCTCGCTCACCAGCTTCTTCGAGAAGAAGAAGGCCGCGAAGCCTGCGCTCGAAGGCAAGTACCGCCTTCGCGTACGCCTCTCGGCCGAGAGCACCGTGCTGGGCGTCGACGTGCTCGAAGACACCGTGAAGGAGCCCGATCTCCTCGGCCACGTGTACTTCGGCCTGATGGACGCGGAGTACGTCAAGCAGCCGAAGAGCGAGCCGGTGTTCGAGTTCATTCTCGGCAAGAAGGGGAAGTGATGCGGTTCGGCATCGACGTCGAAGCGGCGAACGGGTTTCAGAAACTGAAGAGCCAGCGGGTCGGCGCCATCGTCAACCCCACCAGCGTCGACGCGCGCTTCGTTCACCTGATCGATCTCCTCGCCCAGGCCGACGGCGTGAAGTTGAGCGCCCTCTTTGGCCCCGAGCACGGCGTGCGCGGTGAAGCGCAATACATGGTGGCGGTCGACGACGTGGCGCGCGATCGCCGCACCGGCGTGCCGGTGTACTCGCTCTACGGTCACACCTTCGAGTCGCTGACGCCCCGCGCCGAGTGGCTCACCGGGCTCGACGCTCTGGTCTTCGACATTCAAGACGTCGGCAGCCGCTACTACACGTACATCTACACGATGGCGCTCGCGATGAAGGCCGCGGCGAAGGCGAAGCTCGCCTTTCACGTGCTCGATCGCCCGAACCCCATCGGCCTCTCGCTCACCGAGGGCAATCTGGTGGGCGAGAAGTACAGGAGCTTCGTCGGCCTCTACGCCCTGCCCACACGCCACGGCATGACGGCGGGTGAGATCGCGCGCTGGGTGAACGAGACCGAGAAGATTGGCGTCGAGCTGCACGTGACGCCGGTCGAGGGCCTGACGCGCGCCTCGAGCTGGGCCGACACGAAGCGCGCCTTCATTCCCCCGTCACCGAACATGCCCACCGTCGACACCGCGCTGGTGTACCCGGGCATGTGTCTGGGCGAGGGCACCAACGTGTCCGAGGGCCGCGGCACCTGTCGCCCCTTCGAGCAGTTCGGCGCGCCCTACTTGAAGTCGTACGAGGTCGCAGAGGGGCTCACCGCGCTGAAGCTGCCGGGTGTCACCTTTCGGCCGTGTGCTTTCACGCCGACCTTCGACAAGTGGAAGGGCCAGTCGTGCGAGGGCGCGTTCATTCACGTCACCGATGCGAAGGCTTTTCTGCCGCTGCGCACGGGCATCGCGATTTTTCAGGTCTGCCGCGAGCTGGGCGGTGCGCAGTTCCAGTGGCGGGCCGACGCGTACGAGTTCGTCGAGGACGTGCCGGCGTTCGATCTCCTCTGCGGCACCGACCAGGTACGGCTGCGCATGGAAAAGGGCCTGCCGCTTGATTCGTTGACCGAGGGCTTCGACGCCCAGTTGAAGGGTTTTGGGCCGACCCGGCAGCGATATGCTCTCTACGCGGACTGACCTTTCGTGCTGGCAATCGGGGTGTTCTCAGACAGCGACGGTGATCTGACGGCCTTTGACGCCGCGCTGAAGCTGCTCGCCTCGAAGGGCGCCCGGCGTTTTCTCTTCGCCGGCGGCAAGTTCGCCGACCTCGACGAGTGGGTGAAGTGGAAGCGCGAAGAGGTGAAGGCCAGGTCCGACTACTCGAGTGAGGACTTTCTCGAAGACGTGAAGAGGTACCTCATCGGCCACGAGCAGCTCGATCGCCCTGCAGCGTTCGGCACCGTGCACGAAGAGATGCGCGAAATCGAAGAGCTCACGCGCATGAAAGACAAGATCCTGCGCGCTCCCGAGAAGGGTTCCCTCGCGTACCAGGACACCTCGGTGCCGCGGAAGGTGCTCGAGATGGTCGGCGACTCGTTGTGTTGTCTGGTGCACGACAAGAACGATCTCGACAAGGAAGACATGCTCAACGCCGTGTTGCTCGTGCACGGCAAAGACGCAGACCCCAGGGTTGTGCAGATCGGGCCGCGCACCTTCATCACGCCCGGCACGCTCAAGGGCCACAAGCCCACCGTCGGTCTCATCGAGCAGCAGGATCGCAGCGTCACGTTCTCGGCGTTCACCCTCGACGGGCAGGAGCTCATCTCGAAGCAATTGATTCAGTTCGGCGGCGGCAAGACGAAGATCTCGGTGAAGTGATGGCCCGCGAGATCGCGCTCCTCGGGGGCAGCTTCAACCCGCCGCACGTTGGTCACCTCATGGCCGCGCTCTACCTGCGCTCGACCTTGAACGTCGACGAGGTGTGGCTGGTGCCGGCCTTCAATCACCCCTTCGGCAAGCCGCTCGCGCCCTTCGATGATCGCGTCGCGATGTGTGAGGCGATGGCGGCCGACGTGGGGTCGTGGCTGCGCGTCGAGCGCGCCGAGAGCCTGGTCGGCGGGGAAGGGCGCACCATCGAACTGCTCGAGTGGTTGTTGCCGAAGCACCCCGACACGACGTTCCGCTGGGTGATCGGGTCGGACATTCTGGCCGACCTCCCGAAGTGGAAGGCGTGGGACCGCATTCAGACGCTGGTGAAGGTCACCGTGCTGCACCGCGCGGGCTACCCGGCCCCCGACGCGCTGGGGCCGCCGATGGTCGAAGTGTCGTCGAGCGAGATTCGCAAGCGCTTCGAGAGCGGCGACGTGCCGACCGATCTGATCCCGAAGCGGGCACTCGACGTGGCGCGGGCGAAGGGCCTCTACGGGCTCTGATGCGCGTTGGCATGC
Organism: Archangium sp.; assembly: GCA_044371205.1. GTDB lineage: Bacteria > Myxococcota > Myxococcia > Myxococcales > Myxococcaceae > Archangium_A. Next base: position 44,128 of record JBILUC010000001.1, read on the forward strand.
GGAGTGGTTGTGCTAGGCGCACCCCTCGTGAACCGTCGCCAGATCCGCGTCGTCGGAGCGATGCTCGAGCAGGAGCCGGGTCGCTATCTCATCACCCAGCGATCGAAGAACGCGTCGCTCCCGGGGCTGTGGGAATTCCCGGGCGGGCGGGTGAACGACGACGGTGAAGCCGACGCTCAGGCGTTGAAGCGCGAGCTGAAGGAACGACTGGGCCTCGAGGTGATCGTCGAGGAACAGGCGATGGCGACGCACCACGACTACGAGACCTACGCGGTCGATTTTCGCGTCTTCCGCTGCCGCCTCTCGCATCCTGGCCAGGAAGTCAGCCACGCGCGGGTGAGTGATCACCGCTGGGTCGCGCTCGACGAGATGGGCGACTACGAATTTCCACCCGCGGACGCGCGTACGCTGGCGCGGCTCCTCGACCTGGACATGTGAGCATGCACCAGTTCCCCAAAGACATCGGCTGGGTGGAGGTCATCTGTGGCTCGATGTTCTCGGGCAAGACCGAAGAGCTGATTCGCCGCCTCAAGCGGGCGCTCTACGGCAAGCAGAAGGTGCAGGTCTTCAAGCCGAAGATCGACAACCGCTACGACGATCTCGCGGTGGTCAGCCACTCGCAGATCAAGATCATCGCCACGCCGATCACCACCGCCGACGACATCTTGAAGGCGCTCAAGCCCGACACCGAAGTGGTGGGCATCGACGAGGTGCAGTTCCTCGGGGTGGAAGTGTTGCCGGTGATCGAAGGCCTCGCGGCGCGCGGGCTGCGCGTGATCTGCGCCGGCCTCGATCAGGACTACCAGGGCAAGCAGTTCGAGCCGATGCCGCAGCTGCTGGCGACGGCCGAGTACATCACCAAGGAACTGGCGATCTGCGTGGTGTGCGGCAACCCTGCCAACCGCAGTCAACGCCTGTCGGACTCGGCCGAGCGCGTGGTGGTTGGCGCGGCCGGTGCGTACGAGGCGCGGTGCCGCAAGTGCCACGTGCCGGCCCCCGTCGAAGCGACCCCTCCGCAGAACCTCGATCTCTTTGCCCGGTGAATGAATGCGCGACTCGCTCTACGAAAACGTCCCCTTCTCGCTGTCTGAGCTGAAGCACTTCTACGGGCCCAACGTGCACCTCGTGGGCAACCCGTATCTGCTCTCGTTGCTCGCCTCGCTCTGCTCGAAGGACACGCAGCAGCCGCAGGTGAACACGCTGGTGTGCACGCTCTACACCGACCTGGTGACGATGGTCGTGAACCAGGAATTCCCGCGGCGGCAGGCGACCATCCCCTCGCGCATGATCCAGTACACGCCGCGCGGCATCTACCAGGGCGAGATCCTCGACCCCGAGGTGCGGGCCATCTCGGTGAACATCGCGCGCGCCGGCACGCTGCCCAGCCAGGTCACGTACGACCTGCTCAACACCATCCTCACCCCGCGGCTCGTTCGGCAGGATCACATCATCATGTCGCGCGAGCTCGACGCGGCGGAGCACGTGGTGGGCAGCAACATCGGCGGCTCGAAGATCGGCGGCGACGTCGACAACGCGATCGTGCTCTTCCCCGACCCCATGGGGGCGACGGGCAGCTCGTTGTCGACGGCGATCTCCATGTACAAGAAGAAGGTCCCCGGGAAGATCCGGAAGATCGTTTGCTTGAACTTGATCGTCACGCCTGAGTTCGTGAAACGGCTGACGACCGATCATCCCGACGCGGTGCTGTATTCGCTGCGGCTCGATCGCGGGCTCTCGCCGCCGGAAGTGTTGAGCACGGCGCCCGGCGAACTGTGGGAGAAGGAACGCGGTCTCGACGACCGGCAGTACATCGTGCCCGGCGGTGGCGGCATGGGCGAAGTGATGAACAACGCGTACGTCTAGAGGATCAGCGATGCCCTTCCACGATCAGTATGTCGAAGTGATGTTGTCGGCCGAGCAACTCCAGGCCCGCGTGAAGGAACTCGGTGAGCAGATCACCCGCGACTACCAGGGGAAGGATCTGACGCTGGTCGGCATCATGAAGGGCTCGTTGTTCTTCATGACCGATCTCGCCAAGCACATCGATCTGCCGATCACCCTCGAGGTGATGGGCGTGTCGAGCTACCAGGGCGGCACCGAGACGACCGGTGAAGTCCGCATCACGCACGACCTCACCAAGCCGATGGCGAATCGGCACCTGCTGGTGGTCGAAGACATCATCGACACGGGCCTGACGATGAAGTTCCTGCTCGAGAACCTCGCGGCCCGCCACCCGGCGTCGGTGAAGGTCGCCACGCTGCTCGAGAAGCCCTCGCGCGCGAAGGTGAAGGTGCAGATCGACTACAAGGGCTTCGTCATCGAGGACCGATTCGTCGTCGGGTACGGCCTCGACTACAACGAGAAGTACCGCAACCTGCCGTTCGTCGGCGTGATGCGCACCGACTGAGAGGCTGTCGTCTACTTCGCGTCGACCGCCATCGAGAACTTGTCCACTCCGGCGGCTTTCACCGAATCGATCACCGCCATCACCTTCGCGTAGCTGAGCTCTTTGTCGGCGGCGATCACCACGCGCGTTGCTTTGGCCTTCGCGAAGGCCTCTTTCAGCCCCTCGACCTCGATCTCATCGCCGTCGATGAACAGCTTCCCTTCCTTGTCGATGGTGAGGTTGACCGGCGCACTCGCAGGGGCCTCGTCGACCTTCACCGCCGGCGCGTCTTTCTGCTGACCCAACATCGAGAACATCTGCTGCAGCTGCGGCTCGAGCGCCTTCGCCAGCCCGCCCGCCGCGTCATTGGTCATCGTGGTCGCGCGCAGGGTGGTCGAGAGCAACTTCACCTGCGGCTCGACCGCGAGCAGCATCAGCGACGCCTGGGTCCTCGTCTTGGTCTCTGATTCAGCAGCCAGCTTCAGCTGCGCGAGCGCTTCCTCGAGCTGTCGGCGCGCATCATCGAGGCGCACGCGCGCGAGGTAGTACGCCACGTCGCTCTGCATCTTCTTCAGTTCGGCGCGCTGATCGTCCGTCAACCCACGCAGCCGCTCGGCACGACGCACGAGCGCGAGGCCCCGCTCGAGATCCTTCGGCGCGTCGGACGTGAGGCGAGGGCGCGCCAGCATGTGGATGACCTGAAACAGCGCGCGATCGAGTTCGTCGCGATCGTTGAACTTCTGCCCCACCACCGTCAGCGCCACGTTCCCTTCGAGATCGATGGGCGCATACGCGTCGGTGAGCCCGGGATCGCCTGGAACCCACGCGTCGGCCCCGGTCGGCAGGAACTTGCCCTTGAGCACCACCAACTGGCCGCCACGCACCTCGAGGCTGAACGTGCGCTCATTGACGATGCTCGTCGCGTAGATCGCCGCCCCACCCAGCCCGAGGAAGAGGGTGAGCAACACGAGGTTGCGAAAGGCGCGGGCGAGTCGGGTTCCGAACGAGGGCTGTTCCATCGGGTGCACGCTAGTACGCCCAACGGAACACCCCGTTGCTCTCAGGTGTTCCCACCGCCCTGGAATTTGGCGTGTTTCCCTGCACGGGTAGAGTCGGGTTCGCGTGTCATCGATCTTCAAGCGACTGGGGCCCAGCGAGCTTCTGCCCCGGTACATCTTCGCGGAGAGCCTCGTCGCCCGCCGCCGCGTGCTGGAGATCGGTGCCGTCGCGTCGACCCTCGGCCAATCGGCGCGCTTCTTGTCGACCCGGGGCGCCCGCGTGGTGGTGGCGGCCGACTCTGATCTCGCTGCGGTGCAGGAAGCCCAGGCGCGGCTGGCGGGGCCGAATCTCCGCTTCCGCCCGACGGTCTTCGACGACTTCGAGTCGGGCAGCTTCGATCTCGTCATCGTCGCCGACCTCGCGCCGTACGTCCGTGCGCCGGAGTTGATGAAGGAGATCGCCCGGCTCGTCGCGAAGAACGGCTGCCTCATGGGGGGCCTCCGCAACCCGGCCGGGCTTGCGCTGGCCAGCGTGCTCGACCCGGAAGACGGTGAGCCGACGCCGACCTACGGCCAGCTGCTCGACGTGCTCAATACGCACTTCAAGTCGGTCGACGTCGCGACCCAGTCGCCCGTGCTCGGGTATCAGCTCGCCTTCGAGCGGGGCGAAGGCCTGCAGGTCGACGGGTCGCTCGCGGGTGTGAGTGAGGCCGCATACTACGTGGTGCTCGCCGGCCACGAAGAGGTGCGCAGCTTCGACCCGACGTGGGTGCAACTGCCGCCCGAGCCGCTCGCCTTCACGGGCGGCAAGCTCGAAGACGCCGCCCACCGCGCGCGCGACTGGCGCGATCGCACCGAGCGGCTCAAAGAAGTGCTCGAGAAGAAGTCCTTCGAGCTGCAATCGAGGGAGAGCGCCCTCAAAGAAACGGTCGAGCAGCTCGAGGCCACCAAAGATGCCGTCAGCCGCCTGACCGCGCAGCTCGAGTCGATTCGCGATCGGCCCGAGGTCGTTCGCGATCGAGAAGATCTCGCCAACCGCATTCGCCAGATGGACGCGGAGCTGCAGGTGGCGCGGGAGCGGGCGCTCGACGCGGAGGGCCGGGTGGCGGCCGCGAAGGCCGAGCTCGAGACCTTGCATCGTCAGCACAAAGACGCCGCGGTTCAGGCGCTGTCTGCGCAGGAGTCGGTGCGGCTCGAGCGGGCCCGACGCGAAGAGCTCGGCACGCAGCTCGAAGACAACCGGCTGCGGCTGGCGAAGGCGTACGAGGAGCTCCGTCGGGTGCAGGACGAGGCCGCGGCCGAGCGCGTCGAACATGAGCGCTCGAAGATCGCCATCGAGCGCATTCGAGAGTCGGTCGCCAGTCACGAGAGCGAGCTGAAGGAAGCGAAGGAACGCGAGGTGCGCCTCGCGGAGGCCCGCACCGACGCGCTCAAGGCGATCGAAGGCCTCGAGGCAGGCTTCGCCGACGTCCGCAGACAGCTCGCCGATGCGCGGGAATTGGTCGAGCGCAAGGATGCAGAGCGCATCTCGTCCATTCGGTCGTTCGACGTCGAGCGTCAGGCCCGCACCGCTGCCCAGACCGAGGCCGAACGAGCCCGCTCGTTGATCGAACAGCTCCAGAACGAGCTGAACCAGCGCACCGCCGAGAAGGCCGGCGCCGAGACCGAGTCGGTCGCGCTGAAGACGGCCATCGAACGGCTGGAAGCGCAACTCGAGGCCGCGCGGCGCACCGAAGCGCAGTGGCGCGCGTCGGCGGGCGATCACGAAGCGCGCGCACGTGAGCTCGAGCTGGAAGTGCAGCAGCGCAGCACCCGCATCGCCGAGCTTGAGCGCGAGGTCGAACAGCGCGAGGGCTCGTCGCAGGAAGTGCGCGCCGATCTCGAGTCGGCCCGCTCTCGTTCGGCTGAACTCGAGGAGTTGCTTCGCGTCAGCCGTCAGAACGCGGATCGGCTCACCGCGGCGGTCGAACTCGATCGGCAGCGCTTCCGTGAGCTCGAACACCATTCCGCCGAACTCTCGAGGGGGCGTGCCGCGTCTCAGGTGCAGCTCGAGCAGGTGCAGAAGCGCCTCTCGGGGGAACTCGACCAGACCCGCAGCTCCCTGACCGCGCAGCTCGTGCAGGCGAAAGACGCGCTCACCCGCGCCGAGGCTGCGCACGCCGCCGAACTGAACGAGACCCGCGCTGCACTCAGCGCGCAGCTGGCTCGGGCGAAGCAGGCCCAGCTCGAGACCGCTGCCGCGCTCGAACGGGCGCAGGCGACCGAGGGTGAGCTGCAGACCTCCCGCGCCACGCTCGACGAGACGCGCACGACGCTCGAAGTGGCCCGCCAGGCTCACGCCACTGCTACGGCTGAGTTGAACGACACGCGCGCGGCGCTCGAGCGGGTGTCCGGGTTGCACGCCGCGGCGACTGCCCAGCTCGAAGTCACGCGCGGGGCGTTGGAGAAGACCACGCAGCTGCACACCGCCGCGGCGACCGGGCTCGCTGAGACGCGTGACTCGTTTGCGATCGCCACGGTCGAGCTCGAGAACACCCGCGCCGCGCTCGCGCAGGCGCGCGAGGCCAACTCGTCGCTCACCGGGGAACTCGAGCAGACCCGAGCGACGCTCTCGTCCGACCGTTCGCAGCTCGAAGAGCGCCTGCGCGCCGTCTCGAACGAGCTCGACGCCGCGCAAGAGCTGGTGGCTCAGCTTCAGGGCCAGCTCACCCGCACGCAGGACGCGCTCCACACCACGCAGGGTGAAGCGCGCGCGCTCGAAGAGACCCTCGCGACCCGCTCGAACCAGCTGGAAGCCGTCGTTCGCGAGCGCGATGCGTTCAAAGAGTCGCTCGCCGCCCGGGAGGTCGAACTGGGGGAGGCACGCCATCAGTCGGAAGGGCGCGCCGACGCTTTGACTGCGGCCGAGGGGCGGGCCCGCCAGCTCGAGTCGACGCTCGCCTCGACCGAGACCCGGCTCAGGGAGATCACCGACGATCGCGACCTCCTGATCATGGAGCGCGACGATCTGCGCAACGCGCTCTCGGATCTCGAGAGGATCCGCGCCGAGCAGGGCTCGCGGGTCATGGAGCTGTCGGAAAAGTCCGACGCGCTCGCCGCCCGGCTGTCAGAGAACGACGGCGCGTTGGCCGCGGCGCGTACCGAGCTCGACCGCACCTCACGTGACTCTGCAGCCCAGCAACGAGCGCTCAAGTCGGCGCTCGAAGATCTCGAGCAACGCCTCTCGGCCTCGCGGGCCGAGCTCGCCACCCTCCGCGACGAACGCGAGCAGCAGGTGGCCGCGCTCGAGCGCACCATCGCCGAGGGGGCGACCTCCCGCGGCGAGCTCGAACAGCGCTACGGCTCGGTCGAGGACGAGGCGAAGCAGCTCAAGGACAAGACGTCGTCGCTCGGTCAGGAGGTCGAGCGCCTCGTCAGGGAACTCCAGAAGACCCAGTCCGAGCGCGAGGTGCTGCGGGGCGAGCTCGACGGCACGCGGGCGCATGACTCGGAAGCGACGTCCGAGCTCGCGGTCGCGCGCGGGAAGATCTCGGAACTCGAGGTCGCGCTCCGCGACACCCGCGGCGAGGTGGGGCAGCTCAGCGGTCGCGTCGAGGGGCTGTCCGGGCAGCTCGCCCAGGCCGAAGCGCTCTCGGCGCAGCGCGAGGTGCGCATCGGCGAACTCGTCGGTCAGCTCTCGGCTTCGAAGGACGAACTTTCGGCGACGCAGAGACAGCTCGAGGCCACCATCGTCGAGCTGCGCGAACGCGCCACCGCGGCCGAGTCGGCGCGCGACGAGCGAAAGGCACAAGTCGAGCGGCTCGAGGTCGTCCTGCGTGAGCGCGAGGCAGGCCTGGGCAGCACCACCGCGCAGCTGCTGAAGCTCGAAGAAGAGAAGACCGTTCTCAGTCAGTCGCTGGCCACCGCGATGAGTGAGGCCGAGCACCTCAAGCTCGAGCTCGAAGAGACGCTCCACGCGCGCGCTGCCGAGCGCAATCTGCTCGACCAGAAGCAGGCCGAGCTGGATCGGGTCACCGAACAGAAGTTCCTCGCCGAGCAGGCGGTCGCGGCCGGCAGGGCCGAGCTCGAAGCCGCCAGGGCCAACGCGTTGCAGGCGGCCGATCTGGCGGGCAGGGCCCTCGCCGATGCGCTGAGGGAAAAGACCGAGGTTGTCACGGCGGCGCGGCAGGAACTCGAGGCCGCACGCGCCGCTGCCGCTGACGACCGGGCGCTGCTCGAGCAGGAACGAGACGCCCTGCTCTCGGGCGTAAAGGACAAGAGCACCGCGCTCGAGGCCGCCAACCTCGCGCTCGCGCGTGTCCAGCAGGAATACAACGACGCGGAGGCCGCTGCGCAGTCGGCGCTGGCTGAGGTGCTCACCGAGAAGGAAGAACTCTCGATCGCGCTCGAGACGACGCGCGGCGATGCCAACGCCACGCGCGATGCCGTTCGCCGGGAACTCGAAGCCGCGCGCACCGAAGCCGCGGTCGAACTCGAAAAGGTCCGCGCCGAGCTCGACGCCCTGCGCGCCGCCTCAACGAAGGCGATCGAACAGCACCACGCAGAGAGCGAGACCCGCGCGCAGACGCTGCGCGACGAGCACCAACGCGATCTCGACCTGCAGGCAAACGCCTACCAGCAGTCGCTCGAAGCCCACCGCGCCGAGTCAGCGAAGGCGCTCGCTGAACGCGAGGAAGAGCTCCAGAGGCAGCTGTCCGCGACCGAGGCGAAGCTGCAGCTGTTCGAGAAGGACAAGGTCGAACTCAAGACGCTGCTCGCCGCGCGCGAGACGTCTGCGGTGGCCGAGGCGAAGGCCGCTCGGGAGGCGTTCGAAGCCCTCGAGGTTCGCCTTCAGTCGACCGTCGGCGAGCTCGAGAAATCTTCCGCCGAAGCGAAGGGACACCTCGAGGCGAAGCAAACCCTCACTGCAGACGTCGAGCGCCTGCGCACCGAGCTCGATACCCTCCGTGCGTCGCTGGCTCAGGCAGGTGGTGAGACGCGCGCGGCGAGCGAGGCCCGCGCACAGCTCGAGTCTGAGCTGGATCGGCTCCGTCAGCGAATCCCCCCGCTCGAGGCCGAGCTGACCGAGCTCAAGAACACCCAGCCCGAGCTGACCCGGCTGCGAGAGCGCGTGCCGGCCCTCGAAGGGCAGCTGTCGACTGCCACGCAGCAGGTGGCGACCCTCCATTCCGCCGAGCGTGAGTTCAAGCGCCAGGTGATGGACCTCGAGGTGGGCATCGAGCAGGCCCGCGCGCAGGCCGCCGAGCTCGAAGGTGCCCAGCTCGACAACAAGACCACCCGCGGCGAGCTGGAGTCGTTGCTCAAGTCGCTGACTGAGCGCGCCAGCCACGCAGAGGCCGAGGCGCTCCGCCTGCGCGAAGCCCGTCTCGCCGAGCAGGAGACGCTCGCGGAATTGCGCAGCCAGAACACGCTGCTCGAGGCGCGCCTCGCGGAGGCCAGTCGGGCCGCGCCGCAGACCGATGCGGCCGTCACCGTGCTTCGTCGGCGGATCCCCGAGCTGGAGGCGGAGCTCGAGATTACCCGCGTCAACGCCACCGCCGAGGTCGAGACGGCCCGCACCGCGCAGCAGCAGGCCGAGGAGATGCTGCTCGCGTTGCGCGTGAAGTACGGCGATCTGCAACACCAGGCCACCCAGGCCAACGAAGATCTCAACGAGGCGAGGGCCGAAGCAGAGCTGCTCGAGCAGGAACGCGAGCGCCTCGCCACCCAGCTCGAGGCGATGGAGAAGGCCGCGAAGGAACTGCAGCCTTTCGTTCCAGCGTCGCCGGTCGTGCCGCCGCTGGGCGATGCGCCGCCGGTCGAGGTCTTCGAAATCGAGATCGCCGACGACGACCAGGCCGAGGAGATCGTGCTGCTCGAAGACGAAGCGACCGATCCGGGCAGGAAGCGGTAGGCGCGCGGAGCCGTTATGGTCGCGCCCGTGAAGCGGGGCGTGCTCATCGGCGTGCTGGTGCTCATCGCAGCGATCGTGTGGCTGCTGGTGGGCGGCGAGGAACCTTCGGCTTCGTCGGTTGAGGTGCCGCCCGTCACGAACCTCGACGAGCCCCCGCTGCCGAAGGCGCAAGCCTCAATGGGCGCGCGGGTGTCGGGGCTGGTGGTCCGCGAAGGCAAGGCCGTGGCGCGTGCGCGGGTGACGCTGCGCGCGGCCGTGCCGCTCGTCACGCTCTCGATGGACGATGGGCGCTTCCTCTTCGAAGACATCCCCAGCGGGCAGATCTACCTCTCGGCGAGCGCCGGCGACTCGGCCTCCGACGTGATGGGGCCGCTGCAGGTGCAGCCCTCGTCCCGACTCGAGGATCTGCAGCTGACGCTCCTGCCGGCGCTCAGCATCGATGGCCGCGTGGTCGATCTGCTCACCCAGCGGCCGATCGCCGGCGCAACGGTGGTGACTCCTTCTCAGGCCGGCACGACCGATGCCCAGGGGCAGTTCAAGGTGACGGGCGCGAAGACGCAGATCTGGCTCGACGTGTCGGCGCCGGGCTTCATCTCGCGCACCGAGTGGGTGTCGCTCGAGCTCGCGCGCACGGGGGGCCGGCTCGACGTCGTGCTGACGCCCTCCTCGCGATTGGAAGGAACGGTCACCGAAGCGGGCAACCCGGTCGCGGCCGCCACGGTGTGGGCTGAGGTCGCGGAGGGAGCGCGGCGCGGGGAGCGCTCGTTGATCGCGTTCACCGACAAGGAAGGGAAGTTCTCGCTCGAGTGCGGTGCCGGCTCGGTGCAGCTGGCCGCCGTCACGCCGAGAGGCACCCGCGTGAAGGGGCCCTTCGTGCGCGTCGCGGTGGGCGAGAAGAAGACCGGCCTGGTGCTCGACGCCGCCGAGGTGACCACCGCAGAGGGCGTCGTGCAGCTCTCAGGGCAGCCGCTCCCGGGCGCGCAGGTGACCGCCATCGACGCGCAGACCGAAGAACTCAGTGGCATCGCCACCAGTGGCCCCGACGGTCGCTTCCGCTTCGATTCACTCGTGCTGGGTCGTTATGTGGTGCAGGTTCGCGCCAACGCGATCACCTCGAGTGCGGGGCCCTTCGATCACCGCGGCGACGGGCAGCTCTGGCAGGTGCAGCTGCAGGCCGGGAAGGTGCTGCAGGGCCGCGTGTTGCCGAAGAGCGCGGGGGTGGTGGTGCGCTGGAGATCGGGTTCGTGGTCAGGCCCCTCTGCGCAAACCGTGACCGATGCCGAAGGGACGTTCCGCTTCGAGGGGTTGCCCGACGAGGTGGTGTCGCTCGACGCCGAGGGCCCGGCGGGGGCTGCGACGGCGCGCGCGAGGGCGGGCACCGAGGTGGTGCTCACTCTGCAGAAGTCGGAGGTGATCGTGCACCTCAAGGACGAGCGCGGTGGCCCCGTGTCTGACGGGTTGATCCTCGCGCGCAGTCTCGAGACGGGGACGACACGACGCCACCAGGTGCTCGCTCCCGATGGCGTGGCGCGGTTCGATCTGCCCGTCGGCCGCTGGGAGCTGAGCCTCGAGGCAGGGCGAGGTCGAAGCGCAGCGGTGAACGTCGACGTGACGAGTGCGGGGGCCCAGGCCGTGCTGACGCTCGAGTCGACGATCGTCGTGACGGGGAAGGTGATCGAGAAGACCTCCGGGTTGCCGGTCAGCGGCGCGCGCGTCGAAGCGGTGAGCGGCGAGTTCGGCCGCGCGATGCGGGTGTCGGTGCTGACCGACGCGCGGGGCGAGTTCCAGTTGCCGCCGGTGCAGCGGAGCAGCGCGGTGCACGCCGAGCGGGAAGGGTTCCTCGGGCAGTGGCTGCGCGCCGACGTGGGTGGGCCGCTCTCGTTCACGCTCGACCGGCCGAACGCGCAGCAGCAGCAGCAGTTGGCGCAGAACGGGCCGCCGCAGTTCGAGGGCGTGGGCATGTCGCTCGACGCGCGGCAGGGGCCGGTGACGGTCATCGTGGTGAGCGAGGGCAGCCCTGCGGAGCGGGCAGGGGTGCAGGCCGGCGACGTGATTCTTGCGGTCGGCGGTGTGCCGACTGCGGGACAGCCACTCGACGCGGTCGTCGGGCGGATTCGAGGGCCCGCGGGCACTCCGGTCGTCATCTCGTTTCAGCGCGGTGGGCAGTCGTTCGAGCTGACGATGCGGCGGAAGTTGTTGAACCTCTGAGTCCTCTCTCTCGCTAGCTCGCCTTCTGCTTCTTCTTGTCGCGGCGCGACTGGCGCGTCTCCTTCTGCACCACCTTCGGCGGCGGCAGCGCGGGCATGGGCGTGCCCTCGAGCGGCGGTGTCTCAGTCGGCGGCTGCTCTTCCGCCAGCGAGGGCAGCCGAATCGTGAAGGTCGAGCCCTCGCCGACCTTGCTCTGCACGGTGATGGTGCCGCCGTGGTTCTTCACGATGCGCTGGCAAATCGCGAGCCCGAGCCCGGTGCCCTTTTGCTTGGTCGTGAAGAACGGCACGAAGATGTTGAGCTGCTGATCGTTGGGGATGCCGGGGCCGTTGTCGGTCACCTGGAGCTCGATCGGATCAGACGTGCGCAGATCGCCAAAACGCTCGGGTCGCGAGGTGCGAATCGAGATCTCGCCCTGCTGCTCACCCAGCGCCTGCACCGCGTTCTGCACGAGGTTGATGAGCACCTGCTTCAGTTGCTCGGCGTCGGCGTCGACCTTGGGCAGCCCATCGGCGAGCTCTTCTTTGATCGTCACGTTCTTTGGAACGTCGTTGACGATGAGCTTCAGGGTTCGGGTCACCACCTCGTGAAGGTCTGTCGGCCCAAAGTTCTGTTTCAGCGGGCGCGAGTAGTCGAGGAACGCGCTCACCACGCCGTTGAGGCGGTTCACCTCTTCGACGATCACCTCGACGAACTCGCCTTCTTCCTTCGGGAGCTGCTTCGGGTCGAGGAACTGCGCCGCGCCCTTGATCGCACCGAGCGGGTTGCGGATCTCATGCGCCAGACCGGCGGCCATCTCACCGAGCGCGGCGAGGCGGTCGCGCTCGCGCATCTTGTCGTACAGCTTCGAGTTCTCGATCACCGTCGCCACGCGGTCGGCCAGCTCGAGGATGAGGGCGATCTCATCTGAGGCGAACGCTTCGGGCACGCGCTCGTCCCACAGGTTCATGAAGCCCAGCACCCGGTCGTTGCCCATCAGCGGCACCGTGATGCCGGCCTTCATCTGCTGCATCGCCGTCTTCACGTCATTGAGGCGCCGCAGTTCATCGCGCGACTTGCGCGCTTCCAGTGGCTGACTGCGCAGCTCGTTCTCGCGGCGCATCACCGTTTCGAGCAGCTGGGCGCGCTCGGTGCGGCTCACCAGGGCGCGCGCGGTGCCTTGATCGACGAACAACGCCGGCACCGGACCGCGCGAGTCGAGGAGGCGAAAGCCCGGCCGATCTTCGGCCAGCAGGTAGATCGAAGCGTGCGTCACGCGGCGCGTCTCGTTGAGCCCGTCGAGCAACGAGGCCGCGAGCTCGGGGGCGTCGATCACGTTCGCCGTGCGGCGCAGCAGCAGGCGCGCCGACTCGAGGAAGGCGAAGCGCTGGCGGAAGAAGACCGACACCACGCGCTCCTCGACCCACTCTGACAGGGGCTCGAGGAGGATCAGCATCACGAACGCAGCGACGAGGGTGTTGAAGAGGTAGAGCGACGCGTTGTCTTCGACCCACGCGGTGAGCACGACGAAGACCACCGCGAGGATGGCGGCCAGCACGGCCTGCGAGGCGATCTTCCCGAGCAGCTCGTGCAGGTCCATCAGACGCAGGCGCAGCAACGTCTGCGACAGGAAGAAGAGGTACAGCGTCGAGACGATGGGGCCCGTGGTGGGGAAGGCGATGTCGAAGCGCCCGAGGAAGTCGAGGCCGCTGAAGAGCACCGTCGCCCCGGCGCCGACCGCGAGGTACAGCAGCCGCAGTCGATCGATGCGCGACTCGCTGGTGCGCATGCGCGCGAGCACGAGCGACACCGAGAACGACAGCGCGAGCAGCACCCACACCGACACCATCACCCGCGCCCACAACAGCTCCGCGAGCGGCGTGGCGGCCACCGCGAGGCCCATCAGCACCGAGAAGAGCGACACCCGTCGGCCCAGCCGTGCGGCGCGAGGGCTGAAGTTGAGGAACTCGAGGAAAAAAGACAGGGCCGTCACCGGGAGGATCGAGCCTGCTCCAATGGTGAGGCCCAGCATCACGCGGGAAACGGTGGAGCTCTCGACCCAGGGGAAGAGCCCCTCGAGAAATCGGGCCAGATGAAAGCCGCCGACCGAGATCGCGAAGACGCCATACAGCGTGATCACGCGGGGGCGCTGGGTGCGCAGCAGCATCGCGACGCCAAGCGCCAGGCCCACGATGGCCGCCAGCAGGCTGCTTTGCGTGCGAATGTCCATGGGCCGGGAAGTTGACGAAGAGTGTAGCCGTGTACGATGCGGTCGTGCGTCGTCTGTGGTTGCTCGCTTCCGCTCTTACTCTTCCCGCGTTCGGTGAAGGGCTCGACTTGCCCGCCGAGGCCGAAGGTGAATCTGACCCCGGCTTCGTTCGCTTCGCCAACCCTGCGTTTCCCGGATCCCCCATCGAGAGCGTCGCCGTCGATCGGGGCCTGAAGGTCGAGCGCGCCGATCTCGCGCCGTACTTCGCTGACGGGAAGCTCGCTGATGCGAAGGCCGCTTTCGATGCTGGCAGCTACTCGAAGGCGATCACGCTGCTCGACGGCGTTCAAGACACCGCACCCGTGCGTTTTTTGCGCGCGCTGGCGGCCCACCGCAGCGGCGACTGGAAGTTCTCGTCGAAGGAATTCGAGTCCCTCGCCGACGCGTACCCGCCGCTGCGCGAGCGATGTCTGATTCACGCGGGCTGGGGCTACGAGCAGCTGAGGGAATGGGACAACGCGGTTCGCCTGTTCTCACTCGTGCGCACCGGTTCCCGGCTGACGCCTGACGCGCGCATCGGGCTCGCGCGCGCGTACCGGTGGACGAGCGCGAAGAAGGCGCAGGAAGTACTCGCGGAATACCTCGACCGGCCGGCCCCGGCGTGGGGCCGCGACGTGGGGGCTGAGGCCTTGCTCGCCGCGGCCGACCTCCACGCTGCACGAAAGGACGAGAAGGCCGAACGCGCGGCGCTCGAGAAGCTCTGGTCGCGTCACCCGATGTCGCAGCAGGCGATCAAGGCCGAGCCGAGGCTGGGCGAACTCACCGCGCTTTCCGCCGACACCCTCGTCACCCGGGCCGAGGCGCTCATCGAAGCGCACCGCAACGCGCAGGGCGTGGCGATCGTCGAGCCGATGGTGCCCACGATGGCGGCGCTCCCCGATGCGCTCACGTGTCGCGCGCAGTTCGCGTTGGGCAAGGGCTACCGCAAGCTGCGCCAGCACCAGAAGGCCGTCGCCACGCTCGCGCCGCTCAAGAAGTGCAAAGACAAGGAACTCAAGGCACGCGCGCTGTTCACGCTCGGCTTCAGCCAGACGATCTCGGCCCCCGCGCTCGCCGCAGCGACCTACGAGTCACTCGCCGCCTCTTTCCCCGATCATCCCGTCGCCGATGACTCGTTGTTCTTCGCGGCCGACAACCACCTCCGCCGGGGTGAGCGCGAGCAGGCGATGGATCGGCTCATCGACATCGTCGATCGCTACCCGAAGGGCGACTTCGCCGCCGACGCGTTGTTTCGCCTGTTCTGGGTGGCGAGAGGGGAAGGGCGCACCGACGAGGCGCTCGAGTTCCTCGGTGAGATCGAAGGGCGCTGGGCGAACGCAGACGACAGCTACGAGGTCGAGCGCGCTCGCTATTGGCGCGGCCGCGTCTTCGAGCAGCTCGAGAAGAAGCCCGACGCGCTCGCGCTCTACGAGTTGATCGCCCGCGAGCACCCCGCGACGTACTACGGCCTGCTCTCGCGCGAACGCGTGCTCGAGCTCGATCCCGAGCGCAGCGAGAAGTTGTCCGCGCGGCTCGTCGTCTCGCTCAGCGCGAACGATCCCTTTCCGCTGTACGCCGGCCCGCTCGCTGGCGATCCGCAGTTCGCATCAGCGGTCGAGCTGCTGCGCCTGGGCTTCGGCGAACTCGTGCCGATGGAGGTGCTCGCCATCGATCGCACCGCGCTCCCGCAGGAATCACTGCGGTTGATGGTGTTGATCCTCTCGCTCGCCGGGGAACAGCGCTCGGCGCACGGGCTCGCGCGGCTCTGGCTGCGCAAAGATCTCTCCGGCCCCATCACCGCCGAGACGCGCGCCATCTGGGAGCTCGCGTACCCCAACGTCTTCCGCGATCTCGTCGTCACCCACTCGAAGTCGGCCGACGGGCTCGACCCCGATCTGCTGCAGGCGCTGATGCGCGAAGAGAGCGCGCTCGACCCGAAGGCGCTGTCGTGGGCCGGCGCGCTGGGCCTGTGTCAGTTGATGCCGGCCACCGCTGCGGGCGTCGCGATGCAGCTCAAGCTCAAGCAGCCGAAGCAGGCCCAGCTGCTCGAGCCTGAGCTCAACATTCAGCTCGGGTCGCGCTACCTCGCCGATCTGCTGATTCGTTTGAACGGCGTGAAGCCCTTCGCGCTCGCCAGCTACAACGCCGGTGAGAGCGCGGTCGCCCGCTGGCGCAAAGAGAACGGCGACGAGGATCTCGCGGCATGGGTCGAGCTGGTGCCGCTGCAGGAGACCCGCGGCTACGTGAAGCGCGTGCTGCGCAGCTACAACACCTACAAGCTGCTCTACGCGCCCGGTGAGCTGGCGAAGACGGTCACGCCCTTCAAGGCGCGGCCGGCGCCCGTCGCCCCGAAAAGAGGTTGAAGTTTCAGGAATCGGAACGCCCCTCGTCTGCACCTTCCGAAAGGAAGGAGGACCGATGGAGACGCTCGTGTTGAACGCCAGTTACCACCCCGTTGCGCGCATCCCGTGGCAGCGCGCCATCACCCTCCTGTTCCTCGGGAAGGTCGAAGTCGTCGAGGAGTACGAGGACAAGACGATCCGCTCGGTCACCTTCGAAGTGAAGATGCCGTCGGTCGTTCGGTTCCTGCGCATGTTGAAGCGCCGGAAGCCGATCATCCGCTTCAGCCGTGAGAACGTGTACGCCCGCGACAACGGGGCGTGCCAGTACTGCGGCAAGAAGGTGGCTCGTCCCGAGGCGACCTACGATCACGTCACCCCCCGTTCACAGGGTGGTGGAACGCACTGGCTGAACATCGTGATCGCGTGCGTGCCGTGTAACCAGAAGAAGGGTGGTCGGACCCCCGACGAGGCGAAGATGAAGCTGCTCAGCGTCCCGGTGAAGCCCAACAAGCTTCCCGAGTCCGTGCGCCTCACCTTCGCCTTCCAAAAGGGCATGCCGTCCACCTGGGCGAACTGGCTGCGCGACATGACCTACTGGCACGGGAGCCTGGAGGAAGATTGATCCAGCTCCGGTGTTCAGCAGAGTGACGGCAGTCACGGCAGTCTGAAGGACAAGAGACGGAGACGAGTGGTACCCCCCGAACGGCGGGTGCGCTCGGCGCTGGTCCACGCAGCACAGGACCTCGGCGCCCCGGATCCACCCGGTGAGACGGTTCGTGCAGCCGACATTCCCGAGGGCGCAAAGACCTCCGAAGACCGCGGGTGGGATGTGACTTCCGCCCACCCGCGGTTGGGGAGGGAAAGGGGCTCGAATTTTCGGCTCCTGCTGTCCTCAGCTACAATCCTGTCAGCCTCATGGACGAGACGACCCGCATGGAGCGGCTGCGCGCGCTCCCGTCGATCGACGAGCTGCTCGCTCGACCGACGGTCTCGTCTCTTTTGTCCACCCACTCGCGACAGCTCGGCGTCAGCGCGTTGCGCGAAGCCGTGGCCCAGGTGCGTCAACGCATCCTTGCGGGTGAAGACGTGCGCTTCGACGAGCACGAGGTCGTCACCGTGCTCGCGCGCCTCTCGGGCCCGAAGTTGAAGCGGGTGATCAACGCGACGGGCGTGGTGCTGCACACCAACCTGGGTCGCGCGCCGCTGGCCCCGCACGCCATCGCCCGGCTCGCGCACCTCGCCGGGGGCTATTCGAACCTCGAGCTCGATCTCGACGAAGGTGAACGTGGCAGTCGCTATGCGCCGGTCGTCGAGCTGCTCTGTCAGCTCACCGGCGCCGAAGACGCGATGGTGGTGAACAACTGCGCCGCGGCGGTGCTGCTGGCGTTCGGCGCCCTCGCGAAGGGCAAGGAGGCGATCGTCTCGCGCGGTGAGCTCGTCGAGATCGGCGGTGGCTTCCGCATTCCCGAGGTGATGCAGCAGAGCGGGGCGACGCTGGTCGAGGTCGGCACCACCAACCGCACCCGCATCGACGACTACGAGCGCGCGATCACGCCGCAGACGGGGCTCATCGCGAAGATCTCCCGCTCGAACTTCGCCATCGTCGGCTTCACCGAAGAGGCGCACGCCAGAGAATTGGGGGCGCTCGGGCGGGCCCGCCAGGTGCCGGTGTTCATCGACGTGGGCAGCGGGCTGTTGCGCGCGCTCCATGCCGAGGGGGTTCCTTCCGAGCCCACCATCGCCTCGGTCGTGTCCAGCGGCGTCGACCTCGTGGGCTTCAGCGGCGACAAGCTGCTCGGGGGGCCGCAGGCAGGGGTGCTGGTGGGCCGCAAGACGGTGCTGGACCAGCTCAAGCGACACCCGCTCAACCGCGCGTTGCGAATCGACAAACTGACCGTCGCTGCCCTCGAAGCAACCCTCGAGCTGTACCGCGACGATCGTGAAGACGAGCTGCCGGTGCGCGCCGCGTTGCAGCTCACCCGCCAGCAGCTCGACGCCCGCGCGCAGAAGCTCTCGAGCCTGCTGCCTGGCGTGCCCCATCGCCTCGCGCATGGCGAAGGTCGCGTGGGCGGTGGGTCGATGCCGCTGGCGGCCCTGCCTTCCACCGCGATCGCGCTCACGGGTGTTGATGCGGTCGCCCGGCATCAACGACTGAGAACCGCCGAGCCGCCCGTGCTCGCGCGCATCGTGGACGATGAAGTGTGGTTGGACATCCGGTGTGTGGCCGACACCGAGTTGGAAGCGCTCGCTCAGGCCGTGAGCCGCGCGACATGAGGACACCATGGTGAACACCGCAGTGCTCGTGCTGAACCGGAACTACCAGCCCGTTCATGTCACCAACGTGAAGCGGGCGTTTTCTCTGCTGTATCAAGGCGTCGCCCGCGCCATCGACGAGCAGTACCGCCTGTACGACTTCAGCGATTGGGCGGCCCTCTCGGCGGCGGTCGAAGAAGAGTCGATCGCGACCATCAACCACCGCATCCGCATTCCCCGGGTGCTGGTGCTCACCGCGTTCGAGAAGCTGCCAAAGGTGAGGGTGCGCTTCTCGCGCCTCAACATCTACGCGCGCGACGAAGACACCTGCCAGTACTGCGGTGCGAAGCGAAAGCGGGCTGATCTCAACCTCGACCACGTCATCCCGCGCAGCCAGGGCGGGCGCACCTGCTGGGAAAACATCGTCTGCTCGTGCGTCGCGTGCAACCTGCGCAAGGGCGGCCGCACGCCGGCTCAGGCTGGGCTGCGGCTGCTGCGAGAGCCGATCCGCCCCCGGTGGACCCCGCTGCTCCGTGGCTCGCCCGTCAAGGGCGCCCACCGCGCGTGGTTACCCTTTCTCAATCTCACCGATGCGTCGTATTGGAACGTGGAGCTCGAAGAAGAGTGAGCCATGTCCGCAACTGAGGCCGAGATCATCGAACTGCCGCGCCCGAGCGCGCCCCAGCCCCTGACGGGCAGGAAGGTGCGCGCGCGCCGGGTCGTCGCCATCGGCGGCGGCAAGGGAGGGGTGGGCAAGTCACTGCTGTCGGCCAACCTCGGCATCGCGTTGTCGAAGCGCGGCGCGCGGGTGGTGCTGGTCGACCTCGACCTCGGCGGGGCCAACCTCCACACCTGTCTGGGCGTCGGGCAGCCGCAGGTCACGCTCTCTGACTTCGTCGACCGACGGGTGCTCCGGCTCGAAGACGTGCTGGTGCCCACGCCTCACGAGCGGCTCTCGCTGATCTCCGGCGCGATGGACGGGCTCGATTCTGCGAACCCGAAGCACTCGCAGAAGACGAAGTTGATCCGCAACCTGCGCAACCTCGACGTCGACTACGTGCTGCTCGATCTCGGCGCCGGCACCTCGTTCAACGTGCTCGACTTCTTCCTCGTCGCCGACACCGGGGTGGTGGTGATGCTCCCCGAGCCGACGTCGATCGAGAACGCCTACCGCTTCATCAAGGCTGCCTTCTTTCGCCGGCTGCAGACCCTCGCGCCCGATGAAGACTTTGCGCAGCTGGTGTCGGCCGCGCTCGCGCCCCGCGATGGCACCGCCGCGAAGACCCCGTGGGACGTGGTGGCCGAGCTGCGCACGCGCGACGTCGAGAAGGCCGGGCGGCTCGAGCAGGCCCTGGCTGGCTTTCACCCATGGGTGGTCATCAACCAGGCACGCCTTCGAGCCGACTTCGATGTCGGCACCACCGTCACCTCGGCGTGGAAAAAGTTCTTCGGGCTCGAGCTGGGGTTTCTGGGAACGGTGTCGCATGACGACGCGGTCTGGCAGGCGGTGCGCTCTCGCAAGTCGCTGCTCGACGCCTTCCCTGAGAGTGGTGCCGCGAGTGGTGTGTTGCGCGTCGCGGAAAACCTGATTGCATTGGAACGGTGAAGTCGTTTCAGGCCCAGACCCACTACGAGGTCCTCGAGATCTCGATTGGCGCGTCACTCGCTGAGGTGAAGAGCGCGTTCGAGCGCTTGAGCCAGCTGTATTCTGACGATCAGGTCGTCTTGTACGGGTTGATCGACCCCGCGCGGGCCGCAGCCCTGCGCACACGCCTCAAGGAAGCCCTCGAGGTGTTGGTAGACGACGAGCGCCGCGACGCCTACGACGCGAAGCTGGGGTTGCCCCCCCGCGATCGGCCGCGCGCACCGAAGCCGCCGAGGCCAGTAGCCACCGCCAGCCCTGTCGTGGCGGGCACCGGGTGGGGCAGCTACGCCTTCGTGAGCAACGCGCCTGCGCCGAGTGCACCGACTCCCGGCAACTCCTATTCGTGGACGGTGACCCGCAACGTCGACGCCCCGCGCGCACCCGCGCCGATCGAGGCGCCCAAACCTCCGCCTCCCGCTCCTGTGCCGACGGCGCCTGGCGTCCACCAGCTCGACCTCGGGGTGCAATCGGGCCCAGTGGCGAACTGGGGCGTGCGCAGCGTGGAGCTGCCGGTCGCCCGTGAGAGCGCCCCGTCTCTGAACGCAGCCCCTCCGGTCGAACTTGAGCCCGCGCCGGTGGTGTCCACGCTCGCGACCGAAGTGCACGCTGCTGCGCACGCCACGGCCAATCGGCCGCCCGCGGGCCCTCCTGAACCGACGCCCGCCGTGCCTGCGCCGGCACCCGCCGCGGAAGTGCCGGTCGTGATCGGAGCGCCGCCGGTGTTCGAGCCGGTCCCAGCCGCGCCCCCACCGAGCCCTGCGGTGGTCGAAGCTGCCCCACCACCGCCGCAGTTCAGCGCGCCCCCGTCGAGCCCCGCGGTGGTCGAAGCCGCCCCGCCGCCGCGGGTCAGCGAGGCACCCGCCGAGCCCGAGGTGCCGCGCCTTGCCGACGACGACATCCAGCTCGCCATCGTGCCGGTGCGCAGCGCCTCCCGCGAGTTCAAGCTCGAGTCGCGTCCGAAGCCCTACGAGGTGCCGCCCGACGTCGAGTTCAACGGAGATCTCCTGCGTCAGGTGCGCATGGCGCGGGGGCTGTCGTTGGCTCAGCTGGCGGAACGCACCCGTATCGGCATGAAGCACCTCGAGAATGTCGAGGGCGATCGCTACGACGCGCTTCCCGCGGGGGTCTATTTGAGGGGTATCCTCATGAATGTGGCGCGCGAGCTTGGTCTCGACGGCCTGCGAGTCTCCAGGAGCTACCTCACGTTCGTCGACGCACACCGGTCGAAAGGTTGACCCTCTTCCCCCGCGGCACTACGAAATCTCCACGATGACCGACGAAGAAAAGACGAAGGCGATGCGGTTGGCGCGCGCGATTGCTTCCGACATCTCGCTCTACAACGAGCAGAAGATCATTCGCGGCATCGAGCAGGACAACCTGTTCGAGACCCTGAAAGACGAGATCGAAGAGGGGCGCGAGCTGTTCAAGAGCCGCGTCAGCAAAGACATCTTCACCAAGACGAACCTCTTCGACCGCGCCATCGTCGACGTGATCATCAAGCCCAAGGGGCACGTGAAGTCGAAGATCTGGTGACCGAAGTCCTCCTGATCCGCGCTGCGCTGGAAGACAAAGGCGCGCGCGTCGATCTCGTCGTCTCCCGACGACACCCCGAGCTGAGCCGAAGCCGCGTGCAGGCCTTGATCGAGGCGGGTCACGTGCGGCTTGACGACAAGCCCGTGAAGTCGTCGCACCGCCTGCTTGGCACGGAAGAGCTGCGCGTCGAGGTTCCGGCGCCGGTCGCCGCCATCCCCGAAGCGCAGGCGTTGCCGCTGCAGATCGTGCACGAAGACAAGCACCTGCTCGTGCTCGACAAGGCGGCGGGCATGGTGGTGCACCCCGGCGCCGGCCACGCCGACGGCACGGTGGTGAACGCGCTGCTGCATCACGTGAAAGATCTGCGGGGCGTGGGCGGCGAGCTGCGGCCGGGCATCGTCCACCGGCTCGACAAAGACACCTCCGGCCTGCTGGTGATCGCCAAGCACGACGTGGTGCTCCGTGCGCTGCAGGCCGCCTTCAAGTCGCGGCAAGTCGAGAAGACCTACCTCGCCCTCGTGCTGGGCCACCCACCGGAGAGCGGTTCTTTTCGCACCCTGCACGGGCGACACCCGACCCAACGCCTCAAGTTCACGGGGAAGGCGAAGACGGGCAAACCCGCAGTGACGCACTTCACGGTGACGCGCTCGTTCGCGCAGGCGAGCGAAGTGGAGATCGATCTCGAGACCGGCCGCACGCACCAGATTCGGGTGCACTTCGCGGAGGCGGGGTTTCCCCTGCTCAGTGACCCGCTCTACGGCACCAAACGCGCCCAGCGCCCTGACGTCATTGGCCGCCTCGCGCTCCATGCGCACCGCCTGGCCTTCGTGCACCCGGCGACGAAGAAGAAGCTGTCGTTCACCGCGCCCCTGCCGAAGGATCTGAAAGACGCGGTGAAGCGTTTGGGCTCAGAGCATGCCGACGGTGACTGACTGCTGGCGGCGCGTGAGCACCTTGATCGGCTGAATGGCCATCACGCGCATGAAGACCTTGAGGAGATCGGGGTCGAACTTGTTGCGCATCTCGGTCCACATCAGCATCAACGCGACCTCGGGGCCGTAGGCATCGCGGAAGGGGCGCTTCGAGGTGAGGGCGTCGTACGTCGCCGCGATCGAGATCACCTTCGCGTAGAGGCCGAGGTTGGCCTTGGGGATGATCATCTGAATGTTGCCCTGGCTGTCGCGCACCGCGGTGCCGAACTCGCTCTTGTGCTCGAAGGTGGTTACCAGGCGGAGCAGGGTGGACCGGTTGATCTGCTTCTCGCGCAGAATGTTGCTGATCGAGATCAGCGGCGCCTTGTTGATGGTGGTGCGCTCATTGACGCTGAGCGCGCCCCGCTTGTTGAGCAGCTCGTCAGGCACGGTGCCCATGCCGGCGTCGTGAAAGAGCGCGATGTAGCCGAGGTCGCAGAGCTGGGGCTTGGTGAGACCCAGCTCGTAGCCGAAGACGATGGTCATCAGCGACGTGTTGACCGAGTGGTAGGCGAGGTACTGCGCGTCGGACCTGGTGGTGGTCAGGCCCAGAAAGTGGGTGCGGTGATCCATCGAGATGTCGACGAGATCCTGAATCACGCGCAGCACCTTCGAGGTGGCGATCGGCTTCTCCTTCTTCAGCGACTCGAAGTACTTCTCGACGAAGACGATGGCGCGGCCGTAACAGGTCAGCGCGTACTTCTTGCGATCGAGCTTGGCCTCGCTCTCGTCTTTCTCGTTCTCGAGCTTGTCCTTCAGCTTCGACCACTTCGCCAACTTCATCGAGACGAGCTTCTTGCCCTCGACGCCGTCTTCGTCGGCCTCGTCTGACTGTTCCTTCGAGAAGATCCAGATGAAGTTCTTGAGCTCGGGGACGCTGACCGAGCGCAGCATGGTGATGCCGCCCACGTCTTTCGAGCGCATCTCCTCGAGCAGGGTGCGCACGTTCTCGAGCGCGCTCATGTCGACCTTCACCAGCATGCCGTTCAGGTAGAGCGACTGCTTGATGCCCATCAGCTCGAGCTTGCCGTCTTTCTGAATGACCTGGTTCATCGTCTCCTGAAGCTGCAGGAGCGGCTTCTCGAAGACGTGGTTGTCGGGGTCGTACATCTTCACCGAGCGCAGCAGCATGTAGAGCGCCGAGATGAGCTGCCGGCCGGCCGTCTGCAACTTCTCGTTCTGCTCGCGCCCGTAGGCGTCGGCTGAGGCTTCATCGGCCTCGGCGACCCTGGTGACTGAGATCTCGGCCATGGCTCAGGATTCCTTCTCGGGGTTGCCGAAGAGCTGCTTGCGAACGCGCGCGAGGTACTTGCGCGCCGCCTGCGTCACCTCGGGGGGCTGCGATTTGTCTTCGGTCGCTTCCTGCAGCACCTTGGCCGTTTGAATGGTGCACGCACCGGCGAGGCCTGCGAGCGCGAGCTGTTTGTCTTGAATCACCTTCTGCTTGTTGAAGAGGCCGGACTTCTGACCCAGCACCTCCGCGAAGAACTGCACTGCGCCGCCCACGCCCGTCGAGCCCAGCGCGGCGTACAGGCCTTCCTTCTCCTGCGGCGTCTTGTCCTCGAAGCCCTTGTCTTTCACGATGCGCAGGAGGTCGGTGTACGCCTTCTCGCGGTCGAACTCCGGCAGCACGCGCGCCGCCTGCAGCCGAACCTGCAACGTCTCGTCTTCGAGCAGCTGAGAGATGAGCTTGCGCGCCTCGCCGGTGCGGCCGCGCGCGACGATCGCCATCACCTCGAGCTTGAGCGCGAGGTTCTTCGATCGCAGCGCGCTGCTGAAGAACTTGATCTTGTCGGGGTGGTTGGCGCGATCGAGCACGTAGACCATGTCGCGCTGAATCTGCGGCTTCTCGGAAGTGCGGAGCCGTTCGACGAAGAGATCGGGGTTCTGCCGGGCGAAGACCACCATGACGTCGCACAACAGCGTGCGGTTCTCGGGCAGCTCGATGACCTCGAGGGTGGTGAGCAGGGAAGGGATGGCATCTGCCCCCACGCTCGAGAGGTACTTGATCACCTCGGGCGGATGCTTGAGCCTGGCGTACTTGAGAATGTCGCCGATGCGGTTCAACCGCTGCTCGGCACCCATCTGGTTGACGAAGTTGCGCAGCAGTTCGCCGATCGAGCTGTCGGGCCCGGCCCGCTGTTCCATGGCCCTGAGCTTCAGCACCACCTGGTTGATGATGGCGAAGTCTTCCTGCAGCAGCATCGCGTCGAGCAACTGGTTGAACATGTCACCCAGCAGCTTGGCGTCGGTCACGCCGTTCTCGACGACCTGGAACACGGCGCTGATCAGCTTGGGGAAGAGGCGCTGGTTCTCTTCCTCGTGCACCTCGCGCTGCAGCCTGGCCTTCAGATCGGGCGTGGCGGTGACGCCGGTGATCACCACGCCGCGCATCTGATCGATGTTGTCCATCTTCATCTCGAGGTCTTGCTCGGACAGACGGGCGAAGCGCACGAAGTCGTCGGAGTTGGTGCGCAGTCGGCGTTGCAGGTAGTCGACGATCTTGTCGACCTCGACCTGCACTTCCTCCTCCGACATGTTGTCGACCTTGAACCCCTCCACCATGATGTATTCGAAGTGCGGCATCTGGGCGCGCCACAGCTGCGCGTTGATGTCGTCGGCCCCGCGCTCGGGGTCGGAGAGCGAGATCATGGTGAAGCTGGTCATCTCTTCGAGCGTGAAGCCCGGCCGGAAGATGATCTGGCGAATGCCGTCCTTGAAGAACTTGTAGGGGATGGGGTTCTCTTCGGTGAACACGTCCTGCTTGAAGAGCGAGAAGTTGGTGATCTCGACGCGCAGGTTCAGGGCCCCGTAGGTCTCGGTGTAGCCATTGACGGCTTCCCACGCCTTCTGCAGGTACTCGCCATACTTCGACTCGTTGTGGCGGTACATGGCGATGGTCTTCACGCCCTTGAGCAGCGCGAAGGCGACGTTGCGCGCCACCTCGACCTGCTTGCGAATCGCAGGATCCGCCATGGGATCCTTCTCGACGGCGGCGGGGGGACCAGGCGGGCGAACACCCGCAGCTGGCGGCGAGGACACGGAAGGAGTGCTTTGAGCCATACGGCCTCCGACTGTAGCCCCGGCCCACGAGGGGCGCGATCTTGCCGACCTGACTAGCGGATCGCGTCGCGCAAGCGGCGCGTGAGCACCTTGACCACACCCTGCGCAATTTCTGGCTTCTCGGTCATGATCTCCTGAAAGTCTTCCCGGGTGATCTTGAGCAGGTTGGTGTCTTCGAGGGCCGTCACGGTGGCCGATCGGGGCGCCGCGTCGAGCACGCCCATCTCGCCGAAGCACTCGCGCTCGCCCAGCTCGGCGATCACGCGGTCGGCCTTGTGCACCCGCACCTTGCCGTCGATGACGAGATAGAGCGCATCGCCCGCTTCGCCTTCCGCGAAGATCTCATCGGCGTTGTCGCGGCGCTCCTCGGTCGAGATCAAGGCGATCGCGGCAAGGTCTTCACCGGGGATCTGCGAAAACAGATCGATCGACTTGAGGAACAGCACTTTTTCGACCGTCGAGAGCATCGCGCGCGCGCATCGTTCTTGGAAAGGCCGTGGCTGTCTACCTCTACTCGACGCGGGGCTGAGCGCGACCACGCGCGCTGAGCAGCGCGGCCTGTCGTCGCACCAGCGGGGCTTCGTCTTTGAGGCGGCCCTCGATCAGCGCGGCCGCCAGCAGGGGTGACTTGCGGTCGAGCGACACGAGGGCGATCTCGCGCACCACCGGGCTCACGTCGGCGACGCCCTGCGTCAGCATGTCGTCACGTACGGGCACCGGCTGCGTCGCCGATTCCGACAGGCACCACGTCGCGCAGGCGCGCACCCACGCGGCCTCGTCGCGCGTCAGCTCGAGCAGCGCGGCCTCGGGCGTGAGGTTCGGGGCCGGGTACTGCTCGACGACCTGCTTGAGCCGCTCGCTGCGGGGGATCTCTTCGACCAGCGGCAGGAAGCGGGCCTTCACGTCGCGATCGAGCAGGTTGTCGAGCAGCTCGACCGCGTTGCCGCGGCGGCGGCTCGCGTCGGCTGCCGTGGCGTCCTGGATGCCGGCGCTGATTTGTTCCATGTCGGCGTCTGCGTAGAGCACCGCGAGGAGCAGGAAGACGCGCGTCTCGACCTGCTTCACCTTTTCGATGAGCGCTGAGGCGAGCAACGCCCGCGCTGCAGGCTCCCCCGCCCGCGCCGTGTCCGTGCCGGGCACCGCGTCGAGGCGGAGCAGCTCGAGCTGGTGCAGCGCTCTCCACGCGCGCTCGAGCTCCCGGGTCAGCGCGCGCTTCACGGGGCTCACGTCTTTGAGCAGCAGCCGCTTGCCCTTCACCGCGCGCGCGAGCGCCCGGTACATCACGCCGCGCAGCTCTTCGTCGGCCTCGTCGAGGTGCTGGGCGATGACCTCGACCGCTTCGCTCGAGCCCAGCTTGCCCAGCACGCGCGCGATGGCGCGACGAATGTTGGCGTCTTCGAGCTGGTTGCTGAGCACCTTCGCCAGCGTCGTCAGAATGGTCGCGCCGTACATCGTGAGCGACTGCGTGGCCTCGCGCAGCGTCTCGCGTGCCTGCGTGCGGTAGATGAGGGGAATGACGAACTCCGGGCTCTTGAGCACGCCCGCGGCGATCACCGCCTCACGACGCACGCGCAGGTCGCTGTCGTTCATGAGGTGCAGCACCGGCTGGTAGAAGTTCTTCACGCCGATCGCCCCCAGCACTCTGGCTGCGTACTGGCGCATCACCGGGTCGGGGTTGTCGATCAGCGCCTTGAGCGCCTCGGCGGCCACCAGCACCCCGTCGAGCCCGCCGAAGCGGATCATGCCGGTCACCGCGGCGCTGCGAATGCGCGGGTCGGCGTCGGCGAGGAAGGGGCGAACGCTGCGCACCGCCTTGTCGCGGCCCATGGCGCAGAACGCGTCGATGGCCGCGGCGCGCACCGCCGGCTCCGGGTCTTCGAAGCGGCGGAAGACCGAGTTGGCAAACCGCATCGTCTGCCGGTGGGCGTAGTACTCGAGCGCCTTGACCCGCACGCCCGGCGAGCGGTGCTCGAGCAGGGTCTCGACCCGTTGATCGAGCTCGAGCTTCTCGAGGTAGGGCAACAGGGCGAGCGCGTTGAGCACTTCCTGCTCGTCGTCGCTGGCCAGCGCGCGCTCGAGCACCTTGTTGGTGTTGCCGTCGATGACCTGGTGGCGGGCCGACTCGAGATCGAGGCGCCGCTGCTTGAGGTTGTCCTGCAGCGACTTGATGTACTTCGAGCGCATGCTCATCACCACGCCAACCCAGGTCAGGGCGAGCACCAGTGAGAAGCCGGCGAGCTTGTAGGGATCTCCTCCGCCCCACAGCCGGTAGCCCGCCAGGCAGAGACCCGCCAGGCCGATGGCCACTGGCTTCACCACGCCGTCGATGAACGCCTTGGCCGAGACGCGCACCTGCGCCGGCACCGGCAGGTAGAGGATCTGCGTCGTGGCGTCGTTGACCGAGTAGCGGAACAGCGTGTCGGAGCCCTTGGCCATCGACGCCGCCCACAGCGTGGGGAAGATGAGCAGCGCCGCATCGCCCAGCGCGAGCGAGACGGGGAGCACCGCGAGCGAGCCGATCACCCCTGCGCGGTTGAGCAGCCGGCTGGTGCCAAAGAGCTGCAGACTGAGCGCCAGCGCCCCGACCACGGCGCTGAAGTAGCCGAAGTACGCGGCGAGCTCGTCGCCCTTCATCTTGTCGGCGGCGACCACCTTGAACTGAAAGTCGATGAGCGTCGTGGTGAAGAACGTGACGGCCGAGAGGATGGCGACCGTTCGCAGATGGGAGTCGCCGATGACGCGGCTGGCCCCGCCGCTGCGCTTGGCGACGCTGGGCTTGCCTGACGCAGCGCGCGCGAAGAGGCGCTGCCGGCCGAGGCGGCCGCCCGCGAAGCTCGCGCCACCGGTGATGAACAGCAGCGCCGCGCACATCAACAGCAGCGACTGGGTGCCGAAGGTACGGGCCACCCACGCGCCCGCCAGACCGATGAGGATGTTTGCGAAAGTGCCGCCGGCGCCGATGAAGCCGTACAGGCGCTTGGCCTCGCGCGCGTTGAAGAGCTCGTTCGCCAACGTCCAGAACTGGACGAGGATCAACGCCCCCATCACCTCGACGTAGACGTAGATGGCACTGTAGATGCCAGGCGGCTTGAAGCGCTCGACGATGTACAGCAGTACGAACAGGCCGCCGAAGAGCGACGCTGAGAACAGCGCCATCAAGTCGCGGCGAATGCGAATCGCGAAGCGCGCGTAGAGCAGCCCCGTGCCCGTGACGAAGAGGGCCGAGAGCACGTACATCCACGCGAGCTGGCTGCGGTCACCGTGCTCGAGGAACAACGCGTCACGCACCGTGCGGCCCGTGAGGAAGGCGCCGACGGCGAAGAGGCTGTGCAGAAAGAGCGTGAAGGTCAGCTGCCGTTCGCCCCTTCGAACCGGCAGGATCATCTCGAGAATGCGCAGCAGCACGCGCGTGACGCTAGCACCCGCAGGTGCATTCTCGACCGAGTTCTACGAGGCCCGCACCGACGGCCGTTCGAGCGCCGAAAGCAGCGTGGTGCGCTCGTCGTCGCGCAACGGTTTTCCCCCGAAGCGGGCTTCCAGGTACCGACGCGACGCGGCCTGCACCGCGGGGGCGAGAGGGTGCCGTTCCTTGCAGAGCCGCGCGGGGAGCGCCTCGAGATCTTCGCCTTCGCGGTACGTCACCTGCGCCGTCGCCAGCCGCCGTTCGATCTCGCTGAGGAAGACGCTTGCGGGGTGCACCCTTCGCCGCGGACGGGTGACGAAGAGCCACAGCCCCAGCACGAGCCCGCCGGCGATCACGGCGACGACGATCCCGCGGGTGGGCGTGGCCATCGCGCGGCTGACGACTTGATCATCGGCCTCGGCGTTGGCGCGCGCGCTGGAAGGCGGCTTGACCAGGTTTCGCACGAAGTTCCATTGATCGAGGATCGTGTAGTCGACGACGCGCGAGCGCCACAGTTCCTGCAGTTGCTCGTAGCCGTTGACGAGCTGCGCCATCACGCCTTCGTGCTGGCCGCCGCGCCCCGCTTCGGGGGTCGCATCGAGCCTCACCCAGCCGCGCCCCAGCACGTAGGCCTCGACCCAGGCGTGCGCATCTCCGGCCCGAACGAGGTAGCGATCGCCGAACAGCTCGCCGCCGAAGAAGCCCCCCACCACGCGGGCGGGCACGCCCTCGGCCCGCAGCATCACCGCGAGCGCGGTGGCGAAGTGTTCGCAGTGGCCTGCCTTGCGGGTGAAGAGAAACTCGGCGAGGGGATCGTCGACGTTGCCGCCCAGCTCGAGGGAATAGCGCAGGTTCGATTGGAGCCACCGTTCGAGCCGCTGCGCCTTCCGTTCCGGTTCGGTCGCGGTACCGACGATCTGCTTCGCGAGCTGACCAACCCGCGGGTCCACGGTGGTGGGCAGGGCGGTGTAGGGCACGAGCGCGGCCTCCTCGGTCTCGAGGAGCGGCAAGTCGTCACGGCTCTGCACGACGTATTGATAGGCGGCCGCGTCTTCCGCGAAGCGGACCTCCTCGGCGCCGACCTTGATCAAGTCGACCGCAGACTGCCCGTTCGGGCCCACCGCCTGCGCCGGGCCGAACAACATGGCGTGCTCGAGCCCGACCAGCGTGCGGCTGTCGTAGGCCGGGAGCAGCTCGATGCGCTGCATCAGGCCCCCCGCTTCCCCGAGGAACACGCGCGGGCGGGGCGCGGAGGGGATCCCGGTGCCAGTCCATTCCTTACCGTCGAAGCGGTCGAACCGGCGGCCGACCCAGTAGCGATCGAGCTGCTGCGTACCCGGGCTCGGCTCGAGCCTGGCGCGGAGCACGACGCGCGCGACGGTCTTCAGATCGCCGGTGCCGCCCAGTCGAACGCGATCGGTCATGCCGGTGGTGCCGCCGAGCAGGCCCGGCCCGGTTCGACGCGCGGCGACGTTCCACGACAGGCGGGGGAAGAGCACGAAGAAGGCAATGCCGCCCACCAGGGCCACCCCGACGCCGATGCTCACCTGGCGCAGCACGGGGCTCAGCGGCAGCTCTTCGTCCCGCTCGACGGGCCCCTCGACCACCGCCAGCCCGAGGGCGAGACACGAGAACACCCCGAAGAAGAGCAGCGAGATCGCGTACCAGAGATCGCCTGAGAGCGCGGCGGCGCCCGCCATCAAGAGCAGCCCGGCCAACAGCACCTGTTGGTCGGTGCTGGGCGACGGGTCGGACAACATGCGCTGCGCCGTCACCAGCGTGGCGAAGGCGACTGCCGACACCACGAGGTCGAGGTTCCCGCGGAAGGCGAGCCCGAAGAGCACGAACGACGCGGCCAACAACGCGAGCACCGACAAGACCGGCTGGCCCGAAAAGGGGCGGCGCCCGGCGAGGCTGATCACCAGCGTCAGCCCGAAGACCACCGAGACCGCGAGGGGCAGGGCGCCCGACAACGCCACCGCCGCGAAAGCCGACGCCGCGGCGAGGTCTCGCATGCGCAGCCGCAGCGCCCGGCGTGACTCGAGCCTCATGGCGACGGCTCCCGCTTCGATTCGGGCGCCTCGAAGCCCAGCCACGCCAGCGCGTTGAGGATGCGCTTCTCGTGGCCCGGCCCCGACCCGGCCCGAATGCGATGCCCGCCCGCCTCGAGCCCGACGTCGTGCCCATCGGCGAGCAGCCGGCTGGTCGCGGCAGCGGTCTCTTCACACTCGCGTTCGAGGGAGTCTCCCGGCGCCGTGGTGCCAACCTTGAGCGTGTACTGCTTGCGATCTTCGCGCTCGCGCTCGACCTTGAGCAGCTTGCCGACCGTGGCGCTCTTCCTCCAATGCACGCGGCGGGCGTCTTCGCCGTCAGTCAACTCGCGCAGCCCCTGCACGTCTCCGGTGCCGTCGCGGTGGCGCTGGTTGCCGTGATCGCCCGTCTGCAGTCCGTGATCAGCCTCGGGTGGTGCGCAGCTGAACCCGCGCCTCGGCCAGACCACGACCAGATCTTCGAGATCGAAGGTACGGCTCTTTTCGAAGAGCCCGAAGGGGAAGCCGGTGGTGAGGCGCACGCTCTTCAACCTGAGCGGGCCGCGCTGGGGTGCCACCACGTCTGCGCGCGCCACCATCGTCTCTCCGGCACCGACGGTGGGCACCCAGGCCCACCCCTGCAGCGAGTCGTCGCCTTCAGAAATCTTCACCGCGAACGCCCGGCCCTTGAGCCGCGTCAGCGCATACCGCAGCGCGAACGGTTCCTTCGCGAACGCGCCGTCAGGCACGAGGCGCTTCACGCGGAGATCGCGAATCACGCGCTCCGAGAGCACGCCCGACAGCACGATGATCGAGAGGAGAAACCCGAGCACCAGGTACAGCAGGTTGTTGCCCGTGTTGAGCGCACCGAGCCCCACGCCCATGGTCACCACGAGGTAGGTGCGGCCGACCCGGGTCACCTTCAGCGTCCGGGGCGGGCGCAGCCACAGCCTGAGTCGCTCCCTCCAGGTCACCGCGGCGCCGGCACCTTTCGCAGCAGCTCGACTACGAGGTGGGACGCCTCTTCGCGAGAGAACGTGCCGGCATGAGAGCTACGCAACAGGAGCCGGTGTGACAACGCAGGGCTGGCGATCTGCCTGAGATCGCCGGGTGTCACGAAGTCGCGGCCTTCCCACAACGCCAGCGCGCGGCAGGCCGCCATGAGCGAGAGCACCGCGCGGGTGCTGATGCCTCGCTCGATCTCAGGGTGCTCGCGGGTGGCCGCGGCGATGCGCACGGCGTAGTCGGCCATGTCGCGCGAGATCTGCACCGCGTCGGCAGCGCTCTGCAGCCGCGCGAGCTCGGCGGCGTCGGCCAGGGGCTTGAAGCCCGCCAGCGGGTCGGTGCGGCGGCTGATGAGCAGCTCGGTCTCGACCTCCGGGGGCAGGTGGCCCAGTGAGAGGCGCAGGAGGAAACGATCGAGCTGCGAGTCGGGCAACGGGTAGGTGCCGCTGAGGTCGAGCGGATTCTGCGTGGCGATGACCGCGAAGGGCTGCGGCAAGGAGTGGGTCACCGAGTCGAGCGACACCTGCCCCTGGGCCATCGCCTCGAGCAGCGCCGACTGGGTGCGCGGCGGGGCGCGATTGAGCTCATCGGCGAGCACCAGCTGGTGGAAGATCGGCCCCGGCCGAAACTCGAACGCGCCCTTGGCCTGCAGAAAGACCTGCGCGCCAAGAATGTCGCTGGGCAGCAGGTCTGCGGTGAACTGCACGCGCGAGAAGCTCATCGAGAACGAGCGCGCCAGCCCCTCGGCCAGCGTGGTCTTGCCGACCCCCGGCACGTCTTCGAGCAGCAGATGGCCGCGCGCGACGAGGCAGGTGAGCGCGAGCTTGACCTGCTCGGGCTTGCCCATGACGAGCGTGCCGAGGTGGGACTGAAGACGCTGGAGCAGGTCGGGGGCAGAGAGCGGCGGCATCGCGTTGGAACCCGAAGTGTAACCCCAGGCGCCACCCGAGGCTTCGGGAATGGGTATGGTGCCCCCCTCTTCAAGGGTTCATGGGACGCATTCGCCGCCTCAGCGACGAGCTGATCAACCAGATCGCAGCAGGCGAGGTCGTCGAACGACCGGCCAGCGTCGTGAAGGAACTCGTCGAGAACGCCATCGATGCGGGCGCCACGCAGGTGCGGGTGCTGTTGTCGGAAGGCGGCCTCTCGGCCATCGCCATCATCGACGACGGCCACGGCATGTCGCGCGAAGACGCGGTGCTCGCGCTCGAACGCCACGCGACCAGCAAGCTGAAAGACGCCGACGGCCTCTTTCAGATTCGCACCAAGGGGTTCCGCGGCGAGGCCATTCCGTCGATCGCCTCGGTCTCGCGCTTCGAGCTGGTGACCGCCGAGCCGGGTGACGAAGAGGCGACCCGCATTCTCATCGAGGGCGGCGGCAAGCCGGTGGTGGAGACCGCACCTGCGCCGGGCGGTACCCGCATCGACGTGCGCGATCTGTTCTTCAACGTGCCGGCGCGCCGCAAGTTCCTCAAGCGCGAGAGCACCGAGCTGACGCACTGTGAAGAGGCGATCACCCGGCTGGGGCTCGCGCACCCGGAGGTCGGCTTCTTCGTCGAGCACGGCGGCAAGCTGCTGATCTCGGCCCCCGCGGCGCCCTCGCAACCCAAAGAGCGCATCGCTGCGTTGCTCGGCTCGGAGGTCGAGCCGCACCTGCTCGCCATCGACGAGCGCCGCCTCGGCGTGCACGTGCATGGCTTCGTGGCCTCACCTGAGTTCACGATGCCCACCGCGCGTGCGCTCTACACGTTCGTGAACCGCCGCTACATTCGCGACCGCGCGGTCAACGCGGGCGTGCAGCGCGCGTTTCAAGACTCGTTGCCGCCGGGCCGTCAGCCGGTGTGCGCGATCTTCATCGACGTCGACCCCGAGGCCGTCGACGTGAACGTGCACCCCCAGAAGCTCGAGGTGCGTTTTTCCGACTCGCGCAGCGTGGTCGAGGCGATCACCGCCGCCATCACCCGCGCGCTCAGGGCAGCGCCGTGGCGCCAGAACCCGGGTCAACCCGCGGGTGACGAACTCAACGCCCACTACGCCCAGGCCGTCGATCGCTTCCTCGCCCGCGCGCAGGAGACGCCCGGCTTCGCCCTGATGCCCGGCGCCGAGCCGCAGCCGATGGTCAACGATCTGCCCGGCGGGGCCGGGTTTGGCACGGCGCGCCCGGGGATCAACGAGACGCCGCCGCCCGGCTACTTCTCTTCGCTCCGGTTTCTGGGCGAGCTCGGCAAGCGGTTCTGGATCTGTGAGGGCCCCGGTGGCTCGTTGATCGTGATCGACCCGCGGGCGGTGCGCGAGCGCGTCACCCTCGAATCGCTGCGCGAACGCCACCAGTCGGGTGCGCTGCGCGAGGCGGGGCCTTCTCTGTTCTCGACCACGGTCTCGACCCCGGTGGCGAAGGATCTCCTCGGGGCGCGCGAGCGGTTGCTCGAGGTGGGCGTCGAGCTCGAAGACTTCGGGCCCGACACGCTCGCGGTGAAGCGCGTGCCCCAAGAGCTCGAGCAGACCGACGTCGCCGGCTGGTTGCCGGTCGTCGCCGAAGCACCTGACGCCGAGGCGATGTTGATCGAGCTCGCCTTCGCCGCCGCGTCAGGGCCGTTGCGCGCGGTGGGGCACGACGAAGCCCGCGCGCTCCTTGCGCAGCTCGACGACGTCGACTTCGACGTTCCCTGCCGCCGGGAGACGGTGGTGGTCAGCGAGCTGCCGCTGCTCGATCTCGAAGCGAAGGCCTCGGCCGGCTGAAAACTTGCCGTCGATCGCGCCGCAGCTACGGTCCGCTCCACACCTGTAGCACCCTGTGGAGGGCCTGCATGGACGGTGTCATTCGCGGTCGAGAGGTCGTCACCAACGCTCGGCTGATCGTTCGGGAGTTCGGCGTTCGATGTCTCTTCCGCTGCATCCGCGCCTGCCTCTTCGGTCCACGCACCACCTTCCTCGAATGCGCCTGGGAGAAATCGAAATGAACGAACTGACGACCGCCGCCGCGCAGCAGCTCGTGCCCGCCGGGTACGCCGAGAAGGCCATGGCGTCGCTGATGCAATTGCACAGCGAGCTGATGGACGAGAAGGAACGCAGGGTCGAGCTCTTCCGTCGCTTGATGGAGCGCGAGCAGGCCCTCGCGGAGCTGAAGGTGTACGTGAAGATCCTCGAGGAGCGTGTGAACCCGCCAGCTCCCGTGGTCGCGCCGGCTCCCGTCGCACCCGCGCAGACCGTGGCCGCAGCGCCCGTCGAACAGCAGCCGATCGCTCCTCCGCCTCGTCGCCCCCGTCAGGTGCCGCCGGTGCCCCCGCAACTGGGCCAACGCCCGCGCGTCGACGGTTGGAAGACCTGGTGATCTCGTGAAGCGCATCGCACTCGCGTTGACTTGCATTCTGGCGCTCAACGCGCAGGCCGAGGGCATCGACGGCCTCGGCTACGTCGCCGTCGGCGGCGGTTTTCGCTGGCTGCCCAACTGGTGGTTTCAGGGCAAGGCCGCCGCGGCAGGGACGCCCGTGATCCCCGGCATCGATGGCGGGCCGCAGATCACCGGCAGCTTCGGCCTCGGGGTGATGAGCTGGCTGGCGGTGTCGATCACGCTGCTCGGCGGGTACCACGGCTTCGCGCTGTCGACGCCCGACGGAGGTCGTGACGAGTATTCCTCGGTCACTGGAGGAGGGTTGCTCGGCGGCCGCATCATGGGGTCCGACGTCTTCTTCAAGGGCTTCTACCCCTACCTGGATCTGCAGGCCGGCCCGCTGCTCGCGGTGATCGGCGGGCCGCGCGAGGTGATCCCCGAGAAGGCGGTGCTCGGTCTCTCGGCCGCAGGTGGCTTCATGTGGAAGTTCTTCGGCAACTTCGGCGTCTCGGTCGAGGCGCGCTACGTCCACGCGCGCGCCTCAGTGCCTGGCATCTCGGGAATCAACGTGGGCGGTGTGTGGTTCACCGCCATGTTCACGGTGTTCTTCCCGCCGGCCATCAAGCGAGACCTCTCGCTCCCCGGCTTCTGATAGAGGCGCCGCATGGCCGACAGCGCTCCTGATCAGGGCAAGTTGTTCGAAGACATCCGGCGCGAGGTGGTCGAAGCGCGCAACATGACCATCAAGACCGACAACGCCCTCAAGACGTTGCATGCGGAATTGAAGGTCGTCACCGCGCAGCAAGACGCGTTTCAGAGGCGCACCTGGTTCTCGACCGCTGCGGTGTACGTGCTCTTCGTGGGGCTGTGCGTGGCCGGGGTGATCTCGCTGAGCAACGCGCGCGCTTCGGCCGCCAACGCCGAGAAGGAACGCCTCGAGAAGTCGGTCGGCGATCTCAACGCCACCATCGAGAAGCTGAAGGGCGACGCGACGCAGGCCCAGGCGGCCGAGCAGACCGCGCTGCAGGTGTATCGCCAGATGACCACGCTGCCCGGTGAGGAACGGCTCAAGGGCATCGATGCGCTCGGCAAGCTCGAACAGACCAAGCTCTCTCCCTTCGCCAAGCTGGTGCTGCAAGACCGGGCCATCGGGCTGCGCAAGGAAGTCGGCGGCGCGGTGCTCGAGAAGGGCAAGGCGGCCTTTCGACGACAAGACTGGGCGGAGTCGATCAACCAGCTGAACCGCTTCCTCAACATGGATCCCGCCCCCGAAGACGCGCTCGAGGCAGCCTTCTTCCTCGGCAACTCGTACTTCCAGTCGCGCAAGTTCGACGAGGCGATCAAGCACCTCACGCGCTTCGCCGACGGTGACAAGCGGGCCAAGACGCGTGACTTTGCGCTGCTGATGTTGATGCAGTCGTACGACATGACGGGGAACCGCGATCAGGCCGTCGCGACGGCGAAGGACGCGTTCCAGACCTACCCGGCCAGCGACTTCCGCATGCAGTTTCTGGCGCGCCTCCAGCGCACCGTGCCGTCCAACCCCGCCGCGCAGCCTGTTGCTCCCGCTCCGGCGCCTGCTCCCGGCCCGGGTCAGTGAGCGACGACCCGAAAGAGCCGAGGTACCGGCCCTACCGGGGCCTCGCGTGGGCGGGCTACCTCGTCTTCGCCGTGGGCTTCTCGTCGCTGATCGTCTTCAGCGTCTTCAAGTCGGTGTTGGCGATGACGCCCGAGCCGCCCGCGTACGCTGGCGCGCCGCTCGACGAAATACAGTGCTTCAACGAGGCGAAGAACCTTTTCAACGAGCTCGAGAGCCATCGCAAGGGGCTCGCTGACTCGAAGGAGATCGTGAAGTCCGACCAGGCCTTCCTCGAATTCCGGCTCGAGTGGCTCACGCGCAAGCGCTCGGTCGAGGCGCGGTGTGGGCTCGACTCGCGCCCGCGTACGAAGGCCGCGTACGACTCGCTCGACCGCGTGATGGATCTGTACACCACTGCGTCGGTTCAGTTTGCCGGCGCTGTGGGGCCCGCGACCGACGAGTTCAAAAATCTCGTCGACGCGAAGTGATCAGGGGCTCTTGTTGCGCGCCGCAGTGCTCATGACCGACGGCAGCACCGTGGTGTAGCGCCCGGTCTCATCGGCGATGGTGGTCGCCAGCGGAATGCTCGCCGGCTTGCCGCCGATGGTCGTCACGCGGAAGAAGCGCACCTGCGAGAAGGGGAGGGCGATCTCCTTGCCCGAACGCGAAGCGGTGATGCTCCCCGACACCCTGCGGCCCGAAGACAACTGCACCGGGCTCAAGGTCTGCAGAGAGAGCCCGTTGCCTTGATCGTCGACCTGCTTCTCGACCGTCACGAGCCGGCTGGCGGCAGGCAGCGCGTCGGAGGGCTGGTAGTTGAAGCGCCACGTCCCCGGGTCCAGCCGCAGCTCGAAGTGCCCCTCGGCGTCGGTGGTCGTGACGGTCGGCTCGACAGGCAGCGAGCGCTGAGCGTCGAAGGGGGAAAGGCTGGCGTTGTCACCCTGCAGCG
This sequence comes from Archangium sp., assembly GCA_044371205.1. Classification (GTDB taxonomy): domain Bacteria; phylum Myxococcota; class Myxococcia; order Myxococcales; family Myxococcaceae; genus Archangium_A. The sequence continues at coordinate 81,944 of JBILUC010000001.1, forward strand.
TGGCCGTCACCGACACGTTGGCAGCCGCATCGCCCGACGGCCCCACGACCGAGCCCTTCACCACCAGGCGCTGCTCGAGGCTGATGCGGGCGGGCTCGAGCCTCGCGCCGCTCGAGGTCGAGATCACGGTGACCGTGCGACGGGTGTAGGCCGCTGCGCTGCTCTCGGGGGGCACCACGCTCAGGGTGAAGCTGCCTTCTTTCTGCGAGGGCAACGACATCACCTTGAACTCGCCCAGCTCGTTGGTCTGCACGATCTTCGAGCGGAAGGTGCCGTCACCGCCGACCACGCCCTCCAGCACCACGTGCGCGCCTGCGATCGGCCCGCCGTTGCGATCGACGATCTGCCCGACGACCTCGGCCGGCCGGCCATAGTCTCCGTACCAGAGCGAGACTGCGGGCGGCAGCGGCGTCTCGAGCTCGAAGCGCTTGGTGGGAATGGCGACGCCCGGCTCACGCGGGGTGGCGACCAGCACCAGCCGCTTCCGCGTGCGGGCGTCAGGGCTGACCGTGATGGCGAACTCGCCGGTCGTGGTGCCGATGGGGAAGCGCTGCGACAAGGGGTGGTTGTTGGCCGCATCGAAGAGCTGCAGATCGATGGTTGGCACCTCGGCGCCGGTCGCGGTGTAGGGCTGGCTGATGAGCAAGGCCTCGCCCTTGTCGATCGTGCGCAACAGCTGACCACTCAACGCCGGCGCGCCATCCACTGCGGGGAAGGCGAAGGTGACCGAGGGGGTCGCAGCACTACCCACGACTGCCGTGCTGCTCACGGGCGGGACGCGGGCGTCGATGGGGGTGGCGATGAGGGTGAAGTTGCCCGCGCCCACGTTCATCTCGAAGAAGCCGAACTCGGGCTTGTCGAAACGCGTCTCGAAGGTGCGGGTGATGCCGGGGAGCAGAGTGCTCGTGCCCACTGCGCGCACCACGACGCCTTCGGTGTACGAAGTGCGATCGGTCGCCACGCCGGTCGACAGCTCTCGCTGCAGCTGGCCCGTCAAGGCGAGCGCCTCGCCCATCTGGAAGTCGTAGGTGGCCAGCAACGTGCCGTCGGCCAGCCCAAAGTCCCGGGCGCGGAACGAGGTGAGCGCGCTCCCCTCGACCTCGACCACGATGCCGGTGCCCGGGTCGCCGCAGCCCTCGGCGAAGCAGATGTTGCCCGACGACGGACAATCGGAGTCACTCGCGCAGGGTGGCGGTTCCTTGATGGCGGTGCTGCACGCCGCAAACACGACGGCACAGAGGGCGAGCGCGCGCTTCATGGGCAGCGCTCCACGTCGAGGACCCAGGTGAAGCTGTCGATGTACCCGAAGTCGGTGATCATCTGCCCCGAGGGCAGCTGCACCGCGGGCCGCGTCACGGTGATCTCGCCGTTGATGACTTCATCGAAGTTGCTGTCGGCCACGTAGACGCTGAGCAGGTGAATGCCGATCGACAGGTTCGACAGCGCGTTGGTGAAGGTGAGGCCGCGCGGCGCCGCCACCACGCGCGTGGTGCTGCCCGTGGGCGGCTGGGGCGTGGTCTGAAAGGGCACCGTGTTCGGCCCCTGGTCGATGAACCAGCGCGTCTGAATGGTGTCGCCGGTGTCGTCATCGACCACGCGCAGCTCGAACCCCTTGTTCAAGTCAGAGCAACCGTTCGACGCGTAGTACGTCGTTCGCTGCTCTGGCGGGTTCTGGCTGACGATGCGCAGCGGGCTGTTGCGCTTGAGGGGCTGTTCGAAAGGCACGGGGTCTTCTTGCGGAAGGAGGCACCCCGTCATCAGGGCGCTAATGACGCAAAGCAACAAGCCTGCCATGGCAGGTCTGACCCGGTTTCCCAATGAAATGAAGGGGTTGGGCGCTGTCATGCCTCTTCGTACTCTGTCTCCGGTGGCAGGGTTCCCTCTGCGCGTTCATCTTCCAGTTTTTCCAGGTGGCGGAAGATGGTGCGCGGGTCGACCCCCAGATCCTTCGCGGTCTTGGTGCGGTTGCCGTTGTTCCGCTCGAGCACTTCATTGATGTACCGCTTCTGGAACTCTTCCTTGGCCTGGGCCAGCGCGAGAATCGGCGGCAGGTTCTCGGGGCGGAGATCGAGATCTTCAGGCCCCAGCAGCGGCTTGTCGGCGAGCACCACCGCCTTCTTGATGCGGTTCTCGAGCTCGCGAATGTTGCCTGGCCAGTTGTACTTCCTGGTCGCCACCATGCTCGAGGGCGTGAACCCGCGGGCCTTGCTGTCGAATTCCTTCGAGTAGCGGTTCAAGAAGAAGCGGGCGAGCACGGTGATGTCGTCGCCGCGATCGCGCAACGGCGGCAGCTTCAGCGTCACCACGTTGATGCGGAAGTAGAGATCTTCGCGGAAGGCACCCTTGCGCACCTCCTCATCGAGGTTCTTATTGGTCGCAGCGACGATGCGAATGTCGACCGGCTCGGGCCGGTTGTCGCCGACCTTGTAGACGACCTTTTCCTGCAACGCGCGCAGCAGCTTCACCTGGAGCTGCAGCGGCATCTCGCCGATCTCGTCGAGGAAGAGGGTGCCGTTGATCGCTGCCTGAAAGCGGCCGATCTTGGTCGCCACCGCGCCGGTGAAGGCGCCCTTCACGTGACCGAACAGCTCGCTCTCGAGCAGGTTCTCGGGAATCGCGCCGCAGTTGATCGAGATGAAGGGGCCCTTCGCGCGCGGCGAGTGGCGGTGGAGTTCCTTGGCGATGAGCTCCTTGCCGGTGCCCGTCTCGCCGATCACCAGCACCGAGATGTCGGTGGGCGCGATCTTGTCGATGCGCTTGTAGACGTCTTTCATGCCCTGGCAGGCGCCGACGATGTCACCGTAGGTCTGCTCTTCGAGCCGGGTCTTCAGCGTGGTGTTCTCGAGCTTGAGCTCGTTCACGAGCAGCGCGTTCTGCACGATCAGCGAGGCCTGCGCCGAGAAGATGGTGAGCGTGTCGAGCGACTTCTGATCGAACCGGTTCACGAGGCGATCGTTGCCCAGGTAGATGAGGCCGAAGATCTCGCCTTTGTGCATCAGCGGCGCACACATCACCGAGAGCAGTTTCAGGTTCACCACCGACTCGCTGGAATTGAACTCCGGGTCGTCGAGCGCGTCGGCGATGATCAACGGCTTCTGCTGCTGCACCACCTTGTTGACGATCGAGTCCGACACGCGCTCGAGCGCGTCTTCGATGGTCTCGCGCTGCACGTTGCGGGCGACCTTCACCCGCAGCTGGTTCGATTCCATCAAGATCAAGAAGCCCTTGTCGGCCCGGGCGACCTCGATGCACTCGTCCATCAGGTTCTCGAGCAGGCGATCGAGATCGGTGTTGGCGAGCAGCTTCTCCGAGAAGCGCGTCAGCCGGCGCAGCGCCGCGAGCTCGCGCCCGGGAATGCCCGGCTGTTCCTGCGTCGAGGCGTCGGGGTCTTTCGAGTCGTTGCGCGTGAAACGGGTGGCGAGCGCGGGCTGCGCCATGGGGGCATCGGCCGGCGAGAAGGTGAGCTCGGTGTCACCCACCTTCACCACGTCGTTGGCCTTGAGCTCGTGCTCGTCGGTGGCCTTGCCGTTGACGTGGAACTTCGTCTCTCCGCCCACCTTGTACGAGATGCCGTCGAACATGATCGCGAAGGCCGTCTCGGGCACCCGCGTGTCTTCGAGCACGATGTCGTTGTCGGCCGACTTGCCGAGGCTGGTGATTCGCTTGAGGAGGGAAACCGACCGGGTCTTTCCGTCAGGCGTCTTGATGGTGAGGCTGGGCATGCAGGGTGCTCCTCAGAACTTGATGGTGACGCCGGCCCCGAGGCCGGCGTGGGTGGGGTAGAGGCGGAACCGCGCGGTGGGCACTTTGGTCTCGGGCGAGACCGCCTCGCGCTTTTCGGTGACGGTCTCTTCCTCGTGGTGCCAGAGCGCGTCGCCGATGCCGAGCGCCCACAGCGCGTAGAAGGCGATGCCGGTGCCGTACTTGATGCCCGTCCAGACGTCGCGCTGGCCCTGGCGATCGGTCGGCAACTGGCGCACGCGCACGGTGAGGGTGCCGTTGGGGTCTGGCTTGCCGTCGCCGTCGGCGTCGACCAGCACGTTGGTGAAGGTGCGATCGACCTCGATGTAGAGCGCCTCGATCGCGAAGTACGAGACGATGCTCAAGATCGCCATTACGCCCTGCGAGACCGCGAAGGCGGAGCCCCAGCCGATGCGACCTTGCTGAAACTGCCCCGCCCCGAAGGGGACGAAGTTCACGAACATCGAGTTCTTCTGAACGGTGCGCACCAGGATCTCGTTGTTCAGAAAGTCGGTTCGGCGCTTCCGCTCGTCCTGTTCCTTCTTCAGACGTTCGCGCTCGGCGGCCTCGCGCTTTTCCTGTTCGGCGCGCAACGCGATCTGCTGGCGCACGAGGTTGAGCGCGTCGGCATTCTCGCGGCGCACCTGATCGAACACGCGAATCGCGGGGGGCGGCACCGCGAACGGATCGAGGATGTAGTCGGGGTTGATGCGCAGCAACTGGAGGAACGAAGCCTGCGCGGCCTTCACGTCGCCCAGGTTGAACGCCGAGATGCCGGCGATCTCATGCAGCTTCACCCGCTGGGTGTCGGAGAAGTTCGCCACCGACATCGACTCGCTCGCCCGGCGCGCCGCCTCGGCGTACTTGCCCGTGTCGTAGAGCGACTGAATGATCTCCACCTCGCGCTCGGGCACGATCTGACCGAACGCCAGGCCCGAGAGCAGGGCGATCGCGAGGGCCACCGTCTTCACGGAGCCTTCCTCTCGACCACCAGGGGCTTGCCGGGGGCTGCGAAGGCCGTGCCCTTTTCCGCCGGGGCGCCCTCGAGCGTCACCTCGTATTCGACGCGGTGGCGCATCTCGGTGTTGCCGCCGGGTGGAATCGAGACGACGAAGGGGTCGACCTGAGACCTGCCAACCGTCTTCTGGATCCCACCGACGCGCACCAGCGCTTCCGCAGGCCAGCCGCGGAAGCTGACGATCGACGGCTCGAGGGGCGCGACGAGGTTGAGATCTTCGCCGCCCTTCACGTTGACGCTCACCGTCTTGCCCTTCGATTCGCAGAAGTCGCAGGTCACCGTGAAGCGATGAGGGCCGGGGCTCACCTTGAGCACGTGCCGGGCGAGCGCCTCGACCGTGCGCGGCTGATCGTCGATCTGCACGTAGCCAAAGGGCCGCACCATCGCGATGACCTGCACCTGCTCGCTGCCGGGCGGCGGCTTGACGACCGAGGGGTCGATCTTCGGGTTGTTCAGGTTGGGGACTGGCTTCACCGCCACGCCGACCGCGACGCCCGCATCGGCCACCGAAGGGGGCAGGTTGACGGGCTCGACCCCTTTCGGCTCGGGCGCCCGCGGCCAGATCACCGACGCGAGCGTGACGTCGGTGGGCGCGAGCTCGTATCGCGGCGTCCACGGTGTGGGCTTCAGCGCGACGCGCACCCCCTGGGCGATCGACATCACGAGAATGAACGCGACCCCGACGCCGAGCGCTGCGCGCTGCAGCTTCTTCACCCGCGCCTCGCGCACCTTGCGCGCCCGCATCTGGCCCAGCAGCTCGTTGGCGCGTTCGTTGGCGGGCTCGTGCGCGAGCACCTGGTTCAACGCAGACATCGCCTTGGCCGACTTCTTCTCGCCGATCAGCTTCTCGGCCCGGGCGAGCAGGGCGGAGGTGACCCGCGGCGTCAGCTCTTTGCGGTACGCCTTCGGGTCGAGGAAGAAACGCGCCAGCTCTTCGTTGGGGCGGGTGATGCCCACGCCGGCGAGGTATTCCGCCAGCGCATCACGCAGCTTCGTCGCCGTCGGGTAGCGGTTGCCCGGCGCGCGCTGCAGGCAGGTGGCGATGATCTCGGCCAGCTCGTCGGAAACGGTCGGCACCACCTGCCGCGGGTCGTCGTACACCGCGTCGAGGATCTTCTTGAGCGTGGCGGTGGTGTTGGGGGCGGTGAAGGGCAGCTTCCCGGTCGAGAAGAGGTACAGCATCGTGCCCAGCGAGAAGACGTCGGCCTCGGCGCCCGCTTCTTCGCCTTCGATGATCTCCGGGGCCATGTGCGCGGGGCTGCCGACCAGCGCGCCCGTCATGGTCATCTTCTCGTCGCGGTCGAGCATCTTGGCGATGCCGAAATCCATCAGCTTGAGCACGCCGTCTTCGCGCACCATCACGTTCTCGGGCTTCAGATCGCGATGAAGAATGCCGGCGTCGTGCGCGTGGGCGAGCGCCGAGGCCAGCTCGTGCACCGCCATCGCGGCCACCTCGGGCGGCTGCAGCGACTCGTCGTTGATGAACTGGCGCAGCGTCTGCCCGCGAATGTACTCGGTGACGAGGTACGCCTCGGTCGCCGCTTCGGCCGAGAAGTCGAACACCTCGAGGATGTTGGGGTGGTGCAGCCGCGCGACCGCCCGCGCCTCACGCTCGAGCCGCTTGCGTGACTCGGCGCGACCCGAGAGGTGAGGGTGCAGCACCTTGACCGCGACTTCGCGCTCGAGCGTCGTGTCGAGGCCCTTGTAGACGACACTCATGCCGCCCTGGCCCAGTTGCTCCAGGATCTTGTAGCGACCGACGTGGCGTCCCACGAGAGACATCGTCTGGGTCAGACTCCGAAGGAAATCCCGATCGATTTTGCCAGGCGCACCTTGTCGCCCGTGACGTCGACCTGGCGTTCTTTGCGCGACTCGGCGAGCGAGGTGAACCCCAGCTTGCCGTCACGCAAACAGACCATGTGGTCCCACTTTCCGTCGCGTACGAGGTCAAGCACCATCGCGCCATACATCGTGGCGAGTACGCGATCGGCGGGGCTGGGGGTGCCACCGCGCTGCAGATGGCCGAGCACCGTGACGCGAATCTCGGCCTCGACGTGCGGGGCGAGCAGATCGGCCAGCACCTTGCCCGACCCACCCAGCCGCACCACGCCGCGCCCGGGAATGTCTTCGGCCTTCTGCGCCACGGCCTGCGCGCCACCCCGCGGAAACGCACCCTCGGAGATGGCGACGATGGCGAACTTCTTCTTCCCTTCCCACATCTCGTGCAGGCGCTGGACGATCTTGTCGACGTCGTACGAGAGCTCGGGCAACAGCGCGAAATCGGCGCCACCGGCGATCGCACCTTCGAGCGTCAGGAAGCCCGCGTTGCGGCCCATGATCTCGACCACCATCACGCGCTGGTGCGCCTCGGCCGTGCTGTGCAGGCGGTCGATCGCCTCGGAGATGACGTCGACGGCGGTGTCGAAGCCAAAGGTCTGATCGGTGCCCGAGAGATCGTTGTCGATGGTCTTCGGGCAGCCCACGACGTTGACGCCGAGCTGCGAGAGCTTGTGCGCCATGGTCAGAGTGCCGTCACCGCCGATCACCACGAGGCCATCGAGCTTGAGCGCCTTGATGCGCTTGAGCACCACCTCGCTCATGTCTTTGGTGACCGACGTGCCCCCTTCCTTCGTCACGTAGCCGAAGGGGTCTGCCTTGTTGGAGGTGCCGAGAATCGTGCCGCCCTTGGTGAGAATGCCGCGCACGTCGTTGAGACCGAGCGGCATCGTCATGTCGGGCAGAATGAGGCCTTCGTAGCCGTTCAAGATGCCGACGAACTCGTACCCGAGCTCGTTGACGCCACGACGCACGAGCGCGCGCAGCACTGCATTGAGGCCGGGGCAGTCGCCGCCGCCGGTGAGAACTCCAAGTCGCATCAACCCTCCGGGGGAAACCGACGTCATCGATGTCGGTGGGATGCCGGAGCGTATGACACGCGCGCCCGATGCTGCCAGCGCTTCCTGACAGGCGCGTCAGAGGGGCATGACGAGGTGCGGCAGCGACGTCGCCCGAGGCAGAGCCAGCGTGGCGAAGGCGTCACGACCTCTTGCGGGTGGAGATGCGATCCAACAAGTGCTCGAGCACGCCTTCCTTGTTCACCGGAGGACGGACCGGGGTGGCGACCTGAGCCAGTTGAAAGAGCTCAGCGAGGCGTTCCTTGACCAGGTCCCAATCGGGTCTCGAGGCGAGCAGGTCGCGGTAGATGGCGATGGCTTCGACGTACTTGCCGCTCGCGGCGAGCGACTCAGCGCGGTGCATGGGGCTCTTGTGCAACTCGCTGGCCTCCGGCCCGATGAGCGCGACGCGGCGGCGCTCGGCTGGTTCGAGGCTCTGCTCGAGCTCGGCCAACCGCGAGCCCAGGGCGAGATCGTCGGGAAAGGCTGCGGCGAGCTGCGTGAGCAGAGCGAAGGCCTCGCCCATTTCACCGCGGCGCAGGTGTTTCTCGATCTGCGCTTCGCGTGCTGCCCGCTCGTCGGGAGACATTCGAGCGAGTTGAAGCACAGGGCGGGCTATCTTTCACGGCATGTTCTCGGGGCTCGTTCTGGCGCTGGTGCTCTCGGCCCCTGTTTCGATCGAGGCGCTCGGCCCCGTGGTGCGGCAAGACGGGTTTCAGTTTCGACCGCCGAAGGCGTTTCGCATGGCCCGCATGGACTTGTTCCACGGCACCCAGGTCGGGTCGGTGAGCCGGTTCGCGGCCTCGACGAGGTACCTGAGCGCGGCCTTGATCGACGGCGATGGCGAAGACGCGGCGTCGTTCCTGGTGTCGGTGGTGGAAGAGACCGTGGTGCTGGGCCCCTCGTCGCGCGACGAGTTCTCGACTGCCGTGGTCCGGCATCTGGGTGATCAGCTGGGTCAGCCGTTTCAGCTCGAGCGCGCTCAGATCAACAACGGCCGGGTCGAGGTGCTGGGCTCGATTCGCCAGGGCAGCCAGCTGCGGCGCATTCTGGTGGCGATCTGGCCGGGGGAAGGGCGGCACCTCGTGGCGATGGCGTCAGCGCCCTCAGGCCGGTGGGACGAGCTGGCGCCGGTGCTCGACGCCAGCCTCGACACCTTTCGCGAAGATCTCGTGATCTCCGCACGCCCACCCCAGCGCTACGTGTGGGCGTTCGCGGCGTTGATCGCCGCGCTCTTCATGGTCTCGATCGGGGTGTGGCGCCGACGGCAGCAGGCCCGCGCGGGGGGTTAGTTCGCCGCGACGTCGACGGTGGCCGTGCCCAGCTCCGCGTCACCGCGGCTCACGCGAATCGTCCACTTGCCGACCTTGTTGAAGTTCGCACCACGCCAGCCGCGCGTGCGACCGAAGCCCGAGACCGGCACGTCGATGGTCTGGCGAACGGTGCCTTCGTGGATGAACTGGATCTGCACGTCTTCGTACTTGCCGTCTTTCGGGCAGTACCACTGCAGCCACGCGAACACGGTGGTGTTCTTCGGGACCGCGGCCTTCACCGGGTCGACGCACTGAAACTGGGTGGGGCTGCCCCTGGTGTTGTCGACCTTCAGGCAGGGCACGATGTCGAGCAGCGCCGGGCCGCGATCCTTGCCGTTCTCAAGGTAGTCCACGACCTCACGAATCACGTCGGCCTTCGGCGGGGGGCCGACGGGACCGGCAGGGGCCGCGGGCTCTTCCTTCTTCGGCTCTTCTTTCTTGTCCTCGGCAAAGGCGAGCGACGCGAACAGCGAGGCAGCGATCACGAAACGGCGCATCATTCGGTTGACCCCCCTTGGAAACGTTCAGCCCACAGTGTGCACAAAGCGCTCCTCGGGAGGAATGGATTTCGCGAGGTTCGGGTGCTAGGCGCCGCGCACGCTCATGCCGTCTGAAAACGCGCACATCCGCAACTTCTCGATCATCGCTCACATCGATCACGGCAAGTCCACGTTGGCCGATCGACTCCTCGAGAAGACGGGCACGGTGAACGATCGCCAGAAGCAGGCCCAGTTCCTCGACAACATGGACATCGAGCGCGAGCGCGGCATCACCATCAAGGCGCAGACCGTTCGCATGAAGTACCGGGCCGAAGACGGCCAGGACTACATCTTGAACCTCATCGACACGCCCGGGCACGTCGACTTTGCGTACGAGGTGAGCCGCTCGCTCGCCGCGTGCGAAGGCGCGCTGCTGGTGGTCGACGCCACCCAGGGGGTCGAGGCGCAGACGCTCGCCAACGTCTACATGGCGCTCGATCACGATCTCGAGATCATCCCGGTGATCAACAAGATCGACCTGCCGTCGGCCGACGTCGAGCGCACGCGCGGCGAGATCGAAGACGTGATCGGTCTCGACGGCTCGCTCGCGGTGCCGGTCTCGGCCAAAGAAGGCCTCAATATCGACAAGCTGCTCGAGGCGGTCGTGAAGACCGTGCCCTCGCCCAAAGGCAGCCAGGACGCGCCGCTCAAGGCCCTCGTCTTCGACAGCTGGTACGACAACTACCGCGGCGTGGTGATGCTTGTTCGCGTGATGGAAGGGCAGGTCGCGATCGGTCAGCAGATCCGCCTGATGTCGAACAACAAGCAGTTCGAGGTGCAGGAACTGGGCGTCATCGCGCCGTTCGCCACCCCCGTGAAGAAGCTGATCGCGGGTGAGGTGGGCATCTTCGTCGCCAACGTGAAGGAGCTCGCCGACGCCAAGGTGGGCGACACCATCACCGACGCCGTGCGGCCGACCCTCGAGCCGTTCCCGGGCTTCAAAGAAGTGAAGCCCATGGTGTTCTCGGGCGTGTTCCCGGTCGACGCCGCCGACTACGACAACCTGCGCGATGCGCTCACCAAGCTTCGCCTCAACGACTCGGCCTTCACGTGGGAACCTGAGACGTCCACCGCGCTCGGGTTTGGCTTCCGCTGCGGCTTCCTGGGCCTGCTGCACATGGAGATCGTTCAGGAGCGCCTCGAGCGCGAATACAACCTGAACCTCATCAGCACGGCGCCCAGCGTGGTCTACAAGGTGTTCCCGCACGGCAAGGAACCGATCTTCGTCGACAACCCGTCCAAGCTGCCGCCGGTGCAGAACATCGAGCACCTCGAAGAGCCCTACCTGATCTGCCACATCCACGTGCCCAACGATCATCTCGGCGCGATCCTGCAGCTCTGCCAGGACCGCCGCGGCATTCAGAAGGGCATCGAGTACCTGGGGTCGTCAGGCACGCGCTGCCGGGTGACGTATGAAATGCCGTTGGCCGAAGTGGTGTTCGACTTCTTCGACAAGATGAAGTCCATCAGCCGCGGCTACGCCTCGCTCGATTACGAGCTGGGTGGGTATCGAGAGTCCGATCTCGTCAAGCTCGACATCCTCATCAATGGGGACATCGTCGACGCGCTCTCGATCATCGTGCACCGCGAGCGCGCCTATCAGCGCGGCCGCGAGGTCTGTGAGAAGCTCAAGGGCGTCATCCACCGCCAGATGTTCGAGGTCGCGATTCAGGCGGCCATCGGCAGCAAGATCATCTCGCGTGAGACGGTGTCGGCGGTGCGCAAGAACGTGCTCGCGAAGTGCTACGGCGGCGACATCTCGCGCAAGCGCAAGCTCCTCGAGAAGCAGAAGGAGGGCAAGAAGCGCATGAAGCAGGTCGGTGTCGTCGAGCTTCCGCAAGAGGCCTTCCTCGCCGTGCTCAAGTCGGAGGAGTGACGTGTCGGCCGAGAGCAAGGCCCTGCCGCGCCCGAAGGCGCTCCCGCTGGCCGACGCGGTGCTGGCGAAGTTGTCACCCGACGCCGTGAAGACGCTCAACTGGTGGCGCTGGCACGATCGCCTCGTCAGCCTCTGGGCTCCGGTGACTGCGCTCGCGCTGGTGTTCGTCGTCTACCTCATCGTCGTCGAGAGCGTGGTCTGCACCTACCTGTGGTTGCAGCCCGTGATGCAGGGCATCGGGCTGCTGTGCTTCACGTGGTGGGCCGTGCTCCTCGCGATGCGTACGCCGCTCGCGCAGAAGTGGAACAAGGCCCGTGAGGCCCGCTACCGCAGCGAAGAGATCCTCGCCGAGGTCGAGCAGGTCACGAAGCAGGCCCGCGCCCAGCTCAACGAGAGGGCGTGGGACGAGGTCGTCGCCGGCTGCGAAGGCGTGGTGCGCTCGTTTGGCAAACCGCTCGACGAGGTGATCGCCGCCAACCGCGTGCTCGAGCAGGCCTACGAGAAGCACCTCAAGCACCACCGCCGCAAGATGCGCGACCTGGGCGGCGGCTTCGTTCGGGCGCTGCTGATCGCGCTCACCTTCCGCGCCGTGTTGCTCGACCCCTTCAAGATCCCCTCGGGCTCGATGATCCCGACGTTGGAGATCGGCGATCAGATCTTCGTCAACAAGTTCATCTACGGCGTGCGGTTGCCCTTCACCAACTACGTGCCCTTCGTCATCGTGCGCGAGCCGAAGCGCGGTGATGTGATCGTGTTCAACAACCCCGCCGACGAGTCGGTCGACTACGTGAAGCGCGTGGTGGGGGTGCCCGGTGACACGCTCGAGTTCACGACCGAGGGCGTCAAGCGCAACGGTGAACTCGTCGAACGCGCGATCGAAGCCGACCCGTACCTCTTCTGGGATCAGAACGCCTGGTACGGCGAGCCCATCGCCAACTGGGTTCGCCGCTGGCCAGAAGACGACTGGCACCAGCGGCAGGAAACGCTGTACCGCGAGATCTTCGACGGCGTGCCCCACCTCATCCTCGACAATGCAGAGCGTCGCGCGTCGACCCTCGAGCGCCAGCAGATCCGCATGGTGCAGGTGCCAGCGGGGCACGTGTTCGTCATGGGCGACAACCGCAACAACTCAGACGACAGCCGCTTCGGGCTGGGCGATCACACCAACCTCGCGCGCTTCGTGCCCTTCGGAAACATCAAGGGCAAGGCGACCGTGATCTGGCTTTCCCTCTCGCGCGGCGGCTTCGGCCAGTCGTTCTTCGGCGGCACCGGCATTCGGTACGATCGTTTCTTCACGCCCGTCACCATGTGCGGCGCGGAAGCCCCGCGAACATCTGCAGCGCCTCGTTGATTGACGTGCCGTGTCACGGTACGTGGGGCTCGTGCGACGCAATGGAGAGACGAACCCGGTCACGGTGCTGCTGGTTCTCGCGCTCGTCGGGGCGGGCTTCTACGTCTACCACGTGGCCCCGGTGTACATGGACAACATGGAGGCGAAGGAAGCGGCCGCCGAGTGCTTCAACACCTATTGGTCCGAAGGGCGCGACCGCGCTCTGGATCGGCTGTTGAACCGGCTCAACAATGCCAAGTCGGGCACTTCGCACCTCGCCAGCGATGAGAATGGCGTCGAGGTGGTGGTTCCGGGCCTCGGCCTCGAGAGGGACCAGATTGCCATTCTGGAAAACAAGGACACGCGCACCCTGACTGTGCGCATCGAGTACGAGCGCACGATTCGATTCGCGCCACTCAAGAAGTACAAGAAGTTCCATCTGGTCGCCGAAAAAGTCGGAACTCAGCTCAAGTGACGCTTCGAGCCAGCCTCCTGGCCCTCGAGGGCCTCTCGCGCGACCAACTCGTGCGCCTTCTGGCGCGCGCGCACGAGTATCGGGAAGGGCGGGTCGGGGGCCGACACCTCGCTGGCCGCGTGGTCGCCAACGTCTTCTACGAGCCTTCGACCCGAACCCGCTCGAGCTTCGAGGTCGCAGCTGCCGGGCTGGGCGCCCACGTGCTGAACTGGTCGGTGACGGGCTCCTCGGCATCGAAGGGCGAGACCCTCGTCGACACCGCGAGGAACATCGCCGCGCTTGGTGTGAGCATCATCGTGGTGCGCCACCAGCACAGCGGTGCGGCGGCGCTGGTCGCCCAGTCGGTGAACTGCTCGGTCATCAACGCCGGCGACGGGCAGCACGAACACCCGTCGCAAGGTCTGCTCGACGCCTACACGTTGTGGCGTCGCTGGGGCCAGAGCGTCGAAGGGCGTCGCGTGGCGGTGGTGGGCGACATTCTCCACAGCCGGGTCGCGCGGTCGAACCTGCACTGCCTCAAGACGTTGGGGGCGAAGCTGGTCTTCTGTGGTCCTCCGACGTTGTTGCCCGCGGGGTTGGCAGAGCTGGGCGTCGAGGTCACCACCGAGCTCGACGTCGCGCTCAGCGGCGCCGACGCGGTGATGATGCTCCGCATCCAGAAGGAGCGGCAGTCTGACGCGCTCTTCCCGTCCGCCGGCGAGTACCACGCGCGGTGGGGGCTCACCAACGCGCGCGCCGCGGCGCTCAAGCCCGAAGCGGTCGTGCTGCACCCGGGGCCCGTCAACCGCGGCCTCGAGTTGTCTCCCGAAGTGGCCGATGGCCAGCGCAGCCTGATTCTCGAGCAGGTCGAGAACGGGGTCGCAGTGCGCAAGGCGATCCTGGAGAGCGTGTCATGAAGCGGCTCCTGCGCGGCGGGCGGGTGCTCGAGCCCAGCCTCAAGCTCGACCAGCTCGCCGACGTGTTGATCGTGGACGGAAAGGTGAGCGCCATCGGCGCGGGGCTCACCTCCGGCGGGGCCGAGGTGATTGACGTGTCGGGCTGTTGGGTGAGCCCGGGGCTCGTCGACCTGCACAGCGTGCTCCGAGACGAGGTCGACCTCGAAGCAGCGGTGAAAGGTGGCTTCACCACGGTGGTCGCCGCGCCTGAGTCGGCGGCGGTGAAGAGCGCGCGCGTTCAGGTGCTTCGCGCAGCGCCGCTGACGCGCAACCTCGAGGGCAACGAGCTGGGTGAAGATCGCCCCGACGCGGTGTGCCTGAGCCAGGGCTTCAGGCCGCTGCCGCGCGCAGGGGTGCTCCGCCGTGCGCTGCAGTACGCCGCCAACCGGCGGTTGCTCGTACTCCACGCCGAAGATCCCTCCCTGACGGCGGGGGGCGTGATCGGCGAGAGCCTCACCGCGACCCGGCTGGGCTTGCCCGCGGTGCCGGTGGCGGCGGAGACGGCGGTCATCGCCCGTGACCTCTCGATTCTGGAAGAGACGGGGGGCCGGCTGCACTTCGCGCACGTCACCACGGCGCGCGGTGTGGAGCTGATCCGCGCTGCGAAGATCCGGGGCCTGCAGGTCAGCGCTGACGTCGCCCCTCACCACCTCACGCGCGACACCACCGCTGCCGAAGACTACGCGCTGATGGGTCGGGTCTGGCCGCCACTGCGAAGCCCGGCCGATCTCGCGGCGCTCAAGGCGGCGCTCGCCGAAGGCACCCTCGACGCCATCGCCTGCGATCACGTGCGCGTCGACGTGCTCGATCGCGAGCATGCCTTCGAGGCCTGTGCGCCCGGGTGTGAGGCCTTCGAGCAGGCCGTGCCGGCCGCCTTTCACTGTGAGCTCACGCCCGCTCGCCTCGTCGAGGTGCTCTCGTCGGCCCCGGCGCGGCTGCTCGGGCTCTCGTCGGGCGTCGGCCTCGGCGGTGAGGCCCGCATCACCGTCATCGACCCCCGAACGCGCTCGGTGCGCGGCACGGTGGTCGGCCCGTTCTCTTCTTTCCCCGGAGGCACCCCGTGAAGCGCGCAGTGCTCGCCCTCGCCGATGGCACCACCTTCGAGGGCCGCTCGTTCGGCTCCTCGCTCGAGACGACAGGCGAGGTGGTCTTCAACACCTCGATGTTCGGTTACCAGGAGATCCTCACCGACCCGTCGTACGTCGGTCAGATCGTCACCATGGCGTACCCGCAGATGGGCAACGTCGGCACCACGCCCGAAGATGAAGAGTCGGCGCGCCCGCACGCGGTGGGGATGGTGGTGCGGGAGTACTCAGAGCCTTCCAACTGGCGCTCGAAGGAATCGCTCGACGCCTACCTGGCGCGCTTCAAGGTGGGCGGCATCGAGGGGCTCGATACGCGTCGCCTCGTGCGTCACCTGCGCACCCACGGCTCTCAGATGGGGGTGCTTTCGACCGAGGCCGTGTCCCCGAAGGCCCTCGTCGAGAAGGCGAAGAGCGCCCCGGGCATGGAAGGTCTGGATCTCGCGACCGGCATCTCGACGAAGACGGTCTACGAGTGGTCGAAGCCCACCCCGCGCTTCGTGGTGGGTGAGACGAACGTGGCCACCCCGCCCACGAAGTTCAGGGTGGTCGCCGTCGACTACGGCCTCAAGAAGGCCATGCTGCAGTTCCTGGTCGACGTCGGCTGCCACGTCACGGTGGTCCCCGCGTGGGCAAGCGCGAAAGAGATCCTCGACCGCAAGCCCGACGGGGTCTTCCTCACCAACGGCCCCGGTGACCCGGCTGCAGTGAAGGGCGCCGATCGCACGGTCGCCGAGCTGTTGGGCAAGGTGCCGGTGTTTGGCATCTGCCTGGGCCATCAGATTCTGGCGCTCGCCCTCGGTGGCAAGACCTGGAAGATGAAGTTTGGTCACCGCGGCGCGAACCAGCCGGTGAAGGATCTCTCGACGGGCAAGGTCGAGATCACCAGCCAGAACCACGGCTTCGCGGTCGACGCGAAGAGCCTCGAAGGCAAGGGCGTGGTCACGCACCTGAACCTGAACGACCAGACCGTCGAGGGCCTCTCGGTGCCGGGCGCGAAGGCGTTCTCGGTGCAGTACCACCCCGAGGCGTCACCCGGGCCGCACGACGCGCGCTACCTCTTTCAGCGCTTTGCCGACGTGATGAGGGGTTCGCAGGTCTGAATGGGAGCGCCACACCCCTTTCTCGACGAGCTGATCGCCTGGGCCACGCCTGAGGCGACGAAAGCCGATCTGCTCGCGGCGCGGGCCGACTGGTTCGCGAAGAACGGGGAAGTCTTCGAAGAAGATCGGCAGATCGAGCTGCGCATGTCGGCCTTCCTCGAGCACTACGTCTGCGATCGAACCGCACCTCAGTTCGGCCGCTCGCCGGCGAGGGCGCGCTACGAGCAGGCGCTCCAGACCGAGGTGCCCGAACGCGCCGCGGCGTTCCGCGCCTTCACCGAGACCGTGCACGGGCTGTTCGAGGTGAAGAAGATCTCGAACGGTGAAGTGCGCCTGCGGGGCCTGTTCAGCGAGATCACCAGCGACGTCACCGAGCGCCGCCACATCGTGGGGCTCGCGGTGGGGGATGTGCTCGAGGCGCGGCTGATCCCCTTCGGTGGGCAGCTGCACTTCTCGAGCAGCTACGTCTTTCACCCTCATGAAGCCGCACCGCTGATCAGGGCCGAGACGAAGCGGGTGCTGGCGATTGGCACCGCCGATGAGGAGGCCCTGGTGCAGGAATGTGCCCAGCGCAGCCTCAAGGTCGATCGGTACCGGCAGATCGCGGTCGAGAAGATTTACGACTTCGCCTCGAAGAAGCTCTGATCAGCGGGTGTCGAGCAGCTCGAGGAAGCCGCGCAGGCGCTCCAGCTCAACGTCGTCGAGTTGATCGAAGGTCACGCCGAAGCCGCGCACCGCGACGCTCACGTGCTCGGCCGCCCGGGTCTTGAACTCCAGGCGGCCAAACCCGAGGTGGTTGACCTTGAGGCGCGAAACGAACGGGTCGCCGCCGGGCATGGGAATGCCGATGACGGCCCCGTCGCCCGCCTGGACGTCGTCGAGACCGGGCACCTCTTCGATGAAGGCCCCGTTTTCAGACAGCTCGAGCACCCGGGTGCGCGTCGGGGGGCTCCCATCGTCGAGCTCGAGCTGAGACTGGATCTCGCAGCGATAGCGCACCGCGCGCGGCATGGTCATCGCCGCGAGTGTCGATCAACGCCATCGTGATCGTCACCGGCCATTTTTGAGGGGGGTGGGGGCGTGTCGGGAAAATGCTCCCGTTGACCCTTGGAGTTGCCAGTTTCTACACTGTCGCTGTTTTGCAGACGTCAGCTGTCGGAGTGGAAGTGCAGGTCCATCCGGGGGGAGCGCAGATGATGTGTTCTGCGTCACACGGAGGCCGGAAGTGAGCAGAGACAACCGCAAGTTCAACCGCACGTCCTCTCGACTTCGCTGCTGGTGCGAAGGCGAGAACATCACCGTCTACGCGCGCATCGGAAACCTGAGCGAAGGGGGCATCTTTCTTCGTACCAGCACGCCGCTCGAGCGGGGCAGCAAGGCGACGTTGCGGTTCGGCACGGGCGGGCTCGAAACGCCGGTGCGGGTGGTGTGGAGCCGCATGGAAGGGCAAGGCGGGCCACCGGGTATGGGGCTCGAGTTCGAAAACATCGACGACGGGGTACGTGAAGCGATACGTCGTCTCATCGAAGAAGAACGCTCGCCGGCCACGGCGCAGGCGAACTGAAAGGGCCGGCTTTGCGCATCGCGATCATCTCCGACATCCACAGCAACATCGAGGCGCTCACTGAGGTGTTGAAGGTGATCGACAAGCAGAAGGTCGATCGCGTGGTGAGCCTGGGTGACGTCGTCGGCTACGGCGCTTCGCCCAACCCGTGCTGTGCGCTGGTGCGTGAGAACGCCGAGGTCACGCTGCTGGGCAACCACGACGCCGCCGTCGCCGGCCGAATGGACTACTCGTTCTACTACGACGCCGCCCGTCACGCGCTCGACTGGTCGGCCAACGAGCTCGAGGAAGAGAACGTGCAGTGGCTCCGCAGCCTGCCGTACACCTACCGCATCGGTGACGTCGGCTTCTGCCACGGGTCGCCGATCGAGCCTCGCAGCTACGAGTACATCTTCGCGCTCGAGCAGGCGCGCGAGCTGACGCCCTTCGTCGGCGACCTGCCCGAGGTCACGTTCATCGGCCACAGCCACCTCTGCAAGGCGTTCGCGATTGGCTCGGGCGAAGTGAACGACGTGGTCGCCCAGAAGTTCGGCATCCGCAAAGGCTTCAAGTACATCATCAGCGTCGGCTCGGTCGGTCAGCCCCGCGACTACGACAACCGCGCCTGCTTCGTGATCTACGACACCGACGCGCGCACGGTGGAATACGTGCGGGTCGAGTACGACATTCAGGCCTCGGCGCAGAAGATCTTCGATGCCGATCTCGCCCTGAACTTCGGGAAGCGGTTGTTCCTGGGCGTCTGACCAGCGTTTGCACTTGCAGGCCGTGAACGGGCGCGAAAAGAACGCCCCGTGGCGATGCGAGATCAGACCTTCATGACGTTGATGCGGTTGTTGCCGAAGTCGGCCCTGTCCTCCGCGGTGGGCAAGGCGACGAGGCTCCCGGTACCGGCCGGGCTTCACCAGGCGGTGATGCGGGTGTTCGCGAAGCAGTACAACGTGAACCTCGAAGAGGCCGAAGGCACGCTGGAGGACTACCCGACCTTCGGCTCGTTCTTCACGCGCAAGCTCAAGCCCGGTCGGCGCACCATCGACATGGGCGCGAACGCGATCGCCAGCCCGGTCGACGCGCACGTCTCGCAGATCGGTCAGATCGAGCGCGGCGCGTGCCTGCAGGCCAAGGGCATCAGCTTCCCCGTCGACAAGCTGCTCGGTGACGCGCGCAAGGCGCTCGACTTCGAGAACGGCTCGTTCGCGACGCTGTACCTGGCGCCGCGCGACTACCACCGCTTCCACGCGCCGCTGCCTGGGCAGATCACCGGCTACACGTATCTGCCGGGCGAGTTCTGGCCGGTCAACTCGGCGTCGGTGCGCACCAAAGACGCCCTCTTCGCGATCAACGAGAGGCTGGTGACCTGGCTCGAGACGCCGGCCGGCCCGTGCGCCTACATCGCGGTCGGCGCCACCTGTGTCTCGCGCATTCACGCCGCGTACGACGAGATCATCACCCACCAGGGCAAGCCGACGAAGACGCACGAGTACCCGCGCGCCATCCCCATCGAGAAGGGCGGGGAGATCGGCATGTTCGAGATGGGCTCGACGGTGATCCTGCTGTTCCAGAAGGGCCGGGTGACGTGGGAACCGTCGCTTCAGCCCGAGTCGCCAGTCGTCGTCGGGCAGCGCATCGGGACGTTCTCATGAGCGGCGCGAAGATCTCCGGTGTGAAGGGGATGAACGATCTCCTCCCCCCGAACATCGAGACCTGGCAGCACATCGAGTCGGTCGCGCGTGCGCTGTTTGGCCGCTACGGGTTCAGCGAGATCCGCACGCCCATCGTCGAGCACACCGAGTTGTTCGTGCGCAGCGTCGGCGAGGTCACCGACATCGTCGGCAAGGAGATGTACACCTTCAACGACAAGTCCGACCGGTCGATCACCATGCGGCCCGAGGGCACCGCGCCCGCCGCGCGCGCATACATCGAGCACGGCATCGCGAACACCGAGCCGCTGACGCGCTGGTTCTACCTGGGGCCGATGTTCCGGTACGAGCGCATGAAGACCGGCCGCTACCGCCAGTTCTACCAGCTGGGCGCCGAGGCCTACGGTGCCCTCGACCCCGCGCAAGACGTCGAGGTGATCGCGCTGTGCGCCGAGTTCTTCAAGCAGATCGGCGTGCCGGACGTGGTGCTGCACCTCAACTCGCTGGGCGATGGCTCGACGCGGCCGAAGTACCTCGAGGCGTTGAAGACGCACTTCGCGCCGGTCATCGACTCGGCGAGCCCCGACGCGAAGGTGGCGTTCGAGCGCAACACGATGCGGCTGCTCGACTCGAAGGAAGAGGTCCTCCAGGACGCGATCGCGAAGGCTCCGGCGATCCTCGACTTCATCGACGACGCCTCGAAGGCGCACTTCGCCGAGGTGCGGCGCATGCTCGAGAAGCTCGGGGTGGCGTACGCGATCGATCGGCGCCTCGTGCGCGGCCTCGACTACTACACGCGCACCACCTTCGAGTTCATCTACCAGCCGAAGGGTGAGAGCGCG
The DNA here is from genome assembly GCA_044371205.1 of Archangium sp. Taxonomy (GTDB): domain Bacteria; phylum Myxococcota; class Myxococcia; order Myxococcales; family Myxococcaceae; genus Archangium_A. Next base: position 102,293 of record JBILUC010000001.1, read on the forward strand.
CTCGGCACCGCGGGCACGGTGTGTGGCGGCGGTCGGTACGATCGTCTCGTGCACGAGCTGGGTGGGCCCGAGAAGCCGGCCGTCGGCTTCGCGATGGGCATGGATCGGCTCGTGTTGTTGCTCGAGTCAGTGAAGCCGGTCGTTCGTTCGGCTCCGACGCTCTTCATTGGCACCTTCGACGGCCCTGAACGCGACGACGCGCTCGCGCTGGTGATGGCCCTGCGCAACGAGGGTTTCCACGTCGACTTCGACCCGCGCGGCGGGAAGATCGGCAAGCAGAAGGAACGGGCCAGCAAGGTGAACGCGGCGTGGTTTGCAGGCTACGGCGGGACCGACCACGCCTCGCAGACCCTGAAGATCGACAACATGCGCCTGCCGAAGGAAGCCCCGAAGGAGACCGTCGAGGTGAAGCTCACCGAGCTTCGCACCTGGTTGAATGGTTTGAAGGGCCACTCGTGAGCACTGCCATGAACCGCTCATTGCTGATCGCGCTCGTCTTCGCAGCCCCGGCCTTCGGTGAAGATCTCGCCGAGGTGAACAAGCCGGCGCCGACCTTCCGGCTCCCCGTCTACAACCCGAAGGAGTTCGGCGAGCCCTCGGTCGCCATCGACACGTACACGGGCTTCGAAGCGACCGACAAGAAGGCCAAGCTGCTCGTGGTCTCGTTCATGGCCAGCTTCTGCGGGCCCTGTCAGAAAGAGATGCCCTACCTGCAGTCGCTCCACGAGAAGCACAAAGACGCGGGCCTGCGCATCATGATGGTCGCCATCGACACCGACGCGGAAGGGCAGGCGAAGGTCGAAGAGCTGATCGCCCTGAACAAGGTCACGTTCCCCGTCGCGAAAGACCGCTTCAACATCGTCGCGCGCCGCTGGCTGGGCACGCAGAGCCCGTTGCCGTCGCTGTTCTTCGTGAAGCCCGACGGCACCATCTCGTCGGTGCACCGCGGGTATTCGCAAGACGGTGCTGAGGTGCTCGCGCAGGAGATCGGGCAGGCGCTCGGCGTGAAGGTCGAGAAGCCTGTCGTGGTCGCGCCAGAGAAACCGGTCGAGCCGGTCGCCGCGCCGGTCGAGCCGGTGAAGCCCGAGCCGCCTCCGAAGAAGAAGCCCTCGAAGAAGACGAAGTGACTCCCTCGCTGCTCGTCATCGCGGGGCCGACGGCGTCGGGGAAGACCGACCTCGCCCTTCGCGTCGCCGAGCAGCTCGACGGGGAGATCGTCAACGCCGATTCGCAGCAGGTCTACCGCCACTTCGACATCGGCACCGCGAAGCCGAGCGCGGCACAGCTGGCTCGGGTGCCACACCACCTCGTGTCCTTCGTCGACCCGCTCGAGCTCGACTTCAGCGCGGCGCGGTGGGCGAGACGTGCCGATGAGGTGATCCAGGACCTGCACGCGCGGGGCAAGAAGGTGGTGCTGGTGGGTGGCACCGGGCTCTACCTGCGCGTGTTGCTTCATGGCGTGGTGGCCGCGCCGGCTCGAGACGAAGCGCTGCGCGCCGAATGGGAAGCGCTGGCCGATCGGGAAGGGGAGGCGACCCTGCACGCGAAGCTCCGCGCGGTGGACCCTGCGAGCGCAGACCGGCTGCATCCCGCCGATCGCGTGCGGGTGATTCGCGCTCTCGAGATCCACACGCTCTCGGGGAAATCAGCAAGTGAGCACCGCGCCGAGCACGCCTTTGCGCCCGATCGCTACGAGTATCGAATGGTGGTGCTCACGCCCGATCGCTCGGCGCTCTACGAGGCGATCAACCGCCGCACCCGCGCGATGTACGAGGCGGGGTTGGTGAATGAGACGCGGGCGCTGGTCGAGCGGGGCTACCGAACGGCCGCGCCAATGCGGGCCGTGGGCTACGCCGAGGCGCTGCAGGTCGTCGACGGCACGCTCACCGAGGCGAAAGCCCTCGAGTTCACGGCGCAGTCGACCCGTCACTACGCCAAGCGCCAGTTCACCTGGTTCAAGAAGGAGCGAGGGGCGATCGCGGTCGACCCGAAAGACGGGCTGCGGGTCGCGCTGGGCTGAGTCTTCGTTGCCAGTGTGCGCGGGTCCCGGTACGCCTCGCGCATGACCCAGACACTGATCGTCGCAGGCTTCGGTCCCGGTATCTCGGCTGCGGTGGCCGACACGTTTGGCAAGGCAGGCTTTCAGGTGGCGCTCGTCGCGCGCAACGCAGAGCGCCTCGCTGCAGGCGTGAAAGATCTCACCCGAAAAGGCATCACCGCGAAGGCGTTCACCGCCGATCTCGCGAACCCCGCGCAGGCGGCGTGGGTGGTGGGCGAGGTACGCAACGCATTGGGCTCGGTCTCTGCGCTGCACTGGAACGCGTACGGCGGCGGGGCGGGAGATCTCCTCAACTCCGACCCCTCGGCGATCCGCGCGGCGCTCGACATCGGCACCACCAGCCTCCTCGCGGCGATCAAAGAGGCGCTGCCCGATCTCAAGGCGACCCGCGGCTCGGTGCTCGTGACCAATGGCGGGCTCGGCTACTTCGACCCGAAGATGGACGCGATGGCCGTGCAGTTCGGCTCGATGGGCCTGGCGATGGTCAACGCCGCGAAGCACAAGCTGGTGGGCCTCATGAACGAGCGCCTCAAGCGCGACGGCGTCTACGTGGGCGAGGTGACCGTGCTCGGGCTCGTAAAGGGCACTGCGTTCGACAATGGCCACGCGACGCTGGCGCCGGCGACCATCGCGGCGAAGTTCTGGGAGCTCCACACCGCACGTGCCCCCGTCTACGTGCAAGTCGGCTAGTTGCGCGGCGCATCTGTAAAGCGCCTTTCTCGTCAGTCGGAAATGGTGAGAACGCCCACGCTTCGACAATGAGGCATGGCGACCTACTTGATCCGCAGTGGCGACACCCTCTCTGGCATCGCAGCCCGCTACAAGACGTCGGTCAGCGCGTTGGCGAAGCTCAACGGCATCGCGAACCCCAACCTCATCTATGCCGGCCGCTCGTTGCGCTTGCCGGGGCACTCGACGAAGGACAGCTTCCAGCCGACGGGTCCGCGTCGGTCGGGCCCGGTGCAGGCGCCGAGCTCGGGTCGCGCCGGTGGCTCGAATCGGCTTGCGGCGGCGGGGCGCGCAGTAGCGTTGAGCATGGGCGGCTACCGGGGCCTCGGGCTGTGCGCGACGGGCGTGAGCCGCGCGATTCAGCGCACGTACGGCATCAAGGTATGGGGCAACGGCAACCAGATCGACAACAACCTGCCGCGCAACAAGTTCAAGCAGGTCAACATGTCGCTCGCGCAGGCGCTCAAGACGCCGGGCTTGATCCTCACCTGGGAGCGCACCTCGTCGCGCCTCGGGAGCATCTACGGCCACACGGCCATCACCTCGGGCGACGGGCGCAGCAGCTACAGCGACTTCATCGAGAACAACACGTTGGCGGCCGAGTCGGGTCGCTCGGGGTTGAAGATCTTCGCGCCGATCTGAAGCACTGAAGATTGGCGCATCTCGAGCAGGGCGCGTGTCGGGGAGACACGCGCCCGCTCACTTTTTCGGGGTCGCCCACTTCACGTTCGAGAAGAACGTCTCGAGCAGTGAGCGGAGCGCCGCCAGTTCCTGGTGATGCGCGGTCGGTGCGACGAGGGTGACGTCGCTGATCTGATCCTGCGAAGCCGCCACGAGCTCGAGCACGTCGCGTTGCAGTTGATCGACGCGGCCCCACTTCCGCGCGAGCCGAAGCGACCACTTCGTCGTCTTCTCGAACTCCAGCTCGACGCTCGGCGTCTCGACACGCAGCCGACGCAACGACGCCGGTGCCGCCTTCAACCTCAGCTTCCCGGCGTTGCCGCGCCCGCACTGCAGCTCGAGTGACTCGAGGTGCTTCAACGAGAACAACCGCGCCAGCGCCGCCCCGCGATCGATGCCGAGGCGAACGCGCAACCGCTTCAACTCCAGCGTGGCGAGGGTGCGCACGAGCGAGTCCCACTCGTCGGTGTCGACGTCCCAGTCTTCGAGCTTCGGAGCCAGCGCGGGCAGCCGATCGCGTTGAGGACTGTCGGGGCCGCGGGCGACGAGCAACGAGTCGAAGCGAGCCCCTCGCTCGAAGCCCTCGCCGAACTCCACGCGCTCGAACAGCCGGGTGAGCACGTGCGCCGGAACGTCCGAGGTCGCCCGGCCCGCGACGAGAAAGCCACGATGAAACCGCAGCCCCGACTTCGCCATGCAGCCCGCGAAGGGGCCGAGCAGCGCGGTGCGCTCGGTGGCGAGCAGCTCGGCCTCGCGATCCTTCGCGGCCTTCGTGGTCTTGCCCCTCGCGCGCTGGATCTGCAGGTTGATGAACTCACCCTCGACGCGTTCCTGCTCGACCAGCCAGTCTGCGTAGACGAGGCGCGGCGCGTCGTCGTCGGGGTGTTCGACGATCTCCTTCAAGAACGCCGAGTCGTCGGCCGGGGGCGTCTTCTTCGCAGGCGTTCGCTTCTTGATGCCCGAGACGAGCGCGGCCGGAGCAGGGTGGGTGCACTGCCGTTCCTTCACCAGCCGCTTGATCACGTTCGAAAAACGGGGAGGAGACGCGCCCCAGCCGGGCCCGACCTTCACCAGCGCGCGCTCATACTCGCGGGCATCGTCGACGACGCCGGTGTCGCCGTGGTGTTCGACGCAATCGACCAGTCGCCGCCACAGCTTCCCGGTCAGCGTCTGGTGCGTCGAGAGCACGCGCAACGCCATGCGCGCCACGCGGGGATCTCGCTCCACGCTTCGACGGAGGGCCAGACCAGCGCGCCGGGCGCCTCGCGGGCGAAGTTCTCGAAATCGCGCAGCACCGCAGCCCGGTTCCCATCGGTGGATTCGGTGGCAAGGCGCGCGAGTTCCTGCGCGCGGAGCTTCTTCCCGACAGGCAGCCCGGTCAGCGGAGGCGGCAGCTCGAGCGCTTCAATCGCCCGACCGAGCTCGGGGTCAAAATGGGCGCGCCATTCCTGCACCAGCGCGCGGGGGGGCGGTCACCGGAAGCCCCGGCGGCGACCTCCACCGACGAATTGCGGCTGCATCATCGGGGGCGACTCGAGGCCGAGCTGCCACCACATCGGCTCCCAGGGCGACATCTTGAGGCGCTTGTCGTTCTGCAGCGCCGTGAGCGCCTTCTTCAACTTCTCGTCATTGGGGTTCTGCTCGACGCCGCGGGAAAGCACGCGCAACGCCTGGTCGGCTTCCTTGTTCTGAATGAGGCACCACGCGTAGGCGGCCCACATCAGACCTTCCTTGTTGCCGTGCTTCACCGCGGCTTCGAACGCCCCGGTCATCGCGGGGAAGTTCTTGCGCTGGAAGTAGATCGACGCCTCCATGGCCTTGGCGAAGTAGTTGCGATCGCCGGCCTTCGAGAACGAGGCGAGGGCGCCGTCGTAGTCCTTGAAGAGGTGCTTGATGGTGCCAATCTGCCCATGGATCTGGCTCTCGACGAGGAACTGCCACTTGCCCAGGGGCAGGGCGGCCTCGAGCATCTTGATCGCCTTGTCGGCGCGGGCCTGCTGTTCCTTCTTGTTCTGGGTCATGCCCGAGAGCTCGGCCTGCACCGCGTTCATGATCGCCTGGAGCTGGGTGAACGAGCGCCGGCCGAGCAGCACCATCACCGCCAGGAAAACGATGGTGCCGGGGATGATCCCCGCCAGGAGCGGGAAGCCGAAGAGCTTGATCGCGACGGCGACCAGGGCGCCGGCAGCGAGGGAGAGCAACAGGTTGTACATGGCGCGGACCCCTTACACCGCTCTCAACGCTTCCGTCGATGTCCGGTTCTGCTATGAGCCGCGTCCGTTCGGCAGAAGGCCTTCTGACGGAATTGGTAGACGTAGCGGATTCAAAATCCGCCGCCCCCTAAAGGCGTCCCGGTTCGAGTCCGGGGAAGGCCACTGACGTGCCGCTTCAACACCCCTCGACCTCGTGGTGCCCGCAGTCTTGAAGATCGAGGCGTTTGCCGAAGCCTGAATCCTTCAAGCGCTCGACGATCGGGACGAATTCGTCTTCTTGCGTCTCGCAGGCGAGCGAGGCGGCCATGTCTCCCTCGCCCCCCTTTCCGCCGCCTGCCTTGAGCACCGCGTCGAGCGACTCGAGGCCCCCGTACAGCGCCGCGGCGATGACTGCCCCCTTGCCCTTCGCGAGTTCCTTGTCCTTCTTGATCAGCCTGCGCACCAGCTCGATGGGCGGAGCGGCGCGCAGCAGGTGCGCGAACCCGGAGTGCTCGCTCACGTCATTGACCTTCAAACGGGCACCTTTGGCGAGCAGCGCATCGACGACCTCCCAGTGACCCGCCTGACCGGCGAGCATCAGCGAGGTGAGGCCCAGCCGAGGGTCGGCCACGTCGGGGTTCGCGCCTGCCTCGAGCAGCACCTTGACGAGGTCGACGCGACCGAGGGTCGCTGCGCGGGCCAACGGGGTCAGCTGAACGGGTCGGTAGCTCTCGTAGCTGTCGCCCCAGTTTCGCAGCTCGTGCAGCGCGACGTCGGCAGGCTGGAAGTGACGCAGGTCCTTCGAGGGACGAACGCGATTGAGCTTCCACTTCGACGACTGGGTGGATTCCTCGCAGCAGTACCCCGAGGTGGCGTTGAGATCGGCGCCCGCCTTCACCAGCGCCTCGACGATCGCCGCGTCGCCCTGGTCTATCGCGAGTGACAGTGCGTCGATGCCGTCGAGGGGATTGCCGGGGAAGCTCACCCGCAACGATGCAGAGGCGCCCGCTGCGAGCAGCGCGCGCACCACGGGGAGCTGTTTGCTGGCGACAGCGACCAGGAGCGGGGTCCACCCGTTGGGTGCCGAAGACGTCGTCTTCACCGCCGCGTCCACGTTGCCTGCAGCGGCTGCGGCGAGGGCGGGGTCGCGGGAGAGCAGGTTCTGGCGACCTTTGACGTTGGGGAAGATCATCGCCAGGTCGAGCGCCCCCACGCCGTACTTCCCACGCGAGCTCAGGGGAGCGCCCAGCGACAGCAACAGCTCGACCGCGGTGGCGTCGCTCAGGGCCGTCACCAGCAGCTCGCCGAACTGGTCGGCAGGAACGAGCTTGCGCTCCGACAGGAGCTTGAGGCCCTCGGGAAACCCGAGGACGGAGGTTGAGAGCGCTCCTTCGGGTCGTGCACCGGCATCGAGCGCTGCGCGCAGGCCGGCCAGGTTGCGTTGAAAGACGGCGAGGTCGATGGCCCGGCTCCCTGGCTTGACGCCGGCCTTCAGCAGCTCTTCGAGCAGAAGGCCGCGCAACCGCACCCGCGAGGGGTCGGTCGGTTGCTCGTTGAGCATCGTGCCGAGCGCGCGGGTTGCTTCGGAGGGCCCCCACGCCTTGAGGAGCGCGCGGGTCGACTGCAGGTTGAAGCCTTCGACGGCGAGACTGAACAGCGCGGCGCGATCGCCCGGAAAGTCCTTCGCGAAGCGGGCGAGCGTGGCCGTGTCTCCGAGCGACACCGCGCGTTGGACGGCGCGCGCGACGCCAGATGGCTTGAGCGCGGGGCACGCCATCGGCGGGTCTTCGAGCGCCCACGCGACCCACGCCTCCTGCCCGCTGCTGACGGCGGCGGCGATGACCTCCGCTTCGACGAGATCGCACACGCCCAGCGCGAGGAGGTACCGCTCGGCCTTGCGCCCTGGCGGCACCGCGAACTGGAGCCCGCGGGTGTCGAGGACCTCGGGCGGGCGCGAGAGTTCGATCGCGCTCGTCGAGAACGAACTGGCCTGCCGCTCGAGCTGCGCCTTGTTCATGCCGGTCGCGAGCACCACCCAGCCGGGCACCTGTTTCGCAGCGATGGTGTCATCGACCGTGGGGCAGCGTGCGTCGCGCGGCGCCTCGACGGTGCGGGTGTACGCCACGCGCTGGGCGGCCTTGGCGCGGAGCAGCAGCGGCAGCGCGGCGTTCGCGTCTTCGCACACGCCGATCAGCACCACGAAGTAGCCGGGCTTGAGCCCGATGTAGTCCGCGCTCTTGATGACCCGCGGCCAGCCCTCGCTCAACACCAGACCGATCGCCGGGATCGCTGCCCTGGCTCGCTCGAGCTGGGCCTGTGCTTTGGCTTCAGTCGTCTCGGAGGACCAGATGAGCGCTTCGTCTGCGAAGGACAGCGAAGGAAGCAGAAGCACCGCAGACAGCAGCGCCGCGCGCGGACGGGCCATGCGGCGAGTGTAGAGGATCGACTGCCCAGTCTCCGCGTGTCCGGTATCGTATAGACTTGTCCGTTATAACGGACGTGGCTATAAGCCCCACCATGCGCTGGTCGGTGTTGGTCTTCCCTCTGTGGTTCTCGGTTGGCTGTGCCCCCTTGCCGACGGCTCCCGACGCCGGTTTGAGCCCCATTGGCTTTGGCGTGCGCAGCGCGGCGAACCTCGACGACAACCGCAGTGGCTCTGTCACCGCAGCCCGGCTGCAGACGTGGTTGAGCGATTGGGCAGCGCAGCGACCGGAAGGGCTGACGGGCGATCTCGTCATTCTGCAGCTGAGCCCGGCGAGCAGGGGAGGGCGCTACGTCGCGCCGCAGCCAGGCGTGCGGGTCTACGATGCGGTCGATCTCGACATGTTCGTCGAGCCCCGCAACAACGGCCTCGCGGCGATCGGCCGTGCCCCCGCGAATGGTGTGCGGGTCGATCGGCTGCTGAGGGCCTATGGCGTGCGGCCCGACGTCGACTTCCTGCTCCTGACGCAAGGAGAGGCCACTCGCGGTGGGCTCGAGACCCTCGCGCGCACATGGCTGACGCTGCGGTACTGGGGCGTGCCGCACACCGCGATGGGCGTGTTGCGTGACCCGATCTCCGAGGCGGTACCGACGAGCGCGCGGACCGACACCGTCGCGGCGCACCCCTTCAGCGGCACGCTTCGGGTCTCCTCACTCGGTCTCGAAGGGCGGGTGTTGGTGGCGGGGCTCAGCGACGTGCGTGATGCGATCGGCAAGGCGGGGATCGTCGACGTGCGCGCTGCGGCGGAGTTCGACGGGCTCGAGTTCGGCAGTGCTCCCACCGACAGCACCTGTCTCGCCGGTGCCCCTCGCTGTGCGCCGACGTTCTCGGGCCACATCGCCGGCGCCGTGAACCTGCCGGTCGAGCGCGTCGTGGAGGGTTCCCGTTTGAAGAGCCTCGAAGAGCTCGACGCAGTCGCCGCCGGGTTCGACCGCAACGCGCCCGTAATCGTGTACGCGACCGACGATGGCGCGAGCGCCGTGGTGACCTTTGCGCTGGTCGGCGTCGTCGGCCTCTCGGCACGCTGGTACGCCGGGGGCTTCATCGAGTGGGGCGCGCTCAACGCGAGCCACCCCGTCGCGGCTCTCCGCGTGCTGCCCGAAGCGAGCGCCTGGCGCACCGACACCGATCAATGGACGGGCGGCGAGCGCAGGTGGGCCGACGCCGATCGCGCCGTGCGCCCGCTCGTGTTCGACCCCATGGTGGCCGCCGTCGATCGGGTCACCCAGACAGACGCTGACTACCCCGTGAATCCCCCCGAGCTCCCCGCGCCCGGAGCCGGAATTCAAGACTGTCGCTGAACCCACGCTTGCCTCGGCGATTCACCGCCGAGCCTGACGGCACACGTGTGCCCAAAACCAAGAAGAAGTTGCCCATGTCGAACCTCGTTCCCATTCGTTTCGCGCTCCTGACCGCCAGCCTCGCGCTGGTCGGCTGCGGCGCGCCCACCCCTTCGCCCGATGCCGGCTCCGAGATCCCCGATGCAGGCACGATCTCCGGTCTGCCGCCCATCACCGGAGTCGCCGCGCTGGCCAGCACGTCGGCTGCCAACTACGAGCACAACCGTTTTGGCTTGATCGAAGCCGCCACGCTTCAGGCCTACGCGACGAACTGGGGCACCGCCGATTCCGCGGGCGTCGACGCCGCACCGAACGGTCGACCTGCGAACGTGCCTGCGGGCGGGCGGCTGGTGGTGCTGCAGCTCAACGCGGCCAACCGCGCGGCTGGCGAGAACTACGTGCCGTCGAGCCCGGCTTCGAACGTGTACGTCTACGAGATCGACGGCTTCCGCTTCAACGAGACGCGCGACACCGGCCTCATCAGCAACTCGGTGCGCTACCAGGCCAGCGGCGCCACCACCGACGACTGGCTGCGCAAGTACGGCATCGATCTGCGGAAAGACTTCGTGGTCTTCGCGGCGGGTGAGAACACCGCGACCAACGGCGGCTTCTTCCAGGATCTGGCGCGCGGCATCTACTGGCTGCGCTACTGGGGGGCCGACATCACGCGCCTCGCGATCCTGAACGGGACGATCAAGCAGAACTACGTGGGCGAGCTGCGCAGCGCAAAGATCGCCGAGAACTCGATCTCGAACGACGGCTTCAGCGTGAAGCAGCTCCGCGCCGACAACACCTCGCTCACGCTGTCACTCGAAGAATTCCTCGCGATCGTCGACGGCAACCTGTCGGCCAGCGGCGTGGTGACGGGCTTCGATCGGCAGTTCATCATCGACGCGCGACCCACTCCCCAGTTCCTGCGCACGGCGCCCAACGCGTCGTTCGTTTCGACGCACCCGGGTCAGTTCATCACCACCGGTTGGAACTCGAGCGGCGCGCCCAGCGCTGACGCCACCGGTCAGGCCAAGACGTACGTGCCGGTGGAAGGCCACGTGAAGGGCGCGGTCTCGTTCCCGTGGGCCAACCTGCTGGAGGACGTGGGCTCGAACAACTGGAAGTACAAGTCGAAGAGCACGCTGGAGGCGATCTTCACGACGGCTGGCTACGGGCCCGGTGACAAGGCGACGAAGGTCGTCGTCTCGCAGTGCCGCACCAACTTCGAGGTGCAGGTCAACGGCTTCGCGGCTCGCCACATCCTCGGGTACCCGACGGTGCACTTCGACGGCTCGCTGGTCGAGTACCTCTCGCTCGTGTCGAACCACCCGACGTCGGCGCTCAACCTCGCGCCGTCAGACCCGGCGTACCGCTTCCGCACCGACCTCCCCACGCGCAGCCAGCACTACCAGGCGAGCGCCGACCCGGAAGTGCCGACCACCGTCGAGAGCGACACGGGCGTTCCCGCGTACAACGTTCCCTCAGGCACGGCGGCGACCGATCGCAAGGTGGCTCAGGCAGTGGTGAACAAGAACGCCACCACCACGCGCAAGGCGCTCGACGAAGACCGCGAATACAAGCGGCTGCCGTAGTCGCTACTCGCCTCGCAGCTTGAGCGCGATCAACGCGCGGAGGCCCGGCGAGAGCGCGTCGAACTCGACGCCCATGCGGTGCCACATGCTCCCCATGGGCGTCCCCGCTTCGGCCCAGCGCACGCGGCCCGTGAAGGCCAGCTTGAGGGTGCCATGACGCACGGTGCCCGAGAGCTCGGCGCCCGCGTCGAGGAACTTCGGGCTCTCGAGACAGAATCCGCGCTCGGAGACGTCGCTCGAGACCGCGAGCGTGTGGCCATGAATGCTGACGGCGATCGTGATGGGCGAACGGGCAGCGCGGACAGTGGTCATGTGCTTCACGCTGCCACAGGGTGATCCCGGCTCAAGAAACTGGCCAGCAGCGACAGGGTGGCCATGGCGAGGGCCCAGCACACGCTGATCGTCACCAGCGAACGCACGCCGTCGAGCTCGAGCCCGCCGAGCCGTGCTCCGCCCGAGTAGCTAAGCGGCCCGACGATGGCCCCGATCACGGCGGCGATGCCCGGTCGCTTCGAGAGCCAGGCGAGCGAGTGACCTTCCACCATCGACGTGGCGAACACCGGCCAGAGCGACAGAATCCACAACGGTGGGAGCACGCCTGCCTGCTGCACCCGCATTCCGCCCACGTATTGCTGCACCAGCTCGATCACGAGACCGAGGCCGAGCGCCGCGCTCGCGCGAATCAGCTCACGGCGCACCGCACCGCTCGTCGCGACGTGGACACCGAGGACGATCGCGTTCGCTGCCGCCCCGAGCAGGTGCCACCGCGTCGGAGCGAGCAGCGCCGCGGCGAACCAGGCCCCCTGCATCCCCGCGAAATGAATCCACTTTCTCACGGTATTCATCAGCCCGCCTGTTGGTTGCCCCGCCGTCTGGCCGCCGCGCGGAGGCTGAGATCGTCGCTACGCGCGGGACCTTTGGTTAAAGCGCCGGAATGCTCGAAGCACTCGATTCCTTCTTTCGCCGCCACGTGGGCCCCTCCTCGAACGACACCGAGGAAATGCTCAAGGTCATCAACGCCAAGTCGCTCGATTCGTTGATCGAGCAGACCGTGCCCGCGGCGATTCGCGTGAAGAAGCCGCTGTCGCTGCCGGCCGCCGGCACCGAGAGCGAAGTGCTCGCCGAGCTGAAGGCGATCGCTGCGAAGAACCACGTCTTCAAGAGCTTCATCGGCGCGGGCTACTACGACACGCACACGCCCGGCGTGATCCTCCGCAACATCTTGCTGAACCCGGGTTGGTACACCGCGTACACGCCGTACCAGGCCGAGATCGCGCAGGGCCGCCTCGAGGCGCTCCTCAACTACCAGACCATGGTGGGCGATCTCACGGGCCTGCCGATCTCGAACGCGTCGCTGCTCGACGAGGGCACCGCGGCGGCCGAGGCGATGCACCTCGTGCATTCCATCGTGAAGGACACCGACGGTCGGGCCTTCTTCATCAGCCAGCTCTGCCACCCGCAGACCATCGAGGTGGTGCGCACCCGCGCGCTGCCGCTGGGCATCGAGGTGATCGTCGGCGATCACGCCACGTTCGACTTCAGCAAGAAGTGCTTCGGCGCCCTCGTGCAGTACCCGGCCACCGACGGCGGCGTGCACGACTACCGCGCGTTCAGCGACAAGGCGCACGCGGCCGGCGCGATGGTGGTGATGGCGACCGACCTGCTCGCGCTGACGATGCTCACGCCCCCCGGAGAGCTCGGCGCCGACGTGGCGATCGGCTCGGCGCAGCGCTTCGGCGTACCGATGGGCTTCGGTGGCCCTCACGCCGGCTTCCTCTCGACGAAGAACGAGTTCGCGCGCTCGATGCCTGGCCGCATCATCGGCGTCAGCCAGGACTCGAACGGCCACATGGCGCTGCGCATGGCGCTTCAGACCCGCGAGCAACACATTCGCCGCGAGAAGGCGACGTCGAACATCTGCACCGCCCAGGTGCTGCTCGCCGTCATGGCCTCGATGTACGCCGTGTACCACGGGCCTCGCGGGCTCAAGGCGATCGGCTCGCGCGTGAACGCGTTGGCGAAGACGCTCGCCGCAGGCTTGAAGAAGCAGGGCGTGAAGGTGAAGCACGACGCCTTCTTCGACACCGTGGCGTGGACCGTGGCCGACGCGAAGGCCGCCGATGCGCTGATGACTTCGGCGCAGGCGGTTCGAATGAACTTGCGCCGCATCGACAGCGTGACGCTGAGCGCGTCGATGGACGAGACGACCTCGGCCGCGCACGTCGAGCAGTTGGTCGGTCTCTTCGGTGACAAGACCTTCAAGGCCGAGGCGGTCGCCGCCACCGTCGCGAACAGCAACTTCCCCGAGAGCGCGCGCCGCACCAGCACGTTCCTCTCGCACCCGACCTTCAACAGCTACCACACCGAGCACGAGATGCTCCGGTACATCCGCTCGCTCGAGGCGAAGGATCTGTCGCTCTGCCACTCGATGATCGCGCTGGGCAGCTGCACGATGAAGCTCAACGCCACCAGCGAGATGGAACCGGTCACCTGGCCCGAGTTCAACGCGCTGCACCCCTTCGCGCCGTCCGCGCAGTTCCAGGGGTACGTGACGATCTTCCAGCAACTCGAGACGTACCTCTCGGAGATCACGGGCTTCGCGGGCTGCTCGCTGCAGCCGAACGCCGGCTCGCAGGGTGAGTACGCGGGCCTGCTCGTGATTCGCGGGTACCACGAGGCGCGAGGGCAGGGGCATCGGAAGGTGTGCCTCATCCCCGCGTCGGCGCACGGCACCAACCCGGCCTCGGCCGTCATGGCTGGCTACCAGGTCGTCGTGGTGAAGACCGATGAGAGCGGCAACGTCGACGTCGGCGATCTCAAGGCGAAGATCGAAGCGCACAAGAACGAGCTCGCCGCGCTGATGGTCACGTACCCCTCGACGCACGGCGTGTTCGAAGAGGCGATCACCGAGATCTGCACGCGGGTACACGACGCCGGCGGTCAGGTCTACATGGACGGAGCGAACATGAACGCGCAGGTCGGCGTCTGCCGGCCCGGTGACTTCGGCCCCGACGTCTGCCACCTGAACCTGCACAAGACGTTCTGCATCCCCCACGGGGGTGGCGGCCCCGGCATGGGTCCCATCTGCGTGGCGAAGCACCTCGTGCCGCACCTCCCGACGCACCCGTTGCAGAAGACCGGTGGCGATCAGGGCACGGGGCCGGTCAGCGCGGCGCCGTGGGGCAGCGCGAGCATTCTGCTCATCTCGTGGATGTACATTCGCATGATGGGCGGGGAAGGCCTGACGCAGGCCACGCGCCTGGCGATCTTGAACGCCAACTACCTCGCCGAGCGCCTCGAGGCCGCGTACCCCGTGCTGTACCGCGGCAGCCACACGCGCGTGGCGCACGAGTGCATTCTCGACATGCGCAAGCTGAAGGTGGGCAGCGGCGTCGAGGTGGAAGACATCGCCAAGCGCTTGATGGATTACGGCTTCCACGCGCCGACGGTCAGCTTCCCCGTGGTGGGCACGATGATGGTCGAGCCCACCGAGAGCGAGTCGAAGGCCGAGCTGGATCGCTTTGTCGACGCGATGCTGAGCATTCGGGCTGAGATCGCCGAGATCGAGAGCGGCACTCTCCCCAAAGACAACAACATGCTCAAGCACGCGCCGCACACCAGCGAGGTCGTCACCACCGACGAGTGGTCGCGCCCGTACTCACGTCAGCGCGCCGCCTTCCCCCTGCCGTGGGTGAAGCGCCACAAGTTCTGGCCCACGGTGGGCCGCGTCAACGGCGTGCTCGGCGATCGCAAGCTGGTCTGCAGCTGCCCCCCCATCGAAGAGTACGTCTGAGTTCAGTGACGCTCGGAGGGTTGGGGTGTAGGGTGCCTCGCCCCCATGGCCGCTGCTGAACCCCGGAAGCCCATTCGTTTCGGCAAGTACACGCTCATCGATCGCATCGCGGTCGGCGGCATGGCCGAGATCTTCCTCGCGCGTCAGGCGGGTCTCGAAGGCTTCGAGAAGACCATCGTCATCAAGCGCATTCGGCCGCACCTCAGCAAGCAGCCGAACTTCGTGAAGATGTTCTTGAACGAAGCGAAGCTGGCCGCGCAGCTGAACCACCCCAACATCGTGCAGATCTACGACCTCGGCCGAATCGGCGAGTCGTACTTCATCGCGATGGAATACATCTTCGGGCGCGACATGCGTCGCATCATCCCGAAGGCCGACGCCCTGGGGATCCCGTTCCCCATGGTGTATGCGCTGAAGATCGCCAGCTCGGTGTGCGAAGGCCTCTATTACGCGCACGCCCGCACCGATCTCTACGGCACCGCGCTCAACATCGTTCACCGCGACGTGACGCCCGAGAACATCTTCGTGTCGTTCGACGGCACGGTGAAGGTGCTCGACTTCGGTATCGCCAAGGCCGCGAACCAGATCGAGCAGACGCGCGCCGGCGAGATCAAAGGCAAGCTCTCGTACATGTCGCCCGAGCAGTGCATGGGCAAGCAGCTCGACAACCGCAGCGACATCTTCTCGCTGGGCGTCGTGCTCTACGAGTGGTTGACCGGCTTCAAGCTCTTCACCGGCGACAGCGAGGTCGCGATTCTCAAGTCGATTACGGAGGGCAAGATCTACGCGCCCTCGTACTTCAAGGCCGACATCCCCGAGGCCGTCGAGGCGATCTTGATGAAGGCCCTCGAGAAGGACCGGGAGAAGCGGTACCAGACCGCGTGGGAGATGCAGTACGATCTGGATCAGTTCCTGAGCCAGTACGAGTTCACGCCCTCGAACATCCACCTCTCGAACTTTCTCAAGCAGCTCTTCAACGACGAGCTCGAAGAAGAGAAAGATCGCCTTGGGCGCGCCCGGCAGCTGGCCGCGGGCCCCGAAGAGATCATCGAAGAGGCTGAAGAGATCGTGTCGGTGGTCGAGTCGATCTCCGAGCTGGGCGACATGGATCCGCAGCTCACGCCTCGCAAGGGTGGGCCTGAACGCTCACTGGCGATTCAGTTGTCGGGCGGTGACATCGACGCGCTCAACGCGCTGGCTCGCAAGCACGGCGTGTCGGTGAACTCGCTGTTGCGCGAGTTGGTCGGCAACTTCCTCAAGTACCGCTGACGCGCCCTTACGCGCGGCCGGGCTTCTGCTTCCACGTGCGGTGCGTCGAACGCGCCACCCCCGCCTTGCCGTGCCAGCGGAGATCGTTCACCTGACCCACTCCGTCTCCGCCCTCGTTCACTTGCAGGGCCGGCACGTCTTTGATGGGCGAGGTATCGAGCGTCACCACCCATTCGTCGCCCATCGGCTTCAAGGTCATCACGCTGTGGAGCGCCGAGTTCGACAAGTCGACCGCACATTCGGGCATCACCGGCAGCGGAGGCGGCGCCTTGCGCGAGGGCGGCAGACAGAACGCCACCGGGGGACCCAGGATCTGCTGCGGCGGCCGCTCCTCGCTCACGAAGAAGAGCAGCGAAGCCACGAGGGTGATTCCACTGCTGGCGAGCACGAGCAAGACGTCAGGGGGCATGGGCGTCGGTATGACAACCCACTCGCCGACCGGGTTCCAGACGCACAGAGACTTCGACCCGCACAAAGCCGTGTGGGAGGATTGCGGACATGCCCCGCGTGAAGTTGGTGCTCGAGTACGACGGGACGAACTACGTCGGTTGGCAGATTCAACCCAACGGCCCTTCGGTGCAGGGGCGCGTGCAGAAGGCGCTGGCCGAGCTGCTCGGTGAGCCGGTTCAGGTGATGGCCGCCGGGCGCACCGATTCGGGCGTGCACGCCCGTGGTCAGGTGATCGCCTTCGATTCGCCACGGCAATTGCCCATGAAGGCGTACTGGATGGGCTTGAACGGGGTGCTGCCCGACGACATCTCGGTGGTGCGCGCTGAGGAAGTTCGCCCCGACTTCGACCCGCGCCGTTGGAGCGAGGGCAAGCGGTACCGCTACCTCGTCAGCAACCGGAGGACCCGCTCTCCGCTGCGGCGCCTCACGCATTGGGAGATCTTTCAGCCGCTCGCGATCGAGCCCATGCGCGAAGCAGCGAAGAGCCTGCTCGGCAAACACGACTTCACCTCGTTCCGCGGCGCG
This sequence comes from Archangium sp., assembly GCA_044371205.1. GTDB lineage: Bacteria > Myxococcota > Myxococcia > Myxococcales > Myxococcaceae > Archangium_A. Next base: position 119,396 of record JBILUC010000001.1, read on the forward strand.
GAATGTCAGGCGAAGACGGCGGTGCGTGAGCTGCGCGCGATCGAGGTGACGGGCGTCGTGGGCGATGAGCTGAGCCTCACCTTCGAAGGCACCGCGTTTCTGCGACACATGGTGCGCAACCTGGTCGGTACGTTGATGGAAGTGGGCCGCACCCGGCAGCCCGTGGCATGGGTGGGCGAGGTGCTCGCCGCGCGCGATCGCAACAAAGCGGGGCCGACGGCTCCTGCGCAGGGCCTGTGTCTCGAAGAAGTCTTCTATGGTGCGGGGCCCCGTGACGGATCCGACGAGCACGACGACTGAGTCTACCCTGAAGGCGCCGGGGGTCTTCTCTCGCGCGGAGGCAGGTTCGCGTCAGCTGGTGTTGCAGATCGGCATGGGCGTCGTCAGCTTCATCGTCGGCAGCATCTTCGCCGCCGGCGCAGGAACCCGGGTGCTGGAGCGCCTCGACCCCATCGAGAACGACCTCGTCGACGCCGGGTTCCGAATTCTGTTCGAGCGCCTGTGGTTGTTCGTCGCGCTGCCGGTGTGCGGGTTCGCGATCGGCCGTTTCACCCAGATCCCCGCGCTTCGCTTCACGTTGCTTGCGGGGCTCTCAGGCGAGCTGTTCTCGGTGCTGCTCGTCGCCGGCATCAACGGCTTCGACTTCGTCATCGATGATCCCAGGCGCGTCGTGGCGCGGCTGGTGACCTTGTTCCTCGGGCTCGCCGTGACGATGCGCGCGGTGCTCGCCGGTCGAGCCGCAGGTCACGAGGCCCAGTTGGCCGCGCAGGTGCAGGCCGAGGCACGCAAGAAGGAATACGCCGACTATCTCGCGGCGGCCGAAGCGAAGCCGCCCACCGATCCCGCGCCGTGAGGCACGCCGGTTGCTCTTCAGAGTGGCTCACCCTGAAGACACCGTGAAGAAATCAATCGTTGGCGCCATGGCAGTGTTGGTCGTGTGCAGTTCGTTGCACGCGTTGGGCGCCGAGTGCATCCCGAAGACGCGAAGAGCGGCAGCATCGCCGCGCAGAGCCCCGAAGCCAGGCTCGCGTTCATGGCGACGCTGTTCGAGGAGGAGTCGGCCGCCGCGACACGATGGACCCTGGGGTGGGGCGGGGCCTACGGCGCGATCACCATCGCGCAGTTGGCGGTGATGCCGTTGTTCAGTCGCGAGGAACAGCCGGATTGGTACTGGGGCGCCGTTTCGACGCTCGTGGGCGTTGCCTTCAGCAGCCTCGACCCGCTCGAGGTGATGACGGTGGGGCCGGGCTTCGCGAAGCGCGCGCGCGCGGCGACCGAAGAGGACACCTGCAAGCTGCTCGAAGAGGGTGAGCGCATTCTGCGCGAGGGCGCTGAGCACGAGGCCTTCGGCGATCGTGGTTCATTCACGCGGGCAACGTCGTCTTCGGCATCGGCATGACCTTGCTGTTGGGCTTCGCGTACGGCCACTGGACGAGCGGCATCATCAACGGCGCGGTGAGCATCGCCATCGGCGAGGCGACGATCTTCACCTCGCCCAACCAGCTCATCTCGGGCTGGGAAAAGTACCGCTCCGGTGGTGGGGCGAGCCCGGCCGTCACGTTTCACGTCACTCCGACCGCAGGCCCCGGCCTCGGCGTGCTGATGCGCTTCTAAGACCTGCACACGCTGTGCAGCCGCTTGCACAGCGTGGTGATCGGCGCCGCTCGGAAACGAGGCTGCACCGGACCTTGCAACACCTCTCGAAACCCACTCGCAGTCCGCTCTTGAGCAACTCCATGCACCGCCTCGTTCTCGTTCTGGCTGCCTCGTTGTCGTCGCTGGCCCTCGCTGCTGACGCGTTCCCCTGGGAAGGCGCCGTCACCCTCACCACCACGAAAGGCGAGCAGCTTTCGTGGACGGTGACGCGCGTCGACGGCGAAGTGCGCATCACCGGCTCACACCCGAAGTGGTCGGTCGAGCACCGCGCGAAACCCAACGGCACGCCCATCGCGACGGTGCGCAAGGCGAACGGGCTGATCACGAACGTGAAGTACACGGCCGATGGTGCGGAGATCGAGCGGGTCGACGCGAAGGGCAACCGTTCGATCACCGGCATCAAGCAGGCCGGCCTGTGGGACGGGGACACCCTCGACGCGCGCCTCGCCGGTGTGAGCTGGGCGAAGGGCAAGAAGGTGCGCATGCAGGTCGTCGACGTCGACGAGGATCTCGGGGAGGTCTACCCGATGGTCGCCGAGTACGTGGGCGCCGAGTCGTGTGGGCAGACGGCCTGTCACCGCGTGCACCTCGCCCTCGATGACTTCCGCCGGCTCTTCGCCCCCACGTTCGAGTACCGCTACGGCAGCGAAGCCGGCGCGAAGTACCTGCAGTTCGAAGGCGACGGGCTCACCTTCGTCGCGCGCTGAGGAATCCCACCATGAACCTGGAAAGCACCATGAACGCGCCTCCTGTCGTGCAGTCGACCCGCTCGGTGATGCGTTGGGTCGTGTTGGGTCTCTTCATGCTGGTCGCCGGGTTGAGCCAGGCGCTGTGGCTCAACTTTGCGCCGCTGATCTCGATGATTCAGACGAAGTACGGAGTCGGCGAGGGCCTGGCGTCGTCGCTCTTGCTGGTCTTCCCGCTCGTCTACGTGTTGCTCTCGGTGACGGCGGGGCAGCTCACCGATCGCAAGGGGTACAAGTACGCGGTGGGCGTCGGCGCGGTGGTGATGGCGGCCTTCTCGTGTCTGCGCATCTTCGACAGCGGGAACTTCTGGGTGCTGTTGCTCGCGCAGACGGGCATCGCGGTGGGGCAGCCCTTTGCGATGAACGGCATCTCGAAGCTCGTGGCCGACTGGTTCGATGGCGAGCAGAGCGCGATCGCCACCGGTCTGGGGACCATGGGCATGTTCGCGGGCATGGCGTTCGGCATGGCGGCGACGCCCCCGATGATCGAAGCGCTGGGCTACCAGGGCACGATGGTGGCGTTTACGCTGGGCTCGATCGCCATTGCAGCGGCATGGGTGATGCTGGTGCGCACCAACCCCGACGCGAAGCCGGTCGCCGCTTCGGCCACCCCGGCGCCTTCACTCGTCTCGCTGCTGAAGAACCGTCAGCTGATGCTGATCTTTATGGTTGCGGCGCTCGGTCTTGGCTTTTTCAACGGGCTCACCACGTGGCTCGAGCCGATCCTCGCGCCGAACGGGTTCGACGTGGTGAAGGCGGGCGCGATCGGCGGCGTGTTGATCGTCGGCGGCATCATCGGCGCCGTCGTCATCCCGCTGCTGTCGGACTGGGCGAAGCGCCGCAAGCCGTTCTTGATCGGCAGTGTGGTGCTCTCGTTCGCGGCCCTGGTGCCGGTGTGCACCTCGCGCGACGAGACGGTGGTGATGGCGAGCGCCTTCGCGATGGGCTTCTTCTTCCTGCCCGCGTTCGCGCTGCTGCTCGACATGTGCGCCAGCATCGCGGGCGAAGAGGCGGCGGGCGGCGCGACGGGGCTCCTCATGCTCTTCGGCAACGGAGGCGGCGTCGTGGTGATCATCGCCATGGCGCTGGTGAAGGGCGACGCGCCGACGTTCGAGCGCGCGGTGTACCTCCTCTACGGCGTCATCTCGCTCGCCATCGTGCTGGCGTTGGGGGCACCCGAGACGATGCGTCGCGAAGCGCGGTGAGGCTCAGCCACAGGTCACGGCCAGCTTCACGACGGCGCTCTTGCGCTTGCCGACCGTGGCGCTGAGCTCGAGGTTCGCGCAGCTGGTGACGGGCACGAAGAAGGGGGTGTGCTCGGCATCCATCTCCGAGAGCTGTCGGGCCTTGAAGACCTGAATGCGCTTGCCCTGTTTGACGGTGAGCTCGACGGTTTCCGGGTGGGGGGCTCCCGCTTCGCCACCCGTCGTCGCCCACACTTCGACCGCGAGCCACCCCCAGTCGCCCTCGCTGATCTCCACCGAAGGGCTGGGCTGCCCGTTCACCAGCTCGGGCCCCACGGAGTTGCCGAACAGTTGCTGCGCGAAGATCACGGGGACCACGGGTTTGCCACCCGCGGGAGGCGAACCGGACAGCACGAGCAGGGTGACGAGCGGGAGCATGAAGCGGCGGCTTACCCCGGGATCAGTCGACGCCCGAGCAGCGCGAGACCGATGAGCCCGGCGATGAGGAACGACCCGATCCACCACACGGCCCAGAGGCGGGCGGTGAGCGTCACCCAGTACGGGCGAGGGCGGGGTGCATCGCTGCGCACCACGCAGTCTTCGCAGAGCGGCGGTTGGCCCAGCGAGCCACACCCCGCGCACAGGAACGTGCCGCAGCGATCACACGTCGCGACCGCTGGCTTCTCGTGCACCGGGCACACCGAGCCCTCGGCGATTTCACCCGAGGGCAGCGTCTCGTCGAGCTTCAGCTTCGAGTCGAGCAGGTAGACGCGCGCGCGCTCGAGCTCGGAGTCGGGCACGCGCACTTCGCTGATCAACTCGGTGATGCCGGGGAAGAAGCCCGCGAGCTGCTGCGCTCCGGCGACCGAAGGGTGGAACCCGGCGCCCACCAACCGGGCGCGCACGAGCTCGACCTCGGTGGAGTTCGAGCTGGTGAAGACGGTGATCAGCACCCGCAGCTCACTTCGCCCGCAACGGTGATGGTGATGCACTTCGAGCGGCAGTCGGAGAGGGGCGCAAAGGTGAACTCGCGCTCCACGGTGCATGAGGTCTTCGGCAACCAGCTCGGCCCGCTGACGCACTTGTCGGCCCCGGGAAAGGTCTGCACATTGCGCAGCGTCGCGGGCGGCTCGAAGACCCACGCCGAGAAGATACCGACACACTCGGCCTCGGCGCCGACGGTGCCGCGCCCGCCGTTCGCGAAGGGGATGCTCTGGCGCTGAACGCTCTCGAGCACGCCGCCATCGAGCGAGGGGCCGAACTGAGCCTCCTGGCCGACGGTGAAGGCGACCCCGCCGTCGTCGCGAACGGCGAAGAACTGCACCCCGGCATCGCCGACCACCCGCGCGGGGAGACAGTCGTCACTCACGCGCGTGACCGTCATGTGCACGAGCTGCCCTGCCACATCGTCTTCGACCGGCGCCTCGCAGCCGCACAGGGTCAACAGCACGGCGAAGCGAACTGCGAAGGGCATGGTGAGTCCGAACGAAGTGAGGCGAGCGCAGGACCAAGCCATGAAACAGTCCAGAAAAGACTACGGGGGAACCGGTTCATCACCGATTCCCCCGCTTCGCCAAGTGCCCAGGAGAGGACTCGAACCTCCACGCTGTTGCCAGCACTAGACCCTGAATCTAGCGCGTCTACCAATTCCGCCACCTGGGCGAAGGCCGAGGCTCAATACGTTCACCCGACGGGCGTGTCAACGAACACCTGACGGCCTCAGCTGAACTTCTTCGGCGGCCACTTCCCCTCGGCCTCGAGCGCCTTTCGGGTCGTGGGATCCTCGTCCATGTACGCCTTGAGGGACTCTTCGGTGATCCACACGTCGATGTCGGCGCCCTCGACTTTGGCCTGACACGCCAGCCGCGACTGGGCCTTCACGTCGTAGGCGAGATCGAGCCGGTCCATCTCCATGTCGTCCTGTTCGGAGAGCGTCTCGAGGCCCTTCTTCACCCAGACGTGGCAGGTGCTGCAGGCGCAGACGCCACCACACGAGTGGCCGACCTGCGCATTGGCCGACTCAGCAGCGTCGAGGAGGGAGGTGCCTGCGGCCACCTCGACGGACACGTCTTGCAGCGGGCTGCGAAAGGTCACGCGGGGCATGTCAGAAGTCCTCCATGCGGTGACCGACCGCGGCTTTGCCAATGGCACGATCGAGGATCTTCTCGACGAAGGGCCGCGCCAGCCCGTCAACTTCGGTGATGACGGCTTTGAGGGCCTCGTGGTTGGTCTCGGTCTTCGCCAACGCCGCGAGCTTCTCGAGGTTCTTTACGAACACCACACGCTCGTCTGCAGCCAACAGGTCGCCGTTCTCGCGGAGCTGCTTGGCGCCGTCGATCAACAGCCGTTCGGCCTCGACGCGCTGCTCGGCGAGCAACCGCCGCTGCATGTCGTCTTCGGCATGATCGATCGAATCGAGCAGCATCTGCTCCATCTCTTCATCGGTGAGGCCGTGGGTCGGCTTGACGGTGATCTGCTGCTCGACGCCGGTGGTCTCTTCCTTCGCGGTGACCGAGAGAATGCCGTCGGCATCGACGCGGAAGGTGACCTGCACGCGGCCCATGCCCGCAGCCATCGCTGGAATGCCGCTCAAGCGGAAGCGCGCGAGGGAGCGGTTGTCCTGCACCAGCTCGCGTTCGCCCTGCACCACGTGGATGTCCATGCCGGTCTGACCATCTTGAAAGGTGGTGAAGACCTGCGCCTGCGCGATGGGGATCGCCGAGTTTCGGGCGATCAGCTTCTCGACCACACCGCCCATCGTCTCGAGCCCGAGCGAGAGGGGAATGACGTCGAGCAGCAACACCTCGTCGCGGCGATCTTCGTTGGTGAGGAGGTCGGCCTGAATCGCAGCTCCGAGCGCGACCACCTGATCGGGGTCGATGTCGGCGAGCGGCGGCTTGCCGAAGAGCTCAGCCACCCAGGCGCGCACGGCGGGCACCCGCGTCGAGCCGCCCACCAGCACCACGCCCTTCACGTCGTCGGCCGTGACCCCCGCGTCCTTCATCGCGCGACGCACGGACACGCCGGTCTTGTTGAGCAGCGGCTGGATCCATTCGTTGAACGCAACGCGCGAGACGGGGAAGGTTGCACCTTCGAAGATCAGCTCGGTCGACTCGACGTCGGTGAGCCGTTCCTTCGCGGCGCGCGCGAGCTGCAGCGCGGTGGCGACCTGGGTGGCCGTCGGGGCCGTGATGGCACGCGCGTCGAACAGCTTCTGCGCGATGGCGCGATCGAAGTCGTCACCGCCGAGCGCCGAGTCACCGCCCACCGACTTCACCTGAAACACACCGTCGACGAGCTCGAGGATCGAGATGTCGAAGGTGCCGCCGCCGAGATCATAGACGGCGTAGAGACCCTGCACACCCTTGTCGAGGCCGTAGGCCAGCGCCGCCGCCGTGGGCTCGTTGAGCAGGCGCAGCACCTCGAGGCCGGCCAGCCGCCCCGCGTCTTTCGTCGCCTGTCGCTGCGCGTCGTCGAAGTACGCAGGCACGGTGATCACCGCCTGCTCGACCTTGCCCGCGAAGTGCGACTCACCGCGCCGCTTGAGCTGCCGCAGGATCTCGCCGCTCACTTCGATCGGCGTCACCGGCTGACCGCCCGCGACCTCGAAGCGCACCACGCCCTGGCCGGGGAGGAACTTGTAGGCGCCGAGCTTTCTGGTCTCGAGATCGCCCAGCGACTTGCCCATGAAGCGCTTCACCGACTTGATGGTGTCGGTGGGGAACTGGGGGAGCAGGCTCGAGGCACGCTGCCCGACGATCACGCTGCCGTTCGCCGAGTAGTGCACGACGGAAGGCAGCAGCTTCGAGTCGTCTTCGTCTGCCGGAATGCACACCGGCTTGCCGTTCACCACCGAGGCGAGCAGCGAGTTGGTGGTGCCGAGATCGATGCCGACCACATGGCCCTTCGGCTTGAGGGGATCGTGGATCTGGAGAAAGCCCTTCACGACGACAACTCCTCTTCGAACGCTTCGACCTCTTCGAGGAAGCGCGTGTAGTAGCGGACCTTGCCCAGCGAGAGAGACGCACCGGGCACGTCGTCCTTCCTCAGGGCGTCTTGTGCGGCGGCGAGGGAAGCGGTCTTTGAGGCAGCGATGCTCTTCGCCATCGCCTGGGCGCGGGTGAGATCCTTCGACGACTTCGCGCCCTCGAGCGCCTCGCGGTGTTCCATGATCTCTTCCAGAAACTCCATCGGCATCTTGAGCGCCGCGGCGGCGTGCTCGGTGTCGAGCTTCACGCCCTTGAGCTCGAGCACGTAGAACGCGCGGCGCACGGGGTCGCGCAGCACCTTGATCGCCTCGTTGAGCGAGGCCGATTGCTCAGCGGCGATGCGTCGGGCGCGCGCGTCGGCCCCCACGAGTCGATCGGGGTGCGTCTCGAGCGAGAGCTTGCGGTGGAGATCGTCTAACGCCTTCACGTCGAGATCGACCGAAGGCGCGAGGTTGAACAGCTCGAAGTGGGTCACGACGTCACTCAGACGGTGAATGAGTCGCCACACCCGCACGCAGCTTTCACGTTCGGGTTCTGCAGCTTGAACCCCGACGCGAGCAAGCCCTCTTCGAACACCAGCTCGGTGCCCATCAGGTACAGGTAGCTCTTGGGGTCGATGAAGATGCGCACGCCTTCGCGCTCGAAGATCTTGTCTCGCTCACGGGACTTTTCAGTCCACTCCATGTGGTAGGCGAGCCCGCTGCAGCCGCCGCCCTTCACGGCGATGCGCAGACCGGCCTCGGGCGTGTTCCGCTCGGCGAGCAGGCGACGCAGCCGCGACACGGCGCTGTCGGTCAGGCCGATGCCCTTGCCCATGGGCTTGCCGCCGGGAATCGGCGCGCTCGACGACGACACTGGCGAGACGACCTCGGTCATGGCTCAAACCTCTTTGGCAGGAGGGGCAACGACGGCAGCGGTACCGGCCTGGGTGCGCGCGGAGCGCTTGGCGCGGAAGTCTTCAATGGCCGCCTTGATCGCGTCTTCGGCCAGCACCGAGCAGTGGATCTTCACGGGGGGGAGCGAGAGCTCCTTCGCGATCTCCTTGTTGGTGATCAGCACCGCCTCGTCCATCGTCTTGCCCTTCACCCACTCGGTGACGAGCGAGCTCGAGGCGATGGCCGAACCGCAGCCGAACGTCTTGAACTTCGCGTCCTGGATCACGCCGTCGTCGCTGATCTTGAGCTGCAGGCGCATCACGTCGCCGCAGGCAGGGGCGCCGACGAGACCTGTGCCGACGTTGGGATCATTCTTGTCGAGCGTGCCGACGTTCTTGCTGTGCTCGAAGTGTTCGATGACCTTCTCTGAGTAAGCCATATCAGTGTGCCTTCCATTCGATGCTCTTGAGATCGATGCCTTCTTTGGCCATCTCGTAGAGCGGACTCATGTCTCGCAGCTTGTTGACCGCGGTGACCATCAGGTCGATCACGTAGTCGACCTCTGCTTCCGTCGTGAACCGGCCGAGCCCGAAGCGGATCGAGCTGTGGGCCATCTCCTCTTCGACGCCCAGCGCGCGCAGCACGTACGACGGCTCGAGCGACGCCGAGGTGCACGCCGAACCTGACGAGACCGCGACGTCTTTGATCGCCATCATCAGCGCTTCACCTTCTGCGAAGGCGAACGAGACGTTCAGGTTGCCCGGCAGACGGTGCGCCAACGAGCCGTTGATGGTGAGGTAGTCGAGCTTGGCGCTGACGCCCTTCCACAGGCGCTCGCGCAAGGTGGTGAGGCGCTGGGCCTCGGCTTCCATCTCATTCTTCGCGATCTCAGCCGCCGCGCCGAAGCCGACGATGCCCGAGACGTTGAGGGTGCCCGAGCGCATGCCGCGTTCGTGACCGCCGCCGTCGATCTGCTCGCGAATGCGCACGCGCGGCTTGCGACGCACGTACAGCGCGCCGATGCCCTTGGGCCCGTACATCTTGTGGGCGGTGAGCGAGACGAGGTCGGCCTTCGACTTCTCGACGTCGAAGGGGATCTTGCCCGCGCCCTGCACCGCGTCGGTGTGGAAGAGCACGCCCTTGCTGCGGCACAGCGCCCCGATCTGCTCGACCGGCTGCACCACGCCAATCTCGTTGTTGGCGAGCATGATCGAGACGAGCACGGTGCGATCGGTGATCGCCTTCTCGAGCTCGGCGAGATCGACGAGGCCGTCTTTCTTCGGCGAGAGGTACGTCACGCGCGCGCCGACGCGAACCTTGTCGACCCATCGCTTGAGCAGCTCGTCGTTCTCGAGCGAGTGCTTGATCTCGAGCGTGGGGAGATCTTCGACGTTCACGTCGCCGCCGGTCAGCTCCATCAGCCGCTGCACCTTGAGCTCGTCGATGCGCTCCTGGCGCTGACGCTCGAGGCGCTTGCACGTGTCGAGCACCGCCTTGTGCTCGGTGGTGAGGGTGATCACGTGATCGCCCTTGTCTTTGTAGAACTCGACCACGCCCTTGATGGCGAGGTTGTTCGACTCGGTCGCGCCGGAGGTGAAGACGATCTCCTTCTCGCTCGCGCCGATCAGGGCCGCGACCTGCTCACGCGCTTTGTTGACCGCTGCTTCGGCCTTCCAGCCGAAGGAGTGGTTTCGCGACGCCGCGTTCCCGAACGAATCGGTGAAATACGGCTCCATCGCCTCGAGCACGCGCGGGTCGAGCGGCGTGGTGGCGTGGTAATCCATGTAGATCGGCAGCTTCATTCCGTTTCCTTCCGAATCAGGACCAGCCCGGTCCACATTCAGCTCCTCAAGTAACGAACCAATGGTGGACCGGTCAAGTCCACATTGAGTGATTTCGGGCAGTTGACTGTTCTTGCGAGTGACTCGCAAAATCGCGGTCCCGCCGAATGTCAGTCCAAGAGGTTAGAATGCCGAGAGTGGTGAAGTTCACCAGTTCACCACTTCACCACGGGGTTTCCATGAGGCTGACCATTTCACTCGATGACGATCTCTACCGGTACGTGAAGGACCGCTCGAAGCAGGACGACACGTCCATGAGTGACGTCATCAACCAGATCGTGCGCCGCACGAAAGAGCCGCCGATCGAGCCGATTCCGGTGTGGACCGTGAGGAACGGGCTCAACGTCTACGGCGATCCGAATGCGCCAAAGGTGCCGATGAAGCTCGCGAGCGAATACGAGGCGGAGGACGACCTCGAGATGCTTCGGCGGAACGGGGTCATCAAGTGACCCGCTGGCTCCTCGATGGAAACGTTCTGCTCGCCCTGAGTTCCGTCACGCATCCCCATCACGAAGTGGCTCAGCGTTGGTTTGCGACCGCCAGTCGGTTTGCGACGTGCCCCATCACGCAGGGCACGCTCCTGCGAAACTTTTCGCATGGCTCACGCGGTGCGGCGCTCCCGGCCGCGTGGAACGCGCTCGACGGTTTTCTCGATCACCCGAACCATGAGTTCTGGCCGGATGACCTCGACTACCGAGCGGTTGACCCCACTCGCCTGATCGGAGGCGGGCAGGTCACTGACGCCTACCTCGCCGCCCTGGCGCGCCACAACAAAGGTCGAGTCGCCACCTTCGATCGCGGGTTCGCGGCGCAGCACCCCGACGTGGTGACGAACATTGGTGCACCCTGATCCGTTTCGGCTCACCCCGAGACGTTGAATCAGGGTGATCCACGACGGCACGCCGCTCGCTCTGGGTGCGCCGACCATGACCAAACCCGCCACGATTCAGGTCGCGCAGCAGTCGATCAACGAGTCCCGGTACGCCGAGGGGTGGCGTCGCGGGAAGCCCGAAGAAGATCCCGAGAAGACCAAGCGCTGGGGGTGGATCAGCGCCAAGCCGAGCGAGTTCCTGATCCGCATGCGAGGGGGCCAGGTCGTCTCGGCCGGGCAGGGCGCCACCGTCTTCAAGTGGCCATGGGACTCGATCGCCATCGTCCCCACCACCGTCCAGCGGCTGCACTTCGTCGCCGATCAGATCACGCAGGAAAAGGTCGGCGTGAAGGTGACGGGCATCGCGGTGTACCGCATCGCCGAGCCGCTCCTCGCGTCGCGCATGTTGAACTTCAGCTTCCCCGAGCGCGCGCAGGAAAAGCTCGCCGAGATGATGGAAGAGATGTGCGTCGGCGCTTCGCGGCGGTTGATCGCCAACCTCACCGTCGAGCAGTGCCTCACGCGCCGCAAAGACGCGCTCGCCGTCGAGCTGGTTCAGGAGATCGCTCCGGTGGTCAGCGGTGAGGGCCGCGCCGAAGACGCCACCGATCGCGGGTGGGGCGTCATCGTCGACACCATCGAGATCCAGGACGTGCGGGTGCAGTCGGCGCAGGTGTTCTCGAACATGCAGGCCCGGTTCCGCCTCGCGCAGGAACAAATGGCGCGTGAGGCCGAGCTCGCCAAGGAACGCGTGGTGCGCACCGACGAGACCGCCACCGAGCGCCTCGTCGAGCTGAACCGCGTCGCCGCCGCCACCGAAATTCGCCGGCAGAAGCAGACCGCCGACGAAGCCGCTCGCCTCGAGAAGCTCGCGTCCGACGCGAAGGTCGAAGAGGCCCGCCTCGCGCAGGAACGCGCCACCCGCAACGCGCAGATCGCCGCCGAGCGTGAGTTCCAACTTCAGAAAATCACCGCCGAACAGGAAGTCCGTCAGCGTCGCCAGGCTGCCGAGGAATCGGCGCTGATAGAGAAGCTGCAGGCCGAGCAACGGCAGGCGCTGCAGAAGCTGACCGCAGAGGTCGAGCTGCAGCAGCAAAAGCTCCGCGCCCAGCTGGAACAGACGCAGCTCGAGGCCCAGGCCGAGCAGGCGCGTCACAGCTCGCGCATGCAGGAAGAGGTGCAGGAAGCCGAGCTGTTGCGCGCGCAGGTCGAGGCCGCCGAGGCGAAGCGCGCCCTCACCGAGCTCGAGACCCGCACCGTCGAACTCGAGGTGCACAAGCAGCAGCTGCTCGCCTCACCGGAGATCGATCGCGCCGCTCGCATGCGCCAGATCGAGAACACCCTGACGCCCGAGGTGATTCAGCTCGCGGTGGCCAACCAGCTCCCGCAGCTGGCCCTCGCGTTCCAGCAGAAGATGGGCGAGGTGCACGTGACCGCCGTCGATGGGGCCAACCCGTTCGGGTACATCGCAGCGGCCGTGGAGGGCGTGATGGGCCTCGCCCGGAGCGCAGGGTTGGACCTGCCGAAGGCGCCCACCAGGCCCGACTGAGTGAAAGGGATGAAACGAGGTCCCTGATCGGCGCATATTGGGGGCAATGAAGTCTTCGACGGTCCTCTTTCTCGCGACGGCGGCCGCAGTGGGGCTGGTGTTCGTCCCCTCGCTCATCCCCACCGGTCCGACCTCCGCACTGGATGCGTCGTCGCTGCTCAACTCCGGGCGCCTCTTCGTCGCAGGGGGCGTCATCTTTCTGGGTGGCTTCCTCACCTCACTGACGCCGTGCGTGTACCCGCTGATCCCCATCACCGTCGGGGTGTTCGGCGCGCGGCAGGCGGAATCGAAGGGCAGGGCGCTCCTTCTCACCACGTCGTACGTGGTCGGCATGGGCGTGGTGTTCAGCGCGCTTGGCGTCTTCGCGGCGCTCTCCGGGCGCGCGTTCGGCTCGGTGCTCGGCAACTCCTGGGTGGTGGTCGGCCTCGCGGTGTTCATGGTGGTGCTCGCCACCTCGATGTTCGGCGCGTTCGAGATGGCGCTGCCGTCAGGCCTGGCGACGAAGCTCAACGGGGTCGGCGGGGGCGGTGTGGTGGGGGCGTTGCTGATGGGCAGCGTCGCCGGCTTCCTCGCGGCGCCGTGCACGGGCCCGGTGCTGACGGGCGTGCTCACCTGGGTCTCGCAGACGCGCGACCCGTTCCTCGGGGCGGGTCTGCTCTTCGTCTACGCGCTCGGCATCGGCGTGCCGTTTTTCTTGATCGGCGTCTTCACCGTGCAGATGCCCAGGTCCGGCGTGTGGATGGAGTGGGTCAAGTCGATCTTCGGCATCGCGCTGCTCGGCCTGGCGCTCTCGTACCTGCGCGACGGCTTCCCGGCGTTCGGCGGAATCATCACCTCGGCTGCCGAAGCGCTCGGTCGCGTGGGCGCGGTCACCCTCGCCGCTGCACTCGCCTTCATCGGCGTGGTCGCCGGCGCGATTCATCTCTCGTTCAAGGAAGGCAAGCAGTGGCTTCCCAAGGGCGCGGGCGTCTCGATGCTGCTCGTGGGCTTCGTCATCCGCATGGCCGCGCCGGTGTCGATCGAGAAGCCGGTGGTTGACCCGGCGAACCCGAACACGGCGGCGCACGGTGAGTTCGTGTGGGCCATCGAGTTCAAGGTCGATGAGAAGCTCGCCACGGCAGCGCCCTTCGAGGCGGTGCTCGAGAAGGCGAAGGCCAACTGCAAGCCGGTGATGATCGACTTCTTCGCCGACTGGTGCGCCGCCTGTAAGGAACTCGATCAGCACACCTACACGCAGCCGGGCGTCGTCGCCGAGGCCGAGCGCTTCGTGAAGGTGAAGGTCGACGGCACCGACGATCACGAGGTGCTCGACGCGCTCTACAAGCGCTTCGGCGTGCAGGGTCTGCCGACGGTGGCCTTCATCGACCCGATGGGCAAGGTGCTCGAGTCTCCGAGGGTGACCGGCTTCATGAAGGCGGACGACTTCGTCAACGAGCTCAAGAAAGTGCAGATCGCGACATGCTCGCGCACGCCGTGACGCTGGCGATCCTCTCGGGGGTCGATGGCGGTCATGAAGTCTTGACGCTGCTCGACAGGCAATCCGCCGCCTGGACGCGCGGAGACCTCGACACGTTCTGCTCGGTCTACGCCGACGACGCGGTGTTCGTGTCTCCCTCTGGCGTGACGAAGGGCAAGGCCGGGGTGCTCGCCCGCTACAAGAAGAAGTACCCGACGCCAGCCGCTATGGGGAAGCTGACGCTCTCGCCGATCGACGTGCGCGCGGGTTCCGACGAGGTGTCGGTGGCCGCGAAGTGGACGCTCTCGTACCCCGACAAGCCCGACGCCACGGGCCACACGGTGGTCGTCTTTCGGCGACAGGCCAGTGGCTGGTTCATCGTTCACGACGCCTCGATGTGAATCGCTAGAGTGCGCGCCGCATGCCGGCACGACTCGAGATTGGCCCCATCATCGACCAGGCGACGAAGCTCGCCGAGCGCGTCAAGGTCGAGCTGCCCACGCACGACGGGCTCGCGACCACGTCCCAAAGCGTCGCCGAGGCGGCGAAGAAGGCCGAGCAGGTCGCGCTCTCGATGACCCGGCCGTGGAGCCCGCACCGCTTGCCGGTGGTGTTTCTGGCCCTGGCGCTCACGGGCCTGGCGACCTTCGTCTACTGGCAGTTCTTTCACGTGCGCACGCTGACCCTCGCGATCCCCGACCGCGACGCGACGGAGATCCGCCGCAACCTGCGCCGCGATCAACGGGTCGACGTGGTGCTGCGCGAGGTGCCCGGCAGCCGGGAGGCCTCGACCTTGTTGGCGAACGGCCAGATCGACCTCGGCTTCGTTCAGGGCGGGGTGCCGATCCCCGAGGGGTTGCTGCGCCTCGAGCTCCATTCACGCGAGCTGGTGCTGTTCTTCGTGCGCGAGCGCATCGCGAAGTCGGGCGACATCAAGCGAGTGCTGACCTCGGTGGAAGGCGAGGGGAGCCACTCGGTGGCGCAGGCCTTCTTCGCGATCTGGGGCGCTTCCCCTACTTACGCCTTCGACTGGAAGGCGTTGACGAGCAATGCGGCCTTCACGATCCCCGACGACATCGACGCAGTCTTCGTGGTGAAGGATGCGGGCGACGACAAGACGTTGCTGGGGGCCCAGCGCCTGGCCGCCGCTGGTTTTCGGCTCGAATCGCCTCAGCTCGGCGCGCGCGCAAATCGGCTCGACTCCCTGTCGCCCGTCACGTTGCCGAAGGGGCACCTCCACCTCGACCCAGCGGTTCCGGCTCAAGAAGTGACGACGTTCTCGGTCGCGACGTTTCTGGTCGCGCGCCAGGGCCTCACGCCGCGCGTGTTGACGCAGGCTCTCGAGGTCATCGAGCCGCCGCAGGAGACCATCTCGCAGAAGAGCTTTCGCCTCAGCGCCACCGACACGAGCGAGCTGTTGCAGGGCGTCGACGCGCTGTTCTCGATTCTGGTGAACATCGGCCTCGCCTTCCTCGCGCTGCTGGGCCTCGACGTGATCGCCTACCGCAAGCAGTTCCACGAGCTGAATTCGCTGGTGAGCATCATCAGCGTGCTCCAGTCGAACAAAGACGTGCTCGGCGTGCCGCAGCCGCACCGCAGCGAGCATCTGCTCTACCTCGGCTTGTGCTCAGACCTGCTCGGGCTGATCAGCGTGATCACGGGGTACTACACGCAGGAGAACAGCTCGTTGCTGTTCAACAACCTCTCGGAGGTCGTGCACGAGCGCTGCGCAAGCCTGAAGATCAACATTCAGCTCAAGCTGCTGCACGCGATGGTGAAGGACTGAGTCTTCACGTCGTGCAGCGTCGCGGCAAGACGAGCAGGGCTGTTGCGATCGCCCCGGGCACGCTGCCGAACTGCACCATCCGCTCCGCCTCTCCCCCGCGGTCATGCCGTTCTGGAGGAATCTGGGCGCTCGGACATCGCGCTCTCCAGACCGGTTCTGGGCACAATGCCGGCCGTGCGAATCTCAGTGGTGACGCTCTTCATGATGACGGCCTGCGCGCCGAAGATGATGCCACCGGTCGACGGGTCGGTGACCGATGAGGATGCTGGGGTCGATGCGGGTGCGGTCGACGCCGGGCCGACCTGTGGTTGCGAGCGCTGGAGCGCGGCGCGTGATGCAGGTCAGCTCAGCGACCCGCTGGTCGAGCTCTCCGGCCTCGTGGCGAGCCGCAGCCAGCCGGGCATCTTCTACGCCCACAACGACTCGGGTGACTCGGCGCGCTTCTTTGCGGTCTCTCAGACGGGGCAGGTGTTGCAGACCTTCGTGCTCGACGGCGCCACAGCCACGGATTGGGAAGACATTGCGCTGGGGCCCTGTCCCACGGGCACCTGTCTCTACATCGGAGACATCGGCGACAACCTCCGTGTCCGCACCAACTACGCGGTGTACCGCGTGCCCGAGCCCACAGTGACCAGCGGCACCACCAACGTCACGTGGGAACGCCTGCGCTTCGAGTACCCCGGTGCGGTGAAGCACAACTGCGAGTCGCTCTTGATGCAACCGAAGACGGGCGTGCTGTACCTCGTGACGAAGGAAGACACGGCTGTGAGCGAGGTCTACCGGTTCCCACCGCCGAGCCCCGACTTCCCGGTGACGCTCGACTACGTCGCGGCGCTCACCATTCCCGGTGCGACCGATCGTCCACTCACCGCCGCTGACGTGAACCCCTGTGGCACGGCGGTGCTGATGCGCATGTACAACCGGCTCGTCGAGTATCGGTTGCCCGCGGGTGAGACGAACTTCGAGCGCATCTTCTCGGTGCCGCCGGTCAACGTGCCGTTCGCGAACGAAGCGCAGGGCGAAGCCGTCGCCTACAGCTTCGATGGCATGAGCTACTTCACCGCGAGCGAGAAGCTCGTCGACACACCGTCGCTCTTCGAGTTCCGTTGCCGCTGAGTCAGCGCAGCTTCGGTCAGGAGAACGAGAACGGGACCCGGGAATCGTGCGAGGTCACCGCGCACCCGAGCACGAGCGCGACGCTGCGCGGGCTGCCGACGAGAAGCGACCCGGCTGCGACCGGACCCGCCTCCCGATCGACGAAGAGCATCAGCGCGGGCATCGCCAACGACCACGCCAACCTGTCACGCCCCGTCAAGGCTCGAGACCCGTCTCTTCAGAAGTGGCCGCCGAAGCTGAGGAACGCGCCCGGTGCTGGCGCGGTGGTCTCCGTCGGCTCGCCCGGGTTGGTCTTCACCGGCACTGTCGGAGGCGGAGGGGGGAGGGTGACGATGATCCACGTCACTCCGCCGACGACGGCGGCCGAGCCAACGCCGACCAGGATGTTCGCAAGCAATGCGTTCGTCGGGGCTGCCTTTGCCTCAGTGCGCGTGACGCCCAGCGGGTCACCGCCCGCCCCGAGCTTCGTCTTCACGCCCTGCGCCGACTGGCCGAGCGCGATGCCGGTGCCCACGGCGACGGCGCCGATCAGCGCGACGTAGAGCCCGGGCCTGGCGAAGACGCTCTCCTTCGGCTGCTCGACGACCTTCACCGTCGTGACCTCGATGGGGATCGCGACGAGCTGCACCTTCACGTCGACCTGCGTGCCCGGCTCGATGGTCACGTTCTGCGAGAAGGGCTTGTAGCCCGCAGCGGTCACCTTGACGGTGCGCCTGCCGCGCTGGGCGATGAGCTCGCACGAACCCACGCACCCCTCGGTGCCCTCGACGGTCACCACGGCCGACGGGTCGGCGTTGTCGATCACGATCTTCCCGTTGCCGACAGACATGGTGCGCTGCAACTGGTCGATGAACCCGCTCATCTTGCGGAGGAACTCTTTGTCCTTCTGCGCCTGGGTCTTGCCCTGCACGCCGAGGAACACCTTTTCGGCCTTCTCACCTGATTCCTGCGAGACGACGAGCACCTCGTTGAAGCCGGGATCCCAGCCGTACATCGTCACCATCGAGCCCGCGTTGTGTTTGGCGACGGTGAGCCGCACCAGGCGGTGCACCTTGAGCTTCTTCGCTGCGGCTTCCCAACACGTGTAGTCCGCGCACGCGTCGGCCGTGGCGAAGTCGGCGCCGAGACCCAGCCTGGCGCCACTGGGGTCGATCACCGTCTGAAACGACTCTCCCTGCTGCATCGTCTTCACCAGCTCGGCCTCGAACTGCCGTGCCCGGCTCGCGCTGACCTCTTCTTTGTCGTCGGCCTTCACCGAGAGGATGGCGATCGTCGGTCGCAGCTCGGCAGGCACGGCCGGCCGGTCGTCGCCGCTGAGGTCGAGCTCGAGATCCTGCGCGAAGGCGCCCATCGCCAGCAGGGCCGGGAGGACGGTGAATCGAGAGGCGGTGGTCTTCACGTGTTCTCCGGTACGAAACGGCGAATCTGCGTCACCAGCTCCGAGGCCTTGTTGGCGCCGGGGATGAGCCTCTTGTCCTTGTCGGCGAGGTACTGCTGCTCGCTGAGGAACTGCAGGGCGTTTTCCAACGTGGTCTTCGAAAGAGCTTCGCTGGCGGTGATCGTGCCCGCAAGGAAGTCCGCGCGCCCGGCGTCGAGGCAGCGCTTCAAGAAGTCCTTCCGATCCATCCCCTCGGGCTTCACCTCGCCGGCGGTACGCGCCGCGAGCAGGTAGCTCTCGAGGTAGTCCCGCAGTTGATCGGCGAGGAACTGCACCATCGGCCGCGCGTGCGCTTCCGGGGCAACGTTGATCTCGTTCTCAGCGCGCGCCAGCAGCCCCAGCCGCGCGAGATGTTCGACCGTCTCGTCGAAGATGTGCTCGAAGGTCTTGCCGACCGGGTACAGGAACTCGAGCTTGAACAGACGTGAGAGGTACAGCGCCGCGTCGCGAATGTCGCCGCGATGGCCGGTCGTCACGGTGAGCACCGCCGTGCACACGATCGAGCGGCCGGCGATCAGGTTGAGCAGGGTGTTCTTGTAGAAGCTGAGCTCTGGGCGGCGATCGTCTTCGACCTGGAAGATGGGCTCACCGCGCGCCTCGACGCTGCGCACCATGCCTTCGCTGGCGAACATGCGCATCGCGTCCATCACCGGGCCGATGACGATCGGCGACGAGGGCGAGTCTTTCAGCAGACGAGAGAGCGGCGCGCCGAGATCGGTCGCCAACGTGCGCAAGAAGACGATGCGATCGGTGACGTCTCGCGCTGCGATGCCACGTTTGCGGTGCGCCAGCAGCGACGAGGCGAGCAGTGCGTGCGGCGTCACGGTCGACACGCGGCTGATGCCGTACATCACGCGATGCCCGAGCGCGCGAACCAGCGTGCGCTTTTGATCTTCGGTGCACGTCGCGGCGGTGATGCCACGATCGGCCATCAACTTCGCCAGCGACACCGGCTCGTCGAAGGTGAGGTGAATGCGGCCGTAGTTCTGCGTGAGCACCGCGGGCGCCGAGAGCAGACCCTTCAGGTCTTCGGCTTGCTTCTCACCACCCTGCAGTTCCTTCTTGTAGCTCGCGCCCTCGACGACCTTCTCGTAGTCGATGGCGATCGGCACGAAGAGCAGATCATTGCGCGCGCCCTCGAGCACCGCCTCCACGAGCCACGTAAAGAGGCCGAGCTTCGGCTGCAGCAGCTTGCCCGTGCGCGAGCGGCCGCCCTCGGGGAAGAACTCGTGGTGGATGCCGTCGTGCACCAGTTTCTTCAGGTAGGCCTTGAAGACCGCCGTGTAGAGCTTGTCGCCCTTGAAGCTGCGCCGCAGGAAGAACGCGCCTGCGCGGCGGAGGAACGGGCCCAGCGGGAAGAACGAGAGGTTCGCGCCCGCCGCAACGAGGGGCGCTGTGTACCCGCGCGTCCACAGCACGTACGACATGATCAGGTAGTCGAGGTGGCTCTTGTGGCTGGGCGTGAACACCACCGGCGCGTCGACAGCCTGCTTCATGGCGCGATCGAGCCCGGCTTCGTCGACCTCGATGCCGTCGTAGATGCGCGTGAAGACCCAGTCGAGGACCGACGCGGCCCCGCCCACCACCGTCGGGCTGAACTTCGCCGCGATGGAATCGAAGTTCTTGCGCGCCTCGCGCTGCAGCGAGTCGACCGACTTGTTCTTCTCGGCAGAGATCTCCTGCACCGACTGCTGGAAGACCTTGTCGCGCATCGCCTCTTCGATGACGCGGGCGACTTCTTTCTTCGGGGGGCCGAAAACCGCTCGCGTCTCACGCGCGAGGTGGTTGTGGAGCGTGCTGCGCACCTTGCGCGCGATCACCGCCGTCGGCTTGTCGCCTTCGTTGGCGAGCACTTCTTTGAGATCGATGGGCGTGCCGATGCGCAGCTGCGCGCGCCGGAAGTTCCGCATGAACGTCGCCACCGAGTGCGCGAAGCCGGGCGCCTCGGGCGAGCCGAAGACCCGATCGAAGACCGACGGCGTGACCTTCTGCTGCCACTTTTCCCAAACGAGCAGATCCGGCACGAGGAAGATGGGCTTGTCGCTCTTGCGCGCCAGCTCGACCAGCGCAGGGAAGGGGTCTTCGCGGCTCTCTACGCCGCGCGCCGTGTTGAAGCCGCTCTCGCGCAGGAAGATGAGGCCCGAGCCGCCCTGGGCGTTGGCCCACTCGAAGCGCTGTGCATGGTCGCCCGACAGCTGCGCCCGGGTGAAGGGCTTGGTGAACCAGCGCCGCAGGTTCACGACCGCGCGAATGGCGGGGAGCTGCCGACGGATGAGCGCCCAGTCGAGGTACAGGTAGTTGATCCACGCGGTGGTGCGCATGACGTGCACCACGAAGCCGCGCTGCGAGAGCTCGCGCAGCTGCTCGGTCGCTGTCGCGGGGAACCGAACGGGCTCGAAGTACCGCTCGGCGAGCACTCGACCCACCGGCCCGAACTCGGCCTTGAGCAGGGGATCGCCCTCGATGGGTCGTGCCAGGAGCGCGTCTTCAGCCACGGGCGGGTTTTTACGCGAACTGGCGGGCGCGCGGTCCCAAATTGCGGCGGCCGAACGCGGAAAAGCGTCGGCACAACGCCGCAAACGTCAACACCGGAGTGTCGAACGGGTCGCGGAACAATTGACGCACTGCTGCAGGCTTGAGGCTGCCGCGCTCGAACGCCTTCGCCATCGCTTCACCAAGCAGATACCCGAGCGCATGCGAGACGCCGTGGAAGAGCTTACCCGCGTCCCCCGGCACCATCGTGCTCGCGGAGGCCACGTCGTCTTTGAGCGCGGTCGAGAGGGCGAGTGTGAACGCGGCGATCTGCCGCTTCTCGACGGTGGTCTGCGCCTCGTTCTGAAAGTGCCAGCCCCACTCATCGAGGCCGATCGCGCGCCGCTTCGGGTTGACGAGCCGCGAGCCAAAGAACCCCAGCGCCTCTTCGAGACAGCGAGCCCAGAAGGCGTCCGCGTGCCCACGTTCCCGATCGATGGGCGACTTCGCGCCGACGGTGCGCACAAAGTGGGCGGCCTCTTCGGCCGCGTGGTTCAACGACATCGAGGCCAGCCACACGGCGTTGGCGCGGGGGATCCAGCCGCTCTCGAGCGACAGCACGTGCTTCTCGAGTTGTTTGAGCTCGACCCGCGAAAAACGGCCCCGGCGCTGAATGCGCTCGAGAAAGTCGGTGGTCGAGGGGGTGAGCACCTCCAACGACGCGCTGGCTGAGCGCACGTCGACGCCGACGAGCTTGCCGATGTCGCGCGCGAGGTGTCGGAAGGTCTGCGCGATGCCCGCTTCGTCGAGGGGCGAGTCGCCGGCCTCGGCCTCCACGTAGTCGAGGAAGCTGCGCTGGCAGACGACGGGCGAGGCGTTGACGAGGCACAGTTCGCGATCGGAGATCTCCACCGCGCGCGTCGACTCGGCGAGGCCGCGCTCCGCCAGCGACCAGTAGATGCCTTCAGCGTTCTGGTAGACGATCAACGATTCGAGCTTGCGCTCACTCAACGCGTCGACCCGGCGGGGCAGGTGGCCCGGCGCGATGTGAAACTGACCGACCAGCGCGAGCACCAGCGGGCGATCGTCGGCCTCGAGGGCGCGGGCGATGACCTGGGAAGCGCCCTCGTCACGCACCTCGAGCGAGCGAGGGCCAGGCGCGCGGCGATCGATGGCGACCACCTCGAGCTTCTTGCGGCGCGCGAGCGCGAAGATCGGCGTGAAGCCCGGCCAGATGTCGAACGGGCTGCGGTACGGGTGTCCGATCTTCGCGAGGAACTTCTTCTCGCCGAGCTTCCCCGCGAGGAGGGCGTCGAGCGTGGCCTGGTGGCGTGCCTCGACGAACTCCAGCGCGAGCACCACGCGCCGGCCCGTGTCGAGCGCGTGGGTCACCAGCTCGAGGTAGGCGCGCTGGGCGAGCCGGAGCGTGTGGTAGTCGCCGACGTACACCACGTCGGCCTTCGCGATGCGGGCGTGCACGGTGCCGGGGGTGATGACTTTGCGCCAGGCGCGCGTCGCGTGGTGGTAGCGGCGCTGGTAGGCGAGGAAGGCCTTCGACCCCGTCTGCACCTGCTGAGCGATCTGCCGGGCCTGGTGGCGATAGAGCGATCGCTGCAGCGACAACGACGAACGCATTTCGGCCCAGAAGGTCCCACGCGCTTGTGGATCGGGCAATTTTCCGACCCGTTCGGCACGCTTGCGTTGCGAGGGGCCAGCGCACAGCATCATGGCGCTTGCGCTCTCTTCTCCTCGTGGTGCTGGCGTCTTCCGTCGCCTTCGCTGACGGTCGCGCCACGTTCGCTCACACGCCTCCTGCCGATGCGCCGCTGAGCCAGGCGTTCACCATCGAAGGCTCGCTGATTGGTGGCACCTTCGCGAAGGTGCTGGCGCGGGTGCGCGGCGGCGGCGACGACTACGAGGACTACACGCTCGAACTGCAATACGGCGACCTCTACCGGGGCACCGTCCCAGGCTCGCGAATGGTGCCGCCGGGCATCGAGTACTACGTCGAAGGCGTCACCTCGTCGGGAGATCGGGTCGCGCTCTTCGCCACGGCCGCGAAGCCGATTCGGGTGATGGTCGCCGGTGACAAGTCTTCGCCCGAGCCGGTCGTCGCAGACGCGCCTCCGAAGAAGCCCTGCAAGAAGGGCAAGAAGTGCAAGGACGAGCCTTTTCCTGAGCCGAAGGAGCCCAAAGAGACCAAGCCCGTCGAGTGGACCGACACCTCTTCCGACGCTCCTCCTGAGAAGCCGGAGAAGAGGCCCGTCGAGAAACCAGTCGAGAAGGAGAAGGATCGACCCGCGGAGAAGCCCGTCGAGAAGGTCGCCGAGAAGCCGATGGAGAAGGAGAAGCCGAAGGAGAAAGAGAAGCCTCGCGACCCCCCGCCGCCCGTCAACCGCAAGCGCGCCGAACTCAACGAAGAGCTCGCGCTCTACGGTGCTGAGCTCACCTCCGGGGTGGTGCAGCACCTCGACGAGGCGACGCGCACGAGGCCGCTTGCGCCGACCGTTCTCACCCACGATCAGCTCGTGCAGCTCGGCGCCCGCTACGTCTACGAGGCGCTCGACTTCGTGCCGGGTTTGAGCGTGAGCCGCGACGTGCAGGGCTTCTACCGCGTGGCGATGCGCGGCCTGCGCAGCGAAGCCGAGCTGCTCATCACCTTGAACGGCATGCGGCTCAACACGTTCTACGACTCGAAGTCGCTCGCGCATCTGCCGATCGACAACCTCGAGCGCATCGAGATCTATCGCGGGCCGGCCACGGCCGACGTGGGCCTCGGCAACACCACGGGCGTCATCAATCTGGTGACCCGCAAAGACTCGGGCGTACGCGTCAGCGGCTCGGCGGGCATGTGGGAGATGTTCGACGGTCACCTCAACGCAGGGGGCACGTTCGGTGCCGTCTCGCTGTTCGGCGACTTCGACATCGCGAGCCAGTATGGCATTCGTCGGCTGGTCGCGCGGGACGGGCTCGATACGGCGGCGGCGCCGCGGGCGAAGCTCACCAACGACAAGCGCTTTCTGATCAACGGCGGCGTTGGGGCGTCGTTCGCCACCGAGGCGATCGGCACCATCGACGCGCAGGTGCGACTCATGTCGGAGTCTCGCGCCGCGCTGATCGGGCTCTTCGACGTGGTCGGCCCCGACTCGAAGCTCGACTGGTTCGTGGTCCAGGCGCAGGCCGGGTGGAAGAAGTCGCTGGGGGAGGCTGGCTCGCTCTCGGTGCGCGCCTCATTCGATCAGCAGACCACCACGCGGCTGTTCCAGCTGACGCCCGATGGTTGGCAGATTCGCGCCACCGACCCCGCCACACTGTTCCCAGACGGCGTGCAGGAACAATCGCGCTACGGCTCGCGCAGCCTTGGGCTGGTGGCGAAGGGAGAGTTCCAACTCCCGCTCAAGAACCTGCTGCTCGCCGGGCTGGAGATCGAACACCGCTCAGTCTTCCTCGCCGAGGTGCTCGCCAACTCGGTGCCCGTCACCAACCTGAACGCCGGCAGCCTGGTGCGCCCCGACGGCCTGCGGCTGATCACCGAAGACGGTGCTGGCAAGCGGGGGCCTGCGGCCGATCGCTTCGGGCTGGGGCTCTTCGTCTCCGACACCTGGACGCCCGTCGACGTGGTGAGCGTGCAGGCCGGGCTGCGCTTCGATCTCGTGCAGTTGCCGCGCGCCGACGCTTCCAACACGTGGCTCGGTGCGGCGATGACGCCGGGCTTCGGGCCGCGCATCGGGGTGACGGTGGCGCCGATGAAGTCGCTCGTCTTCCGCGCGAGCTACGGGCGCTCGTTCCGCGCGCCGACGCCGCTGGAATACGCCGACGCGGTGCCGAACAACGACTTCAACCAGGGGCGCTTCGTCGGTAACCCGCGGCTCGAGCCCGCGTACATCGACGCGGTCGAGGCGGGCAGCGAGTACGTGCAGGGCATCGGCGACGGCAAGCTCACCCTGCGCGTCAACGGCTTCTTCGAGCGCATCTCGAACGCCATCGTGCAGATCGACACCTCGGGCAACCTCGTGC
This sequence comes from Archangium sp., assembly GCA_044371205.1. Classification (GTDB taxonomy): domain Bacteria; phylum Myxococcota; class Myxococcia; order Myxococcales; family Myxococcaceae; genus Archangium_A. The sequence goes on from JBILUC010000001.1 coordinate 144,392, forward strand.
CGTACGCGAATCGGGTGCTGGGCGTGCAGTCGGTGGGCGCTGAAGGCGATGCACGGCTCGAGCTGTCGAACCGCTTCGTCGCGTGGGCGAACGTGTCGTGGGTGCGCGCTGAAGATCTCACGGCGCCGACACAGAGCCGCATTCACACCGACGTGCCGCAGATTCGCGCCAACGGTGGCATCAGCGTGCCCGTGGGTCGCTACTTCAACATCGACCTCGCCGCCCGATACGCCTCGGAGCGCCGCAACAATTCCCGCTCGGTGCTCGAGCTGATCCGCCGCTACACGCTGCCGGGGTACGCGCTGTTCAACGCGCAGATCCGCACCGAGGTGCTGTTCGACCACCTCGAGTTCATTCTGCTGGGTCAGAACGTCTTCAACTTTGAGTACGCCGACGATGTGATCCGGCCCGATCGCGTGACCGCGGGTGTGCCGCGCGAGACCTGGTCGGCGTTCGTCCAGGCGAAGGTGGGGTTCTGATGCTGCGCTGCCTGTTCATCGCTCTCGTCGTCGTGGTCACCGCGTCGGGCTGCGTCGCCTACAACGATCAGTGTCAGCCGCTGGTCGACAACCCCACCGAGCGCGTGGCTTTCATTGCGAAGGGCACCGAGGTGTACCTCGATCGCCCGAACGCGCGTCATGGCAACAACGCCATCGGCCAGGTCGCGGCCGATGCCTTTGCGTGGGTCTTCTCGGAGACCGATCGCCCCGTCGACTTCGCGGTCGTGAACGGCGGCTCGATTCGCGCCGAGGGCCTGTGCATCACGCGCAACATCCTGCGCGAGGGGCCGCTCTCCAACGGCGTGCTTCACGAGATCATGTTGTTCGAGAACAGCGTGCAGGCCGTCGACCTCTCCGAGAAAGAAGTGATCGACATGTTCGAGCGCTCGGTCGAGCGGCTCTTTTCAGCGCCCGCGCCCATCGTCTCGCCGGCGGGCTCGTTCCTCCACGTCTCCAGGGAAGTGGGCATGACGGTCGACTGTTCGCGCCCGCCGCTCGATCGCATCATCTCGCTCACGGTGGGCGGTCAGGCACTCGTGAAGCCCGGTCGCTCGATCGATCAGAAGAAGCTGCGTGTCGCGGCCTCGAGCTTCCTCATCGCGGGCGGCGACGGCTACACGATGCTGGCAGGCAAGGGTACCGACCCCACGCGCAACCCGCTCAACGCGCAGCGCGCCGGCGGCATCGACTCGAACATCACGGCGCTCTTCCTCAAGCAGAGCTCGTTCAACGCGACCGTCGAGGCAGGGTTCAAGGTCGAGCCAGGCCGTGTCTCGTTCATGAACTGCTCGGTGCCGACGCGCCCTGCGAACTGAACCCGCAACGTAACAGCCCCCAGCACCCGAAGGCACTGGAGGCTGGTCTCGAACGCTCGAGCCGCTTCAGCGCGGCGTCGTGTCGTTCAGCACGTCGTTCGGAGACGGCATGCGCTTCAGATCGGTGCGGGCGATCTTCCACGCCTGCTGCACGATCCACGAGAGCGAGCGATCTTGCCGGTGCGACTCGTGCTCGATTTCCTTGAGCATTTCCTCAGGGAAGTAGAGCGACTGCTTGCGGTGGTCGGTGGTCGACATTCAGCGGTCCTCGCGGGGATCCGGCGCGCCAGCAACGTCGTTCACGGCGGGGAAGGACTTGATGCGGTCACGCGCGATCTTCCACGCCTGCTGGACGACCCACGAGAGCGAACGATCCTGGCGGTTCGCTTCCTCCTGGATCTCCTTGAGCATCTCTTCAGGGAAGTAGAGCGATTGCTTGCGCTTGTCGGTGCCGGACATGAGGGAACGCTCCAGGAACGAGGGTTGTAGGAAACGACACGAGTTATCCGACACTCCGCCTATGGAATCAACCATTTCCCTGATTGTGTAACGCGAGGGGTCAGAGGGCGAGCGAGGTGACGCGATCGCGGCCGGCCGACTTGGAGGCGTACAGGGCCGGGCGCCCAGCCAGCCCATTTATACGACCTATTTCTACACGGCGGGCGAGGCCATCGTTCACGGCTACGAAGCCAACACGAAGGTCCGCGTCGTCTCGCTCTCGAACCGGGGCACGATCTGGGAAGGCGTGGTGGGCCCCGGTGACACGCGCGTGGTGCAGACCGGGGCGGGCGTCTTCGGGTTCATCGCCGACAAGAAGGCGACGATCCTCGTGGGCACGCCGACGAGCTGCACCGCGGTCGGCTACTTCCTCAAGGACGAGACGGGCTCGTTCAAGAGCAACCGCTTCTTCGCGCAGGTGCCGGCCGGGGTGACGGGCGCGCAGCACGTCGTGGTGTGGGCGTACGAGTCGAGCTTCGTGCAGCTCTTCCTCAAGGGGCAGCCGAAGCCGTTCAAGACCGCGGAGCTCTCAGCGGGCGGCTTCCTCGTCCTGAGCGGCGCAGAGCTCTCGAAGATCGCCGGCCAGACCATCGAGGTGAAGGCGACCCACAAGGGCGTCTCGGCGCAGGTCTATTACGACGAGGGCTTCATGGTGCCGGCCGACAACGGGCGCGGCTCCGGCAAGCGCTTCCTCACCTACGTCGGCACGATCACTCAGGGCGTGAACGATCTGAACGTCATCGCGCAGGGGCTGACCGCGAAGGTGAAGGTGCGCGACGTGAAGACCGACGAGGTGCTGTTCGAGGGCACCATCGAGAAGGGGCAGCTCCACACGCTGACGCTGGCGGGTGTCTTCGCCGAGGTGACGTCGGACGTGCCCGTGAACGTGGTGGTCGCGGGCTTCAAGCACTTCCAGGGCGGCTATGCCGAACATCACTTCCAGACGGGCCTCGAGGGCAGCGGCATCGAGAACGACTTCCTCGTGACGACGTCGGGCGAGCTGTGGCTGTTCTCGTACTTCTCCCACAACGCGATCACGGTGGAAGACGCGCGCACCGGGAAGCAGATCTTCTCGGGGGCGCTGAACGCGGGGCAGGTCCGTGGGCTGCAGCCGGGCTTCGGGCTCTTCAAGGTGAAGGGCAGCAAGGGGCTGTCGGTGATGGGTGGCGCGTCGACGTGCGGCGCCGATTACCCGCCCGCGGGCAGCATGTTCGCGGTCGACGAGGCCCTCTTCCAGGTGATCGCCCGAGTGCGCGAGGAACGGGCTCGCGACGCCGCCACGCAGGGCCGGAAGTTGTCGAATGAGGAACTCAACGCGCCGCTGACCGAGAAGGAATGGAAGGCCAAGGCCGGGTACGTCGCGCCGGCGGCCTCGCGTGGGCTCTCGCTCGACGAGGTGAACGAGCGGGCTGCGGAGATGCAGAAGCAGTGACACCATGCGCCGCTCATGGGCCTCGTGGACCGGTGGCGGCGATGGCGACGCGAGCGGCAGGTGGCTTCGCTGCTCGCGAAGGGTGACCTCGCAGCAGTGAGCGGGGAGGTCGGTGACGACGTTGCGCTTCGTCGTGAGCTCGCCGATCGATTGCTGGAAGCAGGAGATCTCGCGGGCTCGCGCGCGCTGATGGGGAAAGACTCGGTGACGGTGGCGAGTCTGCTCGCCGCGACTCCGGCGGATCCCGAACTCGATCGCTTGAAGGCTGAAGCGGCGGTGCAAGGACTTCCGGTCGCGCGGGTCGTTTCCCTGGCCGACGCGCTGGTGGAGCGGGGCGACCCGAAAGCGTCACTCGCGCTGCTCGAGCGGGAAGCGCATCGCAGTGAGTGGCCACTCATTCGCAAGGCGCTCGAGGCGCTCATCGAGGCTGAGCAGTGGGACCGCGCGTGGTCGGTGGTCGAAGAGGGCTTCACGTGCGTGGCGAGCCAGAAGTTGCGCGGCACCACGGAGCACGCGTTCCTGCTGCTGGCGCACCGCACGGTCTTGAGCGCACTCGAGAACGCCGAAGCGGTGACGGTCGATCTCCTCGTGCGCGGTGAACTCGACCCGTTCTCTGGCGCGAACCACCTGCTGCTCGCGAAGGCGCTCATGCTGCAGGGCCCGCTCGCGACGCGGCTCGAGCTGGTGCCGGCACCGCAGGAGTTGCGTGAAGGGGAAGGGCAGTTGCGGCTCGAGCGCTCGAGCGCGACGGGGTTGATGCTCGTCGGGTCGGCGAAGTTGCGGCTGGGTGAACTCGACGCTGCGCTGGCCGCGTTCGAGCGTGGGCGAGACGTGGCCCCGCGACACTTTGCTCTCGTGGCGGGCCTCGGCGCGGCGCGAAAGTTGGGGGTCAGCCGGCACCTCGAGCGCATCAGCCGGTTGCCGAAGCTCGAAGCGCCCGCGCGGCTGCTCGAGGTGGTGCCTGATCTCGAGGCGCTCACGGCGCTCGAACGGCGGGTGATCGTCGCGAGCGTGGAGCCGATGGCTCGGTGGATTCCCGCCCTCAGCGACTCGGCCTCGCGGCTTCGGGTGCTGCCGCTCGATGTGCGGGTGACCGATCTCCCCGAGTTCGAAGCGCTCAGGGGGCGCGTCGAGTCGCGCGATCACCGTTCATGGGACGCGCTCGGCGGGCTCGCGGGTGACGGGCTGGGCTGCGTGCGGGTCGAAGAGTTGTTCGATCTCGACGAGCTGTCGTGGACGTTCGCGCACGAGTTCGCGCACCTGGTTCATGCCGTCCTGCCCGACGAGCTGGCGCAGATGCTCCACCATGAGTGGGAGCGAGCCTGTGCGCATGAGTTCGCGTTCGATCAGTACCAGCTGCACAACGAGTACGAGTTCTTCGCGGTCACCTACGCGCGCTGGCTGGCGCGCCGGTACGGCATGGGTCTCGAGCACGAGCAGGACGAAGAAGGCCACCTCGCCAGAGCGCTCGAGTGCATCGATCGCGTTCGCGACCGTGGGTGAAGGCCGTCAGGCCTGCTGTGCAGGCGCAGGGTCGGTCGTCCTGAACTCCCAGAACGAGACGATCAACGTGAGCACCGCCATCATCCACGCCACCGCGTAGCCCTCGGTGATCGACCGATTGAGGTGTTGGTACAGGTAGTAGACCATGAAGATCAGATGGACCCCGATGGCGAGCCCCAACGCGGGCTTCTGATTCGGCCGCTCTGATCGCAGCACGAGGCCCACCACCAGCAGCCCGAGCATGTTCCAGTAGTACATGTTCACCGTGAGCCAGGTGAACACCAACAGCGGCCCGAGCAAGAACGCCTCGACGTCGGTCGCCCGCCGCACGAGCACCAGAGTCACCAGCGTGAACAGCAGCTGCCCGAAGAAGAGCCCCGTCGAGTAGTCCTCGGGGAATTTGCAGCGCTCGCGGAAGAGATCGGCCGCACGGCCACACGCGCCCGCTTCGGTGAAGCGCTCCTCTTTCCCGCGCCCCGCGCACACGCAGTCATCGCCCGTGCACTTGAGCGAGAATGACTTGTTGTCGCCGCAGCCCGTGAGTTCACGAGAGCAACTCGCGCCCTCCGACGTGTTCGACGAGCCCTTGCACACCTCGACGAACTCGCTCTGCTGCTTGAGTGACCCCGGGAAGATCGCCTGGACCCAGTCGTTCACCGTGCCCGCCGCGTGCTGCAGGTAGACCGACTTGAACGAGTACTGAATGCCGTAGAACTTCTCGTACTGCGCGACCTGAATGCGCTGCGCGTATTCCTTCCACGCGCTGGTGCCGAACATCACCGTCGACACGCCAACGACCAGCAACCCGGTGGCGATCGTCGACACCGCAAAACGCACGTGATCGCGATCGACCTTCTTCGTCGTGCGCCAATCGAGCAACGCGCGCACACCCATCGCCACGCCGAAGAACAGCGGGAACAACTTGGTCGCCACCGCGAAGCCGAAGAAGCCGCCAGCCCAGCCGTAGCGTTTGAGCTTGAGGAAGCCCGCTGCGAGACCAAGGGCGAAGAGCCAGTCCCACCGCAAGATGCTGCCCGTCGAGTACTCGAAGACGATCGGCAGCGCGGCCCACACCAGCAGGCCCGTACTCGCGATGCGGTGACCGAACGTCTGCCAGAGGAACAGCCACATCCCCACCATCAGCAGGATGTCGAGCCAGCCCAGCGCTGCCTGGCCCTTGAGCGTCAGCGGTGTCAGACGCGTCAGCGGCGCAGCGATGATCGACCACGCAGGTGAGTTCGAGTTGCCGTGATCGTTGATGATGCGCGTCCAGTCGATGCGCCAGAGGCCGCTCATCTGCACCCAGTCGGCGCGGAATTCCTGCCAGCGCTGGGGTGAGAAGCGGCTCTTCACCGCGTCCGCATCTTTCAGCGCGTCGGCGACGGAGAGGGTCTCGAACGTCGAGAGATCGCGGGTCGTGGGCAGGTTCGCCAGAGTGTTGATCGTCTCGCGGTCGGCGATGATCACGGCCTTGTACAAATTGAACCAGCCGACCTCGGCCTGGTACTTCGCGCCCAGGTAGAAGTGGAACTGCTCCCACTGGTGGATCAACAGGGAACGGCCGGTTCCAACACCAGCGGCGACCCAACCACCCGACAGCGCGATCACCAGCCCAACGGCCAGCGGCCTCGAGCGCTTCACCACGCTCGTCACGATCGACTCGCTGACCTTCCGTTCACCCGCAGCGATCCGCTGAACGGCAGATCCCACCGTCCACGCGAGGCCGCCGCTCACCAACGCGCCGAAGAAGCCGCCGGGGAGTTCGTTCAGCCATACGAAGACGATGCCGAGCGCGATGATCACGTACGTCATCGCCCAGCGACCTGCCCGTTTGGGATCTGCCGAGCCCCATGCGCGAAAGGCCGCGAGCCGTTCGTCTCGCTTCGGGTCGAACGCGAACGACACCACCTGCGCTGAGAGCAACAGCAGCGGGATCGCGGTGAAGACGACGGCCGGGTCGTTCGAGGGGTGGAGCGCTCCGAAGTTGCAGAACGCGAGCACCATCAACCCGGTGACGACGGTGTGCGCCTTCTCGCGGATCGTCTTGAGGCGATCGCCCGCGGCGAGATCGATGAGCAACAAGGCAATCGACGCCTCGAGGATCGTGATCTTGATGATGCCGGAGATGAAATGGTTCATCGGAGAGTTGCGACCCTTGCGAAGTGCGGCCCTCGCCCGTATTGGACGCACGGCCTTAGCGGAAAACAGGAAGCGAGCCCACCATGAGCGTGCAGGAACGAGACGTCCTCGCGGCGATGAGCACCGTGATGGACCCCGACTTGAATCAGAACCTCGTGCAGGCGGGGATGGTGAAGGACCTGAGCATCGAAGGCGGCTTCGTGAAGCTGCGCATCGAGCTGACGACGCCCGCGTGCCCGCTGAAAGAGAAGATCAAGTCCGACGCCGAGGCGGCGCTGAAGAAGGTCACCGGTGTCGAGAAGCTGCACATCGAGATGTCGGCGAAGGTCCGCGCGCAGCCGTCGGGCGCTGCGAAAGATCAGCTGCTCCCGAAGGTGAAGAACGTGGTGCTGGTCGGCGCAGGCAAGGGTGGCGTCGGCAAGTCCACCGTGGCGCTCAACATCGCGTGCGCGTTGTCGCGGCTCGGTGCAGCGGTCGGTCTGCTCGACGCAGACTTCTACGGCCCGTCGATCCCCACCATGACGGGCGTGAACAAGAAGCCGGTCTCGCGTGACGGCAAGCTGCTCGAGCCGCTCGAGGCACACGGCCTCAAGGTGATGTCGATCGGCTTCGTGATTGAGGCCGACCAGGCGTTGATCTGGCGTGGGCCGATGCTCCAGGGCGCGTTGATGCAGTTGGTGCGCGACGTGAACTGGGGCGAGCTCGACTACCTGATCGTCGACCTGCCTCCCGGCACCGGTGACATCCCGCTCACCGTGGCGCAGCAGCTCAAGAGTGCGGGTGCGGTGCTGGTGACCACTCCGCAAGACGTGGCGCTCATCGACGTCATCCGCGCGAAGCAGATGTTCGACAAGCTGATGATCCCCGTGTTGGGCATCGTCGAGAACATGTCTCAGTTCATCTGCCCGCATTGCGGCAAGGGCACGCACATCTTCGATCACGGCGGCGGCAAGAAGGCGTCCGAGCACATGGACATCTCGTTCCTCGGCGAGGTGCCGCTCGAGTTGAAGATCCGCCAGGGCGGCGATCGCGGCTTGCCTGTCGTGGTGGGTCAACCCGATTCGGCCGAAGGCCTGGCGTTCATCGAGCTGGCGAAGAAGGTGGCCCAGCGCATCTCGCAGGAGAACGCCACCCGTTCTGCCCCGCAGGTCACGATTCAGTCGTAACCCCGAAGGTGGGGTACGCTCGCCCTCCCATGCCCACCGAAGAGATCCCGCCGGAAGATCCTCTCGATTCGGATGACGAACTCCCGCACGACGACGAAAAGCGCGGCTTCGTTCCCGACTTCGTGCGCCGCATGGCGTGGGCGGGCCTTGGCGCCGTCTTCATGTCGGAAGAGGGCATTCGTCGCCTCGCGAAGCAGCTGAAGCTGCCGAAGGAAGCGATGGGGTTTCTGCTGCAGCAGGCTGAGAAGACGAAAGACGAGATCGGCCGCGTGGTGGGCGACGAGGTGCGCAAGCTGCTCCAGTCCGAGCGCGTGCGCGACGAGCTGCTGAAGATGATCGCTGGCATGACGCTCGAGGTGCGAGCCGAGGTGAAGCTCGTGCCCGATCGCGTGAAGGGGGAGGCGCCGTCGCTGCTCCCGAAGGTGCGCGTGAGCGATCTCAAGACGACGTACGACAAGAAGTCGAAAGACGACGAGCCCGAGGCCTGAAGTGGCCGTCGCGTCGCCCCGGAGCGGTTTTCGCCAACGTCTCCCGTTCTTGATCGCGGTGGGTGTCGGCGTGCTGCTGTGGCAGACCGGCGCGTTTGGCTTTCTCGCCACCGAGCGAACCATCACCTGGCGGTTCCCCGTCTCGTACAGCGAGGTGCGCTCGTTCGAGGTGCAGATCTGGGACGGTGACGAGCTGCTCGTTCAGCAAGAGCGCAGCGTACCGGGCGGGCTGGCCATCGAGCCCGAGACGAAGGTGACGCTGTCGCGCGGCCCGCATCGCGCCATCGCGAAGGTTCGCCTCGCGAGCGCCTCGGAAGCGCTTGGTTTTCAGCAGGAATTCGACCCCGCCGGAAACGAGGTCGTGGTGTTGGAAATGAAGAAGCCGTGAATAACTTTCAGCGACGTTGAGCCGACAATGGCGGCATGACCCTGGCTCGCTTGCTGACCGCGGTGGTGCTGTTCAACGGGTGCGCGATCGTGGTGACGCAAGACGCGCGGAACGCGAACGATGCGTGCGCGCAGTTCATCGCGATTGGAGATCTGCCCTCGGCCGACGCGGCGTGCGACCTCGCCCTGCAATACCAACCCAGGTACTGGGACGCGCTGCACAACAAAGGGCTCGTCGCGAAGTTTCGCGGTGAGCTGAAGACGGCGAAGCAGTTCTTCATCGAGGCCGTGCGCGCCAACCCCGACATGCGGCAGTCGTACAACGCGCTGGGTGCGATGGCGGCTGAGGCGGGTGACACGAAGACGGCCATCGAGTTCTACGAGTCGGCGCTGCGCACCGATCCGCGCTACCTCGAGGCGCGCCGCAACGTCGGGTCGATTCACCTGCGTCGCAAAGACTTCGCCGCGGCTGAGAAGTCGTTTCGCCAGCTGATTCTCGTGCAGCACGACGTGGTCGAAGGCTGGCTCGGGCTCGCGGCGTCGTTCTCGGGGCAGGGCAAGCTCGACGAGGCGGCGCAGGCGCTCGAGAAGGCCACGATGCTCAACGTGAGCGATCCACTCCCATGGTGGATGCGCGGTGAGAACGCCCTCGACCGCGGCGAGCTCGAAGAGGCCCACGAGTTCTTCGAACGTTGTCTGCTCGCCGACGCGAAGGATCTGCGCTGCCAGCGTCGCCTCGCGGAGCTCGATCGATCTCGTTGATCGCCGTCGGGTGCGCCCGTACAAGCGCGCCATGTCCAACATCAACCACATCCTCGTCGTCGGCGCCGGTCAGATGGGCGCTGGCATTGCTCAGGTCGCGCTGCAGGCTGGTTTCCAGGTCACGCTGGCTGACGTCTCAGAAGTGTCGCTCGCAAAGGGCAAGGCGGGCATCGAGAAGGGCCTCTCGAAGCTGGTCGAGAAGGGCAAGCTCGACGCGGCAGCGAAGGACTCGGCACTCGCGAAGCTGTCGACGGCCACCGCCATCCTCGACGTGAAGAACGTCGACGCAGGCATCGAAGCGGTCACCGAGAACGAGGATCTCAAGAAGAAGATCTTCAAGGATCTCGATCAGGTCGTGCGCGCGGGCGGCATTCTCGCGACGAACACCTCGTCGATTCCGATCACGCGCATCGGCGCGACCACGAAGCGGCCGGAGTCGGTGATCGGCATGCACTTCATGAACCCGGTGCCGCTGATGGCGCTGGTCGAGATCATTCGCGGCGCAGCGACGAGCGACGAGACCTACGCCGCCACGAAGGCGATGGCCGAGAAGATGGGCAAGACCACCGTGCTCTCGAAGGACTTCCCCGGCTTCATCGTGAACCGCATCCTCATCCCCATGCTCAATGAGGCGTGCTTCGCGCTGACCGAGGGCCTGGCGACGGTCGAAGACATCGACACCGCCATGAAGCTCGGCACCAACGTGCCCATGGGACCGCTCACGCTCGCGGACTTCATCGGGCTCGATACGGTGTTGTTCATCGCCGAGGTGCTCCACAAGGGGCTCGGTGACGACAAGTACCGACCTTCGCCGCTGCTGCGGCAGTACGTCGAGGCAGGCTGGCTCGGGAAGAAGTCGGGCCGCGGTTTCTACAAGTACTGAGAGAGGGGACACACCATGGACTTCGTGAAGCTCGAGATCGACGGTTCGACCGCGGTGATCACGCTCGATCGCCCGAAGGCGCTCAACGCGCTCAACAAGCAGGTGCTCAGCGAGATGTCCGACGCGATCGGCCAGGTGGCGGCGAACAAGGCGCTGCGGGCGTTGATCGTCACCGGTGCGGGCGAGAAGGCCTTCGTGGCCGGCGCCGACATCGCCGAGATGGCGAACTTCTCGAACGCCGAGGCGATGGCCTTCGGTGAGCTCGGCCATCGCGTGCTCGACTCGCTCGAGGCGCTGCACATTCCGGTCATCGCGGCGGTGAACGGTTTTGCGCTGGGTGGCGGTACTGAGCTCGCGCTGGCGTGTGACTTCATCTACGCGAGCGAGAGGGCGAAGTTCGGGCTCCCCGAGGTGACGCTGGCGGTGATCCCCGGCTTCGGTGGCACGCAGCGCCTGACCCGCGTCGTCGGCCGTGCGCGCGCGAAGGAGATGATCTTCACCGGCGACATGATCGACGCGGTGAAGGCGAAAGAGATCGGCCTCGCGCTCGACGTGCTGCCCGCAGCTGAGTTGCTGATCCACTGCAAGAAGGTGGCGGCGACGATCGCGAAGCGGGGCCCTCTGGCGGTGGCGCAGGCCAAGCGGGTCATCGACGCGGGCGCCGATCTGCAGCTCAAGGACGCGAACGCCATCGAGCGTGACGGGTTCGCGCGGCTGTTCGGCACGGCTGATCAGAAGGAAGGCATGGCGGCGTTCGTCGCCAAGCGGCCGGCTGAGTTCAAGAACGCGTGATCTCGCTCGCGCTCATCGCCGTGTTGGCGGCGGCTCCGCCGGTCGACCTGAAGTTGCCCCCGTCCGACGACTGGTTGGAGGGGCCTGACTCGCAGCCGCTCGCGAAGACCGCGAAGTCGAGGCTCTTCGTCAGCAAGTCGAACCCCGGCGTCGTGCTCCGGGTGCTGACCGAGTCGACGTTGCGGCTCGAGTACTCGCCGGCAGTGTTGAGCGAGTTGTCTCGCCGGCTCGTCGAGTCAGAGAAGAAGAAACCAGGCGGGACGCCGCTGAAGATCGGTGAGCCGAAGTCGCTCGAGATCGAAGGGGTGCCGGTGGGCATGCTCGAGATCGATGATCCCGAGCGGCACAGCACGGTGTTCTACCTGCCGTCTGAAGGCGGTGACCGCGTCATCACCGTGCTCGTTCCCTCCGAGCAGAAGTACGACATCGCCCCCATCACCGAGTGGGTGAAGATGGCGAAGGGGCTGCGCACGCCCGACTCGATCGGCCCTGAAGTGATGGTCGGCATGGCTGCCGCGTCGCTGAGCATGATCGGCATCGTGCTCTTCTTGATACGCAAGAAGGCGTGAAGCCGACCCCGAAGGTCGTGATCTTCGCCGCCGTCATGGGGCTGTTCTGGCTCACGTACTGGGTCTCCGTGGGCCAGCACTCGACGTGCATCGACAATGGCGTGGAGGAGGAGCTCTCGCTGTCGGGGCAGTTGCTCGAGACGAGCGTGTTCGCAGTCGTCTTCGGGGGGGCTCTCGACCTTCGCGTGGTGGCTGGTCGAACCCCACGCCGGTGAGACGCACACTCGTTTCGAGCGAGGTCTGGCGCCAACCGCCAGCTCACCTTCCATGTCGATGCAGTGCCCCGGGCGAGAGTCGAACTCGCATGCGCAGCCGCGCGCCGGCTTCTGAGGCCGGTGTGTCTACCGGTGGTTCCACCACCAGGGCGTGAGTGAGGTTGGTTGCGGGAGTCGGGTTTGAACCGACAACCTCCGGGGTATGAGCCCGGCGATCCGCCAATTGATCTATCCCGCGATGAAGTTGAGTCAGGGAGGCTGGACTCGAACCAGCGATCTCTCGCTTCCGACGCGAGCGCGATGCCCCTTCGCTACACCCTGCAGTCGTCGATTCAGACCGCGGGCGGAGGGCGGAGACTGAGCGCGCGCAGCGACGCTGAGGCGAACTGCATCAAGCTGAGCGAGCGCGAAGTCATGGAAAGCGAGCCTCCTGGGCGGTCAGACGCGGGGCTCGTCTTCACCTGACGTGCCCTTCACCACTTTCCGCGGCCGCGGTGAATTTCGATCTCCCAGGCCCAGATGGCGCCGTCGTGATCGAAGTCGAGGAGTCGAAGCGCGTCGCGGCGATGCCCCTGTCGGTGCCTCGAGATGTGACGTCGATTGAGACGGCTGCGCAAAACGTGGAAAGCGAACTTCGTTCGCGCTGAGAGGACTCGATGGCGCTGCACCCTGTCGGACCTCCGCCGAGACGGTCGCCCGCGCCGGCGTGGATCGTCGGGGTGCTGATCCGCGCGATCATAGTGTGTCTCTCGCCGTGCCTTCCGCACGACCTTCTCTTGCGACGCATGAAGGCCGAGTAATCGAAGCTCGCGCATCCTCCCGGCTCGCGCGTGATCGAAACGCGGAGCGAGCTCGGCCTGATCGAGGGCAACGGAAACCACTGTGACTACTTCGTCGGTGAGCTCCGCGTGGCTCCAGTCGACGACGCTCAAGCGTTTCTACGCGTCGACTGCGACGGTCGAGCCGGTCGCAGGAACGCCGCCGTTCTTGTCGTCATCACCACGTGACGAGTTGCTGATGTTCGGAAGCGGCGTGAAAGCGACCCCGAACGAGACGGTGTACGTCGTGAGCCTCTCCGACTCGGAGACGCCGGGCATCGACTTCCACTGTCCCTGAGGCAGGGACCACGAACGCCTGCGGCCGTGCTTGTCGCGCCGAGCCACTTCGCACCGCGTCACGCACTTCGCTCGGGACTGGGGCGAGGGTGTGGCCCGGAAATGCGGGACTCTGCTGACGTGTTTCTCCGAGCGGGAATTCGTCAGCAGAGTCCGAGCGTAAGCAGTGGCGACGTGCAACGTGCTGCAACGACGGCGTGATTTTCGCCCCGAACGTCAACGCTGCTCCTGCAGTTCTCGAATGTGCTGCCGGCGTTGTCGAAGCAGAGCTGACGTGCGGGGCGCGACTTCACCTGACGCGGCCTTCAGACGAAGCGCAAAGTCGTGGAAAGACCCGCCACTTCACGCTGAGAGGGCGCCGTGACTCCGTCGAGACTTTCGCCGTTCCCCGCGTGGATCGTGGTGGTCCTCACCATCGTCGCGTTGATGATGGTGTGTCTTTCGCCCTGTCTCCCGCACGACTTCCGGCTTCGGCAGATGAAGCGCGACTTTGCGCGGCTCAGCCATCCCGCCGGTTCACGCGTGCTCGCGGCCAGGAGCAAACTGGTTTTGCTCGAGGGCAACGGCTCTCACTGCGACTATTTCGTGGGCGAGCTCCGCGTTGCGCCGCTCGATGTCGAGGCGCTGCAGGCCTTCTACGAGGGGAAGGCCACAGTCGAGTTCAGCGCTCCGGGGGCCTCGTGGGATGTCTCGCCCCCTCGAGAATCGCTGTTGTCGATCGCGAGCACCGCGAGCCGTGCGCCTGGAGAAACCGTCTACGTGGTGAGCCTCTACGACTCCGAAGAGCCGGGCATCGATTACCGCTGTCACTGAGCAGCGCCACGAAGCACGCGCACGCGACCGAACAAGCGGCTCAAGCGGGCAGCGCCATCGAGCGCGAGCAGCGGGGCGACCGCGAGCAGGGCGACGTCGAGCAGTCGAAGCTCGGCGCCATCGCTGAAGAGCGTGAGGGCCTGCCAGCCCAGCAACAGCAGCGAGCTCACCGCGCCCACCCAAGCCGCGGCCGGCGAGTGGCGACGCAGCACGACGATCGTGCACACCAGTGGCAGCACCCAGCCCCAGGAGATGGTCGGTACCTCGTTGCCCCGCGCCACCCACCAGGCGCTGCTCGCGATGAACACCACCGGCGCCAGGATGATCTTCCACGCCACGCTGCGCGCTGCGTCAGGGAGATGGTCGTTCATCACCAGCAACGCGCACGGCTCGCACCACGCCTGCGTGAGGCACGACTCACAGCAGAACTGCCCACAGCGGGCGCAGGTTCGCTCCGCGTCGACATGTGGGTGTCGGGCGCACCGGGCCGTCGATTCGAACCACGCGTCCGAGAAGTCCTGCTCATTTACGGGCGCAGCCACAGGCATGGCCCTGCGACACCGCGACCGTGGCTTGAGTTCCCCAATTCCACTATGGGCACGGCATGAACTTCGAGCTGACGGAGCTCCAGCAGGACATTCAGAAGATGACCCGTGAGTTCGCCGCGCGCGAGCTCATCCCCAACGCGAAGAAGTGGGACGAGCACCACGAGTGGCCCACCGACGCGGTAAAGAAGCTCGCTGAGCTCTCGCTGCTTGGCATCGCGGTCCCTGAGCAGTGGGGCGGCGCCGGCCTCGACAACGTCTGTTACGCGCTCGCGATGGAAGAGATTTCCCGCGGGTGCGCGTCGACGGGCGTGATCATGTCGGTGAACAACTCGCTCTACTGCGACCCGGTGATGAAGTTCGGCACCGACGCGCAGAAGGACAAGTGGCTCAAGCCCTTCGCCACCGGCCAGAAGCTGGGCTGCTTCGGCCTCACCGAGCCGCAGGCGGGCTCTGACGCCGCCGCGCAGCAGACGGTCGCCGTGAAGAAGGGCGACAAATACGTCATCAACGGCTCGAAGAACTGGATCACCAACGGCCCGAAGGCCGACGCCATCGTGCTCTTCACGATGACCAACAAGGAAGCCGGCAACCGCGGCATCACCGCGTTCATCGTGCCCACCGATACGAAGGGCTTCAAGCGCATGGCGCCCGACAAGAAGATGGGCATCAGCGCCGCGTGGAGCTGCACGCTCTACTTCGAAGACATGGAAGTGCCGGCCGAGAACCTCCTCGGGAAGGAGGGCGAGGGCTTCAAGGTCGCGATGAGCACGCTCGACGGCGGCCGCATCGGCATCGCCAGCCAGGCGCTGGGCATCGCGCGGGCCGCGTACGAAGAGGCGCTCCGCTACACGGGCGAGCGTAAGTCGTTCGGCAAGTACATTCGCGAGCATCAGGCGATTCAGTTCATGCTCGCCGACATGGCGACCGAGCTCGACGCGGCCCGCCTGCTCGTGCACCGCGCCGCCCTGATGAAGGACAAGGGGCAGCGCCACTCGAGTGAATCGGCGCAGGCCAAGCTCTACGCGAGCGAGGTGGCCAGCCGCGTCGCCAACAAGGCGCTGCAGATCTTCGGGGGCATGGGCTACTCCAAGGAGATGGATGCCGAGCGCCACGTTCGCGACGCGCGCATCACCGAGATCTACGAGGGCACGAGCGAGATTCAGCGCATCGTGATCGCCGCCAACCTCCTGAAGGACTGACCATGATCGTCACCGTTGCCGTGCTGTCGCTGGCGCTCGCCGCCGACCCCCCGCAGAAGAACGACACCCTGAAGGCCCTCATGAAGGACGCGATGATCGAGGGCCCCGACGTGAGCAAGATGCCGTTCACGCCCGACACCATCAAACAGATCGTGACCGGCACGTATCAGCCCAAGATTCAGGGCTGCTACGAAGATCATTTGAGCAACAAGAAGAAGGCGCCCGAGGGCTCGCTGAAGACCACCTTCACGATCACCGGCGAGGGCCTCGTGAAGTCGGCGAAGGTCGACAACAAGGGCAGCTCGCTGAAAGACCCGGCGCTGCACGACTGCGTGGTCGCCGTGCTTTCGACGATGGTGTTCCCGAAGCCTCCCGATGGGAAGGATCACCCCATCGAGTTTCCGTTCAACCTCAAGGCCGTTCACTGAGCCCGTGAACCTCGAACTCACCGAGCCCCAGTCCCTGATTCGTGACACCGCGCGCAAGTTCTCGCGCGAGGTCGTCGCCCCGCGCGCCCGCAAGACCGACCGCGAGGAAATCTTTCCCGAAGACGTGTACCGCCAGATGGGCGAACTCGGTCTGCTGGGCATCAACGTGCCCGCGGCACTCGGAGGCGCGGAGGCCGGCGTCGTCTCGTACGCGCTCGCCGTGATCGAAGTCTCGGCCGCGTGTGCGTCGACCTCCGTCGGCATGTGCGTGACGAACATGGTCGCTGAGTTGATCTGTCAGTTCGGCACCGAGGCGCAGCAGAAGCGCTTCGTGCCGAAGATCACCAGCGGCCAGGCGATCGCGGGCGCGTTTGCGTTGAGCGAGCCGCATGCGGGTTCCGACCCGGGCGCCGGTCACACCACCGCGGTGAAGAAGGGCGACCGCTGGGTCATCAACGGCACCAAGCAGTGGATCACCTCTGGCGCATACGCCGGCGTGGTCATCGTGTGGGCGCGCACCAGCAATGACGGCAACAAGGGCCTCTCGTGCTTCATCGTCGAGAAGGGCACGCCGGGCATGACGGCCGGGAAGCCCGAAGACAAGATGGGGCTGCGCGGCTCGAACACGGTGCAGCTCACCTTTGAGAACTGCGAGGTCGGTGAAGACCAGGTGCTCGGCAAGCTCGGTGAGGGCTTCAAGCTGGCGATGGTCGCGCTCGACGGCGGCCGCATCGGCATCGGGTCGCAGGCCTGCGGGGTGGGGCGCGCGGCGATCGAGGCGTCGGTGAAGTACTCGAAAGACCGCAAGGCCTTCGGCCAGGCGATCGGCGACTTCCAGTCGCTGCGCTTCATGATGGCCGACATGCACACCCAGCAGCAGGCGGCTGAGTTGCTCGTCTTCCGTGCGGCGACGCTCAAAGAGAAGAAGGTGCCGTTCTCGCGAGAGGCATCGATGGCGAAGCTCTTCGCGAGCGAGATGTCGAACCGTGTCTGCGACAAGGCCGTGCAGATTCACGGCGGGTACGGGTACATTGACGAGTTCCCGGTCGAGCGGTACCTCCGCGACGCACGCGTGCAGACCATCTACGAAGGCACGAGCGAGATTCAGCGCATCGTGATCGCCCGCGAAGTGATCAAGGCCGCCGGGTAGTCCTTTCTGAGGAGTGCATCTCATGTCGAGGTTCGTCGCCGTCGCCGCTCTGTCGTGCGTGGTGTTTGCGTGCGGTCGTCCCCGCCCCATGGGCGATGGTGGCACGATCGAAGATGACGCCGGCATCCCAGAGGTCGATGCGGGCTGGGTGCGCGGAGATGATCCGACCAATGGGTGGCAGGTCGTCGCCGAGCTGCCGACCGCTGCGGGGGCGAGCGAGAAGCTCGGCGTCTCGGTGGCCTCGGCGCCCGATCAGTTCGGTCAGCCGTTGATCGCGGCGCTCTCCGAAGACCCGAACGGCGACTCGAACTACGACGACAACCGCGTCGTCTTCACTCGATGGAATGGCAGCGCTCGTGCGTTCCTGCCGTTGGCGACCATCGAGACCGTCGGCGGCGGCGCAGCTCAGAACCCGAACCGGCAGATCTCGATCGTGCGCGACGCGATGACCAACCGCATCGGCATCGCGTACATCAAGCCCCAGGACAACACGGTGCGCCTGGCGATCAGCGATGACGATGGGGCGAACTTCTCGCTCTCGACCGTCTCCGATGTGCCGCGCGCAGCGCTGATGTCGAACCCGTCACTCGCGATGGCGAACGGCGTCGCACACCTCGCATGGATTCAGGGGAGCGACCTCATGTACCGCTCGCGCATGGGCGCCGGGGCGTGGGTCGATGGCTCGCCCGGCTCGGGCATCGTCGTGGGCGGCGAGTCGGTCTCGCTCGCGCTGGACTCGACGGGCGCGGCGGGCGTCGCTTTCTTCGTGAACTCCGCGCTGAACACCGCCGACCTCGCGTTCTGGCGGCCCGGCGCACTGCCCCTCACCGTCGCGTCGGCCAACGGGCTCGACCTCACCACCCCCGACACGCGGCGCCCTTCGGTGTCGCTCACGTTCGAGGGCACCACGCCCCACGTCGCGTTCCACCTGCGCAACGTCGAGCCGTCAGCGATGACCGATCAGACCCCGGAGCTGTTCTACGCAAAAGCGACCAACCCGGCGGGCTCGACGTGGAATGCCCCCGTCGCCATTCCGCGCAACGGCAGCGCCACCACCTTCCACCGCACGGCCTGGTACCAGGCGATCACCCTCGACTCGACGGGCCGCGTGAACATCGCCGCCAATTTTCAGGGCAACGGCGCCCAGTCGAACTGCGGCGGGCCGAAGCTTTCGCGCGCCACCGATGGGATGACCTTCACAACGTGTTCGCCCGCGAGCTCACAGCTTCAGATTGGCGGAGCCTGGATCTCGATGTGGCCACACCGCCCGGGCAAGCAGACAATCGTCTTCCACTACGACAACCGGGCGAACCCGAACTTGAAGCCCGGCATCGTGATGTGGCGCGAGCCGTAGTTTCAAAGCGCGACTAAATGTTCCGCCTTTTCTCTACCGACACACGTCCGTGTCTCGGTAGGAGCGCGCGTTTCTGCGCTTTGGAAAAGGGGAATTCCACATGCTTCACCTCCACGCGATGGGTCACTTTCACCCCGAGAACGTGATCGACAACGCGTTCCTCGAGAGCCTCGGCATCGAGACCAATGATGCGTGGATTCTCGAGCGAGTGGGCATCAAGCGTCGGCACACTGTGCTCCCGCTCGACTACATCCGTCAGACGCAGAACAAGGATCCGCGCGCGGCGATCGAAGCGGCGACCATGTCGAACGCGGTGACGGGTGCGAAGGCGGGCCAGATGGCGCTTGCGAGAGCGGGGCTCAGCTCCAAAGACATCGGCATGGTGCTCGCGGGGAGCTGCTCTCCGGACGAGTGCATCCCCGCCGAAGCCAACCGCGTCGCGCAACAGCTCAACATCGACGGGCCGTCGCTCGACGTCGCCAGCGCGTGCTCGAGCTTCGCCTCCCAGCTCTACTTCCTCGAGGCGATGCGGCCCGAGAAGCTGCCCGACTTCATCATGGTGGTGAACCCGGAGAACTCGACGCGCGTCGTCGACTACTCCCAACGCAGCGCGTGTGTGTTGTGGGGTGACTGCTCGAGTGCCGCCATCGTGTCGCCGCGCATCCCGGGGAAGTGGAAGATCACCGAGACGTACTTGAGGGGTGATCCCGCCGGGGCCGACAAGGTGAAGGTGCCGCGCTTCGGTCACTTCCAGCAGCAGGGCGCCGAGGTCCAGAAGTTCGCCGTGAAACGCGCCACGGAGACCTACGAGGTGCTGAAGCACTTGTGGGTCAAGGGCGGGGAAGGGCGCACTGCCGAGCAGCTCCGCTTCATCGGGCACCAGGCGAACCTGCGCATGCTCGAGGCGGTCGCGCGGCGCTGTGAGGTGCCCGCCGAGCGCCACGCGTACAACGTCGACGTTCGGGGCAACGTGGGCGCGTCGGGGGCTCCGTCGGTGATGAGCGAGTTCTGGGACGACCGCGAGAAGCTCGGTGAGGCGGTCGCCATGTGCGTCGTCGGCTCCGGCCTCACCTGGGCCGGGGCGCTCTTCGAACGGAACGTCTGACGGCTACTTCTTCTTGCCGTCCTTCTTCGCGTCTTTCGCGTCCTTCACGGGCGGCGGCGCGGGGAAGTTCGTGTCGAGCGTGCGCTTCGCGTAGCCCTTGAACTGATCCGACTTCGTCTTCTCGACGATCTCGGTCAGGGCGGCCTTGGCGCCCTCGTATTTGACGTCGTCGAGCATCGCGAGGAAGTCACCCCGGATCTCTTCGTTCAGCTTCTCGTCGAGCACCACGAACTTCACGAAGGTCGCGAACTCGTTCGTCTCGCGCAACTCGTGGTTGTCGAAGAGGTTGTCACCGATGGCGCGGGCGATCTCGTTGTTGGTCGGGTTCGCCTTGAGCACTTCGCGGATCAGGGGGATGAGTTCGACGTTCGTGCCGACCCCCAACGCACCCACCGCGCGCCGGTAGTAGGCGGCGCCGCGGCCCTTCTGGGTGACGAGTGCCGCGTTGAGCTGCCCGAGGGCGTTCGGCGTGCCGAGGCGCGCCGCTGCCATCGCGTAGGCCTCGAGGTAGTTGATGTCGATCTCGCGCTTGCTGACCTCGTCGAGCAGCCACTTGTGGCCGTCGGGTGAATCGCAGCGGGCCAGCGCGCTCATCGCCGCGTTGCGCACGCGGATGTAACCAGCGGGGTCGTCGTTGAGCCCCTCAGGCCGCCTGGCGAGCGCGAACAGCGGTGCGGCGAAGTCGGCCGGCAGCTTGCGGAAGCGGGTGTTCGCCAAACGGTCGAGCGTCGCTTCACGCACATAAGGCGACGAGTCCTTCGTCAGCACGTCCATGATCGCGCCGAGCGCGGTCTGCGTGGGCAGCGTCTCGGCCTTGGGCGCCGTCGCGCCGAGCTCACCCAGCAACTGCCGCGTGGCGATCAGCCGCCACACCGGATCGGGATCGTTGCGAGCGGCGTCGACCCACTGGTCTTCGCTGATCTGCGTGGGGTTGATCTTCACCAGCGCACCGAAGCCGCGGTTCCAATTGATCCACTGCGGCGCCGCGGGCACGTCGAAGGTGACCTTCACCTCGGGCTTGTCGACGGTGATCACCTCATCCTGCTTGTAGGTCGGCTCGGTCGCGCGGTGAAGGGTGATCGGCAGCTTGAAGACGAAGGGGCCCTTCTCGGTGGCGCTGTTCGGCTGCTGGCGGATGGTGATGCTGAGCTTGCCGCCCCCAAACGACGAGTCGACGAACACCACCGGGTAGCCCTTCTTGGTGAGCCACGCGTCCTTGAAGGGCTTGAGCTCCTTTTCCTTCTTGGTGCTGTCGAACACGGCCTTGAAGAAGTCGTTGCTGGTGACGGTCTTGCCGCCGTTCTTCTCGAAGTAGAGCTTGAGCGCCTTCTTCATCTCGGCCTTCCCAATCCACGTCTCGAGCATGCGGAGCACGTTCGCGCCCTTGGTGTACGAGGTGCTGTCGAACGCCTGCTCCCCGGGAATGCCCTTGACGATGAGGGGGTGCGAGTGCGGCCCGTCTTCCTCGAGGAAGTAGCCGTCCATCAGGCGCAGCGCGGTGCGCACCTCGGCCTCGTCGTGATCGCTGCCGTTGTAGTCGTCCCACGCCATGGTGCCGAGCCAGGTGGCGAAGCCTTCGTTCAACCAGATCTCGTCCCACCAGTTACAGGTCGCCCAGTCGCCGAAGTACTGGTGCGCGATCTCGTGCGAGAGCAGGCCGACGATGGTCGTGCGCGCGAGCTGGTCGTTCTTGTGATCGACGAGCAGCTTGGTGGTGCGCTCGAAGATGACCGACGTGTTCTCCATGCCTGACCAGTAGAAGCGCGGCACCGCGACGACATCGAGCTTGGCGAAGGGGTACTTCGTGCCGACGTAGCCGACCTGAAAATTGTAGATCTGCTTGAGCACGTCGACGGCGACGAAGGCGCGATCCTTCGTGCCCGGCGGGATCCAGAGCGTCATCGACGGGTCGTCGCTCACCTGCACCTGCTCGAACTGCGCGATGGCGATGGCGATCAGGTAGGGGCTGTGGGCCTGCTCCTGCTTCCAGTGCACGCGGCGCAGGTTCTGGCCGTTCTCGGCGAACGCCTCGTCTTTCTCTTTGCGGCCGTTCGACACCACCGAGTAGCGGCCGTCGACGATCGCGAGCACCTCGCTGGTCGCCTTGTCAGCCGGGGTGTCGTTGAGCGGCATGAAGCGCTCGGCGTAGTTCGGCTCGAAGTGCGTGAAGAAGCCGGGGAGGGCGCCGGCGAGATCAGGCTCGGTCGAGGTGAAGAAGCCCGCGTTGGTCGAGCCCGCCGTCACCGAATAGGCGATCTCGACGATGGCTTCCTTGTTCGGGGCGATGGGCTTCTTCGCCTTGAGCTTCACCACGCCCGTCTTCGTCTCGGGCGACCAGGTCTCTTTGAACTCGGCCGCCTCGCCGTCGATCTTCGCGCTGGTGAACTTGAGGTCGTACGCGTCGAACTCGATCTCGGGGAGCGCCTTGCTCGCCTTCACGGTGATCGAGACCACGTTGTTGAAGGTCGCGCCTTCCCCCTGGCGCAGCTCGATCTTGTAGTGCTGCACGTCGTACGGGCGGTTCTTCGGCTGAAGGCCTCCCGCGGGGGCGGCCAACAGGGTCAGCAGCGTCAGGGTGTGGATCATGGCGGCGGGTTGTAGGCGAAGGTGCTCTCCGATTCACCGCGAATGCACACAGTGAAAGGGCCACACTCCCGGCATGCGTCTCGTCCTCGGGCTGACCCTTGGCCTCTTCACGGGCTGTACTGCTGCCTCGCGCGTCACCAGGCCCGGCGGGCTCGAGATCGTCACCATTGCGTTCGAGTCGACCAACGCGCACCTCGTCGTTCAGGACGGCAAGGCGCTGCTGTTCGACAGCGGCTACGAGACGAACGCGCCGAAGCTCGAGGCGGCGATTCGCGAGGCAGGCATCGACCCCGCGACGCAGCTCAAGGCGATCATCGTCAGCCACGGCCACGCCGATCACGCGGGTGGCGCGCGATACTTTCAGACGAAGTTCAAGGTGCCGGTGATCGTCGGCAGCGGGGACGAGGCGATGTTCGCCAGCGGGAAGAACGAGCCGCTGTGCCCGGTCGGGCTGATCGCCGACCTTCGGCTCAAGCAGGATCAAGAAGCAACGTACACCGGGGGAACACCCGAGGTGATCGTGAAGGACTCGTTGTCACTGCGCGAGCTCACGGGCCTCGACGCGACAGTGACGCTCCTGCCCGGGCATACCCGCGGGTCCATCATTCTGACGGCGGGTGACATCGCACTGGTGGGCGATCTGCTGCGTGGAGACATCGTCGGCTTTGGCGCCGAGACCCACTTCTTCATGTGCGATCTCGAGGGGAACAAGCGCGACATCGACCGCGTGCTGAGTGAGCTCGCGCCCAGGGCGAAGGTGATCTTCGTCGGTCATTTTGGCCCCGTTTCGCCGCAGGACGTGCGTCAGCACTTTTCGAGCCCTCGCTGAGGGGCAGGTGACTACACTTGAAGGCGATGGCCCTCGGAACGCAACTGCGCGAGCTGGTCGATGCCTTCAGCGAGCTGGTGGCTCAGCACCTGCGCCTCGCGCGCATGGAGCTCGCGGAAGACGCGCGCTTCGTCGGGCTGCGTGTCGGGGCGATCGCTGCGCTCGCTCCGTTGATCCTCGTGGGCTACGGCTTTCTCTGCGTGGCGCTCGCCCTCGCGCTGCGTCGGGTGATGGCCGCTGATCTCGCGTTCTTGCTGGTCGGGTTGCTCAACCTCGTCATCGGCGGCGTCGGCATCGCCGTCGTCGGCAAGCAGCTCGGTGAACGAAAGGTGATGCAGGCCACGGTGGCTGAGCTCGACTCGAGCACCAGCCTCATTCTCCCGCGCGAGGAGCAGGCGCGTGAGTGACTCGTCGAGCATCGTCCGTGCACCGCCGCGGGCGCTGGTTGCGGTGAAGTCGACCGATGAAGCGCGGGCCCAGCTCGCCGCCGCCCGGCAGAGGCTGCTTTCGCGCCTCGAGACCGTCGAGAAGACGATCGAGCCGATGGCGAACTGGCGCAGCGTCGTGAAGAAGCACCCGCTGCTCACCATCGGCGGCGCCTTTTTCGTCGGCTACGCCCTCTCTCGATTGTTTTCCCGGAAGTGAACGAAAGGAACGTGACCATGAGCGAAGCCACGAGCACGCCTGGCCAGCCTGAGGCGAAACCTGCGCAGCCCGACCCGATCGCCGATCTGCAGGAGCGCCTCGCGCCGCAGATGGAAGAGGCGGCGGCACAGCTCCATGAGGTGAACGAGCGCGTGAAGACCTTCATTCGCGCGAACCCCGGCACCACGCTGCTGGGCGCTGCGGCGATTGGCTTTCTCGTCGGGAAGTGGGCCTCTCGCCGATGAGCAGCGCGAATGGACATGCGCCGACCCCCGAGGTCGACGAGCCCCGCGAAGGTCAGACGTGGCAGCCGCCGGAGATCGCCGAGACGGTGATCGACGCGGCGAAGAACGCGAACTCGGCCCTCAACGGCGTGGCCGACGCGATCGGCCTCACCGAGAAGGTCGAGAAGGCGCCGTACGCGATGATCGCGGCTGCGCTCGGCGCAGGGTACGTGGTGGGTGGAGGCCTCTTCACACCAACCACCGCGCGGTTGTTGCGTCTGGGAATGAAGCTCACCTCGATCCCCGCGGTGCGCGATCGGCTGCTCGACGTCGCCGAGGCAGCGATCGACGGCGTGCTGGCCAACGCAGCAAAGAAGTCAGACGACCCTTCGAAGTAACGAGAAACGGAGAACGCACATGTGGCGAACCTTGCGGAAGCGGCTTCCTGACGTGGACAAAGACGATCTCCTCGACCTCGTGGGCCTCGAGTCTCGGCGCAGCACCGGAGACAAGCTCGTGCCCGCCCTCGCGCTCTTCGGGGCCGGCGTGCTGGTCGGAGTCGGCCTCGGTCTGATGCTCGCCCCCAAGTCCGGCAACCAGCTGCGCGAGGATCTCAAGGCGAAGCTGAACAAGGGCAACGGCGCGACTGACGACAAGAAGCCGGCCGTGGCGCCGCCAGTGACCCGCTCGGTCTGATTGCGGCATGACGCAGCCCCGCGACACGCCCGTCGACACGCCGCGCCTCGGCGACGTGGGCGACATCATCGAGCGCCCACAGCTTGGGCTCGACCCCGCGGTCGCCGGGAAGAAGGCGTTCGCGCAGGCGCGCTCGGTCGAGACGCTCGAGGCGCTGTTCCTTGCGTGGACCGAACTGAGCACCTCGTGGTCCACGGCGAAGAAGCGCTGGGCTGACGAAGAGAAGAGACTCGTCACGCAGGGTGAGTTGTTGCTCGGCGCACTGCGCGCGGCGTCCAGCGCAGCGCCTTCCGGCGACCAGACCCTCGCCAACGTGAACGTGATGGCGCTCGACGCCGAGAAGAAGCTGGCTGAGGTGCGCGCCCAGTTCGCAGCGCAGATCGCCCAGGCGAACGTGACGTTTGCTCGCGAGCTCGAGCGCATGCGCACTGAGTTGATCGATCACGTGCGACGCCGGGCGCTGGTCTCGCGGCCGATCTTCAAGCTGGCTGTTCGTCTGGTCGGCAGCGAACGCCGCATCCTGCATCTCTCCCGGCTCAGCGACGACGACGCGATCGTCGCCTTGTTCTCGCTGACGGGGCGCGTCCCCAGCCGCTACGGCTACCTCGCCGACGATTCGCTCGACGACGTGGGCGTCAGCAGCGCACCCCTCTACGCCGATGAGGGGATCGTCGACGTGCGCCCGACCGACCTCGGCGCCGTGTTGTCGCAAAGGCCCCAGCTGTGGCCGGTGAAGGGCCTCCTCCCGATGCAGCTCGGCGCGCGCTGGCTGCGCTGGGTCGCGCGCGGCGCGGTGCTCGAGGCCGAGTTCGAAGAGCAGAGTGGCTGGCGCAATGTGCTCACGAAGGAAGAGGCCGAGCAGCTCACCGGGGTGCTGCTCACGCACAAGCTCGCAGGCCGCATCGAGCTCGAGCTGGTGCGGGAATAGTCACTTCCTGGTCTTGATGATCGCCACGTCGGCCGTGCCCGCGAGGATCGCCGAGCCCGAGAAGAGGTTGTCTGACTTCGGGCCCCCCAGCTTCGCGCTCTGCAGCACCACGATGTAGTTGGCGTCACGGTCGGGGAACGCGCTGCCGGGGATGGTGACCGACGTGCTCTTCCATTCTTGCGGGAAGGCGATCAGCTTCAGGAACCCGAGCGCCGTCATGGGAATGTTCGTGTACGTCGGCTGCCCCTGACCTTGCCGGCTCACGGGGAAGACGTTCACGAAGCCGAAGTTGCGATCTTGCCCCTGCGGCGGGTCGGGGCGCGTGAAGGTGAACTCGGTGCCCGCCTCGAGCTCGACGTAGCCGGCAGCGGGCCGAAACTGGGCGATGTTCTCTCGCGCCGGTACCTGCGCGACCTCAGCCACGTAAGTGGTCCCGCTGACGATGAACTCGAACTGGTAGGTCGTGTTGTCGGCGTAGACGAAGCCCGCATCAGGCGACAGCGCGTAGTTGCCTGAGCCCTGATCGGTGAGCGGGTAGCTCGGGCCGCCAACCTGAATCAGCTTAGCGCTCGCGCCGGCGGTGCCCATCGGCGCCGAATCAAGCGACTGGCCCTGCCGCTGCCCGAGGAACACGAACGCCAGGTTCTGCGCGGGGATCTCGAAGCCTGCATCACTCAAGAAGAGCCCCGCATCGCCGAGGCTGCCGGCGTCGAAGCCCCCGTCGAGCTCGGGGATGCTGGCGTCGAAGCCGTTGCCGGCGACCGCGCCCGCTTTGATCTCCACGGTCGGCGTGGTGAGGATCGTCGAGACCGCCACCGTCTTCGCCTGCGCCTGCTTGCCGATGGTCGACAGCTCGCAGCCCGAGACGAGAACCAGCGCGACGCCAGGCCACAGAGTGTTCGTGTTCTTCATGGGCGGCGAGCATACATTCAGCGCTGCCCGTGGCGACCAACCCCATTCAGAGCGCCGGTCTGCGCTTCCTGCAGAAGTTCGGGGTCGCGTTCTTGTGGGCCACGGTCATCGGCTTGCTGCTGGGCATGGGTGCGTACTTCCGCGTCGAGCGCCGCGAGCTCGAGGGTGATCTCCGCTGGCACGTGGCCCCGCGCTTGTGGCTCGAACAGCTCGAGAACCGCACGGTCGACTGGCGTGCGCGCGAGCTGGGCAACCAGTCCGAGCGCGCCGACGGCGTGGTGCTCGTCAACGTCGACGAAGATACGCTCGCCAACGCTCGTGAATCGGAACACCCGGAATGGGCCATGCGCCCCTGGCCGCGCGAGCTGCTCGGACAGGTCGCTCAGCAGGCGATTCGCGAGGGTGCGTCGCTGGTGGTGATCGACGACACCTTCGCCGACGTCAGCGCGCGCCAGTGCGCTCCATGCAAAGGGGAAGATCCGCGCACCGACGATCAAAAGTTTGGGGAGTTGCTCAAGGGCCTGAGCGGCAAGGTGGTGGTGGGCTTCGACTGGAAGAAGGAAACGCGCCGCCCGGCCGATCGCCCGCTCACGCCCGTGTTGTTGCGCGTGGCAGAGGTTGATTCCGAAGGCACCGCGCTGGGGCTGGTGCGCAACGTGCTCGTGCTGCGCACGACGGCCTTCCTCCACGCTGAAGGCGCCAGGTTCACCGTGTGGGCAGGCGCGACGTCTGACGTGCGCGCGAAAGAACTGGCGACCGTGCTCGAGGTGAAGGGCTCCCCCGTGACCCGAACGCTCGCGCTCACCGACGACGCCGATGAGCTGACCCCCGACTTGCTGTTGCAGCGGCTCGCGCAGACGAACATCCCCGGCTTCGACGCTGAACAGGTGCTGCGGGCCGGCTCGGTCGATGCGCCGGTGCCCGCGCTGCTGAGGTCCGAGGTGATGCTGGGCAGCCTTCGCCTCATCCCCGATCCCGACGGCGTGGTGCGCTCGGTGCCGCTGGTGATCAACGCCGGGCGATCGGGGGAGACGCTGCTGCCGGGCATCGCGCTCCATTCGCGTCCAGGCGCGCTCGCGCAGCTCAAGGTCTCCGAAGGCCTCCTGCGCGTGACCGACGAAGCCCCTGGCGTGCCGCTCGACGCGCAGGGCTTTCTCCCGCTGCGGTGGAGCTCAGGCGAAGCAGGTCGCGGCGGTCGCGGCACGTTGAAGCGCGCGGTGCCGGCGTGGCGGTTGCTCATCAACCGGGAAGACGACGAAGCGGGGCGTGGCGTGCGGCACCACGACAACGATCTCTCCGGCCGCGTGGTGGTGCTGGTTGACGAGCGCAGCTCCCCGAAGTTTCAGACGCCGGTGGGTCTCCTGACGCGAGGGGCGATCTGGGCGCAGGCGATCACCAACGTGGCGAAGGGGCAGGGCGTCGATCGGGTGCTGCCGCGGCTCGATTTCTGGCTGACGGTGGCCTTCGCGTTCGCAGGCGCCATTCTCGCGGTCGCGTGGTCGAGCCTCGTGCGTCGACCGGGCTGGTTGGCGTGGGTGGCCACCATCGTCGGCGTGGCCGCGGTGCACCTCTTCCTCTCGCGGCAGATGTACGTGACGCAATGGCGGCAGGTCGCGGTCGTCGCGCCGGTGCTCGCGTGCAGCCTGACCTTCCTCGCGGCGTTGGGCTACGCGCGCACCCTCGAGCAGACGGTGCGCGACTTCATGTTGCGCACGCTGGGCGGCGCAGTGCGCGCCAACGTCTTCCGCCGGGTGGAACGAGATCTCGCCCTCATGCGCCCCGAGCGGCGCGAGCTGACGATCTTCATCTCCGACATCGAGGGCTTCACCTCCGTCTCGAACGACAAAGATCCGCAGGTGGTCGTCGAAGTGCTGCGCCAGTACCTCGCCGAGATGACCACGCTGGTCCTCGACAGCGACGGTCACGTCGACAAGTACCTCGGCGACGGCATGATGGCCTTCTGGGGCGCGCCGGTGATGTCACCCAACGACGCTGAGTCGGCCTGCACGGCGGCGCTCGCGATGCACGCCCGCTTCGATGAGAAGCGCAAAGGCTGGGAAGAGAAGTGCGGGCGCAAGCTCGTGCTGCGCGCCGGCCTCGACACGGGTGACGCCGTGGTGGGCGAGATGGGCACGCTGCACCGGGTGAACTACACGGTGATGGGCGAGCCGGTCGCGACCGCGTTCCGCCTCGAGGCGATGGCCAAGCAGTTCGGCGTTCGCACCCTGGTGGGCGAGGCCCTCGAAGAAGAGGCGCGTGACTCGTTCTTCTTTCGCCAGGTCGACGTGCTGACGCTGGGGCGCGAAGGGCAGCCGCTGCGCGTGTTCGAGCTGCTCGGGGCGCGGTCGAAACCCGAGGGCCTCGAGTGGCTCTCCGACTGGGGCACGGCGTGGAAGCACTGGGGGGCGCGGCAGTTTGGCGAGGCGGCTGCGGCCTTCGAGGGGCTCGCCGCGAAGCGCGCCGACGATCAAGTCCTCGCCCGGTACGTGATCGCTGCGAAACAGTACGCGACGACGCCGCCGCCCGATGGCTGGCTCGGCGGGCTCAGCTCGGAGTCGTGAGCGGGGTCGCGGGAGTCGTCGTCACGCCGCGCCGCAGGAGCCACCACCCGACGCCCGCCAGCGCGGTGATGCCCGACAGCCACGCCATCAAGGCGCGGGGGTCGATCTTCGTGTCGTCGAGGATGCGGCCCGTCGCCCAGCTCGAGAACGCGAGCACGATGAGCGGCAACATCGCGTCGACCGAGAACACGCGGCCCCGAAAGCGATCTTCGACCCGCAGGTTGATGAGCGAGGTCGAGAACACCCACTTGGTGGCGACGCCGGTGTGCGCGATGGCGAGGCACAAGGCCGCGAGCGGCAAGATGGGCGCGAAGGCGAAGGCCAACCACGCGATCGCGGTGATGAAGAAGGCCCACGTGATCGCGCGCTCCAGGAACTCGGGCGAGTCGCCGCCGATGCGTCGAGCGACCAGCGGGCCGAAGAAGGCGCCCACGCCGCGCATCGCCAGCAGCACCCCCACGCCCGCTTCGGGGGAACCCGCGATCGCGAAGAGCCGGCTGCCCATCACCGCGTAGAGCACGATGGCCCCACCGCCCGCGAGCGACCACGACGCCTTGACCCACAACACCCGTCGCACGTCGGGTGAGGCGCGCAAGAGCTTGAGGCCTTCGATGAGATCCTTCAGGCCGAGCCGGCCGGCCCACGTCTTCGCCACGGGCGCGCGCTCGACGGGTCGCAACGTCACGCGCGAGATGAAGAGCGCCGAGAGCGCATAGCTCAGCGCGTCGACCACGAAGCTGGCGTCACGACCCGCGAGGGCCGTGAGGGCCCCGCCGGCGACGGCGCCGAAGCCGAGCATCGCGCTCCACGTGGCGCCTTGAATGGTGTTCGCGGTGACCAGCTCGTCTTTCTCGACGGTCGAGCCGATCGCGGCCGCTTCTGCGGGGTCGAAGAACGAGGCGATCGACATCTGCACGAAGGTCAACGTGTAGACGAGCCAGACCTGCTCCGCGCTGTGCACGAAGAGAAACCCGAGCACGACCACCGCGCGCAGCAGGTCGGCGATCACCATGATGCGCTTGCGAGGAAAACGATCGGCCAGCACGCCGGCCAGCGGAGACAACACGGCAGGCGGCACGAAGCGCGCGAGCAGCATCAGGCCGATGGACTCGCTCTTGCCGGTGTAGGTCTCGAGCAACGAATAGAGCGCGATCAGCGTGAACCAGTCGCCCGCCAGGCTGACGACGGATCCCAACCAGATCGCCCGGAACGCCGGGCGTCGGCGCAACAGCTCGACATAGCCGACTGCCATGACTTACCCGCGCGCGCGCAGCGCACTGACGATCATGCGAGAGGCCGGGCTCCGGTTGAGCGTGTAAAAGTGAATGCCCGGGACACCTCGCGCCAGCAGCTCCGAGCACTGGAGCGTCGCGTGCGCCACCCCGAGCTGCATCACCGCCTGCGGGTCGTCTTTCACCTTCTCGAGCTCGAGCTGCAGCCGCATCGGCACCGTGGTCCCGCACATGCGCACGAACCGCTGAATCTGGTCGTAGTTCGTGATGGGCATGATCCCGGGGACGATGGGGGCGTTGATGCCTGACCTGCGCGCCCGCTCGACGAAGTCGAAATAGAAGGCGTTGTCGAAGAAGAGCTGCGTGATGACGAAGTCAGCGCCCTCGTCGACCTTGAGCTTGAGGTTCTTGAGATCCTGCTCCTTCGAGGCCTCGAGGTGCCCTTCGGGGTAACCCGCCACGCCGATCGAGAAGCCAAGATCGAGCTGGCGGACGAAGTCGACCAGCTCGTTGGCGTAGCCGAAGCCGCCCTCGACCTTCTGGAACGCCGCCGCGCCCTTCGGTGGATCACCGCGCAGCGCGAGCACGTTCTCGATCTTCGCCGCGGCCAACCGCTTCAGCACGGCGCCGATCTCTTCCCGCGTGTGGCCCACGCAGGTGAGGTGCGCCATCGCCTCGATACCGGTGCGCTCTTTGATGTGCGTCACGAGCTCGATGGTGCGATCGCGCGTGCTGCCGCCGGCGCCGTACGTCACCGACACGAAGCCGGGGTCGAGCGAGCGCAGGTCTTCCAGGGTCTCCCACAATTGCTTCTCACCCTCGGGCGTCTTCGGGGGGAAGAACTCGAATGAGAAGCAGGGCTTCGAGGGGTTGAGGCGGGTGCGGATCTTCACCGCGCCGTCTTCTCACGTTGAAGAAATCACGTCACTGGGTATAGGTCGCCTATGCCTCGCCAAACGCCTCTCAACGCCGCCCACCGCAAGCTCGGGGGCCGCATGGTCGACTTCGCCGGTTGGGACATGCCGGTGCAGTACTCGGGTCTGCTGCAAGAGCACGAACTGGTGCGCACCTCGGTCGGCCTCTTCGACGTCAGCCACATGGGTGAGATCGAGTTCAAAGGCCCGGGTGCGTTGGAAGAGGCGAACCGCTTGATCACCAACGATCTCGCGAAGGCCACCGATGGGCAGGCCGTGTACGC
The DNA here is from genome assembly GCA_044371205.1 of Archangium sp. Taxonomy (GTDB): domain Bacteria; phylum Myxococcota; class Myxococcia; order Myxococcales; family Myxococcaceae; genus Archangium_A. The sequence continues at coordinate 176,064 of JBILUC010000001.1, forward strand.
GGGGTTGCTCAACGAGCGCGGCACCTTCGTCGACGACGTGGTCGCCTACCGTTTTTCGCCCGAGCACATCTTCATCTGCGTCAACGCGTCGAACGCCGACAAAGACTTTGCGTGGATGAGTGAGAACGCGCAGAAGGTGAAGCCGGTCAACCGCAGCAACGACTACGCGCAGATCGCCGTGCAGGGCCCGAAGGCGGTTGGCCTCGTGCAGAAGCTCTGCGGCAAGTCGCTCGAGGGCGTCGGCACCTACCGCTTCACCACCGGCGAGGTGGCGGGCGTGCCCTGCATCATCTCGCGCACCGGCTACACCGGCGAAGACGGGTTCGAGCTGTACTGCCCACCCGCGCAGGCCGAGGCGCTGTGGTTCGCGCTGCTCGAGGGCGGGAAGGACGTGGGGGCAGGCCCGGCGGGTCTGGGTGCCCGAGATTCGCTGCGCACCGAGATGAAGTACGCGCTGTACGGCAACGACATCGATGATCAGCACACGCCGCTCGAGGCCGGGCTGGGGTGGATCGTGAAGATGGACAAGGCCGACTTCATTGGAAAGTCGGCGCTCGAGGCGCAGAAGGCCGCAGGCATTCCCCGCAAGCTGGTCGGCTTCGAGTTGACCGAGGCTGGCATTCCCCGCGCGCACTACGCGATCCTCAAAGACGGTCAGAAGGTCGGTGAAGTGACCAGCGGCACGATGGGCCCCTCGGTGAAGAAGGCCGTTGGCATTGGCTACGTGCCCACCGCGCTGGCCACCGAGGGCAGCACCTTCCACGTCGACATTCGCAACCGGCCCGTCGCGGCGCGCGTGGTGAAGACGCCGTTCTACAAGAAGTGACCTTTCCCCCAGCAGGAGCCGCAATGAGCAACTACCCGAGCGATCTCAAGTACACGAAGGACCACGAGTGGGCGAAGAAGGCCGGCTCCAACGTCGTGGTGGGCGTCACCTGGCACGCCCAGGACGCGCTCGGCGCGGTGGTCTACGTCGAGCTGCCCAGGGTCGGCGCGGCGGTGAAGGCGCACGAGTCGTTCGGCGTGATCGAGAGCACCAAGGCCGTGTCCGAGCTCTTCGCGCCGGTGAGCGGGAAGATCGCGAAGGTCAACGACAGCGTGGTCGGCAACCCCGGCAGCGTGAACGAAGATCCGTACGCGGCGTGGCTCATCGAGATCGAGCCCTCGGGCGCCGAGTTCGACGGTCTGCTCGATCAGGCCAGCTACGTGAAGTCGCTCGACGCGGCCAAGTGAAGCGATGAAGCGCGCGCTCTACGCCGGCTCGTTCGACCCTCCCACGAACGGTCACCTTTGGGTGATCGAGCAGGGGGCCGGGTTGTTCGACGAGCTGGTGGTGGTGATCGGCCAGAACCCGCAGAAGAAGGGCGGCAACTGGCCGGTCGACGAGCGCGTCGAGATCCTCACGGCGTGCGTCAAGCACCTGCCCAACGTCACCGTGAAGCGCTTCGACGGCCGGTACCTCGTGCGTGTCGCGGCTGAGCTGGGCGCGAAGTACCTGTTGCGCGGCGTGCGCAATGCGACCGACTTTGCGTACGAGCAGACCATCCGCAACGTGAACAAGGATCTCGAGCCCTCGGTCGAGACGGTGTTCGTGATGACCCCCCGCGAGCAGGCCGAGATCAGCAGCTCGACGGTGCGCGGCATGGTCGGCTTCCAGGGCTGGCAAGACGTGGTGAAGGGCTATGTGCCCGCGCCGGTCTTCGCGCGCATGATCCAGCAGCCGTGATCCTCGGCCTGACGGGCTCGGTCGGGAGCGGCAAATCGACCCTCGCGCAGTTCCTCCGCACGTGGCGTTTTCAGGTGCTCGACGTCGATCGCGTCGCGGCTTCTGCGGCGAAGCAGGCGGGGCTCGACCCTTCCGAGGCGCTGCGGCGGGTGCTCACCGGTGATCGTGCGCTCGAGGCGCAGCTTGCGGTGTTCGTGAAGGAGCACGTCTCGGCCTGGCTCGCGTCGGCGAAGCCCCCGGTGATCATCGACTCGGCGCTGCTGTTCGAGCATGGGCTCGATGCGCTGTGCACGGTGACCATCTGCCTCACGTGCCCGCGCGAAGAGCGGAAGGCGCGCGTCGAGAAGCGCACCACGGTGAGCGCGACCCACTTCGACGCCATCGAGCGCGCGCAGTGGGCCGAAGCGGGCAAGGCCTCGAAGGCGACGTACGTGATCGACGGTGATCGCGAGCTCGATCTGGTCTCGGCCGAGGTGGTTCGACTTTTGGGAGTGAAGGCACCATGACGGCACCCGAACACTCCACCGGCGAGATCGTCGGCATCGCCTCGCGCAAGGCCGCCACCGCGGTGCTGAAGGCGCACGTCCTGGTGATCAAGGGCACACCGATGCGCAGGGCCATCGGCGAGGTGCTCGCAGAAGGGGGCAACCTGGGCGGCAAAGAGCGTCGCTTCATCGCGTTCGGTACGCGCGAACTCTCACGGCATCTGCGGTTGCTCAACCTCGCGGCGAGCACGCGCGGGTACCCGATGTCGAAGCTCCACCTGCCTGAGGATCAAGCGATCCTCCGCTACGCGCTGTGGCGCCGCGTGGTGTGCAAGGCGGGCGTCGAGAAGATCATGACCGAGGTGCAGCTGCCCGGTCCGCTTCGGCCGCGCGGCATTCCCGACTCGGTCATCCGCGAAGAGCTCTCGCGCGACGTCGAGGTCGATCTCGGCGCCACCCCCATCGATCGTGCGGCGAACCTCCACTCGTTCCCCACGTGGCTGGCCGAGAAGATCGCCGCCATCGCGCCGCCGGGAGAACTCGACGCCATCCTCGAGGCGCTCAACCGCGAGCCGACGTTGACGTTCCGCGTGCGGCCGGTCGGCACCCGCGACGCGCTGTTGCCTGAGCTCGTCGCGCAGAAGCTCCCCGCCGAGAAGTGTGACGAGCTGCCCGACGCGATTCGCACCACCGACGCCAGCCGCGCCATCTTCGAGTCTCGGTGGATGAAGGAAGGCCGCCTGCAGGTGATGGATCTCGGCAGCCAGATGCTCGCTGCCTTCTGTGAGGCGAAGCCGGGGCAGACGGTGGTCGATTACTGCGCCGGGGCGGGCGGCAAGACGCTGGTGCTCGCCGACGCCGTCACCACCACCGGCCGCGTCTTCGCGTGGGACCTGAGCGAGAAGCGCCTCAAAGAAGCCCGCAGCCGGGTGGGGGAGCTCAAGCTGCGCCACGTCAGCTTCCCCAGCCCCCCGCGCATCGACCTCGCCGAGCTGGTGCTCATCGACGCGCCCTGCAGCGGTACGGGCACGCTGGGCCGCGAGCCCGATCAGAAGTGGAAGCTGTCCGCGAAGCAGATCGAAGAGCTCACCGTCACGCAACTGGGCATCTTGAAGGACGTCGCGAAGCGGCTGAAGCGCGGTGCCACCATCGTGTACGGCACGTGCTCGGTGCTGCGTGAGGAGAACGAGGGCGTCGTCGAGCAGTTCCTCGCGAGCCACCCTGACTTCAGCGACGCAGGGCAGCTGCGGGTCTGGCCGCACCGGCTCGAGGGTGGCGGGTTCTTCGGAGCGCGGCTCAAGAAGAGCTAGAACTCGATCACCGTGCTCGCGCTCGTGTGCCTCGCGCTGCTGACGTCTGACGCTCCGCGGCTGGAGCCCGCCGTGTCTTTGCGACCGGTGGCGGTGTCAGAAGCCCAGATCCTCGTCGACGTTCGAGCATTGGAAGCGAAGCGACCCGGCAGCGGGCCTGGCATTGCCTTGATGGTCATCGGTTCCCTCGGGACGATCGTCAGCGGCGGCAGCTTCTTCGGCGGCACCGAAGAGGCGTTGCGGTACGGCAGCGCGGGAGCCGTCGCCAGCCTTGGGCTCTTTCTGGCGGGCATCTGGTGGCTGCTGGTGAGCGACACCGAGCGTCACTTGATCGACCTCGAACTGCACGGCCTCCGCACGGAGCTCACGAACCTGCGCACGGTGCGAAGCCGGGCTGCGCGCGTGGCGCCACCACCCCCGCCCATCGGGCCTTGAGACCACCGAGGCGGGTTCTTCGGCTCGTGGCGGAAAAGGGCTGATACATTCAACGGCCTATGCCCGATCGGATGCAGCCGCCTTCGCAGAACCAGGACATGGTGAAGCAGATTCAGGCCGCGTGGGAAGAAGCCCAGGCCCAGCTGGCCGTGCTCCGCGAGCAGGTCGAGCACGCGGCCGCGATGGCGCAGGCCAAGGTCGGCTCGAACATGCTCGACCGCGATCTCGACCGGGCCTACCGCGATCTCGGCGAGGCCGTCTGGGCCGAGGTGAGCAAGGGCAAGCTCGTGCTGCCGCAGAACCTCACCAACGTGCGCAAGCTGCTCGAGGGCGTCACCGCGAAGATCCGCGTTCAAAACAACTCGATCAACGACCTGCTGGCGGAGGGCGCCGACATCGCCAAGCGCTTGCAGGAAAAGATGAACGCCGCCCGCCCGCCGGCGCCGAAAAAGCGCTGATGGCGTTCAGGAATTGACCGCTGGCGCGTCGAAAGCGCTGGCGGTGCGGCGAAAAATCAGTTAACTCGCCGCGCGCCGAACCACATCAGCGAATACGGGGCTATAGCTCAGCTGGGAGAGCGCCTGAATGGCATTCAGGAGGTCAGCGGTTCGATCCCGCTTAGCTCCACAGCAAGACCCTCGAGGGAAACCTCGGGGGTTTTTGCTTTCGAAATCGAGCCCGAAATTCGCTTGAAAGTGTCAGCCGCGCTGACAGGGCCTCCTGACAATCGAGCGCCCCGCTGCGCCGACAACGACGCGTGACCGTTCGAATCAACAGCCGTGGGAGCGAAGTCCTTCGTCTTCAGCGCGAACTCCGTGCAGCGGGCATCAGCCCGGGTCCCGTCGACGGGATCTTCGGGCGGGGCACCCAGCGTGCGGTGCGGGCCTACCAGGCGCGCTACCGCCTCAACGTCGATGGCGTGGTGGGCCCACGCACGTGGAACAAATTGCTCACCGACGGGCACAAGCCGCGCGGGGCGGCGGCGAACCCGGTCGCGAGCGCTCCGCGTGGTCAGGTCGTCACGGGCTCCGTGAGCGGTCGCCCGCGCAGCATTCGGATCGCGTCGATTGGCAACGGCAAGTCGATGCGCGCTGACGCCGCTGCGCGTTTCAACCAGATGAAGGCGGCCGCACGTCGCGCCGGAGTCACCCTCACGCCCGTCTCAGGCTTCCGCACCATGGCGCAGCAGCGCTCGCTCTACGCCGCCTACCTCGCCGGTCGCGGCAACCTCGCCGCTCGACCCGGCTACAGCAACCACCAGGGCGGCCTGTCGGTCGACGTGGCCACCAACAGCAGCTACTCGAGCGCCTCGTACAGGTGGCTCGCGCGCAACGCCCGCAACTACGGCTTCGTCAACGACGTGCGCGGGGAGCCCTGGCATTGGACCTACCGCGGGTGACGGCTGGTGCGTGAGGGCGCGCGGCCCACGCAACGTGCTGCGTACCTTTCGCCTCGAGGTCGAAGAATCGCTGGCTTGGCAGTGGCGTGCCGCGTGCTCACAGGTGAATGGCGTCACTCACCCAGGGAGCCTCCATGAAGATCACCGCCAGGCAGCCCGTGCAGTCCCGTCAGACCCCCGCGATGTCGTTCGTTCAAGCCCAGACACCTGCGAAAGCCTCTGGCTGGACCCCCGAGTCCCCGCCGCGTTCGCCGCTGCTGGACATGCCGATGTTGCAGTTCCAGGCAAAGGCGAAGCGCGCGACCGTTCGACAACTCATCGACATGCGCACCGAATTGACTCCCGCGTACCGTCAGGCCGCCAAAGACGAAACGCGCGCGAAGAACTGTGACGTGATCATGCGTTTTGATTTCGTCGACCAGCGCATTGCGCAGCAGTCCCGTCAGGGCCGCGCTGTGACCTCCGCCGTCAGACTCGTGCCCGAGAGTTGGGTTGATGGCGAAAAGGGGGCGGAACGAACAGCTCGTGCGGGTGCTGCAGCTGGTCAGCGATCTGCTGAACAGGGGCGGCTGCGACCTCTACGAGCTGGCCGAACGCCATGCCACGACGACGCGGACCATACGCCGAGATCTCGATGCGCTCGAGGTGATTGGGGTGCCGCTCCGCAAGACCTTGTCCGAGACGGGACGGGTGCGTTGGTCGATCGAACTGAGTGAGCTCCACGAGCGGGGGCTCACCGCCGTTGCGAACATCGCGTTCTCCGTGGGCGAGGCTGCAAGCGCCCGCGCGTCGCTGCCCGAGGGTGAACGCCTCTCGAAGCGTCGAACGCCATGACCAGACTCAGATCAGCGTGAACTGCAGCTGCCCGTAGAGCTTGACGAAGTCGTCGAGCTTCAAACGGAACACGCCGTCATCGACGCCGTCACCGCGCGGCTCACCGCTGCCCCAGGGGTTGCGCAGCACCACGTACCGCTCGCTGCCCTCGGTCTCCGTCTTCAGCACCGAGTACCCGTGGTTCGCGTGCACGCCGCTGTTGGCGTAGCGACCGTCGTCGTTCGAGTGCGTGGCTGCGCCGATCGGCAGCCCCACATTCAGCGTCGCCTGAATCGTGTCCCACACCGCATCGTGGCTCGTCGACGGATCCACCGCGAGCCAGCCCGCGGGTCGCCCCAACACCGCCTCGAAGATCTGGTTCTGCACGCCGCCCTTCCCGACGGCCTCGTAGCCGCCGCGCCACGTCGCGTACGCCTTCTCGACGAGGGGAAACCAGAGCTCCATCGACGCGCGCTCGCCCGGGGCGTGGCCGTACACCGGCCGTCCCCACTGTGCGTACAACTCGGCGTCGACGTGAATCACGACCGGCCTGAACTCGCCCGTCACCACGTCGCGCTCGTGAAAGGTCACGTCGGCGCTGCCATCGGCGGCCGGCTTGATGAGATCTCGAATCGCCTGCGGGTTCTGGGCGGCGATGCTCGCGAGCCCAGCGCACAAGTAGCAGTCGCCCAATTGACCCTGTTGCACGTCGGAAGGCGTCGGCTCGTCTTTGAACAGCGGGCCCGTGTAGAGCGCCAGCTTCGCCGAGCGATGCGCCATCGCCGCGTCGGGGTCGACCCAGCCGGGCCCTGAGCCACGCAGGTACACGTCTTCGGACTGCAGCGGCTGCGAGGGCACGTCGAGCGTCACCAGCTGCTTTGGCTTCGCGGGATCCATGCCCTGCAGGGGCTGCGTCACCGGGGCCCTCGACACCGGGCTCGACTCGAGGGGACGCGCGACGACCGGGCTGCCACCGACACGACGAACGGACATGAAGACCTTCTAGCAGACTCAAACAAAACGCCCCCGGAAGCGCTGGGCTCCCGAGGGCGAATTCACCTCACGACGAACGACTTACTTCCCCGGGTTCGTCGGGGGCGGCACGCCGAGGTTCGGCACGCCCGGAGGACCCTGGGGGGCCGGTTCCTTGATCGCGATCAGCTCGACCTCGAACACCAGCGTCGCGCCACCGGGGATGTTGGCCCCCGCGCCGCGATCGCCGTACGCGATGTCAGACGGGCACACGAGCTTCGCCTTGCCGCCCGTCTTCATCATCGCCACGCCCTCGGTCCAGCACTTGATCACGCCGTTGAGCGGGAACTCGGTGGGCTGGCCGCGCTTGTACGAGCTGTCGAACTCGGTGCCGTCGATGAGGGTGCCCTTGTAGTGCACGCTGACCGTGTCGGTGGCGACCGGCGCCTTGCCAGTGCCCGCCGCGGTCTCGATGAAGATCAGGCCTGACGCGGTCTTCTTCGCGCCCTTTTCCTTCGCCATCTTCGCGGCGAACTCGGTGCCCTTCTTCTTCTCGCCCTCGGCCTTTGCCGCCTGCTTCTCGTTGAGGAGCTGCTCGACCCTGGGGCCGTACTCCTCCATCTTGATCTCCAGCTCCTTGTTGGCGGCGGCGTCCTTCATGCCGCGAACCACTTCAGCCAGATCGGTCTCATTGAACTCGGCGGCCTTCACCGGCGTGCGCTCGGCGATCAGCGCGCCGAAGGCGTAGAGCGCCTTCTGCTTCTCTTCAGCCGTGAGCGGCGGAGGAGGCGGGGGCGGGGTCGGCATCGTCGGGCTGACGGGGGCGACGGCCGTGGTCGGCGCCGGCGGGTTGGCGTCGGGCTTCGAATCAGAGGGGCAGCCCGAGAACGCGAGGGCAGCGCCCAACAACATCGTGCGGATCGTGGTCTTCATGTGTGTGGACTCGCTTACTTTCCGACGATGCCGATGAGTTCGACTTCGAAGTTGAGGACGGAGTTCGGGGGAATGCTGCCGCCCGCACCGCGCTCGCCGTAGGCAATGTCAGACGGGCACACCAGCTTCGCCTTGCCGCCGACCTTCATCATCGCCACGCCTTCGGTCCAGCACTTGATCACGCCACCGAGGGGGAACTCGGCCGGGGTGCCGCGCTTGTACGAGCTGTCGAATTCCTTCCCGTCGATGAGGGTGCCCTTGTAGTGCACCTTCACCGTGTCGGCGGGCGTGGGCTGCGCGCCCGTGCCGGCCTGCGTCTCGAAGTAGATGAGGCCCGAGGCCGTCTTCTTCGCGCCCGGCGCCCTGGCCTGCTCCTCGAGGTACGTCGCGCCCTTCGACTTCTCCTTCTCGCCGCGCTCTTTCTGACGCTCGCGGAGGAACTGATCGACCTTCGGCATCAGCTCCTGGGTCTGCACCTTGAGCGGCTTGTTCAAGGTCGCGTCCATGAAGCCACTCATGACTTCGGTGAGCTCGGCCTCGTCGAGCGACGCCTGCGCGAGCGGCGTGCGCTGCGCGACGATGGCGCCCAGCGCGTAGAGCACCTTCTTGCGCTCTTCAGGCGTCAGCGGGACGGCCTTTGCAGCGACGGGGGCGTCGGCGGGCGCCGCCTTGCCCTTGGAGGGATCACCCGCGAACGCGAGAGACCCGGTCAGAACCAGCAACGGGATCAGCTTCTTCACAGTGGGTTTCTTTCGGTTGGTGCTGCGTGAAAAACTTCAGCTCTTGAAGACGTTCATCACGTCCTCGAGCAGCTTGATCGACTCATCGCGCGGGCGCTGGAAGGCGTTGCGGCCCATGATCGAGCCGAAGCCCCCGCCGTCCTTGATTCCCTTGATCTCTTCGAGGAGCGTGGGCGTGTCCTTCGCCTCGCCGCCCGAGAAGATGACGATGCGCTTGCCGTTGAAGGCGCTCTGCACGACGTGCTTCACGCGATCGGCCATCGTCTTCGTGGGGATGGCGTACTTCTCGAACACCTTCTTCGCCTCGGCCTGCTCGAGGAAGTCCTTTGGGGGCTTCACCTTGATCACATGCGCGCCGAGCTGCGCCGAGATCTGCGCCGCGTAGGCCACGACGTCGACCGCGGTCTCGCCGTCCTTCGACATGTTGCCGCGCGGGTACGCCCAGAGCACCGTGGGCAGGCCGTACGACTTCGCCTCGGCGATCATGTCGCGCAGGTCCTGGTACTGCTGGTTGCGCTCGCTGGAGCCAGGATAGATCGTGTAGCCGATCGCCACGCAGCCGAGGCGCACGGCATCTTTCACCGAAGACGTCAGCGCCGACATCGGCTCGACCTTCGAGAGTGAGTCGCTGTTGTTCACCTTGAGGATGAGGGGCACCTCGCCGTGCAGCTTGCCCGCGACGGCCTCGAGGAAGCCCAGCGGCGCCGCGTACGCGTTGCAGCCCGAGTCGATGGCGAGCTGCGCATGGTAGTCGGGGTCATAGCCAGCGGGGTTGGGTTGGAACGAGCGCACCGGGCCGTGCTCGAAGCCCTGGTCGACGGGGAGAATCACCAGCTTCCCCGTACCGGCCAGCGTGCCCGTGTTGAGCAGCCGGGCCAGGTTCGTGAGAACGCCGGGCGAGTCAGAGGGGTACCAGGAGAGGATCTGCTTGACGCGGTCGCTGTAGGCCATGACCGCGCCGCTTACTTCGTTTCGAAAGTGCTCAGAAGTTCATTTTGTGGGCGCCGGCGCTTCCGCCTGCACCTTGAACGGGAACGTCCCGAGTGGATTTCCGCCGACGCGCACCAGCACCTGGAACTCGCCGGGCAGGCGAATCGAGGTCGCCTCCCATTCGACCTGCCACTCGGCCTCTTCGCTGTTGCCGAAGCGCAGCTCGCCTGCCGCTTCCATCACCGTATCGGTGCGCTGATCGAGGATCGCGACTTCGATGCGGGCGTTCTTCTTCGCGGGCGACTTCACGCGCACGACCGAGCTGAACTTTTCCATCTGCCACGGGTTGCTCGGGGTGGCCGTGACGGCGGGGAAGGGTGTGGCCGACTTCGCGCCATCGGTGCCGCGAATGAAGGTCTTGCCATGAACGACGCGCACCACGGAGTACCCCTCGTCGGCGCGCGAGCCGGTGGGGCCGGTCTGGGTGTCGGTCTTGCCCTTGGCCGACTCGAGCTTCTGATCCTTCGGCACGTCCGTGAACTGCGGCAGGCCCAGGTCGAGCTTCGGCGCGGCGTCTTTCTTCGAGCCCTTCAACTTCTTCGGCTCTTCCGCGAGCGCAGAGAGCGACAGCGACACGACGATCAGGACGAGGAGTGAACGCATCAGAGGCACCATACGCCCACTTGGGTGTTCGATTCAGTTCGTGGTCAGAAAGTCGAAGAGAGAGTTGTTCAATTCCACGACACGCTGCGGCAGAGTGCCGCGCGTCTTGCGTCTCTGTCTTTCCGTGATCATCGCCGTGTCAGCAGTGAGCGCGCACGCGACGCCGCTGACGTTGCCGCAGATCGTCGCGAGGGCGCGCGCGAACGATCACCGCGTGAAGGAAGCCCAGGCCCAGCTGCGGTGGTTTCGGTCGAAGTACGACGAGGCTCGGTGGGCGTGGTTCCCCCGACTCGACTCATATTTCCTGATCGCCGGGCCGACGCCCGAAGCGCGCAACGATGGGCTCGGTGGCCCACCGACCACCGCCGCGACCAAGATGTACGACCTCGATTTCGGGCAGCCCGGCGTGATGATGGGCGCTGGCGCCGACGCGGTGCTGCCCATCTACACGTTCGGCAAGCTCGACGCGCTCGAGGAGGCCGGCAAGAAGGGCGTGGAGGCCGGTGAAGCCCTCGCCGCGCGCGCCCAGGACGAGGCGGAGTATCAGGCCGCGCAGGCCTTCTACGGCTACTCGGCAGCGAAGGCGGCGGTGCAGGTCATCGACGACACCACGCAGCGCCTCGACGACGCAGAGAAGACGCTGACCCGCCTGCGCAGTGAGAAGAGCGATCAGGTCACGCAGATGGACCTCTACAAGCTCGCGTTCTACCGGCGTCAGGCCGAGGTGCAGCGGGCGGCCGCTGAGAACGGCGCGCAGTTCGCGCTCGCTGCGATCCGGTTGCTCGTCGCCGCAGCGCCCGACGAGGTGATCGAGGTGCAGCCTGAGACGCTCGTGCTGCCCGACGGTGAGCTCGCCCCGCTCAACGCGCTCATTATCAAAGCGGCCGACTACCGCCCCGAGCTCAAGGCCATCGCCGCGGGGCTCGCCGCGCGCGAGCAGGAAGTGAAGATCCGCGAGGCGATGTACTACCCCGACTTCGGCATCGCCGGCTTCTTCAGGTGGCGGTGGACCACGAGCTCCACGCGGCAGATCTCACCGTTCGCGTACGACCCGTACAACGATCTCTCTGCGGGTGTCGGCCTCGTGATGCGCTACCAATGGGACTTCCCGCAGAAGGGCATCCACCTTGAGCAGGCGCGCGCCGAGTACGAGAAGATGGAACACCAGCGCGACCTGCTGGCCGCTGCGGTGAAGCTCGAGATCGAAAAGGCCTGGGGCGAATCGACCCTCGCGGTGAAGAAGGCCGTCTTGCAGACCGAGGCCGAGAAGCAGGCGCGGCGTTGGGCGACCTCGGCCTTCGCGGCCTTCGAGCTGGGCACCGGTGACACGCGAGAGCTCGTCGACTCGTTCACCGCCTACGCGCAGGCGAGCTCGATGCGGGTGCAGGCGCTCTACGAGTTGCAGCTCGGCCTCCGCACCCTGACGCGCGCGGTGGGTCGGCCGGTCTCACTCGAAGCGAAGCCGGTGCCCACCAACGCGCCCCCGGCGCAGCTCGTCCCGCGCTGAAGGTCGGTGAGCTCACGGTGGTGTTCCTCCTGAGGCTCCTCTTCGATTGCGGGTGCATCGAGTGAGACGGCGCCGCCGCTGCGCCGCACTGGTCGGGTTGCGCTTCTGAGAGTACGAACCGACTTCGATGGACACGACGAAGCGGGTGGTGTGGGCTCTGCTGGGGCTCGCGGTTTGCGGGTGCATGATCTGCGGCCCCACGCCGATGCCGATGCCCGTGCCGGAGGAGTACTGGGACCCGGTCGGCTCGCCGTCGTGGCCTGACGCCTCGGTGCAGCTGAAGATCAACCCTGAGCTGCAGCAGGGCTTCGCAGGGCAGGGCGCCGACGTGCGGCACCTCGAGCTGGAGTTCACCGTGGCGCGCGAGGTGCTGACCACGACCACCGACGTGCGCGTGCTGATGCTCGCGACCCGCAGCAACGGGACGACCGTCTTCCGCAACAGCGCCCTCAGGACGTTCTCCACCGGCAGCCTGCAGCCGGGCACCGACGCGGGGTATTCCGATCTCGCGATCGCGCGGATCTGCCCTGCGAGGGACACCGGGCGCATCGTCGGTGAGTCGCTGCGCTGGACCGTGCAGTTCGCCAGAGAGAGCGATCGCCAGCTGCTGCAGCGAATCGAGACCGACGTCGCGGCTCGATGCCCCGCGGGTTCGTGCCCCTGTCAGTGAGGTGCGTGGGCTAGTGTCGCGCGGGTGATCGGGCACAAATTCGGTGGGAGCAGCGTCGCCAATGCAGAGCGCATGGCGCGCGTCGTCGACATCTTGCTGGCGCGCAAGGAACCGCAGGTCGTCGTCATCTCGGCGATGCAGGGCGTGACCGACGCGTTGATCAACCTCGTGAAGCTGGCAGCGGCTCGTGACACGGCCTGGCACACCGCGCTCGCCGACCTCGAGCGGCGCCACATCGAGACCGCACGCACGCTGCTGGGCGACAAGGCCGACGAGGTGTTGGCGAAGTTCTCCCGAGAATTCGCGTCGCTCCGGGACCTGGTGCACGCCCAGTCGCTGGTGGGCGCGGTGTCGACCGATCTGCTCGATCTGGTCAGCGGGCTCGGTGAGGTGTGGTCCTCGACGATGGTCGATGCGGCCTTTCGTGCGCGCGGGGCTTCGAGTCGATGGCTCGACGCTCGGGAAGTGCTGGTGGTCGAGAAGAGCGAGCTGGGCGCGATGGTGCAGTGGGAGGTCTCGCAGGCCCGGCTCGGCGCCGAACGCCCCGAACGCACCGTCGTCACCGGCTTCGTGGCGCGCACGAAAGAGGGCCGCATCACCACGCTGGGCCGCAACGGCTCCGACTATTCGGGCGCGATCTTCGCGGCCCTCTTCGGCGCCACGGAGCTGCACATCTGGAGCGACGTCGACGGCGTGCTCTCGGCCGACCCGCGCCTGGTCCCCGAGGCCGTGCTCATCGAGAAGCTGAGCTACGACGAGGCCTGCGAGCTCGCGTACTTCGGCGCGAAGGTGATTCACCCGCAGACGATGGCGCCGGCGTTCGACCGCGGCATCCCCATCATCGCGCGCTCGACCTTCAATCCTTCGCATCCCGGCACCCGCATCTCGACGGACCAGGATCTTTCGACGCCGGTGAAGGGCGTCACCACGTTCACCGGTCTCGCCATCCTCAACATCGAGGGCGCTGGCATGATCGGCGTCCCCGGCACCGCAGAGCGCGCCTTCGCGGCGCTCAAGCAGGCGGGCGTGTCGGTGGTGATGATCTCGCAGGGCTCGTCGGAGCACTCGATCTGCTGCGTCATTCGCGAGGGCGACGGGGAGGCGGCGAAGAAAGCGGTGCTCGACTCCTTCACGCGCGAGCTCGCCGCGCGACAGCTCACCGACGTGACCGTGACGAAGGGCATCGCGGCGCTCGCCATCGTCGGTGACGGCATGGCCGGGACTCCCGGTGTCGCGGCGCGCTTGTTCCAGTCGCTGGGTCGTGCGCGGGTCAACGTGCGGGTGATCGCCCAGGGCGCCTCAGAACGGAACATCTCGGTCGCCATCGACGCGGCCGACGCGAAGCGGGCCCTGCGTGCGGTGCACTCCGGCTTCTATCTGTCGGCGCAGACCATCTCGGTGGGGGTGATCGGCCCCGGCAACGTGGGGCAGGCGCTCTTGCGGCAGTTGCGCGACGCGCGCGAGCGGCTGCTCCAGACCGCGAACATCGACCTGCGCGTTCGCGCCATCGCCGGCAGCAAGAAGATGGTGCTCGCCGACCCGGTGGTGGCGCTCGACGACTTCAAGGGGCAGCTCACGCAAGCGACCGATCTCGACACGTTCACCGCGCACGTGCACGCGGAACACCTGCCGCACGCGGTGATCGTCGACTGCAGCGCGAGCGACGCGATCGCCGATCGGTACCCGGCGTGGCTCGAGCGCGGCATTCACGTCATCACGCCGAACAAGAACGCCGGCGCTGGCCCTTGGAAGCGCTACGAGGCGATCAAGAGCAAGGGTGCTCGTTTTCACTACGAGTCCACCGTCGGTGCGGGGCTGCCGATCATCACCACCCTGCGCGATCTGATCGACACCGGCGACGAGGTGCGGAGCGTCGAGGGCATCTTCTCGGGCACGCTGGCCTACCTCTTCAATCGCTTCGATGGCTCCGTGGGGTTCGGCGCGCTGGTGAAGCAGGCCAGGGAACTTGGCTACACCGAGCCCGACCCGCGCGATGACCTGAGCGGCCTCGACGTGGCGCGCAAGCTGGTGATCCTCGCGCGCGAGAACGGGTGGCGTACGGGGCTCGACGAGATCGCGCTCGAGTCGCTGGTGCCCGAGCAGTTGCGCAAGCTGAGCCTCGAGGAGTTCATGGCGCGCCTCGGCGAGTTCGACGCGCCGATGCAGGCCCGCCTCGACGCCGCGCGCAAAGAGAACCAGGTGCTGCGGTACGTCGCAAAGCTGTCAGCGGGGGGCCGTGCCACCGTCGGGCTCGTGGCGCTGCCGGGCGATCACGCGTTCGCGCACATCAAGCTCACCGACAACATCGTGCAGTTCACGACGGGCCGGTACGACAAGAACCCGCTGGTGGTGCAGGGGCCCGGCGCAGGTCCCGAAGTCACGGCCTCGGGGGCGTTCGCCGATCTCCTCCGCGTGGCCACGGCGCTGGGGGCCAAGTTGTGAAGCGCGCCACGGCGTTCGCCCCTGCGTCGATCGGGAACGTCGCGGTCGGCTTCGACATCCTCGGTCACTCGGTGGAAGGACCCGGTGACCGCGTCACGGTCACCCGCACCGCAACGGGAGAGGTGCGCATCGTCAGCGTGAAGGGCACGGTCACCGATCTGCCGAAGAACGCCGCCGAGAACACGGCGGGCCTGGCGCTGTTGCATCTCAAGAAGTCCTTCGACCCCTCGCTGGGCTTCGACGTCGAGATCGACAAGGGCATCGCGTTCGGTTCGGGCATGGGTGGCTCCGCGGCGTCGGCGGTGGCGGCGGTGGTCGCAGCAAACGCCGTGGTCGATGCGCCCGTGGGGCTCGAGCAGCTCTACCAGTCGGCGATGGAAGGCGAGGCCGCGGCCTCGGGCAGCGTGCATGGCGACAACGTGGGGCCGATGTTGCTCGGCGGGCTGGTGATCGCGCCGGCGAAGGGCGCGGCGGTGAAGGTGCCGACGCCGCACTGGCTGCACGTGGCGCTGGTGCGCCCGCATTTCGTGCTCGAGACGCGCGTGGCGCGCGCCGCCTTGGGCGCTCCGTACGAATTGCATGACTTCGTGGTGCAGAGTGAAGGCCTCGCGCTCGTGCTGGCGGGCTGCTTTCAGTCCGATGCGCAGTTGCTTCGTCGGGGGTTCCGTGACGTGCTGGTCGAGCCGAGGCGGGCGAAGTTGATTCCCGGCTTCGACGACGTGAAGAAAGCAGCGCTCGCTGCGGGTGCGATTGGTGCCAGCATCGCGGGCGCGGGGCCGAGCGTGTTCGGCTGGTTCTCGACGAAAGACGAGGCAACGCAGGCGGCGGACGCGATGGCGGCCGCCTTCATGAGGCACGGTCTCGACAGCGACCGGTTGGTCAGTTCAGTGAGTGGTCCGGCGGCGAGGGTGATCGGTTGAGAGTCTCCAGTACACGCGGTGGTGCTTCTGTTTCGTTACTTCACGCAATCGCTGCGGGTCTCGCGCCCGACGGCGGGTTGTACATGCCCCCCGCGGGGCCGATTCCCGCGCCCGAAAGCGGGGGTGGCGATCTGCGCGCGCGCGCGCTGACCCTGATGTCGCCGCTGTTCGCCGATGAGGCGCCGTTCGATCTGAAGGCGGTGATCGACGACGCGTTCACCTTCGATGCTCCGACGAAGTGGCTCAAGCCCGACACGGGACTGCTCGAGCTGTTTCACGGCCCGACGGCGGCGTTCAAAGACTTCGGCGCGCGGTTTCTGGCGGCCAGCCTGTCGCGGTTGCGCAAGCCCGATGCGCCAGAGACGACCATTCTCGTCGCGACCTCAGGCGACACGGGCGCAGCCGTGGGCTCGGCCTTCCACCTGCGCGAAGGGTTTCGCGTCGTCATTCTCTACCCCGATGGGCGCGTCTCGCCACGGCAGGCGCACCAGCTCGGCGCCTTCGGCGACAACGTGCGGGCGCTCAAGGTGCAGGGCAGCTTCGATGACTGCCAGCGCATGGTGAAGGAGGCGTTCGGCAACACCGACCTTCGCGAGAAACACGCGCTCACCTCGGCCAACAGCATCAGCCTGGGGCGATTGCTGCCGCAGATGGTGTACTACGCGCACGCCTCGCTCTCGGCGGTGGCGGAGGGGAAGGGCAAGCCGTCGTTCGTGATCCCCACGGGGAATCTGGGCAATGCCTTCGCGTGTCTGCTGGCGCGCGAGTACGGGTTGCCGATCGATCGCGTGAAGCTGGCGACCAACTCGAACCGGGTGCTGGTCGACATGCTGGAATCAGGTCAGTACCAGCCGCGCAAGTCGGTGCAGACCCTGGCCAACGCGATGGATGTGGGCGCGCCGAGCAACGTCGAGCGGCTGCTGCACCGCTTCCCGCATGTGGGCGAGGTGGTGAGCGCCGACTGGGTCGATGACGGGACGATCAGCGAGACGATTCGTCGGTCGAGTGAAGTGATCTGCCCGCACACGGCGTGCGGTCTCGAAGTGCTCCGCCGCATGCGTTCGCGCGGTGAGGAGGGCACGTGGATCGTCGCGGCGACCGCGCACCCGGCGAAGTTCGACACGGTGGTCGAGCCGTTGATCGGGAAGAAGGTCGAAGTGCCCCCTGCGCTGGCCGAGCTGCTCGAGCGGCCGTCGAATGCCGAGACGATCGAGCCCACGCTCCAGGCGCTCGCCTCGATGCTTTGAGCGCGAGCGTTCGCCTCCTCTCCCCAACCCTCTCCTCCACCGGAGGAGCGGGAGTTGATTGTTTCAGTCGGTGGTGAACCTGAACCGGGCGCCTCGGCGATCCTCGATGACGTCGCCGGGGAGTAATCGTGTCTCGACGGCGGCGCGACCGTTCAACAACACGCCCTCTTCGAGGGGAATGAGGCACCATTGGGGCGCTTCCTGCCGCACGAGGAACGCCTGAATCACCGTCGATCGCGGTACGCCCGGCGCCAGCGCGCGCAGTTGGCCCTGCACCGAGCTGCCCACCCAGACGCCCGCGTCGAGCGGAATGCGCCCCTTCGCCGCCGCGGGCGCGTGGAAGTCGAGGCCTTCAGGAATCGAGACGATCTCCAGCGCCGCCGTGCGCACCGGCTGCATCAGCTCACCGACGTGGGTCCGCAGGCGGGGGAAACGAGCCCTCAACCGGCTGAACAGCGCCGGCAGCAACGAGCTCGAGGGCAATGATTCGCTGAAGTACCCGAACGACAGCCGCTCCAGCCTCGGCAGCTCTGCGCCGTGCAACAGGCCGCGCAGCACGGCGGCCGCGTCTTGCTGAATGCGGTTCGCGCTCGGCACGACCCACGTCGAGAGATCGATCGTCAGCTCACGCAGCCACCGCGCGATGGGCAACGAGAGCAGCCGCGCCACCAGCTCCACGTCGCTGTACGTCGCGTCGTTGATGCAGCGAACGCGCGCGGTGTGAATCAGTCCGTGCTTCCACACCAGCTCGAGTCGCCCCTCCGCCAGCAGCACGTCGAGCCCTTCGAGCACCTTCGTCGGCGCGCCACGCCCCAGCAGGTGCTCTCCCAACGGTGCGCCCTGCTCATGCAGCCAATCGGCGTAGACCTGCACCCGCGCGGCGTCGTCAGGGTCTTGATCGAGCGCCTGCTCCAGCTCGGCGTGGTGGAGCTCGGGCGTCTCGAGAAACACGAGCAGCGCGTCGTAGAGCCACAGCGTGTCGCCGTGCACGAGCGGGTGTCGATGAACACGGCGACCGTTCACGAAGGTGCCGCCGGTCGACGTCATGTCTTCCACCAACCAGCGGCCTCCGTCGGTCACCAACGCACACTGCTTCTTCGCCACCCGCTCGGAAGGGATGACGAGGTCGGCGTCGCGCCGGCCGATCATGAACGACTTCGCGGCTTCGGGCAGCGCGATGACCTCGGCTTTGAAGGTCTCGAGCTCGATCTTCCGCAGCCAGGCCTTCACGTGACGAGCTCCAGCCGGAACTTCGCGGTGCCCTGCACGTCGATGATGTCGTCGGGCAACAACGCGAACAGGGAGTCGATGCGGTTGTTGACGCGCACCTCACCCCGCATGCGCCCCGCGATGAGCTGCGCGCGCCCATCGGCGAACGCGAAGTAGCAGGGGTTGCCGTCGGCCATGAACGGAATGCCCGGCGGGCTCTCGATGAAGAGCTGGTTGCGTTGCCCGCGTCGAATGCGCGTCACGCCGGTCAAGATGCGACTGCCTTCGATGCCGCTGAGCACGATGCCCGGAGCGGTAGAGATCACCCGCAGCCGGACCCCGTGCGCCCGGTGGTAGATCGGCGCCGCTCGCAGCCGCGGCAACTTGAGCGCGAGCTCTTCGGTCACCGAGAGCGAGCCGGTCGCCGGTTGTGCCACGTGGTACCCGAACGAGAGCTTCTCCAGGCTCAGCGGCAGGGCTGGCAACTGGGTGAGAAAGTGTTGCGCGTCGATCACCGCGTCGAGCAACTGCAGGTGCGTGAGCCCCCGAATGCGCGGCAGATCGATGATCAACGAGCGCACGAAGTGACCAATACGGCTGTTGAGCAGGGCGACCAGCAGATCTTCCCAGCGCGGGGCCTCGCGACCGGCGGCGGTGCGGATCGTCGCGCGGCGCACGAAGCCAAACTGCCAGTCGATCTCCAGCTCGCCGTTGACGAAGGGCTCCCACAGACCGCCGAGCCACGGCATGTGATCGAGCTTCCCGCCGGCGCGGCTCTTCACGATGCGCTCACCGAGCGGGTCGCCGCGTTCCTGAAGTTGGTCGGCGTAAACCAGCCAGTTCGATTCGGCGTCAGGCGAGCGCGCGATGGCCTCGATCAGCGCGCGATCTTCGGTCGGCAGATCGGTCTTGAACCGCAGCTTCGTCTCGCCGATCTGAATGATCTCGTTGGCGTGCAGCGCCCGCGAATGGCGCAACACCACGCCGTTGACGCGAGTGCCCGCGTCGCTGCCGAGGTCCTTCACCTTCCAGAACGAGCCGTCCCAGCTCACCTCACAGTGCTGAGGGGAGAGCCGGGCGTCATCGAACACGATGGTGCACTTCGACGAGCGCCCAAACACGAGGCTCCCTGATTCAGGGAGTTCGATGTCATCACCGGGAGGGGCTTCCCGCTCGAGCCAGGCACGCAAGACGCGCCCAGCTTACCCGTTACGAGTCGTGGTCTTCCTTCTCACGCTTGCGCTCGCGCTCGGTGCGGTAGCGATCGTTGAAGGCGAGGGTGCGCTTGCGCAGCCGAACGTTCTTCGGCGTCACCTCGACCAGCTCGTCTTCGGCAATCCATTCCAGCGCCTTCTCGAGCGTCATGTCGAACGGGGGCGTGAGGATCACGTTCTCGTCGCGCCCCGCGGCGCGGATGTTGGTGAGCTTCTTCGCGCGGCTGGCGTTCACGTCGAGATCGCTGGGGTGCGCGTTCTCGCCGATGATCATGCCTTCATAGAGCGCGTCGCCCGGCTTCACGAAGAGCTTGCCGCGTTCCTGAATGCTGAACAGTGCGTAGGGGATCGCGTCGCCCATGCGGTCGGCGATGATCGCGCCGTTCGCGCGGCGGGGGATGTAGCCCATGTACGGCTCCCACCCGTCGAACTGCGAGCTCATGATGCCTTCACCCTTGGTGATGGTGAGGAACTCGCTGCGGAAGCCGACGAGGCCTCGCGCGGGGATGCGGTACTGCACGCGGGTGCGGCCACCACCGAGGGTCGCCATGTCCATCATGCGGCCCTTGCGGGGCCCCAGGCGCTCGGTGACGACGCCGACGGCGGTCTCCGGGCAGTCGATGAACACCAGCTCCATCGGCTCGTGCTTCACGCCGTCGATTTCCTTGATGATCGGCTCGGGGTTCGACGCCGTCAGCTCGAAGCCTTCGCGGCGCATCGTCTCGATGATGACGGCGAGCTGCAATTCACCACGCGCCACGACGCGGAAGGCGTCAGGCGAGTCGGTGTCTTCGACGCGAATCGACACGTTCTTGTACGACTCACGCGCCAGGCGATCGCGAATGTTGCGCGAGGTGACGTACTTGCCCTCGCGGCCGGCGTACGGGCCGTTGTTCACGCGGAACACCATCATCATGGTCGGCTCATCGACCTTGATGCGGGGCATGGGTTTGGGGTTCTCGACGTCGCTGATGGTGTCGCCGATGGTGAGCTGTTCGATGCCGGCGACGCAGACGATCTCGCCCGGGCCGGACTCGGCGATCTCGACGCGCTTCAGACCCGAGAAGCCGTACAGCTTCACGATCTTGCCCTGCTCGATCTTGCCACCTTCACGGCAGATCGAGACCGGCATGTTGGGCGCGAGGCGGCCCGACGACTGGCGACCGATACCGATGCGGCCGACGTAGTCGTCGTAGTCGAGGTTCGCGAGCAACAGCTGCGTGGGCTGCCCCGGCGCAGGTGCCGGCGGAGGCGCGATGTGGCTGATGATCGCGTCGAGCAGCGGGTCGAGCCGATCGCCGATGTTCTCGAGGTCAGGGCCGGCGCGGCCTTCACGCGCGATCGCGTAGATCACCGGCATCTCGAGGTCTTTCTCGTTCGCCCCGAGGTCGATGTAGAGCGAATAGACGAGGTCGAGCACGTCTTTGGCGCGCGCGTCTTTGCGGTCGATCTTGTTGATGACCAGCACGGTCTTGAGGCCCAGACCCAGCGCCTTGCCGAGCACGAAGCGGGTCTGGGGCAGGGGGCCTTCCGCAGCGTCGACGAGCAACAGCACGCCGTCGACCATGCGCAGGCCGCGCTCGACCTCACCGCCGAAGTCGGCGTGGCCGGGCGTGTCGACGATGTTGATGAAGTGGTCCTTCCACCCGATGGCCGTGTTCTTGGCCATGATGGTGATGCCCTTCTCGCGTTCGAGATCGTTGCTGTCCATCACGCGTTCAGCGACGTGCTCGTTCGAACGGAACGCACCTCCCTGGCGCAGCATGTGATCGACGAGGGTCGTTTTGCCGTGGTCGACGTGAGCGACGATGGCGACATTGCGGATTTTTTCTCGGGGAAACATCGGGCGCGGCCTTTGACACGTTCCCTCCCTCAACACAACGAGGTACAGGCAGCGCCGATGTTGGTCACCATTCGGTCACACCCGGCGTTGAAGCAGGTCGACACGGAGATCTTCTCCCTCCGCTACTTCGGCCGCTGCATGCAGTGCACCTTCTGTCACGACAGTTGCTGCCAATACGGCTGCGACGTGAACCTCAACGAGCGCGATCGGATCCTCGCGGTCAAAGACGAGCTCGCGAAGTTCGTGATGACTTCGCCGAACGAATGGTTCGCCGACGAGGTCAAGGAAGACCCCGAGTACGAGTCGGGGAAGTTCGTGCGTGCGAAGACGAAGAACGGGCGTTGCGTGTTCGCGGCGAAAGGGCGCGGCTGCGGAATTCACGCCTTCGCGATGGCGACCGGGCGCGACTACCACGCGATCAAGCCGATGGTGTGCTGGCTGTTCCCCGTGACGTGGGACAAGGGCGTGCTGCGGGCGAGCAGCGACGTGCACGACGATCTGATGTGTCGCCACACGGGCCCGACGCTCTACGAGTTCTCACGCGACGAGATCAAGCACGCGTTCGGCGCTGAGCTGGTCGCCGAGCTCGACGCGCTCGCCCCTCAGCGCTGATTCGGTCGCCGGCGAATCAGCATCGCTCCCAGCGCGAGGAGGCCGATGCCAGGGGCCGAGCTGCAACCGAGAGGCTCGCTGCTCCCGCCGCCGGTGCTGCCGCCTGTTCCGCTCGAGCCACCCCCTCCGCCGGTCATCGTGGCCTGCGTGACGGTGACGGTGCGCATGACCGCCGCGCCGCCGATGCTGGCCGAGATGGTGACCGTGCCGGGAACGGTCGGCGTGCGGAGCAGCACCGCGCCACGGCCTGGAAAGTCGAACTCGCCGAGGTTGACGACCTCGTCGATGCCCGCGCCGCTCATGATGACCTTCACCACGTCGCTGCCGCGCGGCTCGGCCGTGAGGTTGATCGACAACATGCTCTTCGCGCGAACGCTGTCGGGCACCACGAGGTTCGGCGGCACCGAGAAGGGCGGGGAGAGCAGGTCCAACACTCCGCCCTGGTTGACCATCGTGCCGCACTCGCAGGTGACGCCTTTCGCGACCAGCACGTTGGTGGTGCCGGGGCGAACGAGGGTCGTGGTCGCCGTCGATTCGCCATCTCGCTCGATGTCCGTTGCGTCGACCGCGTTCATGAGCCCCGTGTTCTCATTGGGCGCCTTGTCGAACACCGTCTGCATGTTGCCGCGAATGCGGTAACTCAACAGAGGCATCGCGGGAGGGCAGATGAGCGAGCAGGTGAGCTTCACGTCGTAGCGGACGACAGGGATGCCGCCTTGAAAGCCTTCGAACGCGCCGGTGACGTTGCCCCCAATGGCGGTCTGCGCCAGCACTGAAGAAGCGCCGAGAATCGTCAGCACCGCGATGACACGAGAAACCATGAAGGGAGGGTATCATTCCCCTCTACGGCGCTCCGCATGTCGTGGCGACTCGGGTTGATCCTCGTCCTTGAGCGCGAGGCGGTGGGAGTTGGTGCACCAGCGCCCCGGCATTCCCGCTCATGGCGGCGGTGTTGCTGTTGCTCAGGCGGCTTGCTTCTCTACGCGCTCGCGCATGAAGCGATCGATGGCTGCGTTCACGAGGCCCGGTCGCTCGAGCGGGGCAGTGTGGGTGCCGCCGGGCACGTAGACATATTCCGCGCTGGGAATGTGCTCAGCCATGCGCTGGCTCAGCCACACGGGCGTGAACTTGTCTCCCTCGCCGCCGATCACCATCGTCGGTACGTCGACGTGCGAGAGGTGATCCCACGCCGAGTGATCCTTGAGCGAGTCGAGCGTTCGCACGAAGTAGAGCGGGTGCATCTTCGCGAGGTGTTCCATGTAGGGCGCGAAGTCGTTGTGCTTCATCAGCTCTGGGTTGAGCTCGGTGCGAATGCCGAACTCGACGGCGACCTGGGTGTTCATCAGCCGCCCCGTGAACGCCTTGGCGAAGCCGGGCGCCTTCTCGACGAGCCGGTTGATGTACGGGAACGCGACGCGCATCAACGAGTGATCGTGCCACGTGTCGAGCGGCGTGCCGTACGAGCCACAGATCAACACCAGCCCCTTCACGCGCGACCGGTGCCGCCGGTGGAACTCGAGGCTGACCTGCACGCCCATCGAGTGGCCAAAGATTACCGCTTGATCGACCTTCTGCTGATCCATCAGCCGCGCGAGATCGTCGGTGATGTATTCCATGCCGATGCGCGAATCGTCGGTGGGCACGCCCGAGCGACCGTGGCCGCGGTAGTTCCAGTGCAGCACCTGGCGGCGCGCGGTGAGTGGCTCCCACAGGTAGCGCCAGATGAAGCCGTCGCACCCCAGCCCATCGTTGAGGATCGCGGGGATGCCCTTCGTCTCGCCGCGTGACTCGAACCACAGCGGCGCGCCGTCGTCGGTCTGAAAGATGCCCTGGTGGAAGTACGTCGAACTCACGGTGCTGCCTCCGACTCGTCGTCTGCGCTCGAGCCGCCGGGGCCCTCGAGCTGGTACTTCTGAATCTTGAGGATCAAGTTCGACCGCGAGATGCCCAGCTCGCGCGCGAGCTTCGACTTGTTGCCGCGCGTGCGCGTGAGGCCCTGGCTGATCATGTCTCGCTCGAGGTGTTCCACCGCGTCGTTCATCTTGCCGACCGGCAACTGCGCCAGTCGAGACGCACCGATCACGTTCGCCCCGGCCGCGCCGCTCACCGCGTCCTTGATGCGGCTCGACAGGAGATCGGCGGGGAGAATCTCGAACTCATTGCCGAGCACCAGCAGGCGCTCGATCTCGTTCTCGAGCTCTCGGATGTTCCCCGGCCAGTGGTACTGCTGGATGATCGACAGCGCGTCGGTGGCCAGCGCGCGCGCCCGCTGCCCGTCCTTGCGGTGCTTGCGCATGAAGTGATCGATGAGCACCGGCAGGTCGTCTTTGCGATCCCTCAGCGGAGGCACCTGAATGCGGATCACGTTGATCCGGTAATAGAGGTCTTCGCGGAACTCGCCCTTCTTCACCATCACGCCGAGATCCTTGTGCGTCGCGGCGATCACGCGCACGTCGACCTGTTTCCCTTGCGTGCCACCGACAGGGATGAACGTCCCCTCCTGCAGCACGCGCAACAGCTTCACCTGCAGCGAAGGCGACATGTCGCCGACCTCGTCGAGGAAGAACGTGCCCCTGTCGGCGACCTCGAAGAGCCCCTTCTTGTCGCGCAGCGCGCCCGTGAACGAGCCCTTGGTGTGGCCGAACAACGCGCTCTCGAGCAGGTTGTCGTTGAAGGCCGAACAGTTCTGCACGACGAAAGGCTTGTCCTTGCGAGGGCCGTTGTAGTGGATGGCGCGCGCCACCAGTTCCTTGCCGGTGCCCGACTCGCCGTTCACCAGCACCGTCGAGTCGGAATTGCAGACCTTCTCGAGAATGCGGAACACGTCGATCATCGCGGTCGACTTGCCGATGATGTTCTCGAACTTGTAGCGGTCTGAGAGCTCGGTGCTCAGCGTCTGAATGGTCTCGTCTTTGCGGGCGAGCTCCGCCTCGTAGTTGGCGATCTCGTTCGCGCCGAACTCGAGCAGGTCGCAGATCTTCTCGGTCTCGCGATCGTCCATCTGCATGATGCGCTCGATGGCCCGCTCGAGATCGGTGGTGGCCGGGTTGATCTCGGTGATCTTCGCCTTGAGCATGTCGGCCTCACGCGGGCTCACTTCCTGCCGCGCGAAGCCCTCGACGAAGAGCATGCCCTCGTACTCGTTCTCGACGTAGAGCGGCGCGCCGACGATCGTGAAGCCCAGGTGGCACTCGTGAAACTGGCTGCGGCGCAGCTTGCGCGAGGCCTTGAACTTCTCGTGCAGCACCCGCACCGACGCCGTGCAGCGGCGAAAGCCTTCCTTCGAGAACAGCGACAGCCGGCAGAAGTCGTTGGGCGGAGGCGTGATCTGCCCCTTCGACCATTCGATCACCGTGCCGCTCTTGTCGGCGAACGAAAGCTCGGCGCGCCACCACTTCCGCAAGATGTCGCGGAGCATCACGATGGTGTGCAGGTTCTGGTATCGCTCGTAGTCCACGCAGACACTTTACGTGGCCGATCGTCTCGGTCGCGGTCAATTCAAGGGGCAGCCCTGTGCGCTGACGTCGGAGGCCGCCAACCATCGTCGCACCCTGATCCACTGAAGACCGGACACCCGTCGCCCCGAATTCGGACGAACCAGGCCCTCTCGCGTGAAGCGGGTGTTGGGCGGAATGGGCTTGCTGGCGGTGCTGCTCGTCGTTGCGAGCGCCGTGCTGCTTCGCGGGCTCGCGTGTCTCGATCGCGGAGTGGATCGAACGACTCCCCCCCTCGATTCCCGCCCGTGGGGAGGCCGCCTGCGTGTTCCCCCCAGCGACGACACTGCGTGGTAGGCGTGGCCCGTGCGCATCGTTGGTGGATCTGCTCGCGGCCGAACCCTCGCCACTCCGAAGTCGGACGACGTCATTCGTCCCACCGCCGATCGCGCGCGAGAGACGATCTTCAACGTGCTCGGCCAACGCTGTGACGGGCTGACGGTGCTCGACCTCTACGCAGGCACCGGCGCCTTCGGTCTCGAGGCGCTCTCACGCGGCGCGGTGAAGGTTGTCCAGGTCGACAAGGCCCGCGAGGCGATCGACTTGTGTCGCACCAACGCTGCGTCGCTCAAGTTCACCAGCCAGGTCGAGATCATCGCGGCCGACGTGCTGCTCACCATCGCGTCGTTGGGCAAGAAGGGCGCGAAGTTCGAGCTCGTCTTCGCCGACCCTCCCTATAAACACGTGGCTGGAGTCCAGGTTCTCAAAGCGCTGCTCGTAGCGGGCATCGTCACCCCCGAAGGCCTCGCGGTGATCGAGACCGGGCGCGACGAAGAACTGCCCGAACGGGAAGGGGACTTCGAGCGCATCGACGAGCGAGAACTCGGTGCGGCGCGGGTGAGCATCTTCCGATTGACGCAACGCAGCGCATGACCCACTCTGCGCAATCCGTGCGCTCCGCCATCTACCCCGGCTCGTTCGACCCGCTGACCAACGGGCACCTCTCGCTCATCCACCGCGGCCTCAAGATGTTCGACTCGCTGGTGGTCGCGATCGCGGTCAACCCGAAGAAGACGCCGTTGTTCTCAGTCGAAGAGCGCAGGGAATTGATTCGCGGCGCCATCGGCAACGATCCCCGCGTCGAGATCGACGACTTTCAAGGTCTGCTCGTTGACTACGCCAGGAAGCGCCAGGTGAACGTGGTGCTGCGCGGCCTGCGCGCGGTCAGCGACTTCGAGTTCGAGTTCCAACTCGCCAACATGAACCGCCGCTTGAGCTCCGAGCTCGAGACGGTCTTCATGATGACCGGCGAAGACTACTTCTACATCTCGTCCAACCTCGTGCGCGAAGTAGCGTCGTTCGGCGGCAACGTCGAAGGCGCGGTGCCCCCCAACGTGCTCGAGAAATTGAAGGCGAAGTACGCCCACCAGAAGTGAGGATTGCCATCATGCCCGGTCAACTCGCGAAGCGGCTCAAGGCCGTCAAGCCGTCCCCCACGCTCTCGCTGAACGCCAAGGCGCGCGCGCTCGCCGCGAAGGGCGCTGATGTCTTGAGCTTCGCCGCGGGTGAGCCCGACTTCGACACGCCCGCGCACATCAAAGAGGGCATCAAGACGGCGCTCGACTCGGGCTTCACCAAGTACACCGCGACCGGCGGCATCCCCGAGCTGAAGGCGGCGATCGTCGAGAAGCTGCAGACCGAGAACAAGCTGACCTTCACGCCCGAGCAGATCCTCGTCAGCGTGGGCGGCAAGCAGGCGCTGTACAACTGCTTCCAGGCGTTGCTGTCACCTGGCGACGAGGTGGTGATCTTCTCACCGTACTGGGTCAGCTACCCCGACATGGTGCGCCTGGCCGATGGCGAGCCGAAGTTCGTCGAGACGTCTGCCGAAACCAACTGGACGCCCGAGCCCAACGAGCTGCGCAAGGTGCTCTCTCCGCGCACGCGCGCGGTGATCTTCAACTCGCCGAGCAACCCCACGGGGGCGGTGATCTCGCGGCAGGCGCTCGAGGCGCTGGCCGACGTGCTGCGCGGCCACGACTGTCTGATCATCACCGACGACATCTACGAGCGGCTGCTCTACGTCGACGGCCCGTTCTTCAACATCGCCAACGTCGCGCCCGATCTCGCGCCGCGCACGCTGGTGGTGAACGGCTTCAGCAAGGCGTTCTCGATGACCGGGCTTCGCCTGGGTTACGCCGCCGGCCCGAAGGACCTGATCGCCGGCATGCAGATGATTCAAGATCAGTCGACCTCGAACTCGGCCTCGATCATCCAGAAGGGCGGGGTCGCGGCGCTCAAGGGCCCGACCGCGCCCATCGACGAGATGGTGAAGGCGTTCGCCCGCCGCCGCGTGCTCATGACCGACGGGCTCAACAAGATCCCCGGCGTGAAGTGCCGCCTGCCCGATGGCGCGTTCTACTGCTTCCCCGACATGGGCGCGCTGATTGGCAAGTCGTACAAGGGAGCGCCCGTGACGGGCTCGATTCGGCTCTCTGAGATCCTGCTCGACGATTTCCTGCTCGCGGCGGTCCCGGGCGAGCCGTTCGGCGCCGAGGGCTTCATTCGGCTCTCGTTCGCGACCAGTGACGCCAACATCGAGAAGGGCCTCGCGCGCCTCGCTGAGTTCGTCTCGAAGTTGAGCTGAGGGGTCAGGCCGCGGCGGGCATCGCCTGTCGCTGCGCCGTCAGGGTTCGCAGCTCGTCGACGAAGAAGACGTCTTCACCCAGCCCGTCGACCCAGACCAACACCAGCGGGCGGTGCGGGTATTGCTCGGTCGGAGCGTCGTAGACGTAGCCCGTCACCGCACCCTTGCGACCGGCAAAGCGAACGTCAGCCGTCGCGTCGAGCGTGCTGTCGATGCGCACCCACGCGCCGATCGCCAGCGGAGCCCCATCGACGTTGCGACGCACTTCGAAGCCGCGGGTGATCGACTCAGGGAGCATGGGACCTCGGGCGAATGACGAGAGAGAGCAGGGCGCCGACTGCGACCATCACCAGCCAGGCACTGACGTGAAAGAGGAGGACGTGCAGCGCATCACGACCGCAGCCGAGCTCACCGACCATCGCGCCCGTCGTGCCTGCAGAGACGCCGAGCGCGAGCCCGGCCAACAGCTTCGAGCCTGAGCGACGCAGCGCGAACACGCCAATCACCAGGGGGATCGCACCGACCCCGACGTGCGTCGCGGTGCAGACCCATTCGGGGGTCGAGGCCGCGGAAATCTCCGAGCGCATGCCCACCAGCACCGCCGCGCCCACCGCGAACGCAGCGAGGGCAAACACCTGGCCGCGCTTCAGCCCCGGCGCGATCGCCACCGCGGCGGCGTAGGCGCAGATCAGCCCGCCCATCACCAACACCACCGCCCGCGCCGCGATGATCTCCATCGTGGTGTTGCCCGACGTCAACAGCGCGCCCGCGATCGACGCGGTCACCAGAAACGAGCTCGCCACCACGCCCGCCACCTCGAAGCGCCACCGATTCTTCGACGGGGCCTTCGGCAGCTCGGCCCGCAGCGCAGACAGCAACCGCGCTTTCGCGGCGGTCGACATCGGCATTTCACGGGTGAGCTCGGTTTCCAGGCGGTCCACGTTTCAGTCCTTCAGATTCAGTCCTTCAAGTGAGCGAGCAGCTCTCGCAGTCGCGCGTACCCACGGTGCGCTTTGATGCGCGCCGCCGACGCCGTCACGCCCAACACCTCACCGATCTCGTCGAAGCTCATCCCCTGCACCTTGTGCATCACCACCGCCTCCCGTTGAGCGCTCGGCAGCTGCGTCATTGCCACGTTGACCTCACGCTGGAGGCCGGGGTCGAAGTTCGGCTGCTCTGACGTCGTCGATTCAGCTGCGGCCTGCAGCTCGTCACTGGCCCGCACCCGAACCTGCTTGTTGCGATGCAGTTCACGCGCGGCGTTGGTGGCGATGGTGAAGAGCCACGGCTTGAATTTGGTGCCGTCGACGAAGCGATCCTTCGAGCGAATGAGCGACGTGAAGGTGGTCTGGGCGAGATCCTCTGCGGTGCCGCGATCGCTGGTCATGCGGAGCAAGAAGCCGAACACGGTGTTCGAGTGCCGATTGAACAGCAGCTCGAATGCGGCATCTTCTCCGTCGCGATAGCGGAGCATCAACTCCTCGTCACTGGCTTCCATCCCGTGTCAGGGAGGTAATGCCCCCAGTCGGAAGTTGTTACGCGCCCCGTCGAGGGCCTTTGAATTCAGCCAGTTAGAAACCTCGAAGCTTTCGAAGGGCCTCGTAGGCGTCCTTTACCAGCCGAAATCGCTCGCCCCCGTCGGTGGCCCGGTCGGGGTGGTGTTCGGCCGCCAGCCGCCGGTATGCGCTCTTCACCTCGTCGTCGGTGGCGTCGGGTGTGATGCCCAGCAGCTCGTAGTTCGCGTCGCCCTTGCCGAAGAACTCCGCGGTGATCTGCTGGAGCTGTTCGTCGCTCAAGTTGAACGCGTTGACGATGCGCTTGAGCACGTCCTGCTCGCTGCGCTTCAGGTCCCCGTCGACCATGCCGACGTCGTAGAGGCTGCGCACCACCTCGACCCGCATCGACGGCTTCACCAGCGTTCGCGCGCGCGTGGTCAACGCCTCGACGTCACCGGCGGGCGCAGCGAGGCAGGCCTTCAGGGCGTCGCGCACCTCTTCCATGGTCGTCTCGTCGAAGCTGAGGCGGAGCTCGAAGAATTCCCGAATGACGCGGATCTCCATCTGGACGGGCGGAGCGTCTGCGCGCGCGACCTCGATGAACAGGGGGCAGAGGGCCTGCAGCAACGCCAGATCATCGGACCTGGGCTTCTTCGCAGGCCGCTTCACCCGACGCGGCGCGGGCGGCGGTCGACCCGAAGAGAGCAGCTCGCCACGTGACGGCGGGCGGAACGCTTTGGGCGCCGGCGCCACTTCGCGATCGAAGACGAAGTGGCCGATCAGCGCGCCGAACAGCGAGAGGCCGACCGCCAACTCGGGCTGCACGGTGAGCACCATGCCCACCGTTCCACCGACCATCGCGCCGAGGACTTTCCCCAACATTGCGGACACGAGTGTGACATGCCGCCGGCCATGGCGGCTCAGATCATCGATGGCAAGGCGCTGTCCGCGAAGGTGAAGGAAAAGCTGAAGCTGGAAGTCACGGAGCTCAAGGCGAAGTACGGCCGAGCGCCCGGGATCGCCGTCGTTCGCGTCGGTGAAGATCCCGCGTCGAAGGTCTACGTGACCTCGAAGGAAAAGACGGCGATCGAGCTCGGCTTCGGCTCGTGGCATCACCACCTCGAGGCGACGGTGACCCAGGCCGAGTTGCTCGCGCTGGTGCACAAGCTCAACGCCGATGACGCGGTCGACGGCATCCTCGTGCAGTTGCCGTTGCCGAAGCACCTCGACTCCAACGCGGTGCTCGAGGCGATCGACCCGGCGAAAGACGTCGATGGGTTTCACGCGATCAACGCCGGGTACCTGTTTCAAGGTCGCCCGACGCTCGTGGCGTGCACGCCGTTTGGCGTGATGCGCATGCTCGAGGAGATCGGCTGCGACCTCGTGGGCAAGAACTGCGTGGTGATTGGTCGCAGCAACATCGTGGGGCGCCCGATGGCGATGCTGCTGCTCAACGCATCGGCGACGGTGACCATCTGCCACAGCAAGAGCGACGTCGCGGCCGAGGTGAAGCGCGCCGACGTGGTCATCGCGGCCGTTGGTGTGTCGAAGCTCGTCAAGGGTGAATGGATCAAGCCTGGCGCGATCGTGATCGACGTGGGCATGAACCGCGGCGCCGACGGGAAGCTCTGTGGCGACGTCGACTTCGAGTCGGCGAAGGAAAAGGCCGCCTGGATCACCCCGGTGCCCGGAGGCGTGGGGCCGATGACCATCGCGATGCTGATGGGCAACACGGTGATCGCCGCGCGCGCCCGACTCAGCCGCGCAACGTAAGCAGCGTCTTGCAGCGGTCGTCGGGGGCCGCGAAGTCGCGCCCGTAGAACAGCACCACGCCGTCACCGCGCTCGGCGACGAAGAAGGCGAGCACCTCCGCGTTCGTCGCGGCGAGGTGCATCGAACCGGGGATTCCCATCTCCAACTCGATCATCTCGGTGGTCGCGTCGAGAGCGTCGAGCACTCGCCTCGCACCACGCTCTTTTCCGATCTGCTCGCGTACTTCGTCGAGCTCGCCCTCGATCGGAGGCCCGCGTCGAATCTGAATCGACCGGTGCTCGGGGTGCCAGTGCAGTTCGACGCCATCGAGATCGTCTTGCCGGTCTTCCTCGACGCGAAAGATCTTCCACATCGCGCGAACGGCCGCCGTCTCGCCTTCGGGCAGCTTCAGCCCCTCGGCCAGCGTCATCGGGGCTCCGTCTCGCAGTTCCGCGACGAGCTGTGAGGCCCGCCAGCGACTTCTTCGCGAAGACGAGCACGCGCGCTGCCGTCGATCAGACCCCGGCGACCTTCGAGGCGGCGCTCAGTTCCCAGGTGAACTTCGCCGTCTTCGTGGCGTTCGCGCCGAGTTCGACCTCGATGCGCGCGATGCCCTCTTTGGTGACTGTCGACGGTGCCGGGCCGCATTCCTTTGTCAGCACCTGCACCTCGACTTCCTTCACCTCGCTGACGGGGATGCGCTCTTCGATGACCAGCTTCGCGCCTTCGGGCCGCGCATTCGACACGTGCAGCTTCACGGTGTTCTTCGTCGTGCGTCGCCCCGTGAGCCGCGCCTCGTCGATGCCTTGATCGCTCTCGCGGATCACCTGCAGGCCGTCTTCGTTGCCGAACGAGAGCTTCACCGTCTCTCCTGCGGCCGCGAACTTGAGCTGCGCGCGACCCACGAGGCCCGAGTTGCGAATCAGATCGACCGGGCCCGCCAACAACACCTGGCCACTCGAGTTGGGGAAGCGCGAGACCACGAAGACGAGGCTGGTGAGCTCGGCAGGGCAGACGCGCTCGACCACGGCCTTGCTCTCGAAGCGAAACAACGCCACGCGGTGAGGCTGGCCATCGCTGCGGATCGTCGTCGGGCCGCCGGCTCGCAGCAGTCGGGTTTCGCCGCCGTCGTCCAGACCGGGCATCTCGGGGGCGCTGCCCTTCTCGCCGGACGTCTGGATCACCTCTTCGCGAATCGCCACGTCGACCACGCGCTTCTCGATGGTCTGCTTCGGCCGCGAGTTGAGGAAGTCGTCGGTGAGGCGAGGGGGCGCGGTGCCGAGGGTGGGCCGCGCCGTCGAGAACGCGAGCTCCACGTCGTTCCACGCTTCGCCGGTGTGCTGCCACACCACGGCCTCGGCCTCGATCGACACCGTCTCACCGCTCAAGGTCGCGCGGTACGCCGGCCGCCACACCGCGCACGGCACGAGGTAGCTCGCCTTCACCTGCGCTTCGCCGGTGCCCTCGAGCGTGATCGCCAGCACGCACTCGAACGTGCGGAGCGGCTCCTCTGCGGTCCCCAACGCGTGCCGGGCCTGGGCGAGCTTCACGTCCGTCAGCGCGATCTCACGCCGCGCTTCGGCTCGCCGCTCGTCGAGCTCAGCCTGCTGCTGCGAGAGCGTCGCCAACTGGGTCTTCCAGCTCGCCGGCTCAGCGGCGCCGTGCCCGGTGAACTGCGAAATGGCGCGGAGCAGATCCGCCCGAGCAGCGGCGAGCAGCTCGGCGCGCGCGTCGAGCTGAGCCAGATCGTCCTGTTGCGCGAGCCGGTTCTGCTCGTGCGCGTGCACGCTCTTGCGCACCTCGCTCGCGTTGGCTGGCAAGCCACCGCGGGGCTGTTCTTTCCACCGGCGAAGGAAGCGGGCATCGACGAGCGTTCCGCCCTTGACCTCGAGCTTCAGGGAACGATCGACCGCCACCAGCGAGACGTCGGCGATCTCCAGCTTCGTCACGCCGCTCAACGTCACCGTGCCCATGCGCTCGACCTGCGCGCGATCTTCCATCACCACGACCTTCTTCACGGGGATCGAGTTCATGGATCAGTTCCTCCGATTTCCGCCGACGAGCATCCGGTCGTTGGGCATGCGAATGGCGTATTGGGCGGTGAGCTTCATCGACTGGCCGGGAGGCACCGTGACCCGCCACCTCCGCGCTCCCTTGAGCACCTGATCGTCGATGGGCGTCTCGACCTTGTCCCAGGGCGGTGTGATCTGTGCTTCTTCGACCTTGAGATCCTTCTCCGAAGGGTCCACCACCGGCACGCGCTCGCGCACCTCGATCAAGGCGGGCGTGGCGAGCCGGTTGTTGAGCTCGATCTCCACCTCGTGCGGCAACACGGTGGAGCCGCCCAGGAAGCCGCCCGTGGTCTCCTTGTATTGCGTCTTGCGGGAGACCTTGAGCGACTCCTCGACGCCCAGGCCGAGGCGATGCGATTGATCGGCGCCCGGGGTGATCGCTGGCAACGACGTCGTCATCAAGAACTCGTCGCCGCTCGTGACGTCGACCGGGCCGGGCAACAGCGCGTGCGTGCTGCGGTTGGCAATGGTGAGCGTGCGGTAGACCTTCTGTTCCACCGAGGGCACGCACACGTACTCGGGCGTGAGACCCACCGCGCACTGCATCACCGGCACCAACACCCACGTGCCGGTCGACGGCACATCGAGCCTCGCGCCGCACTCGTAGGCGTAGTCGAACGACTTCACCGAGTTCACCGGGTTGCAGAGCGCGGGCAACGCGAGGGACTGCACGCCCATCGCCGAACGACACGAGCGCGAGACCACCGCCACGACGACGTCAACCTGCACCGAGAGCCCCGCGACGAACGCAAAGTCCCACTCCGGAGCGCCACCCAGGCGCCCGCGCTGGCTCGGCGGTGCGCCAGGGCCCTTCATCGTGAGCCGCGCATAGTCGTTGAACTGCGCATCGAGGCCCGTCACGCCGTCGTCTGCCTCACCCACCGGGCCAGTCCCCGTGATCACGTCTTCGTCGAACGACGCGTACCCTTCTTCGTCCGGTGCAGGCTCCGCGACTTCCTCTCGCGCCAGCTCTCTCGATCGAACGCCACCCCCTCCAGGCGAGAGATTCCCCATCAAGCCTGCGCTCTTCCTGGCGGCCGGCTGGGGCTTCGGCATCGCGGCTCCCATCGGAGGCGCTGAAGGCATCGCGTACGACGCCACGGGAGCGGCCATCATCCGGGGAGGCGGTGGCGGCGGGGGCGGCGCAGCCTTTGCGCGCTCCTTCTCCTGGCGCAGCAGCCCGCCGGCGGCTTCACCCTGATCGAGGCGCCCGGTGGCGGCTGCGCCAAAGCCGTGCACGGGAGGCGGTGTCGTCGGCGGGCCCACCGAAACGTCGTAGGCCTCGAACAGCCCCTCGAGCCCCGGAGGCGGCTCTCGCCAGCCTGAGCGCTGCGGTGCTTCCTGCCGGCGGCCGATCTTGAGCGCCTTGAGCTCGGGCATGTCGGCTCGACGGGAGATCGAAGCGGTCGACAGCCCCACCTTCACCTGCGCCCAATCTTCACCGGTGTTCTGCGCGATCGACGCGCGCATCTGCAACGTGCCGTTGTGGAGCCCCCGTTCGAGCGTGAGCGAATAGCTCGGCACCCAGCGTGCGCCCGGCACGCGGTACTCGAGCTCGAGCTGGACGGGCACGCTCGGAGGCTCGGCGAGGGTGATCACCGCGGCGCGCCACACCTTCGAGCGCTCGGTACGCTTTGCCGAACCTGCCTCCGTCAATCTCCGCTGGTGGAGCTGCAGCTCTTCGCGTGCGTCCTTCAATTCCTGATCGAGCTCACGTCGGCGCGCGAGGCGGGTCTTGAGCTCTTCGTCGCTGAACGCCCCCAACGCGAGCATGGCGTCGACGGGGGCGGGGCGGGGTGGCTCGCCGCGCTTCGGCTCGAGGAAGCTGGGCTTGAGCGCCTGCAGTTCGACGATCTCGTTGTGCACCCGTGCTCGCAGCTGTTCGAGCCGCAGCACCTTCGCACTCGAATGCTCCACCGCCCTCTGCTCGGCGGGGATGTCGGTCTCCTCGGCGAACTCGATGTCGAACTGTGCGCGCACGTCGAGCACGCGGCCGCTGCTGCCAACCACCCGCGCACGAAACGACCCTGCATCGAGGGACAGGGGGAGGTGGCCGACACGCACCACGCGCTCGGTGCCAGCGGGGATGGTGGCGATGCGGCGACAGATCGCCCCTTCGCGATACACGGTCACGGCGTCGAGCTTCGAGCTCAAGGCGGTCATCGGCTTCTCCTGGGACATCGCTTGTTCCAGCTCAACGCATGGAGCCGGAAATCGGTGACAACGAATTTCAACAGGCCGGAGAGCACTTCAAGGTGCGGTCGGGTTGAGGCACGCACCGCCCCGAGATGCACTCGCCGTTCTGAGCGCACAGAGACCCCGTGGGCTTTGACGCGGCTCGACACTGGAAGGTGACCTCGGTCTCGCAGAAGCCCTCGGCGCAGGGGATCTGCACCACCCTCGACGCGTCGAGGCGCACCGCACAGCGGTCCCCAATGCTCGCAGGGCCTGCACAGACGCCGACGTCGCCGCTGCCCGTTGGCTTGCAATAGACCTCGAAGCCCGCACAGTCCTGCTTCGAGGGGGTGCACGCCTGACCGCGTTCTGGCAGCGCCTGGCACTTGCGCGCCCTCTGATCGCACGACAGGCCGGGCTCGCACTGATCGCCGATGAACGTTGCGTACTGTGAGGGGCGGCAGTTGAAGTCAGCCCCATCGGGTGGGCGGCAGAGGCCAGGCATCGCCGGCGCGGAACCGGGGAAGAGCGACCAGTCGATGTCGGCGCAGACGAGGCCGGCCTTGCAGCTCCAGTGGTAGCGACACGGTTCGAATTCGCCCTTCGGCAGCACGCAGACGCCCTCGGCGCCGTCGACGAATGGCACCACGTCACACGCCAGCCCGGGCTCACATGGGCTCAACCGATCGAAGTCGATGCGGCAGCGTTCACCGATCTTCCTCCGGGGGCGACAGCTGCCCAGGCACAGCAAGTCAGGCTCGCACTCAGCGCTCGCCGTGCACGCCTCGTCGAGCGTCTTCAAGTACGTGCAGCGCCCCGACTCACAGCGCAGACCCGACCCACAGCCGATGCCACAGGGCTCGTCGAGTCGCGCATAGGTGACGCAGGTGCCGCGGCACACGCCGGCAGGCTTGACGCAAAAGCTCCCGTCGATGCATTCAACAGGGTCGTCACAGGTCTCTCCCACCTTCACTCCGCCCGCGAGCAGCCCCGTGTTGAGCGCACAGTCGGCGAAGGGTTGCGCAACGGCGAGCGGATAACTCGCCGGGAATGAAGGAGGACAGGCGCTCGTCTTCAGTCGCTGTTCACACGCGTCGAGCTGGCCTTCGTCGATCGACAGCCGCGCGTTCTCGAACGACGGGCGCAATCGCTCGGTCTCGGAGAGACAGGCTGCCTGGGTCTGCTCGACACACGCGGCCTTCGCGCGGCGCGAATACGCGGGGTAGCAGCGCAACTGAAGCGCACACTGGGCTTCCGAGATGCGTTGACAGAGCTCGACAGGGCCGATCGGCACGCCGGCGTCTTGCACGCCCGCATCGATCACCATCTGAGGGGGCGGGCACGCGCAGACGAAGACGACGAACGATGAGCTGAGCCACCGCGCGAGACGCATGCAGCAGACCTTACTCAGCCCACCCGTTCAGGAGCCGCGCTTTTTCACGTAGCCGGCCTTGTCGACCACGAACCCGTCGGGGAGCCGCTTCTCGACCTTCTCGCGGAATCCCTGCACCTCGAAGCCGGCCTCGACCAGCGTCTGCACGCACGCCGTCTGCACACGCTTGGCGGTCTCTTCCTCGACCAGCAGCTTCAGCACCTCTTCGCGCGCGGGGTCGTGCTTCAGGGCCGCCAGCGTGCCGAGTGCCGCGATCTTCACGTCGTCGCTCATGTCGTTGATGAAGGGCATCAACGCGGGCCCGATGTCTGCCTGCTGCTTGCCGTGGAGAAAGCGGATGAGCACTTCTTTCTTCTCAGGATCGCGCGTGTAGTTCGCGCCGAGGCGCTTGAGCTCGTCGGTGACGATCTGCAACGACTGCTCGGCCGGCAGCACCTCGTTGAGGATGCGCAATGCCCAGCTCGAGGCCGCGTCGCTGCGGGTCAAGAAGTCCTTCACGTGCGGCATGGCGTCGGGGCCGAGCTCGCAGATCGTCTCGAAGACGTGCTGCTTCTCTTCTGCGTCGGTGGTCTGAGGGTCGACCGCGAAGGTGAAGCGCTGCATCAGCACCGGCACGCTGTCGGGGTGCTTGAGCTCGGCCAGATCCTGCAGCGCTTTCTGCCGCGTTGCGGGGTCGCCGTACTTCTCAGTGGCCTTCTTCTTCAACCGCGCGGCCTTCTCGGCCGGCGTTCCACCAGAGAACAGATTCAAAAAGCCCATGATCGGGTGCGCCTTACCAGTCTGCAGGTGACTTCACAGCGCCAACTTCGCGCGAACGTCGGTGCCGTACTGCGTGTCGAGCGCCTGGATCGCCTTGCGGGACGCGTCGTCGAGCTGTTCCGGCAGCTTGATCGCGACCATCAGGTAGAGATCGCCTGCGGGGCCGCCGCGCAGGCCGGGAACGCCTTTGCCCTTGAGCCGCAGCTTCGTGCCGGACTGGGTACCCGGCCGCAGCGTCACCGTTCCCGACCCACCGAAGACCGGTACGCGCACCTCGGCGCCGAGTGCGGCTTCACCGAGCGTCACGGGCAGCTCGAGGTGGAGGTCTTGCCCATCACGGCGAACGAGCGGGTGCTCGGCCACCGCCACATCGATGAAGAGGTCCCCCGGAGGCCCGCCGCGATCACCCGGCTCGCCCTGACCTGCGAGCCGAATGCGCGAGCCCGTCTCGACGCCAGCGGGGATCTTCACCGACAGCCGCTTGCCGTTGAGCATGATGATCTTCTCGCCACCCAGCACTGCGTCGGCGAGCGTCACCTCGAGCTCGGCGTTGAGATCGCCACCCGCGCGGGGCCCGGCGCGACGACCGCCCCCACGCACCTGCGCACCGAACATCTGCGAGAGGAGATCTTCGAAGTCGACCCCCGGCATCCCTCCGCCGGCAAAGCCGCCGCCGCCACCGGGCATGCCGCCGCCGCTGCGATACGCGCGGAACTGATCGGCCTTCTTCTCGTCCCACCCGAGCTTGGCCGCGTCGTCGCCGAACTCGTCGTACAGGCGCCGCTTCTTCGCGTCGGACAGAACCTCGAAGGCCTCGTTCAACGACTTGAACTTTTCCTCAGCAGCTTTGTCACCGGGGTTGTGATCCGGGTGGTACTGCTTGGCCAACTTGCGATAGGCCTTCTTGATCTCGTCGGCCGATGCGCCGCGCCCCACACTCAGCCGCTGGTAGTAGTCCTGCCCCATGATCGACATCGAGCGTAACCAGTCGGTTTGGTGGCGCCACTGCGGACTGTGCCTCTTTCTTTGCGCGACTGCGGCGTGGTCGCAGCCCTCAAAGCCCCAATCGGTGGTGATCGATCGCGCCGTTGCGTCGATCGAAGGCCGGGTGATCGCCTTTTCGCAGCTCGAGTTCGAAGCACGGGTGCTGCTGGTCAACGCGGGTGGGGTGAACGCGGCCTTCGCGCCACTTGATCAACCGGTGCTCGAGTCGAGCCTGCGCGCCGTCATCGACCAACGCCTCGCGCTCCTCGAGGCAGACAAGCTCGAGGCCTACCCGCTCGAACAGGATGAACTCGAGAAGGCCATCGCCGCCTTCCGGGGCCGGTTCGAAAGCGAGCTGCGGTTCGCCCAGTTTCTGCAGAACCACGAGCGCGATCTGAACGACCTGTCCGAGGTGCTCAAGCGCTCGCTGCGCGCCCAACGTGCCCTCGAGGGGAAGCTGCGCCTGCGCGCCCAGGTCACCGAGCCCGAGCTGCGCGCCCACAAGGCCGAGCACCCCGAGCTGAAAGACACGCCTCTCGAACAGGTGCGCTCGATGCTCATCCAGCAGAAGTTCGGCGCGCTGGTACGCAAGGAACTCGCCGATCAGCGCAAGCAGGTCGACGTGCGGCTCCTCGGCCCGTTCTCCCCCAGGCCGGCCGGGCCATGACCTCGGTGACGTTCCGCATTCGCAAGATGACGCTCGCCGACCTGCCGGCCGTCATGGCCATCGAGCACCAGGCGTTCAGCAACCCCTGGTCGACCGAAATGGTGAAGAAGGAGCTGACCCAGGACTGGTCCACCGTGCTCCTCGGCGAAGAGGTCACCCCGGCGGGTTGGGTGATCCGCGGGTTTGCCATCTTCTGGCTGGTGGCCGACGAGGTGCACGTGCTCAATGTCGCCACCGACGGGGCCGCCCGCCGCAAGGGCTTTGGCCGCAAGGTGATGGACGCCGTGCTGGCCACGGGGCGGGCCCACAAGTGCCGCATCGCCACTCTCGAGGTGCGCCGCAGCAACGAGGCCGCCAAGGCGCTCTACGTCTCTCTGGGCTTCAAGCCGGTGGGGATGCGCCCCGCCTATTACCAGGACAATCGGGAAGACGCGGTCGTCATGATTCTCGACCTGTAGACCCGTGCACGCTTGACACCCCCGCGTTGGAAATGTAAGCGGGCCGCCCTTTTCGTATTTCTGCCGTTTTTCAGGGATTTCATGCCGACCATCAATCAGCTCATCCGTGGAGGCCGTGAGGCGCTCCGCTACAAGTCGAAGAGCCCCGCGCTCAAGTCCAACCCCCAGAAGCGTGGCGTCTGCACTCGCGTGTATACGACCACCCCGAAGAAGCCGAACTCCGCGCTCCGCAAGGTCGCGCGCGTTCGTCTCACCAACGGCATCGAGGTCACCTCGTACATTCCGGGCGTCGGTCACAACCTGCAGGAGCACTCCGTGGTGCTCATCCGCGGCGGCCGTGTGAAGGACCTTCCGGGCGTTCGCTACCACATCATCCGCGGCACCCTCGACTCGGTTGGCGTCCAGGGCCGTAAGCAGTCCCGCTCGAAGTACGGCGCCAAGCGTCCTCAGTAACGGAGAACTGATTCATGCCTCGTCGTCGCGTACCGAATAAGCGGAAGATCAACCCGGACCCGAAGTTCCAGGACCGTCTGGTTGCCAAGTTCATGAACGACCTCATGCGGAAGGGCAAGAAGTCCACCGCCGAGCAGGTCGTCTACGGGGCGTTCGCGCTCATCGAAGAGCGCGCGAAGGAAGAGCCCCTCAAGGTCTTCAAGCGCGCTCTCGACAACGTCAAGCCCGTGCTCGAGGTGAAGTCCCGCCGTGTTGGTGGCGCGACCTACCAGGTGCCCGTCGAGGTCCGTCAGGATCGCCGCGTGGCGCTCGGCATGCGGTGGATCATCACGTACGGCAAGGGCCGTGGTGAGAAGACCATGATGGAAAAGCTCGCCGGCGAGATCATGGACGCGGCCAACAACCGCGGCAACGCCGTCAAGAAGCGCGAAGACACGCACAAGATGGCTGAGGCCAACAAGGCGTTCGCGCACTACCGCTGGTAATCAGTTCGGTAGGCCAGTTCGCAAAGGCTCTGGGATTCGTCCCGGAGCCTTTTTGCTTTCCGAAGCACTGCTCTTTTCCGTAAAGGCCTCGCCGTCATGGCTCGCGAAACTTCGCTCGATCGCTACCGCAACATCGGGATCATGGCCCACATCGACGCGGGCAAGACCACCACGACGGAGCGGATCCTCTTCTACGCCGGCGCCATTCACAAAATGGGCGAGGTGCACGAAGGCAACACCACCACCGACTGGATGCCGCAGGAACGCGAGCGCGGCATCACCATCACCGCCGCAGCGATCACCTGCTTCTGGGAACGCAACAAGACGAAGTACCGCGTCAACCTCATCGACACGCCCGGCCATGTCGACTTCACCATCGAGGTCGAGCGCTCGTTGCGCGTGCTCGACGGCGCGGTGGCGGTGTTCGACGGCAAGAACGGCGTCGAGCCCCAGTCCGAGACGGTGTGGCGCCAGGCCGACAAGTACAAGGTGCCGCGCATCTGCTTCATCAACAAGATGGACGCGATTGGCGCCGACTTCGAGATGTCTGTCTCGACCATTCGCGAGCGGCTGGGCGCCAACGCGCTCGTGATGCAGCTGCCGCTGGGCGTCGAGAAAGAGCTCAAGGGCGTCATCGATCTCGTGCGCATGAAGGCGATCGTCTTCAATGACGGCAGTGAGGGCAGCACCTTCGAACTGACCGACATTCCTGCTGAGTACGCTGAGAAGGCGGCTGCCGCGCGCGTCAAGCTGGTCGAGCAGGTCGCCGAGCTCGACGACACGCTGATGGAGAAGTACCTCGAGAACGAGGGCAAGGACATCACCGAGGACGAGCTCCGCACGACCATTCGCAAGGGCACCATCGCGCTGAGAATCTTCCCCGTGTTCTGCGGCTCGGCGTACCAGCACAAGGGCGTGCAGCCCCTGCTCGACGCGGTGGTCGACTTTCTGCCTGCGCCCATCGACGTTCCGCCGGTGCACGGCCTGGACAAAGACGGCGCCGACGTGGTGCGTGAGACGAAAGACGACGCGCCCTTCGCCGCGCTGGCGTTCAAGATCATGAACGACTCGTACGGCACGCTGACTTTCATTCGCGTGTACTCGGGGCGCCTCGAGTCGGGCACCGCGGTGTGGAACACCGTGAAGAAGAAGCGGGAGCGCGTGGGGCGTCTCGTGCAGATGCGCGCCGACAAGCGTGACGAGATTCAAGAGTGTCTGGCCGGTGACATCTGCGCCATCGTCGGCCTCAAGCTGGCGACCACCGGCGACACGCTGTGCACCGAGTCCCACCAGGTGCTGCTCGAGAAGATTGAGTTCCCAGAGCCGGTGATTCAGTTGGCGCTCGAGCCGCGTTCCACCGAAGACGCCGACAAGCTCGTGCAGGCGCTCGGCAAGCTGGCCGTCGAAGATCCCAGCTTCCGGGTGCGCACCGACGAAGAGACGGGGCAGACCATCATCGCCGGCATGGGCGAACTGCACCTCGAGATCATCGTCGACCGCTTGAAGCGCGAGCACAAAGTCGAGGCCCGCGTCGGCAAGCCGCAGGTCGCGTACCGCGAGACGGTCGGCAAGGTGGGCGAGGCCGATCACCGACTCGAGAAGGTCGTCGGCGGGAAGAACCAGTTCGCGCATGTGAAGCTGCGCGTCGGCCCCGGGGAGAAGGGGAAGGGCTTCCAGTACGCGATGAAGGCGCCTGACACCGCGATCCCGAAGGAGTTCTGGCCCGCCGTCGAGGCTGGCGTCGTCAGCGGCCTCTCGCGTGGCGTGGTGGCGAGCTACCCCATCATCGACGTGAAGGTCGAAGTGGTCGGAGGCGCCTTCCACGAGCAGGACTCAGACGAGATTGCCTTCCAGATCGCGGCCTCGATGGCGTTCAACGAGGCGTGCAAGGCGGCCGACCCGATGTTGCTCGAGCCGATGATGAAGGCCGAGGTGATCGTGCCCTCCGAGTTCATGGGCGCGGTGATCGGCGACGTCAACGCCCGGCGCGGCAACATTCGCGGCATGAACCAGCGCGGCGTGAACCAGGTGATCGACGCAGACGTGCCGCTCGCGGAGATGTTCGGCTACGTCGACTCGCTGCGGTCGCTCACTTCGGGTCGCGGCAGCTACACCATGCAGTTCGGCAACTACGCGCCGATCCCCGCGAACGTGTTGCAGCCGCTGCTGCTGCGCATTCGCGGCTATTGATTGCCGTGGCTCAAGACGCGCCCTCGTTCTGCAGCCGGGGCGCCGTGCGACCTGATTCGAGCCGCTGGAGGCTCCGTTCGCGCTGAGCGCTTATGTCGTGCCCCTCTGCCTCCCCTCGTCGAACGCCTCTCGAAGCTTGCCGGCCCACCGAGTCTTCAGTTCGACGTGGCCGCAGCGGCCACAGACAGAACTCACGAGCGGCGCATCGAACGGCTCCTTGCGGAACACCGCTTTCGGGTCTCGCAACGTGCGCGCGCAGATCGACCCCGCGCCCTCACCGCCCACCGAGACCACCTC
Source organism: Archangium sp. (assembly GCA_044371205.1). GTDB lineage: Bacteria > Myxococcota > Myxococcia > Myxococcales > Myxococcaceae > Archangium_A. Next base: position 219,396 of record JBILUC010000001.1, read on the forward strand.
GAGCTCCGTCATGATGTCGGGGGTGCCGCACTGCAGACACGTCGTGCTCGGCGGCGGCGCGCTGCCATTCCTGGTCAGTGTGAGCGCAGCCTCGACCGCCGCCATGCGGGCCTGAACTGCCTTGAGCTCCGCTACCAGGGCTTCGGCGTCCCTCAGGCGACGCTGGGTTTCTTCCAGTGCTGCTCGCAGTTCGCGTTCTTCGCTCATCGTGGTCCTCCTCAACGGGTGGTGGGGTTGTTGACGCGCCAGACATAGGCGACGTTGACGCAGAGCATGAAGTTGCTGAACGCGACGCCTTCGTAGCGCCAGTCGGGCCACAGCGCGGAGATCACCACGCTCGACCCGTAACCGAGGAACGACACCCATGCTTCAGGGATGATGCCCACTGCGACGATGCCGGCGACCAGACACCAGTACGACGCCTCGAGCGGCACGACGCGCGCGCCAAGATCTCCGAACAAGAAGTGAATCGCCACCAGCCCGCAGCCCTGCGCGAACATGCAGAACACCAGAATGCGCAGCAACTGCAGGTTGAGAACCGTCTTCCCACCCGAGAGCCGACGCCCGAAGAACGCCACGGCCGCTGCACTCAGGAGCGCCGGCGGCGCCGAGAGCAGCCCCTCGTAGCCGGGGCTGCGGGCGATGAACTGAGCACCGATGAGGGGCACGAAAATCCACGCGACGCCGACGGCGAGCGCGACGAGCAAGCGCTGCTGACCTCCGGCCCGCGGGTCGTACGCCCGTTCCACAGCCTGGAGTCGCTTCAGCTCTTCGTCCTTCGCGACCTCGCGCGCCAGCGCCTGTGCGACGGCTTCCGTGAGGGCTGTGGTTGGACTCTTGAGCTCGCGCAGCAACGCCTCGGCGTGCCGCGCCGATCCACCGCGAAGCTCGAAGGCGATCATCCCCTCGACGGCCACCTCGAGCCCGCGTTCGGCGCGCGCGTTCGCGGGCCACGAGCGCAAGGCCTGCTGAAAGCCGAAGCGGCACTCCGAGAACAGATCGAACACCCGCCGCGCGTCGGGAGCGCTGGTGCTGAGCAGCGCCTGAAGCTCGCGAAGCCGGTGCTCCGATTGCGCGGCGAGCTCGAGAGAGCCCGCGTGCGAGAGGAAGTCTTCGAGCGCCTGCCGCACCACCAACACCGACGCGGGTCGCTTCGCGGGCTCGGCTTGCATGCACGCGCGCACGAGTTCGACCAGCTCGCCCGGTGCCGACTCGGGCAGGGCAGGGGACGATCTCCGCACCGCCGCGATGATCTCGGTCGGCGTCGAGCGCCCGTGCGGGGCCGCGCCGGTGAGCAGTTCGCAGAGCACCGCACCCACCAGATACACGTCGGTCTGTTCGGTCAGCACTGCGCCCTCTCCGAGCATCTCGGGCGCCATGTAGACGGGCGTGCCCGCCACGTCGGCGCAGGGGCCGGGCGTGGTGGCGATGCCCCAGTCGACGAGCACCACTTCGCCGAAGGGCCCGATCATCACGTTGTCGGGTTTGAGATCGCGGTGCAGCACGCCCCGGCTGTGCGCAAAGCGCAGCGCGTTGCAGACCTGAATCAACACCTGCAGGTGCGCATGCAACGGCACTCTTCCGGGCGCGTGCGCGGCCAGCGCGTCGGGGTCTCGGAGCAACGTCGACCAGCTCACACCCTCGATTCGCTTCATCACCACCAGCGGCCGCCCCGCTGCGTCGAGCCCCAAATCGTGCACCGGAACGATGTTGGGGTGCTCGAGCAACCCCGTGAGCACTGCCTCTGAGACAAGCGCCTCGGCGTTGCGCGCGTCACCGCGCTCGGGCAGGAGTTCCTTCACAGCGACCTTGCGACCCAGAGAAATCTGGGTGGCGACGTGCACCACCCCCATGCCTCCCTGGCCCAGCTTCTCGCCACGTTCGATCTCGACCGTCAGCCCGTGCTTCTGCAGTCGTTCCAGCACCGCCCTGGCATCGATGTCTTCGCCCCGTGGAGGGATGACGGTGGAGTTCGGGCTGCGCCGAATCGTCTCGTCCGCACCCGACAGCGTTTCGTAGAGCGTCGTCACCCTGCGAAAAGAGCAGCGGATACGCCAAGTTGAAAGATCGAACACACACTTGAAGACAGGGTGTTGACGGCGGAGAAAGGAATCGGTATAGGGCCGCCCGTCTTCGCCGCATCGCTCTGTGAAAACCAGGCGCATTGGGTCGTAACAAGCCGTTCGGCGATGGCTGAGTAGTCAGTAAGTGAAAGTCGCAGAACGAGGATCAACCGAGAATGGCGACACAGAAGATTCGCATCCGATTGAAGGCGTACGACTCGAAGCTCCTGGACCAGAGTGCCACGGAGATTGTCGAGACCGCCAAGCGTACTGGCGCTCGGGTCTCTGGCCCGATTCCCCTTCCTACCCGTATCAACCGTTTCACTGTCCTTCGGTCGCCGCACGTCGACAAGAAGAGCCGTGAGCAGTTCGAGATCCGCACTCACAAGCGGCTTCTCGACATTCTCGAGCCGACGCAGCAGACGCTCGACGCGCTCATGAAGCTCGACCTGTCGGCTGGTGTCGACGTCGAGATCAAGAGCTGAGGATCACGACCATGGCCAAGTTTGACGTCGTTGATTTGTCCAACAAGAAGGTCGCCGAGATTGAACTCTCGGACGATGTCTTCGCTGCGAAGCCCAACGCGCACCTCCTGTACGAGGCCGCGAAGTTCCAGCACATCAACCGCCGGTCGGGCACCGTGGCGGTCAAGAACAGCTCCCTCGTCTCCGGCGGCGGCAAGAAGCCCTGGAAGCAGAAGGGCACCGGCCGTGCGCGTCAGGGTTCGACCCGCGCGTCGCACTGGGTCGGCGGTGGTAAGGCGATGGGCCCCAAGCCCCGCGACTACACCTACCGTCCGCCCCGCGGCGTTCGTCGTGCGGCTCTCTCTTCGGCGCTGTCGCTCCGCGCTGGCGAGAAGAAGATCGTCTTCGTCAACGAGTTCCCGTCTGACGGGAAGTCGAAGAAGGCCTTCGAGACGCTGACCAAGGGCCTCAAGCTTGGCAACGCGCTCGTCGTCGACGAGAAGAAGAACGACAAGCTCGCGCGCGCCGTTCGCAACATGGAGAAGTTCGACGTGCTGCCCGTCGAGGGCGTGAACGTCGAGTCTGTGCTCCGTCGCGAGACGCTCGTCATCACCGTCGCTGCGGCCAAGGCGCTCAACGAGGCGCTCTTGAAGCCCCGTGGCTCCAAGGCTGACAGCAGCAAGGCAGGGAACTGATCATGGATCTCAACCAGGTCATCAAGGGCCCGTTGATCACCGAGAAGCTGGACAAGGCTCGTGAAAAGCAGCGCCAGTATTCGTTCGTGGTCGACCGCAAGGCGACAAAGCACGACGTGGCGCGCGCGGTCGCGACCCAGTTCAAGGTCACTGTGGAAGACGTTCGCACGCTGATCATGCGCGGCAAGATCAAGCGCGTGGGCACGTCGATGGGTAAGCGCTCGAACTTCAAGAAGGCCTTCGTCACCCTGAAAGAGGGCGACAAGATCGAGTTGTTCGAGGGAGGCACGGTCTAATGGGCGTCAAGAAATTCAAGCCGACGTCTGCGGCTCGCCGTCTCATGACGGTGTCTGACTTCGCTGAAATCACGCACGACATCCCCGAGAAGAGCCTCACCCAGGCGATGAAGCGCTCGGGCGGCCGCAACGGCGATGGCCACATCACCCGTCGTCACCAGGGTGGTGGTCACAAGCGTCGCTACCGCGTGATCGACTTCAAGCGGAACATCGACGGCGTGCCGGCCAGGGTCTTCTCGATCGAGTACGACCCGAATCGCACCGCGAACATCGCGCTGCTCCACTACGCGAACGGCGAGAAACATTACATCCTCGCGCCGACGGGCCTCAACGTGGGCGACACCTTGTTCTCGGGCGCCAACGTCGACATTCGTCCTGGCAACTCGCTGCCGCTCCAGAACATCCCGGTCGGCACCGTGATCCACAACATCGAGATCAAGCCCGGCCGCGGTGGCCAGCTGATCCGGTCGGCCGGCTCGTGGGGCCAGTTGATGGCGAAGGAAGGCGAGTATGCCCAGGTTCGTTTCCCATCGGGCATGGTTCGCAAGGTCCTCATCGTCTGCCGCGCGACCATCGGTCAGCTCGGCAACATCGACCACGAAATCATCCGCATCGGTAAGGCCGGCAAGAGCCGTTGGCTCGGCATCCGTCCGACCGTTCGCGGTCTGGCCATGAACCCCGTTGACCACCCGCACGGTGGTGGCGAAGGCAAGTCTGGCCAGGGCAACCCGCACCCTGTTTCGCCCTGGGGCAAGAAGACCAAGGGCCTCACCACGCGCAAGAACAAGCGCACCGACAAGTTCATCGTCTCGCCGCGCCGTCAGGGCGTGCGTAGCCAGTAAGGAGAACGAACTCACATGGCACGTTCAACCTGGAAGGGCCCCTTCATCGACATCAGCCTCAGCAAGAAGGTTGAGGCGATGAACAAGGGCAACAAGAAGTCGGTCATCAAGACCTGGTCGCGCCGCTCGACGATTGTTCCCGACATGGTCGGTCACACGTTCGCGGTGCACAACGGTCGCAAGTTCATCCCCGTGTACGTCACCGAGAACATGGTCGGTCACAAGCTCGGTGAATTCTCGCCGACGCGTACGTTCAGTGGGCACAGCGCCGAGAAGAAGGCCGCTCCTGCCCCGGGCAAGAAGGGTTAAGCGATGGAATCGATTGCTCACCTCCGTCACCTGCGCATGGCCCCCCGGAAGATCACGGTGGTCGCGGCGCTCGTTCGTGGCATGCCGGTCGCCAAGGCCATCAGCACGCTGCAGTTCACCCGTCGCGCCGCTGCGGCCCCGGTCAAGAAGCTCATCGAGAGCGCCATGGCCAACGCGACGGATCGCTCCAAGGGCTCCGTCGACATCGACAAGCTCTGGGTGAAGACCATCTCGGTCGACCAGGGCCCCACGGCTCGCCGCTACATGCCCCGCGCGATGGGTCGCGCGACGCGCATCAACAAGAAGACCGCTCACATTCACGTCGTCCTCTCGGACGAGTCCGTCAAAGCCAAGAAGTAATCAGGGAGACACACCTTGGGTCAGAAAGTTCATCCTGTTGGTTTCCGGCTCGGCGTCATCCGTACCTGGGACTCGAAGTGGTTCGAGGAGCGGAACTACGCTCAGTGGCTGCACGAGGACATCAAGATCCGCGAGCACGTCAAGAAGAGCCTGAACCACGCTGGCGTCTCGAAGGTTGAGATCGAACGCGCCGCGAACAAGGTGAAGGTGAACGTGCACACCGCGCGTCCCGGCATCGTGATCGGCAAGCGTGGCGCGGGCATCGAGACCGTGAAGAAGGAACTGCAGCGCTTTACGAAGAACGAGGTGTTCCTCAACATCGTCGAGGTTCGCAAGGCCGAGATCGACGCGCAGTTGGTGGCCGAGAACATCGCCACGCAGCTCGAGCGCCGAATCGCCTTCCGCCGCGCGATGAAGAAGGCCATCCAGACCGCCATGAAGTTCGGCGCGAAGGGCATTCGCGTGGCCTGCTCGGGTCGCCTCGGTGGCGCCGAGATGGCGCGCTACGAGTGGTACCGCGAAGGTCGCGTTCCCCTCCACACGCTGCGTTCTGACATCGACTACGGGTACGCGATCGGTCGCACCACCTACGGCACCATCGGCTGCAAGGTTTGGGTCTGCCGCGGTGACATCCTTCCCACCAAGGGCGGCAAGGACGCCCAGCCCGCCCGCTAAAGCGGGGGCAGGGAACTTCAAGAGAGAGACGCCATGCTTCAGCCTGCACGCACCAAGTACCGCAAGATGCACAAGGGCCGCACGCCGGGCGCCGCGCACCGTGGCAACACGCTCGCGTTCGGTGAGTTCGGCCTGATGACGACCCAGCCGGGGTGGATCACCTCGCGCCAGATCGAAGCCGCGCGTATCGCGATGAGCCGTTCGATCAAGCGCGGCGGCAAGATCTGGATTCGTATCTTCCCCGACAAGCCCATCACCAAGAAGCCGGCCGAGACCCGCATGGGTACCGGCAAGGGCAACGTCGAGTACTACGTAGCCGTCGTGAAGCCGGGCCGCGTGCTGTACGAGATGGGCGGCATGGATGCCGCTACCGCGACCGCCGCCTTCAAGCTCGCCGCTGCCAAGCTGCCCTTGATGACGCGCATCGTGAACCGCTCCGAGCAGAGCCTCTGAGGACGAACGAACATGGCCACTGCAAAAGAACTCAATGACCTGTCGGTGGAAGACCTGGGCCGTCGCGCCACGGAGCTCCGCGGCACGATCGTGCAGGACAACCTCAAGCTGCGCACCGGTTCCCTGGACAACCCGTCGGAGCGAACCGGCCACAAGCGCGATCTCGCGCGCGTGCTGACGGTGCTGACTGCCAAGAACAAGAAGTCCCAGAAGGCGAAGTGAGAGAGAACCATGGCTGAGACCGCTACCCCCGAGACTGCGACTGAGACTTCGACCCGCGGGCGTCCCAAGACCCGCATCGGCATCGTCACGTCCAACAAGATGTCGAAGACGGTCACGGTGACCGTTCGCCGCCGCACCGCGCACGCGCAGTACGGCAAGGTGCAGACGCGCCGTGAGAAGTACAAGGCGCACGTGGAAGATCACGAGCCGAAGAAGCCCACGATCCACGAGGGCGACAAGGTGTTGATCGCGGAGACCCGCCGCACGTCCAAGGACAAGCGGTGGCGCGTGGTCAAGGTGATCGAGAAGGCCGCGGCGGTCTGAGTTTTCTCAGACCCCTCAAGAAAGAACTGGAGAAACGTTCATGATCCAGATGACCAGCGTGCTCGATGTTGCCGATAACTCGGGCGCCAAGAAGGTGTTTTGCATCAAGGTGATGGGTGGCTCGCACCGCGAGTACGCTTCCATCGGCGACGTCATCGTCGTCTCCATCCGCGAGGCGCTGCCCAACGCGAAGGTGAAGAAGGGCGACACGGCGAAGGCCGTGGTCGTTCGCACCGCGCGCGAGGTTCGCCGCGCTGACGGCAGCTACATCAAGTTCGACGGGAACTCGGCCGTGCTCATCAGCAAGGAACTCGAGCCCATCGGGACCCGCATCTTCGGGCCGGTCGCTCGCGAGCTCCGCGCCAAGAAGTTCATGAAGATCATCTCGCTCGCGCCTGAGGTGCTCTGAGTCATGCAGAAGCTCAAAGTTGGCGACACGGTGCAGGTGACCTCGGGCGGTGAACGCTCGCAGAAGTCCAACCGAGGCAAGATCCTCTCGATCGACCGCGAGGCGCGCCGCGTGCGCGTCGAGGGCCTCCGCCTGGTGAAGCGTCACATCGGCAAGGGCAAAGACCGGGCGAACCCGGAAGGTGGCATCGTCGAGAAGCCGGGCAGCATCGAGCTCTCGAACGTGTCCCTGGTGTGCCCCAAGTGCGACAAGGCGACCCGCGTGGGCGTCCGCACCGAAGGCGAGAAGAAGAAGCGCTTCTGCAAGCAGTGCGAAGCGACCATTGACTGACGATCACGCGGCGCGCTAACGGCGCTGCCCTCTTCACGAAGAACGGGAACGCATCATGGCTGACGAAAAAGCGCCCAAGGCAGAAGCGGCTGAGAAGCCGAAGAAGGCCGACAAGGGTGGTGGCAAGCGCAAGAAGGAAGAGGTCAAGAAGGCCGGCTTTGCCGCCAACATCGAGGAAGGTCTCGAGGCGAAGCCTGCGCGCCTGAAGCTGCGCTACCGCAAGGAAATCGTTGCGGCGCTGATGAAGGAACTGAACCTCAAGAACCCGATGGAAGTTCCGAAGATCGAGAAGATCGTCGTGAACATGGGTCTGGGCGAGGCGCTGGCCAACAACAAGCTGCTCGAGTCGGCCGTCGACCAGATGAACGCCATCACCGGTCAGAAGCCGGTCATCACGCGTTCCCGCAAGGCCATCGCGAACTTCAAGCTCCGCGAAGGCCAGGCGATCGGCGCGATGGTCACCCTGCGTGGCGACCGCATGTACGAGTTCCTCGACCGCTTGATCTCCGTCGCGCTCCCGCGCGTTCGCGACTTCAAGGGCATCTCGCCCAAGGCGTTCGACGGCCGCGGCAACTACACGCTTGGCGTGCGCGAGCAGATCATCTTCCCTGAGATCAACTACGATCAGATCGAGAAGGTGAAGGGTCTGAACGTGTCGATCGTCACCACCGCTCGCAACGACGAGCAGGGTCTGGCGCTCCTCAAGGCCTTCGGCGTGCCGTTCCGCGCGTAATTTCGCTGTTCCGAAGTTCTGTAGTACCTGCAGCACCTCTCAACGATCGCGGCGAACCACCGGGATGGGCCCGGAAGGCGTCACGTTCTCCAGCGAGCGCGCGGACAGCGTGCTCACCGGAAGCCGTACCCGATGGTCATCAATGATCCCGTGGGTGACATGCTCACCCGCATCCGCAACGCGGCGATGGTTCGTCACGACAAGCTGACGCTGCCGTCCTCGAAGTTGAAGGTCGAAGTCGCGAAGTGCCTCAAGAACGAGGGCTTCGTGGCCGACTTCATCGTTCACGAGAAGAAGCCCCAGAACGAGCTGACGATCGTGCTGAAGTATGGCCCGAGCCGCGAGCCGGTCATCACGGGCATCAAGCGCGAGTCGAAGCCTGGTCTTCGCCGCTACGTCAACGTTCGCGACATCCCCCGCGTCAAGGGCGGCATGGGCGTGGCGATTCTCTCCACTTCGCGCGGTGTGATGGTCGACCACGAGGCCCGCAAGGCCAACGTGGGCGGCGAGCTCATCTGCACGATCTACTGAGGCCACGATCATGAGCCGCATCGGAAAACTCCCCATCAAGCTCGCGGACAAGGTGAAAGCCGTCGTCCAGGGCAATAAGGTCAACTTCGAAGGCCCCAAGGGCAAGCTCTCGATCACCCTCCCTGTCGACGGCATCAAGGTCGAAGTGAAGGGCACCGAGATGATCGTGTCGCGACCGAACGACGACCGTCGCGTTCGCTCGGCGCACGGTCTGACCCGCGCCATTCTCGCCAACGCGGCGAAGGGCGTCGGCACGGGCTGGGAAAAGGCGCTCGCGATTCGCGGCGTCGGCTTCCGCGCCGAGGTGAAGGGCAAGCAGATCCACTTCGCGCTCGGCTTCTCGCACCCTGTTGTGTACGACCTCCCTGAGGGCGTCACGGCTGAGGTCGGCAAGGCGCCGCGCACCGAAGACACGCTCCCCACCATCGACCTCACGCTGCGCTCGGTCGACCGCCACCTGCTGGGTCAGGTCGCCGTTCAGATCCGCGCGCTCCGCCCGCCCGAGCCGTACAAGGGCAAGGGCATCAAGCTCTCAACCGAGACTGTCCGCCGCAAGGAGGGCAAGACGGGTACGGCGTAAAGCCCCCCGTTCATCCACCCGGGGAAGTCCGAATCTCGGGTGGAAGGAAAGGAACACACCATGGCAAACACAATCGCCCGTCTTCATCGCAAGGAACGAATCCGCAAGAAGGTTGCTGGTTCGACCGAGCGTCCCCGTCTCACCATCTACAAGTCACTCAAGCACCTGCACGCGCAGGTGGTCGACGACTCTTCCGGCCGCACGCTCGTCTCTGCTTCGACGCTCTCCAAGGAGCTCAAGGGCAAGTTGGACGAGGGCGACAAGAAGGCCGCTGCCAAGCAGGTTGGCCTGCTGATCGCCGAGAAGTGCAAGGGCGCGAAGATCGAGAAGGTCGTCTTCGATCGCAACGGCTTCCCCTACCACGGCCGCGTCGCGGCGATCGCCGACGGCGCTCGAGAGGGCGGTCTGCAGTTCTGACCGCGTAAGGACAACACAATGAGCACGACTCCCATCAACGCGAACGACCTGGACCTGCAGGACCGCGTCGTCAACATCTACCGCCCGACCAAGGTCGTGAAGGGCGGCCGCCGGTTCAGCTTCGGCGCCATCGTCGTCGTCGGTGACGGCAACGGTCACGTCGGCGTCGGCCTGGGCAAGGCGAACGAAGTGCCGGAAGCCATCCGCAAGGGCGGCGAGAACGCCAAGAAGCACCTCTTCAAGGTGCCCCTCATGGGCCACACCATTCCGCACGAGGTTCTCGGCCGGTTCGGCGCGGGCCAGGTGCTCCTCAAGCCCGCTTCGGAAGGTACTGGCGTCATCGCCGGCGGCCCCGTTCGCGCGGTGCTCGAGGCGGCCGGCATTCGCAACATCCTCACCAAGAGCCAGCGCTCGCGGAACCCGCACAACGTCGTCAAGGCGGTCATCCACGGCCTCAAGCAGCTCAAGTCGCCTGAGCAGGTCAGCCGGCTGCGCGGTAAGGATGTCCACTTCGGCCGGAAGGAGAGCTGAGTCATGGGCATCAAGGTCAAGTTGGTGAAGAGCCCCTCGAGCGCGTCGGCCCAGCAGGTCGCCACGGTGAAGGGTCTCGGCATCTGGAAGTTCGGTTCGGAGCGCCTGCTCAAGGACACGCCGGCCATTCGCGGCATGATCGCCAAGGTGGCGCACCTCGTGAAGTTCGAGACGGTGAAGGACGAGCCCAAGGTTCGCGCCCGCCGCAAGCCCTACAAGATCCGCGCTCGTGACGCCGCCCGTGCGGCCGCTGCGAAGGCGGAGTGAGGAACGACATGGTTACCCTGCATACGCTCAAGGCTCCCTACCGCTCCACCCACCGCAAGAAGCGCGTGGGTCGTGGCCAGGGCTCTGGTCTCGGCAAGACGGCCGGTCGTGGTGGCAAGGGCCAGAAGGCCCGCTCCGGCAACATGCGCTTCGAAGGCTTCGAAGGCGGTCAGTCGCCGCTGCAGCGCCGCCTCCCGAAGTTCGGCTTCAACTCGCCGAACCGGCTCGACTTCGCCATCGTCAACCTGGGCGAACTCGAGACGCACTTCAAGTCGGGCTCGACGGTCGATGAGGCCTCGCTCCGCAAGGCTGGCCTCATCAAGGGCAGCTACGACGGCACGAAGGTGCTTGGCACTGGCGCGCTGACGCAGAAGCTCACGGTGAAGGTGAACAAGGTCTCGGAAGGCGCGAAGGCCGCGATCGCCGCCGCCGGTGGCACCGTCGAAGAAATCCCGATGATGGTGCACAAGCCTGAGGCAGCCGCGTAGGCGCACTCCGGCAAGGGCGTGAAGGCCGCCAAGGCCTGATGCACCCCATGCGCACTGCCTGTCGACACGGGTAGTGTGCCGCGCCCCTCGAACCGACTACGGCTCGAGGGGCGTTCGACGTTTCAGAAGTTTCCTCTTTCTCTTCGGGAAATGCCGTGGCCCTCAACGCAATTTCCAACATCTTCCGCGTCGCCGAGCTCCGCGCTCGCATCGGGTACACTCTGGTGCTGTTGGCGATCTACCGCATGGGCATCTTCATCAGTACGCCCGGCGTCGACCGAGTCGCGCTCAACGCCGCGATGGAAGCCCGCATGAAAGATGGCGGCTTGCTCGGCCTCTTCAACATGTTCTCTGGCGGCGCGTTGAGCCAGGCGTCGATCTTCGCGCTCGGCATCATGCCGTACGTTTCGGCGAGCATCATCATGCAGCTCCTCGCGGTCGTGGTGCCGAGCCTCGAGCGCCTGCAGAAGGAAGGCGCGGCCGGTCGCCAGAAGATCAACCAGTACACCCGCTACGGCTCAATCCTCCTTTCGATTGTGCAGGGCGTGGGCGTCGCCCGCACCCTGTACTCGTTCGGCCGCTCGAGCGACCCCAGCGCGCTCGAGAAGGTCGTCGTTCCCGACAGCGTCAACATGGTGTGGTTCTCGTTCATGACGGTGATCACCCTCACCGCCGGTACCGCGTTCATCATGTGGCTCGGTGAGCGCATCACCGAGAACGGCATCGGAAACGGCATCTCCCTCATCATCTTCTCGGGCATCGTGGTCTCGATTCCCCCCGGCGCTCAGCAGTTGATGCGCGCGGTGGACGCGGAGGCGATCACCGGCGGTCTGGGCGGGGCGGTCGGTTTGCTTGCAGTGATGCTGCTGGTGGTCGGCGCGGTGGTCTTCGTCGAGCGAGGCATGCGGCGAATCCCTGTCCAGTACGCCAAGCGCGTGTCGGGCCGTCAGATGTTCGCTGGGCAGGCCACCTACTTCCCGCTCAAGGTGAACGCTTCGGGCGTCATTCCCCCGATCTTCGCCGGCGCGCTGCTCTCGTTCCCCGCGACCCTCGCGACCTGGATCCCCGGCATGGCGGGCGTGCAGCAGGCCCTTCAGTCTGACCAGTGGATCTACAGTGGCCTCTTCGTCGGCCTGATCATCTTCTTCGCTTACTTCTACACCTCGTTGACGTTCCGGGCGGACGACGTGGCGGACAACATCAAGAAGCAGGGTGGGTACATCCCAGGCATTCGTCCGGGCCGTCAGACTGCCGACTTCATCGAGCGCGTGTTGAACCGACTCACCTTCGGTGGCGCGCTCTACCTGGCGGCGATTTGTGTGTTGCCGACCGTCATCGGCGGTGTGCTCAACGTGCAGCTCTACTTCGGCGGCACGGCGCTCCTGATCGTGGTGGGTGTGGCGCTCGACACCGTTCAGCAGATCGAGCAGCACCTCATCAGTCGCAACTACGAAGGCTTCGCGGGGCCGCGTGGTCCCCGAATTCGCGGCCGCATTCGCAGCACGGAAGCGGCGGTCTGAACACCAGGGGGAATGCATGAATCTCGTTTTCTTCGGACCTCCTGGAGCAGGAAAGGGCACTCAGGCCAAGACGCTGACGGCCGAGTTCTCGATTCCGCAGATCTCCACTGGCGACATCTTGCGCGCTGCCGTGGCCAAGGGCACCGAGTTGGGCAAGCAGGCTGGACCGCTCATGGCGGCAGGGAAGTTGGTGCCCGATGAGCTCGTGATCGGCATCGTCGAGGAGCGCCTCAAGGAGCCTGACTGCCACAAGGGCTTCCTCCTCGACGGCTTCCCGCGAACCATTCCCCAGGCGCTCGCGTTGGACGCCGTGTTGGCGAAGCTCGGCAAGAAGATCGAGCATGTGGTCTCGCTCGAGGTACCGGACACCGTCATCCAGGAGCGCATGAAGGGCCGCGGTCGAGCCGATGACAGCCCTGAGACGGTACAGAAGCGGCTTGACGTGTTTCGCGAGCAGACGTCTCCCCTCAAGGCCCACTACGAAAAGCTGGGTTTGCTCCGCACGATCAATGGGGTCGGGGCGCTCGACGAGATTTACGCGGGAATCCGCAAGAGCATCGGCCGCTGAGTCAGCGGGCGCTTGCATGCCGTAGGCGGAGGTGGTAGTGGCCGCCGCTCCTCGGCCCGATTCGGGCTGTTTTGTCGTATTTCCAGAGGTTTTGATTTGGCGAAGGAAGACGCGATTGAGGTGGAAGGCACGGTGAAGGAACCGCTGCCCAACGCCATGTTCAAAGTGATGCTCGAGAACGGCCACGAGGTGCTGGCGCACATCTCGGGGAAGATGCGCATGCACTTCATCCGCATTCTCCCCGGCGACAAGGTCAAGGTGGAACTCTCGCCTTACGATCTGACTCGCGGCCGCATCACGTATCGCGCGAAGTAACGCACCCTTTCTGCAGTTTTCAGTGAGGAACACATGAAGGTCCGTCCGTCGGTTAAGAAGATTTGCGACAAGTGCAAGGTGATCCGCCGCAAGGGCACCATCCGGGTGATTTGCCCGGCGAACCCGCGTCACAAGCAGCGCCAGGGCTGAAGTTCAGCTCCAGACCAACTCCTTAAGGAACAAGACACATGGCTCGTATTTCAGGCGTCGATCTCCCGGTTCAGAAGCGCGTCGTCATTGCGCTCCAGTACATCTACGGAATCGGCTCGAAGACCGCGAACAGCATCTGCGAGGAGGCGAAGATCGACCTCACCACGCGGACGAAGGATCTCACCGAGGAACAGACCCGGAAGATTCGCGAGATCATCGAGGCGAACCACAAGGTCGAGGGTGACCTTCGCCGTGAAGTGACGATGAACATCAAGCGTCTGATGGACCTGGGCTGCTACCGCGGCCTGCGTCACCGCAAGGGCCTCCCGGTCCGCGGTCAGCGCACCCACACGAACGCGCGTACCCGCAAGGGCCCGAAGCGTGGCGTGCAGCGTGTCAAGCCGGCCGCCGCTCCGGCGAAGTGATTCCTTTCCACCAACTCTCCAAAGGCCCCGCGCGAGCGGGGTTGATTACCTGCAGGGACTGAAACGAAATGGCTGAAGAAACCACTCCTCCTCCTGCTGCCCCCGCCGCTCCCGCCGCTGCTGCTGCCGCGGGCACGGAAACCGCCGCAGACAAGAAGGCGAAGAAGAAGAGCAAGAAGAACGTCCTCAACGGGATCGTTCACATCCAGTCGACGTTCAACAACACGCTCATCACCTTCACGGACGTGTCCGGGAACGTGATCTCGTGGTCGTCGGCCGGCTCGCGTGGCTTCAAGGGCTCGCGCAAGTCGACGCCGTTCGCCGCGCAGGTCGCTGCAGGTGATGCGGCTGCCAAGGCGATGGAGCACGGCCTCAAGAACGTGCAGGTGCTCGTCAAGGGCCCAGGCGCTGGTCGTGAGTCTGCGCTGCGTGCGATCGCGGCAGCGGGTCTGAAGATCTCGCTGATCCGTGACGTCACCCCGATCCCCCACAACGGATGCCGGATGGCCAAGCGCCGCCGCGTCTGAAGTCCCTCTTCGCCACCTAAGAAACTCGGAGAACTACCTTGGCTCGTTACACCGCAAGCGTCTGCCGCATCTGCCGGCGCGAAAACCTCAAGATGTACCTCAAGGGCGACCGTTGCTACACGGACAAGTGCGCCATCGAGCGTCGGCCGTACCCCCCGGGCCAGCATGGCCAGGGCCGCGTGAAGTTCTCGAACTACGGCGTGCAGCTGCGCGAGAAGCAGAAGGTCAAGCGCATGTACGGCCTGCTCGAAAGCCAGTTCCGTGGCTACTTCCACCGCGCCGCGTCTGCCAAGGGCAAGACGGGCGAGACGCTGCTGCAGTTGCTCGAGCTCCGCCTCGACAACGTCGTCTTCCGCATGGGCTTCGCCGACACCCGCGCCGAGGCTCGTCAGCTCGTTCGCCACGGCCACTTCATGGTGAACGGCAAGCGCGTGAACATCCCCAGCTTCTCGGTCAAGCCGGGCAGCGCGGTCGAGGTGCATGACAAGTCGAAGAAGATCCTCCGCATTCAGGAAGCGATCGAGACCGTTGACCGCCGCGGCATTCCGCAGTGGCTCGACGTCGACAAGAAGGCGCTCAAGGGCAGCGTGAAGACGGTCCCGAACCGCGAGGACCTGACCATGCCGATCCAGGAGCAGCTGATCGTCGAGCTCTACTCGAAGTAATCAGTTTCCCCGCGCGGAGCAGGCATCGATCGGCTCGGCCGGTCGGCCTGCTCCGAGCGCTTTTGCAGTCAAGAATCTCCGGCAGTCGTCCTCCTGCTTTTTCGGCGGGTACGTTGGTGGCGACTCCTACAGAGGGCAGCACACATGGCAGACAGCTCCATCGTTGCGAAGAACTGGCGTGACCTCATCAAGCCTCGGAAGATCGACGTCGATCCCGAGAGCACCGGCACCTACGGCAAGTTCGTGGCTGAGCCGCTCGAGCGTGGCTTCGGCACGACGCTCGGCAACTCGCTGCGCCGCGTGCTCCTGAGCTCGCTGCAAGGTGCGGCCATCACGGCCGTGAAGATCGAAGGCAATGGCGGTCTCGTCGAACACGAGTTCACGACCATCCCTGAGGTGTCGGAAGACGTCACCGACATCGTGCTGAACCTCAAGGAAGTGCGTCTGCGCATGCACACCAACGAGGTGAAGACGATCCGCATCGAGGCGGAAGGTCCAAAAGAAGTGAAGGCCGGCGACCTCATCACCGACGACCAGGTCGAGGTGCTGAACCCCGGTCACCACATCTGCACCCTCGCCGAGGGCGGCAAGATCCGCATCGAGCTGACGTGCCGTCGTGGCCGTGGCTACGTGCCGGCGAACAACAACAAGGTCGCGGGCTCGCCCATCGGCTCGATCGCAATCGACTCGCTGTTCTCGCCCGTGTCGAAGGTGAACTACCTCGTTACGAACGCGCGCGTTGGCCAGCAGACCGACTACGACAAGCTCTCGCTCGAGGTGTGGACGGACGGTTCCGTCACCCCGCAGGACGCCGTGGCCTACGCCGCGAAGATCCTCAAGGAGCAGCTCACGGTGTTCGTGAACTTCGAAGAGATCGAAGAGCCTACGGCCGTCGAGACCCCGCAGCAGGAAGCGAAGCTCAACGAGAACCTCTTCCGCTCGGTTGACGAACTCGAGCTCTCGGTGCGCAGCGCGAACTGCCTGCAGCAGGCGAACATCCGCACCATCGGCGACCTCGTTCAGAAGACCGAGGCCGAGATGCTGAAGACCAAGAACTTCGGCCGCAAGTCGCTGAAGGAGATCAAAGAGATCCTCGCGGAGATGGGCCTCTCGCTTGGCATGAAGCTCGAGAACTGGCCCCCGAAGTCGGCGCCTGTCGCGCTGCCCCCGGCCGCTCCTCGCGTCTGATTCACCCGCAGTCCCACCCCAAAATCCGCGGTCCACAAGACCGCGGGTTACGTCCACCGGGTACCTCGCACGGCCACGGTGGTTGAAAGAGAAGCGTCATGGAACACAAGGTTGGAAATCGGAAGCTGCAGCGCACCACGTCGCACCGCCTCGCCATGCTCAAGAACATGGTGACGTCGCTCCTTCAGCACGAGCGCATCACCACCACCGTTCCCAAGGCGAAGGAAGCCCGCAAGATGGCTGAGAAGGTCATCACGCTCGGCAAGAAGGGGGGGCTGCACAACGTTCGCCTCGCGCAGCGCCTGGTGAAGGACCGCGAAGTGCTCAAGAAGGTCTTCGGTGAGCTGAAGACCCGGTACGCCTCGAGAAAGGGAGGCTACACGCGCCTGATGCGTGGTGGCTTCCGTCGTGGTGACGCGGCCGACGTCGCCATTCTCGAGCTGGTCGATCGCCCTGAGGCGGCGCCTGCGGCAGCGGCTGAGAAGCCCGCCGAAGAGAAGCAGGCCTGATTCGTCGGTTCTGAATCGAGCCGTCGTCGAAGCCCCGGTACTCCCTCAGGAGGCCGGGGTTTCGTCGTTCTCGCGCACTCACTTCATCGGCTGACCGGCCTTGAGAATCGGCACCTCGGCCTCCGGGTCTCTCACGGTGATGACCACGTCACTGATCACCAAATTGGCGGGGGCTCGTTGTCCCTTGGCGTCGAAGAGCACTGCGGACGACAGCGTGACGCTGCCGCCGTTGGCCGCGAGTTGGCTCATCGTCGAGCTGTAGGTGCCGTTGACGACGATCGCCACGTCGACCCACGGTTCGGTGCCATCGTTCTTGATCATGTAGATGGGCCGCGAAGCTTCACCGGAGACGATCAGCACCGCATCAATGTCGTTGGCGGGCCCGTTGCTGGATCCACCACAGGCGACGCCGAAGCTTCCGATGGCCGACACCAGCCAGAGCGTCAGCACCATCGCCTTGTACTTGAAGAAGCGATCAGAGCTTTTGAAGTCTTCGATCACCTCTCCGAGGATGGCGACCGAGTTGAGCAACGTGTCGGCCGCGCCCTCTTTGAGGCGCTCTGTGGTGGGCCCCCGTGGCCCTTCGGGAGTGATCGGCTGGGCACGGGAAGCGCTCCGCACCCCCTGAAGGCTGGGGTTGCTCACCACCGAGGCGGGGGGCTGAGAAGGCCGTGCCAGGTCGAGCTCGGGTTCAGGTTGTTTGGGGTTTGGCGGTTCGTTCACAACCCCGAGCGTACCTTGAGTCGTTCCAGGGCGCGCGAGGCGATCGCGTTCTCGGGCTGCGCCTCGAGCACCCTCGTCAACCAGCGGCTCGCCTCAGTCGATGCTGCGTTGCGCTCGTCTTCCGTGCGCGCCTTCGTGAAGCGCTCGGTGTGCAGCACCCCCAGACGCAGCATGAACTCGAGGTTCTCTGGCTCGCGATCGAGAATGGCGTGCAGCTCACGATCGGCCGCGGGCCAGTTCGCCTCGAGCTGGTAGACGAGCGCCAGCTTGCCATGGGCCGCCGGGCTCTCAGGAATGAGCCGGCTGGCGACCTCGAAGTTCCTGCGGGCTGCCACGAGATCCTGCCGTTCGAGTGCGACGTCGCCCAGCTTCAGCCACGCCTGCTCGAGCACCGGGTTTCGTTCGAGCGCCCGCTGGAAGTGCTCCTCGGCGTTCTTCGGCCGCTGCCGGGCTTCGTAGATCTGCGCCAGATAGAGGTGATTCTTGCCGTCGTCGGGGGCGAGCTCGATCGCTCGCTTGAGTTCATCAACGGCGCGACCGGCATCATCGAGGCGGGCCCACGCAAGCCCCAGGAGCGCATGCACCGCGGCCTCGTCGGGGTGATCGCGCAGGACCTCCTCGAGCTGCACGATCGCCTGTTGGGGCACGTCGGCGACCTCGAGCCATTGAATCGCCTGCTCGAGCTGCGCGCGTGCGGATCGCGGGAAGCCGGAGAAAGGGTCGACGATCTGGTCCATCAGCGCGCGGGCCGTCTTCACCTCTGCAGGCGCGGGGGTGCCGAGGATCACGGCACGAATGGCCTCGATTGCGAGCTTGCTCTCACCAGTGCGGAAGCGGGCCTTCGCCAACGGGAGGTACCAGCCGGAGGCCGCTGCGGGCGCGGACCTCACGGCGGCCTCCAACTGCGTCCGGGCGGGCTCGTACTGCTCTGACTCGAGGAGCGCCACGCCGAGGCGGTAGGCGAACTCGGGCTCGGCGGGAGCCAGCTCGACGGCGCGGCGGAAGTGGGTGACGGCGGGACCAGTCGCGTCGGCCGAGCGGGAGAACAGCACCAGGCCCTGCTGGTAGTGACTCACCGCAGTGTCCTTCGTCGCCAGTTGCGCCAGGAAGGCATCGGCGCCCTCGGTCTTCACGTGCGCTTCGGCGACGAGGCGGGCAAGGCCGAGATCGGTGGGGCTCTTCGCCTGCAGTTCTTCGAGCAGGGGCAGCGCGTTCTTGCCGTCACCGCGCGCGAGGTAGACCTGTGCCTGCTCGCGCGGCGTGAGCTTCGCGCCCGTGGCCGAGGTGGTGACGCACGACGCAAACGCCAACAGCAGCAGCCCTCGAAGGGCCCTCACTCGCCACGCTCTGAGGAAGTGCCTTCGCGGCCGCGCGCAGCGACAGCGTCGGCGCGGTCACCACCGACGCCGCCGAGGGCGACGTTTTGATCGATGATCTTCGAACGCACGGCTTCAATGAGCGCCACCCGGTTCTCCCCAAACGGAGCGGGCTCGATCGGCTCGCCGACCCTCACCTTGATCGTTCCCGGGGTGATGTTCCACGAGTTCTTCGGCATCAACTGACCGGAGCCCTCGATCGCGATGGGCACGACGGGGACCTGGGCCTTGAGTGCCAGCGCGAACGGGCCCTTCTTGAAGGGGAGCACGCGGCGATCTTCACTCCGGGTCCCCTCGGGGAACATCACGATGCTCACGCCGCCTCGAATCTGAGCGCCGGCCTTCTCGAGTGAGCGCAACGCGTCGCGGTGGTTGGCGCGATCGATGAAGACGAACTTCGCCAACGACATGTACCAGCCGAGAAAGGGCACGTACTTGAGCGCCTTCTTCGCCGCGAAGCGAAAGTCGACTGGCAGCGCGAAGAACAGCACGGGGATGTCGATGGTGCTCTGGTGGTTGCTGACGAAGATGTACGGCTGGCCCTTCTTGAGGTGCTCGAGCCCCGAGACCTCGAGGGTCGCGCCACCCGCCCACAGCAGCACCGGAGACCACCAACGCTGCACGATGAACATCGACGCCGACGGGTTGAGCGTCACGAGCATGGCGACGACGGTGCAGGGGAAGAGCACCGTGGTCCACACGCACGCGACGAAGATGCAGAACAGATTGCGGAGCATTTACTTCCCCACGAGAGCCTTGAACTCGGGCGTCGCCGAGACGAACGCAAAGGCAGGATCTGCCGCAACGCGGTCCGGCTGCCAACTCGAACCGGCGGTGTTCTTTGCTTCAGCCAGATACAACAGGGTGTCGGTCTGTCGGTTCTGCGCCGCGGCGAGCCGCGCGAGGCCATAGCTGCCGAGGGGCGACTTCGGCTGCCGACGCTGCAGATCATCGAACGTGCCCTGCGCATCACCAAACCGCTTGAAGGCGATGTGTGCCGAGCCGAGCAGGTAGAGCGCTTCGGCATCGTTGGGCGACTCGGTCAGCGAGGCCTGGACCAGCGCCTGAGCCACGTCGAGGTCGTTCCCCGTTGCGCGAGCGATCAGGGCGCGGGCGCGGGTCAGTCGCAGCGAGCCCTTGAACTCGGTGACGGGGTTGGTGACCTCGAGCGCGGCGCCGGCGTCGCCGTGAGAGAGCGCGACACGCGCCAGGCCGTCGAGGGCGAGTTCGTTGTTCGGTTCGAGCTCGATGGCCTTCGCCCATTCTGTCTCGGCCAGCGCCACGTCGTTTGACTGCCACGCAGCCGCGGCGAGCTTCGCGTGCGCAGCCGGCGATTGCGGGTCGAGCTTCACGGCCTCTTCGAAGGCGGCTCGGGCCTCAGCCCACTTGCCGAGGCTCGCAGCCGACTCGCCCTTATGAAACTGGTGCTCGAAGGGCTTCTGACAGCCTCCGAGGCAGAGCAGGGTGCAGACAGCAAGGAGGCGGGCACGAGGCAATCGGCGGGCTGTCTAGCACGGCGATTTCGGCCAAGAACAACGCTCGACTGAGGCAGCGCCCGGCACTAAATCGGTCAACTCGTGTCTGGGCAAAAGTTCATCGCCATCGCGGGGAACATCGGGGCCGGCAAGACCGAACTCACCGCTTTTCTTTGCAAGAAGTACGGGCTCAAGCCCTTCTACGAGCCGAACGACCAGAACCCCTATCTGGCCGACTTCTACAAGGACATGAAGACCTGGGCCTTCCGCAGCCAGATCTTCTTCCTGACCCACAAGTTCAAGCTGCACCGGGAGCTCGAGCGCCAGTCGGGAACGTCGCTGCAGGATCGGACGATCTACGAGGACGCCGAGATCTTCGCGAAGAACCTGTACCGGCAGCGCTTCATCGACAAGCGCGACTGGCAGACCTACTGGGAGCTCTACGAGAACGTCGCGGCCGCGCTGAAGCCGCCCGATCTCATGATCTACCTGCGGTGCCCGGTGAAGACGCTCAAACAGCGCATTCGCCTGCGCGGGCGCAAGATGGAGCAGGACATCCCCACGGGATACCTCAACCGGCTCAACGCGCTCTACGAAGACTGGTTCACCCGCTACAACATGAGCCCGGTGCTGGTGTTGCCGACCGACACGCTCGACTACCTCACCAACCTCGTCGACCGCGTTGACCTCTTCCGGCAGATTGAGAAGCACCTGTGACGGGGTTGCGCGAGGTCTACATCGTTGCGTGCGACTCGACGCAGGCCGTCGCGCCGGAGATCGTCACCGAGGCCTTCGAGGCCGAAGAGGTGACGGTGGTGTTCGGTGAAGACGGGGCATTGTTTTCGGTGCGCGCCGAGGCCTCGCGGGTCGACGTGAAGTTCGAGACGCGGCTCGCCCCGCTGGGGTGGACGCCCGAGCTCCTCACCGGCACACCTGAGCTGCGCGCGATGCTCGAAAAGGCCGTCGGGTTCTACCGCGTGTCGTTCGAGCCGGGGAAGCCGCAGGCCAGCGTGGCCGCCTTCGAGGCGTTGTGGACGGTGCGCACCCTGCTCGAGCTGGTCGAGGGTGTGGCGATCGACACCCTGGCCTTCAAGATCCACTCACCGCTCGACGTCGAGGAGATCACCGAGCTCGACTTCGACATTCGCGATCACGTCACCGTGCACGCGCAGGCGATCGGCGAAGGCGATCGAAACCTGTGGGTGCACACGCACGGCATGGGCAAGTTCGCGTCGCCCGACGTCGAGATGTTCCACCTCACCGAAGAAGATCTCGCGGCGGGTGAGACGTTCTTTCAAGAGCTCTGCACCGATCTCGCGTTCGGTCAGGGCCCCCAGCCGCGGCAGGTGATTTCCACCTCGGTGGGCATGGGCTTTCAGCTGCTGCCCGCTGACGAGGCGCGCGCGAACCTCTACCAGGTCGACCCCGAGAGCTTCACGGGTCACACGCAAGGGTACCTCTCGGTCGTGAGCCCCGAAGGCCGCCACGGCATGACCGAGATCCTCAAGCATTACCGCGAACGCTTCGAGGAAGAGTCAGAAGACGAAGCCGAGCAGAAGGCCAGCGCCGCCACGCGTCTGTTGCCGGTCTTCAAGGGCCGCTACATGCGCAAGGGCCTGATGGAGCCGCTCACCTTCCTCGTGCGCGCGCCCTTCGAGGTGCACCCCGATGGGCTCGAGGGCCAGACCGAGCAGGAGCAGCTCTGGGTCGAGATCGTGCAATGGGAAGACGACACGCTGATCGGCAAGCTGGTCGACGGAGGCACCCGCAGCACCGAGTGGCGCAAGGGCTCGCACGTCGAGGTCGATGACTCGCAGATCAACGCCCTTGGATTGTCGCGCGAGGGCCGCCAACTGGAACCCGAAGAGATGGAGCAGATGCTCCAACTCGAGAGACCGGCCTGACGCGAGAGCGGCGGGAGGGAGGACGAGATGGCAGCGTTGTTGTTGCTCACCGGGCCGCAGGCCGGGCGCCGACACGAGGTGCAGGGCGAGGTGTTCATCGGCCGCAGCCCGTCGTGCACGATCTCGCTCGAGGACGCGAAGGTCAGCCGCAAGCACGTTCGGCTGCAGATCGACGACGGCTCGGCGAAGGCGCAGGACCTGGGCTCGCGCAACGGCACGCTGGTCAACGGCGAGAAGCTGGAGACCGAGATCGTGTTGTTGCCGGGCGATCGGCTTCAGGTTGGTGACTCGACCATCCTCTTCGAGCCGTCGGCGCGGGCCTCGCTGTCCGACCGCGAGGCCGAGGGTGAGCAGCAGAGCTCGCCAGTCGAAGAGCTGATCCCGGCGGTGGGCGCGGTGGCGGGGCTGTACCACGCAGGCGTGGCGCTCATTTCGGCGACGAGCGAGGCGATGGTGCTGCGCTGCGCCGCCGAGGAACTCGCGCGCTCGGTGAACGCCGAGCGAGCGGCAGCGCTGCTGGGTGGTACCGAGGGCCTGATGACCGCCGCCGTGGTAGGCGCCGATTCGGTCGAGGTGCCGCGCTCGCTGGTACGCGGTGCGCTCGAGCGAAAGGAAGCCGGGCGCGTGAAGGGGCTGCTCTGCGCCCCGTTGATCGCGTCGGGCGGAGCGCCGTTCGGCATTCTGTTCGCCGAGCGTCCCGAGGTGTTTGGCGAAGAAGAACAGCGCACCATCGCGGCGCTGGGTCGGCTCGCGGGCGAAGCGGTGACGTCTGTGCGCAGCCGTCAAGACGGAACGGTGCCGGTGGTGTCGTTGATCGGCAGCAGTCGCCCCTTCCGCAAGACGGTCGAGGCCGCCCGTCGCGCCGCGCAGTCGCAGGACACCGTCGTCATTCACGGCGAGGTCGGCTCGGGCCGCACGCAGACCGCCCGGTACATTCACAGCCGCTCGTCGCGCGCGCTCGGCCCGCTGGTGGTCGTCGACTGCCGACGCAGCACCACCGAGACCGAAGAGGCGCTCTTTGGCCGCACCAGCGCTCCGGGCGTGCCGCCGCAGGCGTCGGCGTTGCTCAAGGCCGATGGCGGCACGCTGCTGCTGATGTCCATCGAGTCTCTCCCTCGCCACGTGTCGGAGCGGCTCGCGCGGCTGATCGCCAGGAAGGTCGCGCCCGCGCGTCAGGGTGGCGAAGAGAAGGTCGACGTGCGGGTGATGGTGACGGGCCGCGCGTCGCTCGAGGCGATGGAGACGCGCGGGGAACTCGACCCTGAGCTCTCTCGTTCGCTCCAGGGCATCGAGCTCGAGACGTTGCCGCTGCGGGAGCGGAAGGCCGACGTGCTCCAGCTCTTCGAGTGGTTCTGCGGTGAATTGCACCGCACGCGCCGCAAGGAATTGCCGACCCTTTCACCTGATGCGAAGCGGCTGCTTGGCGATCACCACTGGCCGGGCAACGTCGAAGAGCTTCGCCTCGTCGCCGAGCGCCTCTCGCTGCTCTACGGCGGTGCCGAGGTGACGGCGCTGCACCTGCCTCCAGAAATCCAGACCGGGCCCATGGCGGCCGAGAAGGCGCAGCAGACGCTCGCTGAGCGCATCTCCCGGCTCGAGCGCGACGCGATCAGCGAGGCGTTGCGACAGGCGAACGGAAAGAAGATTCGCGCTGCAGCGGCGCTCGGCATCAGCCGGCCGACGCTCGACAAGAAGATCGAAGAGTTCAACCTCGTCGTCCAAAAGAGGCGCTCGTGAAGTTGGTGTTCTCTGCCGAAGTGGCCGCCGCGCGGCGCACGCTCAAGCCGATGGTGGCGCTCGAGACTTCGGTGCTGGCGCAGGGGCTCCCGTACCCGCACAACCTCGAGGCGGCGAAGCGCTGTGAGGCTGCGGTGCGGGAAGAGGGCGCGGTGCCGGCGGCGATGGCGGTGATCGACGGCCTGTTGCACGTGGGCATCGACGAAGAACAAACGAAGCGGCTCTCGACCTCGAAGGGGCTGATGAAGATCGGCTCGCGTGATCTGGCGATCGCCGTGGCGCGCAAGGCGACGGGGGGCACCACGGTCAGCGCCACCTGTGAGCTCGCAGCAGCAGCGGGCATTCATGTCTTCGCGACAGGCGGCCTCGGTGGTGTGCACCGGGGCGTCGAAGATCACATGGACATCTCGCAAGATCTGCCTGCCATCTCACGCTGGCCGGTGGCAGTGGTGTGCGCGGGCGCGAAGTCGGTGCTCGATCTGCCACGCACCCTCGAGGTGCTCGAGACGCTCGGCGTGCCGGTGGTCGGCGTCGGTACCAACGAGCTTCCCGGCTTCTATTCGCGGGAGACGGGGCTGATGGTCGAGCACCGCATCGACGACCCCAAAGAGGCCGCGGACATGATCCTCGCGCGGCGCGATCTGAAGCAGGGGGGCATGATCTTCGCGCTGCCGCCGCCGGCGAAGACGGCGCTCAAAGGCAGCGAGGTCGAGAAGCACCTGAAGGCGGCGCTCGCTGCGGCGAAGAAGAAGAAGATCGAAGGCAAGGCCGTGACGCCGTTCTTGCTCGGCGAGATGGTCGCGCGCACGAAGGGCAAGACGCTCGCCGCGAACCTCGCGCTGCTCGAGAACAACGCGCGGTACGCCGCGAAGATCGCCGTGGCCTTCGGGTGGCGGTGAGTGGAGCGGACGCTCTCAGCGCCGGGAAAGCTTTTCCTCTCGGGTGAGTATGCCGTGCTGTGGGGCGGCACCGCGCGGCTGGTCGCCACCGGCCCGCGCGCGCAGGCGATGTTCCGGCCGCGCGAAGATCGGCTGATCGAGATCGCCCTCGCCGACGGAAAGCTGGTGGGTGACGCCACGCCGGCCGGGGTGCGCTGGCACTCGGAGGTCACCGACGCGTATCGCTTCGTGGCGACCACGTTCGACCTCGCGCTGCGCATCACGGGCACCGAAGGACCTGGCTTCAGCGCCGCGTTCGAGCCAAGCCCGCTGGTCAACGGTCAGAAGTTGGGCCTCGGCAGCAGTGCGCGGGCGACGGTGTTGGCGGCCGAGGTCGCGCGGCTGGGCCTCGGTGGATCCTTCGATGCCCTCAAGCTGGCCCTGATTGCCCATGCCGACGCGCAGGGTGGGAAGGGCAGCGGCGCCGACGTGGCCACCTCGTTCGCGGGTGGGCTGATTCGGTACCGCACCTTCGCGACCAGGGAGTTGATCGACGCCTCGAAGCGCGGCGGCCTCAGCACCGCGCTCGATCGGTCTCAGCCCGTCGACGTGCAGCGCATGGGCGTGCCGCTGTTGCCGCTGGCGTGGGTCTTCACCGGGCAGGCCGCCTCGACCACCGGCCTCGTGAAGTCGGTCGAGTCGCGGCTCGCGAAGGAAGCGCGCGCGAGCTTCGTCGAGCGATCCGATGCGCTCGGAGACGAGCTCGAGAAGAGATTCCTGCGAGGCGACTTCGGTGGCGTCGAGGCCGCGTGCGACGGGCTGCACGCGCTGCTGTCGGGGCTCGCAGAGACCCAGACCGAGGCGCTCGCGCGCATTCGGGGGCTGGCGAGCACGTTCGGGTGTGTCGCGAAGCAGAGCGGGGCGGGTGGCGGTGATGGCGCGATCGTCTTCTGCCGCGACGTCGAGGCGCGCCGCGAGCTGCTCAGTGCGTGCAAGGCGCGCGGCATGCCGGGCTTCGACGTGACGCCTGCTGGCGGCATGCAGGGCGAAGTCTCGCGTCACGCCCAGTTGTCGAAGTGGCTGTGAGCCAATCCTTCAAGGCTCACGGCTGAGGAAGAGCAGGACTGCCGGTGAGCGCTCCGTCGCAGCTCGCGGGAAGACCTCCTGGGGTGACTTGCCTGCCCCGATCCCATCGCCAAGCGCTCGTCGTCGGAGTCAGCCCCTCGAGCGCCGCGTCGATGGTCTTGAGGGGGAGCCAGACCTGGTTGTCTTCAGATTTGCGCGCCAGGTCCTCGTGAAGCCACCGCATCGAGGGTCCCATCAGCGCTGCGAGATCCAGTCCCTGGTGAGCGTGATGGCGCTTCGTTCTTGCGCCGAGGTGAAGCCGTGGCCCGCCCCTTCGATGACCTCGATCGCGACGTTGCGCTTGCCGGCGCACACCTGGCGAAGCACCTTCAACGGCCCGAGGTCGTCGTCTTCGCCTTGAACGATCAACGTCGGGCACTCGAGCGCCGACAGCGCCTGTTCATCGAGCGGCCTGGGCTTCGAGGGCGGGCGAATGGGAAACCCGAGCAGCACCACGCCGCGCAGCTTTCTCTGGTTCGCGAGCCGAACCGCGAGGCGACCCCCGAAGCTGCGACCGACGACGACCAACGGCCCCCGGAACGACTTGACCTGCGCTGACAGCCAATCGACGTGCGCGGTGAGCTCAGGCGTCAGCTTGAGTCGGGGGGGCGCGAGGCGAAGGCACGTCAAGCCATCGAGCGCATGCTCGAGCTTCACGAGGATGGGCTGATCGGCACTGCCACCGAAGCCTGGCAGGAGAACGACCGTCGTCATCGACCCCTCACATGAGGATCAGGTTCTTCGGCACAATGCCGGCCGGCGGCGTTTCGCCCAACAGCTCGCGCAGGTCGATCTCGATGGTGCGCGACATCGCGAGGATGTGCGTCGCCCGGTTCTTCGTGGTGAGCGGCTTCTGCAGCTCGGCGTCGTCGATGAGCCCCTTGAGCTGGGCCGGCAGCTCGGTCTTCCATTCGGTGACGTCGTAGAAGTTCAAGTACCTCGCGTCGGCCGGGCTGGCGCGCACGCCCTCCCAGTTGCGGGCGTCCACATGAAGCCTTCCTTGATCGTATCGAAACGCCCGACGTGCATTCCATCACGCTGCCGAACGCGAGACCGGCTCGCCCGAGAGACTGACTCAGGCCCGGGCCGGAGCGCTCAGCTTCACGCCGCCGGTGCCAGCGTCGATGGTGATGTGATCACCTGGCACGAACTCCCCCGAGAGGATCTTGAGCGCGAGCGGGTCTTGCACGTGTTTCTGGAACGCGCGCTTGAGCGGTCGAGCGCCGTACACCGGGTCGTAGCCCTCGGTCGCCAGAAACTCGCGGCCCCTCCCCGTGAGTTCGAGCGTGAGGCGCTTGTCTGCGGCGAGCTTCTGCAGCCGGCCCAGCTGAATGTCGACCACGTGGGAGATGTCGTCTTTCTTGAGCGGCTCGAACATCACCACTTCGTCGACGCGGTTCAGGAACTCGGGTCGGAAGTGAGCCTTGAGCGCTTCCATCACCTCTGCGCGCACCGAGGCGTCGAGCGTCTTCTTGTCGGCCAGACCGTCTTGCAGGGCCTGCGCGCCCAGGTTCGAGGTCATGATCAACACGGTGTTCTTGAAGTCGACGGTGCGACCCTGACCATCGGTGAGCCGCCCTTCGTCAAGGATCTGCAGGAGCACGTTGAACACGTCGGCGTGCGCCTTCTCGATCTCGTCGAACAGCACCACCGAGTACGGCCGGCGACGCACCGCTTCGGTGAGCTGACCGCCTTCGTCGTACCCGACGTACCCCGGAGGCGCGCCGATGAGCCGCGAGACGGCGTGCTTTTCCATGTACTCGCTCATGTCGATGCGAATGATTGCGGTGTCGCTGTCGAACAGGAACTCAGCGAGCGCCTTCGCGGTCTCGGTCTTCCCGACGCCGGTGGGGCCCAGGAAGATGAACGAGCCGATGGGCCGATTGGGATCTTGCAGCCCCGATCGGGCTCGTCGCACAGCGTTCGACACCGCCTCGAGGGCCGCGCGCTGGCCGATCACGCGCTGGGCGAGCCGCTGTTCCATCTTCACCAGCTTCTGCATCTCGCCTTCGAGCAGTTTGGACACGGGAATGCCCGTCCACTTGCCGACCACCTCGGCGATGTCTTCGGCATCGACTTCTTCCTTCAGGAACTTCTGGCGCACCTGCAGTTCCTGCAGGCGCCCCTGCAACTGCAGCTGTTCCTTCTCGAGCGAGGGCAGCTGGCCGAACTTGATCTCCGCGGCCTTGTTCAGATCGCCGCGCCGCTCGGCCGCCGCCTGATCGTTGCGGGCGACCTCGACTTTTTCTTTCACCGCGCGGATCTGCGCGATGGCGGCCTTCTCGGCTTCCCACTGCGCCTTCATGGTGTGGAACTTTTCGTTGAGCTGCGCGAGCTCGTTCTCGATCTGGCCGAGGCGCTCCCGCGAGTGCACGTCGGTCTCCTTCTTCAGGCCCTCACGCTCGATCTCGAGCTGCATCACCTTGCGGCGCACCTCGTCGACCTCGGTGGGCATGGAGTCGATCTCGATGCGCAGCCGCGACGCCGCCTCGTCGACGAGGTCGATCGCCTTGTCGGGGAGGAAGCGGTCGCTGATGTAGCGGTTCGAGAGAGTGGCCGCGGCGACCAGCGCCGAGTCTTGAATGCGCACGCCGTGGTGCACCTCGTACCGTTCCTTCAATCCACGCAGAATCGAGATGGTGTCGGGCACGGTCGGCTCGCCCACCAGCACCGGCTGGAAGCGCCGCTCGAGCGCCGCGTCTTTCTCGATGTGCTTGCGGTACTCGTCGAGCGTGGTGGCGCCGATGCAGTGCAGCTCTCCGCGCGCCAGCGCCGGCTTGAGCATGTTGCCCGCATCCATCGCGCCCTCGGCCTTGCCCGCGCCGACCATCGTGTGGAGCTCGTCGATGAAGAGGATGATGTCCCCCTCCGCCGTGGCGACTTCCTTCAAGACCGCCTTCAAGCGCTCTTCGAACTCCCCGCGGAATTTCGCGCCTGCGACCATCGCGCCGAGATCGAGCGCGACCAGCTTCTTGCGCTTCAAGCCCTCGGGCACGTCGCCGTCGATGATGCGGCGCGCGAGGCCTTCGGCGATCGCGGTCTTGCCGACGCCGGGCTCACCGATCAGCACCGGGTTGTTCTTGGTGCGCCGCGAGAGCACCTGGATGGCGCGACGGATTTCCTCGTCGCGACCGATGACGGGGTCGAGCTTGCCGGCCCGCGCGAGCTCGGTGAGATCCTTGCCGTACTTCTCGAGCGCCTTGTACGTGCCCTCGGCGTCTTGAGACGTGACGCGCGTGCTGCCGCGCAGATCCTTGATCGCTGCGGCGATGCGTTCCTTCGTGACGCCGGTCGACTTGAGCAGATCGCCCGCCGCACCTTTGTCCTGCGTGAACGCGAGGAGCACGTGCTCCGACGAGACGAACTCGTCCTTCAGTGTGCGGGCTTCGTCTTCGGCGCGCTCCAGCACCTGCACCAGGCGATTGCCGAGCCCCGGTGTGCCGCCCTTGATCTTTGCGATGCGCCCGAGCGCCTCATCGACGCGGCCGTTGAGCAGCCGCACGTCGACACCGATCTTCTGCAGCATCGGTTGAACGATGCCGTCCTTCTGATCGAGCAACGCACGAAGCAGATGCTCAGGTTGGTAGTCACCATGCTCGGCGCGTCGAGCGAGTGACTGACCTTCTTGAATGGCTTCCTGCGCTTTGAGAGTGAATTTGTCGATCCGCATGTCAGCAGGGTGGACATGAATCGTGCCGGCGCAACCCGCTGACGCGACGCGGCATGAAGATCGAACGATTCCCGAGGTTTTACGCGCGCAAGAGATTGTGAGGGGGGACCTCTTCGGGTAAGGGCCTCGCCGCTTGAGACCGGGGGGAAATGTGGAATCGCACGGCGGGTATCTCTGCCAGTACTCGGATGTCGACGCTGCGTGGTTGCAGCGAATGGCGCTCCTTGCTCTGGAGGAAGAGGGGCAGTCGCCCGATGACGTCGGGCTGCTCATCACTGCGCTCGGTGGGCCCGGAATCGTGCGGTTCGCCTGGGACGCGCCCTTTACCTACGGCCGCAAAGGCGCTCGCTGGTACCTCACGCACCACGCGCTCGCGCGTCGCCTGAGCGAACACCTCAACGTCACCGTCCACTCCTACGCCTTCGATCCCGACGAGGTCGAGCAGGTGATCGCGTACGCCAATGGTCGGCGCGTGGGCGGTGAGCTGCTGCGGTACGAAGACGCAGAGCTGCCCGACGACGAAGAAGACGACGCGGCGTTCGAGAAGCTGCAGCAGAAGTGGCCGCTGGGCTACGTGGCGCGGGTGCTGGGCATCAATCGCGCCGAGTTGCTGCGCATTCCCCGCAAGACGAGCGCGCTGATTCAGCTCTCGAGCCCCCTCGAGCCACAGCCTCTCTGGCAGCTCTTCCCCGAGCAGGCGCGCGCGTTTCGCCGCACTGAGAACGCTCAGAGCTCGGCGCGCTGAGCGTCAGGTCTCGGGGGCGCGGTCGAGCACCTCGCGCAGCTGCTTCGAGCGGAAGTAGGTCGACACGCCCATGAAGAGGCCGACCACGACGAGCGACCAGGCCACGCTCAGCACCGTGATGCCTGACACCGCGAAGGTGGCGACGGTGCGGCTCTCGGCGTCTCCCTTTGCCATCGCGGCGCTCGTGTGCTCGGCGATGGTTCGGGCGATGACCAGGTTCTGCGCCCCGTCGATCGTCCGCAGAATCGCTGCGGCGAGTGCGGCGCGGCCGACGAGCTCGGCAGTCTCACCACGACCCTCGGTCGCGGCCCGCAGGCGCAGCGCGAGGAAGAACACGGCTCCGGCCCCCAGCGCCAACAACGCTTCGGTGCCAATGCGCCACGGCAACATCGCGTGGATCGCAGACTGAAACCCACTGCGCTGCGCGAGGAAGACTTCTCGCTGCTGCTCAGGTGACCAGCCCGTGCCGGAGAGCTGACCTTCGCTGCCAGCGGGCGTGTCGACGTCGATCGCGGCTTTCAGTTCGAACGCGGCCGAGAGCGCGATCTGAAAGCCGATCAGGGTCGCGATGGTGACCGCCCAGCGAAACGAAGCGGGCAGCGTCACTCAGGCCTTCGCGTTGCTCTTCTCGACGAAGCGCAACTGGAGATCAGAAAGGATCGACGCGAACAACTGCTCTTCTTCGGAGCTCAAGTTGCCGCGCGTCTTCTCGCGCAACATGGTCAACACGTCGATCGACTGGCGGGCGAGGGTGAGATCGACGGTCACGGCGCCAAGCTCGGGGTGCTGGTGCACGCCGAGATGAATGAGCGCCGTCGATGCAAGACCGAGCACGAAGGCGCTGAAGCTCAGCGGCGCCTCCGAACTCATCGTGAAATTCTCGCCGGCTTTCCCTGCCATGGCGATGCTTACTCAGCGCCTTCGTTCAGGTCTTCGTCGAGGATGTACTCGTCAGCCTCGGCCTGCAGACGCTCGCCCTTTTCGGCGACATCGGGCAGCGCCTTGAGGTGCTTTTCCCAGGCCTTCTCGTCGACCTGGCCCATGCGGATGTAGCGCTCAACGGTGCGCTTGTCGGAGTACTTGGTTTCGATCGTGTCGGACATGCGCAGGGCTATAGAGCAGGCCGACATGACTCACAAGCCGACTCTCCCGGCGGGGCTCTACGCGCTGATCGACGACTCGGTGCGCACCGACCTCACGATGCTGCAGAAGGCGAGGGCGGTGATCGGCGCCGGGGTGGGGGTGCTGCAACTGCGCCTCGAGAAGACGGCTGATCGGCCGGCGCTCGAGCTGATTCGGCAGGTGGTCGCCGAGGCCATCCTCACGAAGGTGATCGTCAACGATCGCGTCGACCTCGCGCTGCTGGGAGGTGCCCACGGCGTCCACCTGGGCGCCGACGATCTGCCCGTGGGGCTGGCGAGAAAGCTCCTGGGTCCCGCGGCGCTGATCGGCGCGACCACCCGGTCGCTCACGCAGATCGAGCAGGCCCGCGACGAAGGCGCCGATCATGTCGGGCTGGGGCCGATCTTCTCCACGCGCACCAAGCAGGTCGAACACCCCCCGATGGGCGTCGCGGCGTTTGCCGAGATCGTCGCGCGATCCCCGCTGCCGGTGGTGGGCATCGCCGGGATCACGCTCGAGACGATCGGTGACGTCGCGCGTGTCGGGGCGCACGCGGCGGCCGTGGCGGGTGATCTCCTCAACGCAGGCGACGTCACCACCCGCGCCCGCCAGTTGAGTGCGGCGTTCGAGCTGGGCCGCCAGCGGCGCTGAAAGAGGCGCCTTTCTCGCGCAGGGCGGGCAGCGCGGGCAGACTCCGGGGCGATGAAGCACCACGGCCACCCTCGCCGCCCCTCGATCGCGATCACCCCCGACGTCACCACGCCGACGCCGGACGCCCCGTTCCCGAAGTACGAACTGAAGGCGGCCTACGCGGACGCGGTGTTCAGGGCCGGCGGGCTCCCCTTCGTGCTGCCGTTCACCGACGATCGCGGGCTGATCGATCAGTACCTCGATCGCGTCTCCGGTCTCGTCATTACGGGCGGCGCCTTCGACATCCCCCCCGAGATGTACGGTGAGCAGCCGAAGGACGGGCTGGGCGTGCTGAAGCCGGGCCGCACGAACTTCGAGCTGACGGTGCTGCGCGCGGCGCTGTCCCGAAAGCTGCCGGTGCTGGGCATCTGCGGCGGCATGCAGCTGCTCAACGTCGCCTACGGCGGCACCCTCATTCAGGACATCGGCACCGAGATCGCCAACGCCAAACCCCACGAGCAAAAGCACGATCGGGCCCAACCCCAACACCCCATCGACGTGATCGACGCTTCCCTGCTGGCCGAGTGTGTCGGCGGCAAGGGGCAGCTGATGGTCAACTCCACCCACCACCAGGCGGTGAAAGGGGTGGGCGCCGGCCTCATCGCGTCGGCCCATTCACCCGATGGCGTCGTGGAAGCCATTGAAATTAAAGCAAAAG
The DNA here is from genome assembly GCA_044371205.1 of Archangium sp. Lineage (GTDB taxonomy): Bacteria > Myxococcota > Myxococcia > Myxococcales > Myxococcaceae > Archangium_A. Next base: position 252,355 of record JBILUC010000001.1, read on the forward strand.
ACCACTTCGTGCTGGGGGTGCAGTGGCACCCGGAGCTGATGGTCGACACGGTTCCGCCCAACCTCGGCATCTACAAGGCCTTCGTTCACCGGGCGCGTGATCGACGTCACTGAAGACTTCCAGTGGTACGCACACATCCCACGTTTCCGAAGAACGGCTGCACCCTGCATACTGCTGATCCCGATCGGGCCGATCGCGATTCGCCGCACGAGGTCCTTCACACGATGAAATCTTTCAACGCGTTTCGTTCGCTCCTGATGGCGCTGTGTGTCGTCGTCGTCGCGGGGTGTGACTGCACTCCCGTGAAGCCGAGCGTCGGCGATGGTGGCAGCGGCGGTGGTGGTGGTGGCTCCGTGCTCGGAGGCGGCGGTGGGAGCGACGGCGGCAGCGGCGTGGGTGGGGGCCTGGGTGGCGGGGCGGGTGATGCCGGCCCCGTGGTCGACCCGCTCGATGCGAACAACGCACTGAAAGACAGCGACTGCGACGGCCTCAGCGATCAGGACGAGTTCAGCATCACGTACCCCGGCGGTCAGCGCACCAACCCGGCAAGCAGCGACAGCGACGGCGACGGCATTCTCGACGGCGTGGAAGCAGGGCGCATGAGCTCAGTCGCGGCGAGCTGCACCGCGTACGTCGGCGACGCCGACCCGATGTCGCGCACCAACCCGACGCAGGCTGACAGCGACGCCGATCAGATCCCCGATGGCATCGAAGACGCGAACCGCAACGGCCGCACCGAGCCGACGGAGACCGACGCGACCAACCCTGACACCGACATGGACGGGCTCAACGACGGCGTCGAAGACGCGAACCACAACGGCACGAAGGAGAGCACCGAGACCGACCCGCGCCGCCGCGACACCGACGCCGACCGCATCAGCGACGGCGTAGAGGTGTCGATCACCCGCACCAACCCGCTGGTCGCCGACAGCGACATGGACTCGTGCGGAGACGGCGTCGAAGACTTCAACCAGAACGGCATGGTCGACAACGGGGAGACGAACCCCAACGACGCGACCGACTGTGGCCCATCGGTCAACCCCGACACCGACATGGACGGGCTGCCCAACCGCATCGAAGACCGCAACAACAACGGCATGGTCGACCCGGGCGAGACCAACCCGATGGTGGCCGACACCGACATGGATGGCATCTCCGACGGTGTGGAAGACGCGAACCGCAACGGCTCGGTCGACGGCGCGGAGACGAACCCGCTCCGCGTCGACAGCGACTGTGACGGCCTGCGTGACGGACCAGCGAGCGGCATGGTCGGTGGTGAAGATCTCAACGCCAACGGCATGGTCGACAGCGGAGAGACCGACCCGCGTCGCGCCGACACCGATGGCGACGGCCTGAGCGACGGCGTGGAGCGTGGCCTCATCGCAGCGAACATCGCCGACGCAACGAACTGCACGATGGTGAAGGTCGATCTCGACCCGACGACGACCACCAACGCCACCAACGCCGACAGCGACGGTGACGGCATCAACGACGGCGCGGAAGACACCAACCAGAACGGCCGCGTCGACCCGGGCGAGCTGAACCCCAACAACATGGGCGACGGCGTGCTGCCCGATGGTGGCCAGGCCCCGGCCGGCGCGGTGTGCACCGTGATGAACCTGCGCCCGGTGCTGTTCGATGCCGAGGGCGATCCCGACATTCAGCTGGGGCTCCCGGCGCAGTTCACCGAGGTGAACACCATGCGCGTCGGCGGTCAGACGCGGGGCCTCATCGGCTACGACTCGACCAACAACGTGGCGTTCGTCGCGTGGCGTCAGGCCGCGCCCGGTGGCGCAACCAACCCCACGGCCGACGAGGCGGCGCTGCGCACCACGCTCAACGGCACGGGCGCGCTCACCAACCCGACGACGCAGACCTTCACGAGCTGGGATGGTTTGTCGGCGCTGCAGGCGTTCTACGATCAGGCTGGCACGGGCGACCTCAAGGCGCGGGCGAACGCGATCGCCGAGGCGATGGTGGGCACGGGTGCCGGTGCGCTGCAGGGCACTGCGGGCGCCTCGGGCCCGTTCAAGCTGCAGGTTGAGTACCTGCACCGCACGAACGCCGCAGTGGTGGTCGTCGTGGCGATCACCCCGTCGGCGAACTTCTCGGGCGCGCCGCTGTTCAACATGAGCGACACGGCGGGCGGCTCCGCGGTGGCCCAGTTTGGTGACCCCAACGCCTACCAGTGCGAGGTGTTCGCGCCGAGCAGCGGCAAGGTCGACTTCCTCTTCGTGGTGGACGACAGCTGCTCGATGGCGACCTACCAGTCGTCGCTCGCCAACACCGCCACGGCGGTCGCGGCACAGCTCAACAACTCGACGCTCGACTGGCGCGTCGCGATGGTGACCTCGGCGTACGGCCTCGGAGGCACCACCTACAACCAGGGCACGCTGCGAGGCTTCACGCGCGACATCAACCAGTTCCGTGCGTGGCTGACTCAGAACTCGGCCTGCGCCAGCGGGGTCTGCGGCGGCGTGACCGGGGCGATGCCGGCGTGCTGGGCGGGCGGGGCGAACGGTGGTTGCTGGGTCGGCACCGGCGGCGCGAGCCCCGAGCTGATCCTCGACTCGGCGGCGCGTGCGATGACGGTGATGACGCCGGCGACCGCGACGGGTTTGCCAGACGAGGTCGGGAAGCTGCGCAACGGCGCGCGATTGGTGATCATCCTCCTCGGCGACGCAGACGACCAGTCGGCCTACAACGCAGGGCAGCTGAGCACGTTCTTCACGACCCTCAACGGCACGTTGGGCGTGGGTGCTTCACAGCGGGTGAACCGCATCGGCGTGGTCCCTGTGCACGGCATCATCTGCCCCAACGGCCAGAACTGTGGCGAGACCCAGAACGGGACGCGCCGCAACCCGGCCGTCATCACGGCAACCGGCGGCGTGCGTGGCGATCTCGGCAACGCGACGTCGATCGCCAACTCGGTGCAGTTGATGATCAGCAGCGCCATCGCTTCGGCCGGCTACCGCATGCAGAAGCCGCCGATCGGCGCCTCGGTGAAGGTCGCGATGGACGTGGTGCAGGACGGTGCGATGTGCAACCGCAACGATCTGCCCCGCAGCCGGACGAACGGCTTCGACTTCGACGGCATCAACCGATCGATCAGCTTCTTCGGTGCCTGCCGGCCGGGCACGGGCGCAAGCAACGCCGCCGTCTCCTACCGCTACTGGATCGACACGACGCCGAACCCCGGTGGCAACCCGCCTCCCTGCAGCAGCGACACGCAGTTCTACGACCCAAACGATCCCGACTTCTGCCGTGGTCGCCTGGCGTGCAACCGCATGACGAACACGTGTGAGTGCCCGACGGATTGTGCTGGCAACGCGCCCCCGGGGACGGTGTGCGACACGAACCGGCTGGTCTGCGACTTCGTGTGCACCAGCGATTGCGGAGGCACGTGCAGCGCCTTCCAGCAGTGTGACGTCGGCTCGTGCAGTTGCTCGTGTCGTCAGACGGCGTCGTGCCCAGCGGGCTACCGGTTCTCGAACACCGGCGGCGTGTGCGGCTGCTACTGCGACACGGGGGCGCTGAACTGCGGCTCGACGTACAACGCCGACCCCGCGAGCTGCAGCTGCCTGTGCAAGCCGGATTGCGGAGGCTGCGGGGCGGGCACCACGTGCAACCAGTCGACGTGCAGCTGCTCGGGCGGCATCAACTGACCGACTCTCTCCCTCTCCCTGCGAACGCGGGGAGAGGGCGGGGTGAGGGGCTCGCGACGTGAGGGCGACGACGCTGCGGAAGATCGACGCGCTCAAGGAGCGTCTGCCGGTCAAAACGCTGCGCGACGTGGTGGCGACGGTTGACCTCGCTCACGAACGCATTGAGATCGCCGAGCTGTATCTGTCGGTCGGAGAAATCCAGGCGGCCACCGATTGGTATCGGGAAGCTGCGCCGGGCTTGCCGAGATTGCGCTGGTGAAGAAGGCCCTCCGACTCACGCCGCGGGATTCAGCGTCGCTCGCCCTGTATGCAGAGCTTTGGCGGTGCTGCGAGCTCGGCGACGCGCCGGAACCTGTGACCTGAGGCAGTGCCCGTGGCCCCTCACCCCGGCCCTCTCCCCGCTTCGCAGGGAGAGGGAGGAGTCATGCGGTTTGGCGAAGTGTGATTGAGGGCGCGGCGACCGAGACGGCGTCGAACTTCTCGTAGAAGGCGACCAGCTGCGGCCAGAGCGTCTTCGCCGCGTGCTTCGACACCACCGCGCCCACGTGACCGCCCTGCAGGTGCAGGTGCTGCTTCTCGGCCGCGCCGCACTCGGTGATCAACGCCGCAGCGCTCGGCCCCAGCACGATGTTGTCGTGCTCGAAGGTCACCGCGAGCGTGGGACACGTGAGGTTCTTCAACTTCACCGGCTGCCCGCGCAGCGTGAACGTGCCGTTGATCAGCGCATCGCGTTGATACAGCTCGCGAATGTACGTTCGGTAGAACTCACCCGGCAGCCCCACGTTGTCGTTGCCCCAGGTCTCGATCGCGAGGAACCCATCGAGGAACTCATCGTTCCAGGCGCGATCGAGCAGGCTGACCGCCTTCATCAGCGGCAGGGTCGGTCGCAAGAGAGAGAACGCGCCCTGCAACAGTTGCCAGGGGATCGTGCCGAACGTGTTCACCAGCACGTCGATGTCGAAGCCCTTCGTCTTCGTCCACCGCGAAAGCAGGCTGCCGTCGTTGAACTGCACCGGCGCCGCCAGCGCGACGAACGACTGCAGGTATTCCTTGTGCACCGCACCGTGAATCGCGGTCAGGGTGCCGCCCATGCAGTAGCCGAGTACGTGCGTCTTCTGGTGCGGCACCGTCGAGGCGACCTTGCGGATCGCGCGACGGAGCGCGGTGTCGACGATGTCGTCGAAGGTGACGTACCGATCTTCGTCACCGGGCGTGCCCCAGTCGATGCAGTACACGTCGAAGCCCTGCGCGACCATGTACTCGGCGAAGCTCTTCCCCGGCATGAGGTCGAGCACGTAGTGCCGGTTGATGAGGGAAGGCACCAGCAGCAGCGGCGTGTGGTGCGAGAGACCTTCAGGCCGAGGGCGGTAGCGCAACAGGCGCCACTTGTTCTCAGCCCACACCACGTCGGAGGGGGTGACACCGACTTGAGGCTTCGGGCGCGTGATCAACCCGAGGAGGTTCGTGATCCGCTTCACTCGTAGAGCGCCTCCAACCGCGAGCCGAACTGCTTCGAGACCTCTTTGCGCCGCACCTTGAGGGTGCTGGTGATGAGACCGCTCTCGACCGTCAGCGGCTCGTCGATGATGACGAACTTCTTGATCGTCTCGTACGACGCGAGCTGGGTGTTCACCTGATCGACGCGGGACTGCACCAGCGCGCGGCGGGCCTCGTCATGCGCCCCGGCGGCGACGCCCGACTTCTCGAGGTGTGCCTTGACCGCCTGATCGTGCAGCCAGATCGCGGCGACGAGGTAACGCTTCGCGTCGCCGTACACGACGACGGTGTGCACGAAGGGGTCGTCCTTGAAGCGGATCTCGATGTTCGCGGGGGGCACGTTCTTCCCACCGGCCGTCACGAGGATGTCCTTCTTGCGATCGATGATCTGCAGGAAGCCGTCGTCGGTGAATCGGCCGACGTCGCCCGTCTTGAGCCAGCCGTCTTCCGTGAAGGCCTCGGCCGTCGCCGCGGGATCCTTGTGGTACCCGCCGAACACCGTCGGGCCCTTCGCGAGGATCTCGCCGTCTTCCGCCAGCTTCACCTGCACCGAAGGCAGCACCTTGCCCACCGTGTCGAAGCGGAAGGCGTCGGGCCGGTTCAGCGTCAGCGTGGGACTGGTCTCGGTGAGTCCGTAGCCCTCGATGATGAGCAGGCCGCAGGTGTGGAAGAACTCCTTCACCTCGCGCTTGAGGCCCGCGCCACCCGACAGACAGAAGCGCAGCTTGCCGCCGGTCACCTTCGCCAGCGCGGCGGTGCGCTTCGCGACGTCGGTCTCGGGCATGGCCGCCATCGCGAGCTTTTCCCAGACGGCGGGCACGCTCATGAAGACGGTGGGCTTCACCTCGGGCAACAGGCCCATGACCTTCATCGGGTCGGTCATGTACGTCGTCCAGCCCAGCGCGTTGCCGATGCAGGCCTCGCCGAAGCCGAAGATGTGGCTCATCGGCAGCCAGAGCAGATCGACGTCGTGATCACCGAGCAGCGGGGCGTTCGAGCGCAGCCAGTCTTCACCGTTCACGCCGACGTTGCGGTGGGTGAGGGGCACGCCCTTGGGGTTGCCCGAGGTGCCGCTCGTGTAGAGCATCTGCGCCACCTGATCGAGCGAGACGCCGGCCAGCAGGCGCTCGAACTCTCCGGGGGCCTCGGCATCGCGCGCGGCGCCGAGGGCCTGCGCGCGGTTCCACGAGACGATCTTGCGCTCGACCTCGGCGACGGCCGGAACGCTCAGGCCCTTCGCGCGCATGGAGTCGATGATCGGCCCACACTCCATCGCCGACAGGGTGACGATGCGGGTCACGTTCTCGTAGTCAGCCCACGACTCGAACACGCGCTGCAGCAGGGCGGGCGTGTCGACGAAGAGCACCTTCGCGTCGCTGTGCTTCACGACGTACGCGGCCTGAGGCGTGGTGTTGGCCGGGTAGACCGGCACCATCGCGCCACCGACGGCCTGAATCGCCATCGCCGCGCTGATCCACTCCACCGAGTTGGGCGCGAAGATCGCCGCGCGATCACCGGACTGCAGCCCCGACGAGGCGAGGAAGAGCGCCGCCTGGCGAATGCCCTTCGCGTACGCACCCCAGGTCACGGCCTTCCAGTCGCCGTCGGGCGTCGGGAGCATGAACCGCGCGCGCGTCTTCCGCTCCGGCAGCGCATCGAAGATCGCGCGAGGGGCCGGCTTGAGCTCGAGAAAAGGGGTGATGTCCATGGTCGGGTCTTTCGGTGGGTGATTCAGTTCTTCGAGTTGGCCTTCTTCTGGCTCTGGAGATCCGCGAGGCGTTCCTCGAGATCGATCAGACGGCTCTGGATCTGGTTGAGCGCGTGCAGGGTCTTCTCCTGCTCGACCTTCGAGGGCAGCCCCAGCGTGCTCCACCACTGCGCGGTGGCCTTCTCGGTGGCCGCCTTGATCTTCAGGGTGGCGGTGAGCATCGAACCCATCGGCTGCAGCACGGCGTTCGACTTGAGGACGCCCTCGAACATCTCGGCGGTCTTCTGCTCCCAGGTGTCGAAGCCCTTCTTCCACTGATCCCACAGCATCATGATCTTGCTCCTGATTTAGAGGCCGAGCCTGCGCAGCTCGGCGGTGGTCGTGAAGTCGTCGTTCGGCTCGTTGTCGGCGGCGGTCGCGCGGGCCACTTCACCGAAGCACTCGAACACCCAGCCGACCTGCTTGCGAACGATGGTGGGGCCGATGGCGGGCTCGATGGTCGCGGTGGTGCGCACGCGCAGCGCCTGCGTGAAGGTGACGTCGGGCAGGTCGAGGCGACCGGCGGCGTCGACATTCACCTGGTACGTGTCGCGCCCCGCGAAAGGAAGCCCGCGCACGGTGCCGTTCACGACCTGGCCGACGCTGATCCATTCCTTCCCGGCTTCGAGGGGGAACTGAAAGATCGAGACGGGGTTGGTGTACTTCACGAGCGTCTTGCCCAGCGTGGGGTTCTCTTCGCGGCTCGCGTACCCGAGCAGCAGCAGGTTTGAGTCTTTGTTCTCATAGACGCCGATGATGGTGCCGCCGAGATCGAGCGGGGACACGAACTGCGCCGTCGGGAAGGTCGCCGCGAACCACTGCCCCGTGGGGCTCGAGGCCTGCAGCGTCGCGACGCGATCGTCTGCGTAGTCGATGCTCAGATCCCACACGCGCTGGCCCTGTCCGTTGGTGCTCCCGGGAATGGTCACGGGGCGGCTCGTGCCCGGGGGCGACGCGAGGTAGCGCACGGGGATGCCGAGCGCGGCCTTGAGCTCGGTGGCGTCAATGCGACCGTCGAGGTTGGGCACGCATTCCAGCGGCGCGACCGTGGGGGCCACGTACGCGCTCTTCTCGGGAATGGTGCGGTTCTCGCCGCAGGCGGCCAGCACGACGAAGACCAGGGTGAGCAACACGCGCTTCATGTTCAGAACCTCCACGCGAGACGAACGCGCGCGAGCTGCGCGGGGAGGGCGTCGAGGCCCTGCGCCGGGTTGTTGAAGCCTGCGAACGGGAACAGCACCGCGTACTCGGCCATCAGATCGAAGCCGTCTTTGCTGGCCCAGGTGAGCGAGGCGTGCAGTTCCACGCCGAGGCCTGGGTCGTTGCCGGGAGTGGAGCTGGCGAAGAAGGCACGGCTGAAGGTGCCGTCGCCGTTGAGCGTGAGCTGGTAGCTGCGGAACTCGAGCAGCCGCACGCGCGCCCACGGTCGCACATACCAGGCGTCGGTCACGGTCCCGATGATCTCGTTGAAGAGGATGCGATCGACCCGGTAGTCGGGGTGGAAGCGGAAGTTGTCGACGCGCGTATCTCGGGGGATGTCGATCTGCGGGCCGTCGAGCTCCCCCGCACCGACCGTCGCACCTGCCGGTGGAAACGCACCGAAGCCGGGGGCTGGATCGCCGCTCGCCGCGCCGACGTTGAGCCCGCCGATGAAGGTCGAGTCGGGCGCGCCGATGGTGGTCTCGAGCGCGCCGCCCATCTGAAAAGAGGTGATGCGATCGCGCAGCAGCACGCCGGGCAACAGCGAGGGCTGCTCGACCGAGGCGCCGAGCGCGGCGACCTCGAGCTCGGCCTTGAACGACGGGCCCTGCAGGCGAACCCAGACGTCGACCACGCCGGCCTGGTACCCGCGCTGCATGACGCCTGTGGGCGTGAGCGGGCTGGCGGTGGTGACCGGGAGATACGACGTCGGCACGTCGTTGTTCTGCCAGCGGTACGAGCCGAGCAAGCCGTACTCGATGGTCCACTTGCCAGCAGCTCGGCGGCGCTTGCGCGAGTTCTCGTCTTTCACGTTCATGAACGCGAACGAGAACGACTGCACGTCGGTGCTGGGGTCGAGGATGATCTGTCGGCTGCCGTCTCTGCGGAACTGCGTCGGGCCGACGGCGCTGAAGTCGTAGGCAACGGCCCAGAGGTGGTTGGCGATCGACGTGACGAAGGCGATGCGATCGGCCTGGTCTCCGAGGTTGCAGTCGAGGCAGTCACCGCCGTTCGCCATGAGCCCGAGGCCCCACATGTTCCCCATGCGGCCGGCGGCGAGGTAGCCGACGGGGGTGAGGATCTCTCCGTACGCGCGCTTGAGGCGGAACAATGAGCTGGCGAGTTGGCCGGGGCTCGCGGCCGGCGTGGGCGCGTTGCCGGTGCCCGGTGAGAGCACGGGGGTCGAACCGAGCACGAGGTTGTCGATGAGGTCGATGCGCACCTTCACGGCTGCGGCGGCGAACGGCGCGTAGATCGCGAGATCAGTACGCATGCGCATGTCGGCGACGAAGAGCGACTGGCCGGTGGGGTTGCCGAGCGGCACCGCGAAGAGCGACTTGCCGCTGGGAGTGGTGCCTCGATCGAGATCGAGGTTGTTGAGCCAGTCGCCGCGCACGCGGAAGAAGCCGTCGAGCGAGTAGTCGATCTTCTCGCGCGGGAAGAGATCTTCGCCGTGGTCCGCGAGCCCAGACGCGAACGCGCCCGAAGAAAGCACCACGAAAGCCACGAAGATCCCTCTCCCTGCCCAGCGGGGAGAGCGTGGCGCGCAGCGCCGGGTGAGGGGCTTCAGCGCAGAGGAAAGGCCCCTCACCCCGGCCCTCTCCCCGCTCTCGCGGGGAGAGGGAGTTCCTGAAGAGCGGCTCACTTCGCACCCCCGCTCAAGAACTCCTGCAGGTCGCGGGTCGATTCACTGACCGCCTCGATCATCGGGAAGTGCCCGCACCGCGGGTAGACCACCAGCTTGGCGTTCGGCAGCTGCCGCACGAGCTTCTCGCCGACCGACACCGGCGTGACGAGATCCTCGCGGCCCCAGAGCAGCAGGGTGGGCACCGTGACGCGGTGGTACTTCCCTTCCATCTCGTCGAACTTCATGCCTCGCACCGCCTCGAGCGCCGCCGCCCTCGTGCCGGGACGGGCGAAGGCAATCTCGACCTCCTCGACCAGCTTCTCGGTCACCACCTCGGGGTCGTAGAAGCCCAGCGTGATGCGCTCATCGGCGCGCTGGTCATAGAAGAGCCCGAAGAGGATCTCCCCCAGGCCCTTGGCGCGCGCCATGTGGAACATCGACGGCAACTGGTTCTCGTAGACCCACGCGTCGTACAGCGCGAGGCGCTCGACCTGCTCGGGTTGTGCAAGTGCGAAAGCGAGCGCGACCGACGAGCCCCACGAGTGCGCGACGAGGCTGATCTTCCCGTTCACCCCGCGCGCGTCGAGCAGCGCCTTGAGCAGCTTCGCCTGCGCGTCAGGCGAGTAGTCGGCGACGGGCCGATCCGTCCACCCGAAGCCCCGGAGGTCGATCGCGATCACCCGGTGGTCCTTCACCAGGCGCGGCATGACCGCGACCCAGTTCTCGATGCTCGAGGCGAAGCCGTGCAGCAACACCACCGTCGGCCCTTCACCCACGTCGACGTAGCGAACGCGCGTGCCATCGACGTCGAGGTACGTCGCGTCTTTCGGCTCGCCCGGCATGGGCCCCGTATGGAAATGCAGGCAGCCGCTGAGCGCGACCGACAAGCCCACCGCGGTGGCGAGGCGCGCGAACATCAGGGCGAGAGCCTCCGCACTTCGGCGGCGCTGGTGAAGTCGGTGCTGGTCTCGTTGTTGGTGCTGGTGACGGCGGCGACCGTGCCGAAGCACTCGGTGTTCCAGCTGAAGCTGCGGATCACGATGTTCGGCAAGACTGTGAAGGGGAAGCTGCGGGTCATCGTCGTTCGCACCCGCAACACATCGAAGCTCGCGAACGGCGTCGTCGCTGTGCCCATGCGATCGACGTTCATCTGGTAGAGTTCGTCCTGCAGAGGCGTCGCAATGCCGATGACGAGACCGTTGTACCGGCCGCTGACCGTGCTGTCGGTCTGCCAGGAATCGCCGCTGCGCAGAGGGAACTGGAGCACCTTCACCCAGGGCGAGTAGCGGATGCGCGTCGAAGTGGCTCCATCGGCGGGCGAGACCACTCCCTGCAAGTAGAGTGCGTCGCTGGTCGCTGAGAACACCCCGAGCAGATCCGAGCCCTGGCCCAGCTCCGTGACGTAGCCCGCGTCGGGGAAGTCCGCCTCGAACCACTGGCCGGCAAGGGCCCGGGTCTCGACGAGGCGCGAGGCGTCACCATTGAGCGCGCCCGTGAAATCCCACCCACCGTCGGTGCCGCGCGTGTCGAAGGTCGCCGCGCCGCTGATGCGGTAGGTCGCGCGCAAGCCGGGCTGGAAGAAGACCTCGTTGCGATCGATGCGACCGTCGCGGTTGGGCAGACAGCCGACGGGCACGCCGGAATCGGGGACCCCCGCGTCAGTCACGCCACCATCGGAGGTGCCACCGCCGGTGCCGCCGCCCGTCGCAGAGCCGCCACCACCGCCCTGTGCAGAGCCGCCGCCCTGCCCACCACCCGTCGTCCCGCCCCCTGTGCCACCATCGGTGGTCTCGGGCTGGCAGGTGCCATCGCGAAGACAGATACCGCTCGCACAGTCGGCGCCGACGCGACAATCGACCATGGGCAGCTCAGAACACGCAGACAAGACGAGCAGTGACAGCAGAGCGAAGCGCACGCCGACGCCCGTAGCAGACTCCCCCTCGCTGCGGCAGCGGGGAGACGGTCGGTACGACAGGCGCCTGTTCGTAGAATTGTGCATGTGCGAAGTGCGCGACCTCATGACGCACTCGAGACGCGACTGTCAACACCCATCATGTTGCGTTGCACACAGGGCTTCCCTAGGGTGCCCGGCATGCTCATCAAGAAATACGGAAACCGCCGTCTCTATGACACGGAGTCGAGCCGGTACATCACCCTGGAAGACCTGACCGCCGCGATCCGCAAGGGCGCCGAGGCGCGGGTGGTCGACGCGAAGACCAACGAAGATCTCACCCAGGTCACGCTCACCCAGATCATCATGGAAGGGCGGGGCGGCGAGAAGCTGCTCCCCGCGAGCCTGCTGCACCAGCTGATTCGCCTCGGAGACGACCTCCTCGCCGACTTCCTCGGCCGCTACGTGCAGGCGGCGCTCGAGCTCTACCTGCAGGCCCGCAAGACGTCGCGCTCCCTGATGCCGTTCAACCCGCTGGTGGCCCTCACGCAGTTCGCCAACAACGGCGCGTTCGGCAACTGGAACGCGCAGCCACCTCCGGCTCCGATACCCAGTGCACCGCCGATGGCGCCTCCGCAGCCAGTCGACGACGTGGGTACGCTGCGTCGCGAGCTCGACGAACTCAAGTCGATGCTGCGTAAGCGCAAGAAATGACTCGGTCGTTGTGCGGTGCACAAAAATACGCTTGACGCTGTGCGCCATCTGGCTATTTTGCTCGTGTTCCGGTCGGTGCCCCGAACGGACTTTCTGAGCAAGCACACCCACAACCCGCAGTTCTCTGGAGAATCACCATGGCCGAGACCAAGACCGTCGCTTCGCAGGTGCAGCAGAACTTCGTTGGCGCCGAGAACGTCAAGAAGATGTTCGACGAGCAGTCGACCCGCATGACGCAGATGTTCGAGGAGATGGGCAAGGCCCACACGAAGTGGATCGAGTACGGCAACACCCAGATCGACGAGATGAGCGAGCTGATGAAGACCCAGTTCAACTACATCAACGAGCTGGCCGGCGGCTGGCGCAAGCTCACGCTCGACACGGCGAAGAAGACGGCCGAGTCGTTCAAGGTCTGAGTCGTTCCACAGGCTCGACGAATGAGGGGTGGGAAGCCGTCGTGCTTCCTGCCTCTTTCGTTTTTCTGACGCCTTGAACCCGGCGTTCGGATCGAGTGAGAGGCCCCGCATGAACCTCAAAGATCTGAAGATCATCGTCACCGGCGGCGCGCAGGGCATGGGGGCGCACTTCGCGAAGCGGCTCCTCGAAGCAGGCGCGAAGGTGGCGGTGGGTGACGTGAACGAGACCGCGCTCGCAGCGCTGCCCGAGGGCATCAAGCGCCGCAAGCTCGACGTCAGCAACGAAGCCGACGTCATCGCGTTCGTCGAGTGGGCGCACGCCGAGCTCGGTGGACTCAACGGCCTCATCAACAACGCGGGCATCCTCCGCGACGGCTTGCTGGTGAAGAAGGACAAGACCACCGGCGCCGTCACCAGGATGAGCACCGAGCAGTTCAACCAGGTCATCAACGTCAACCTGATCGGCGCCACCCTCATGGTGCGCGAGGTGGTCGCGAAGATGGTCGGAACCGAGCAGCGGCCTGGCGTCATCGTCAACATGTCGTCGATCGCGAGACACGGAAACCGCGGCCAGTCGAACTACGTCTCGGCCAAGGCAGCACTCGCGGCGAACACCGTCACCTGGGCGCGCGAGTTCGCGGGCTTCGGCATTCGCGTCGGCGCCGTCGCGCCCGGCATGATCGAGACGCCGATGACTGCGGGCATGAACCAGAAGGCGCTCGACGCCTTCGTGCAGAAGATCCCCGTGGGGCGCATCGGCCAGCCCGAAGACATCTGGGTCGCCGTGAAGTTCATCTTCGAGTGCGACTACTTCACCGGGCAGACCATCGACGTCGACGGCGGCATCTCATTCTAAGCCGAACTTGTCGCAACACCGGGCGTCCTCAGTTAGACGCTCGGGGGTCTGGAAGCCTTCTTCAAATACCAGGGCCTCGGGAACGACTTCGTGGTCATCGACCGGCGTGAAAGCGGCGTCGACGTCGATGCCGATCTGTCGCGCCGACTCTGCGATCGCCACTTCGGCATCGGGGCTGACGGCGTGTTGTCGATTCTCCCTGAGCCGGGCATCGCGGGCCGCATGGTGGTCCACAACGCCGATGGCTCGATCGCTGAGATGTGCGGCAACGGTCTGCGCTGCGTCGTGAAGTACCTCGCCGAACGAGACCCGTCGAAGAAGCCCCTCGTGCTCAAGGTCGCCACCGGGGCCGGCGTGCTCGACAGCGAAGTGGAGTGGGTCGCTCACGGGGTCGAGCGCGTCACCGTCGCCATGGGGCCTGCCCGGCTCGAGGCGAAGATCCTCCCGCACGGCGGCCCCTTCGTTCGCAAAGAGCTCGAGCCTGGCCTCGTCGCCACCGCGGTCAGCATGGGCAACCCCCACCTCGTGCTGCTCGACGTGCCGCCGTCTGAAGCCGAACGGCTCGGCGCGCGGTTGGAACTGCACCCGCTGTACCCCGAGCGCACCAACGTCGAGTTCGTGCAGCCGCGCGCGGCAGGTGGCTTCGAGGTGCGCGTGTGGGAGCGCGGCGTCGGCCTCACGCTCGCCTGCGGAACCGGGGCCTGCGCGGTGGTCGTCGCGGCGGCACTCGATGGACGCGCCCCGTTCGATCAGTGGGTGGCGGTGCAGCTCCCCGGCGGTCTGCTCGACATCAAGGTGGCGAAGGATCTCAGCCAGGTGTGGCTGCGCGGCCCGGTGAAGCACGTCTTCGAAGGGCGCATGCCGTGACGCTCCACGAACGTTGCCTGGCGATCGTCGCCGTCACCGAGATCGAGTCGCTGCAGGAAAAGATCCTCAGCGAGTTCGCCTCGTTGTGCTCTGCACAAAGTGGCGCGTTGTGGGTGTCAGGCGAGCGCGTCGGCATGCGGCTGCGCGCGTGGAAGGGCATGATCGATCGTCAGGCGCTGCCTGATCTCGTCGACCCGAGCCTCGTGCAAAACCACGCGTGGCTGAGCGGGACCAGTCTGCTCGTGCCGCTCCTCGGGCCGAACGCCGAGCTGGTGGGCCTGGTTCAACTGTCGGATCCCCTCTCGGGCGCGTTCGCCGACGACCAGCTCGAGAGGTGCGAAGAGTTCGGCGCCTTCTGCGCCACGGCGTTGAAGACCGGCGCCCGCTTCGCGCAGTTGCAGCGCCAGGGCCTGCGTGATCGCGACACCGGCGCGTACACGCTCTCGTACTTCACCGACTACGCGACGAAGGAAATCTACAAAGCCCGCCGCTACGGCCGCGCGTTCTCGCTGCTCACCTTCTCGCTCGAGCAGCTCCCCGCGATCCGGCAGCGCATGGGCCACGCGGCGGTGCGGCAGGCCCAGCAGATCGTGCTGAGGGTCATCTCCCAGATCATCCGCGACTCCGACGTGGTCGCCCGCGCCACGGAGCAGCAGTTCCACGTGCTCCTGCCCGAGACCGACTACTTCGGTGGGCTCATGTTCCTGCGCCGGGCGCTCACCTCGGTGTTGGAAGAGCCTGACGCTCGCGCGCTCGAGGCCCGCGTCTCGCTCGGGTTGACCGGCGGTGTCGCCACGTTCCCCCGCGACGGTGACGACTTCGACGAGCTGCTCGTCTGCTGTCGCCGCCGCATGGACGAGCGCCGCGGCTCGCTGCACCACCACTTGAAGCTCGAGCCTCTGCCGTTCTGGGACGAGGTCGAGCTGTTGCTGGGCAACTCGAAGTCTCCGCGTCTGCCCGATGCACCGGGAGAGCCGTCGCGGCGCGGCAAGGTGGCCGACGTGCTCTTCGAAGAGCTCCAGTCCGAGATCGGCCGCGAGTTCTTGAGAGACCCGATGGCGCGCGGGCTGCTCTACGTCGGAGGCCCCGTCATCAAGGGCGAACTTCCCATCGTGCGCTCGCTCGATCACGCGCCCACCGACTTCGCACCGCGCGTCTACCTCCTTGGCCGCCACGCCGATCTGCAGGAACACCACGCCATGACCCCCGTGTTCCTCGAGGGCGACGAGCGGCTGGCCCGCCACGAGTTCCTGTTGTGGATGGGTGATGGCTCGGCGTACGGGCTGCTCCAACGCCGTGGCCGCGGCGCGACGTGGGGCTTCCACACCAGCGACCCCACGCTTGTCGAGGGCCTCGTCTCGAAGCTCCAGACCACCTACGACCTGCAGCCCTACTGACCCATGGCCTCCGCCCGCAAAGTGCTCCTCGCAGACCCCGATGTGGGCGCCGTTCGTGCGCTGACGAAGGCCCTGCGCGCGCGCGGGTATACGGTGATGTACGCGCCCGATGGCAGCAAGGCGCTCGAGGTCTCGGTGCTGCGGCACCCCGACGTCATCCTCTTCGACGAGCACTGCACGCTGATCGAGGCGCGCAACTTCATTCAGATTCTCGGGTCGAACCCGCGCACCGAAGACATCCCCGTCGTGGTGAGCACCACGGCGCGCGATTCAGATCGGTTCCGCAGTCTGCGTGAGGGGGTGCTGCAGAAGCCGTTCAACATCGACGAGGTCACCGCGCGCATCGATCACCTCTGCCGTCGGGCTGAGGCCGCGCAGGAACTCCGTGGTGACGCCAGGGAAATCGAAGGCGGGCTCGCTCAGCTCCCGCTCGCCGACCTGATGCAGATCATGGCGATGAACCGCCGCACCGGCCGGGTCACGCTGCAGCAGGGCCAGCTGCGCGGTGAGATTCAGATCGCCGAGGGGCGACCGGTCAACGCGCGCGTCAATGACATCGAAGGCGAGAAGGCGCTCTTTCGGCTGATCTCCTGGCGCGAGGGCACGTTCGCCTTCCTTCCCGGGGGCGCGCCGACGAAGGCGAAGATCGAGCGCTCGATGGAAGACGCGCTGCTCGAGGGCATGCGCCAGTCAGACGAGCGCGAGCGCCTCATGGGCGTGCTGCCCGGCCTCGCGCAGATGCTCGCCGTGGTGCCCGACGGGGGCGAGGTGATCGACCCGCTGCCCGTGACGCGCGAAATCCTCCGCGTGCTCTCGCAGCCGCGCCGGGTGTCGGAAGTGCTCGACCTCGCCGAAGCGCCCGATCTCGACATCCTCGGGTCGCTGATCACCCTGCTCGAGAAGGGCATCATCCAGAAGTTCGAGGCCACGGGGCTGCGCGACACGCCGCTGCTGGGGGCCGCCGAGATCCACGCGCTGCGCGGCCGGCTCCTGCGCGCTCGCCCGCACCGCCACACCGTGGTCGCCAAGGTGATCATCGGTGGCTCGGGGCCAAAGGCCGGGCGCTGGTTCTTGCGATCGCTGCCGGGGTTGAAGGCCACCTCCGCTGACCCGAGCTGTCTGCGCAGCAGCTTCGGCACTCTGGGCACTCTCGAGATCAACGAGGCGCTCCAGCTCGACTTCGTCTTCGCGCCGACCGCCGAGGCCGCGCGACCGCTCTGGCGGCCCTTCCTCTCGTCGGCGCTGGGCGTGCTCCTCATCGAAGAGACCGAAGCGGTGCTCAAGCTCGCGCGGTACTGCGCCTTCGAGCTGCGTCTGCCGGTGGTGATCGCCTCGAAGTCGGCCGGCGGCGGGTTGAACGATCTCGACGTCGTTCCAGCGGCACTGCGTGGTGCACCCGGGGGCGTGGCGCTGGTTCCCACCGATGCGCCGCAAGCCGTGCGCGCGCTGTTGCTGGCAGCCCTGCAGTCGGTGTCCCCACTCGAAACGACGGAAGGGGGTGTCGCGTGACCCCCAACTCCGGGGCGACCCTCGCGACAAAGCGCTGACACGCGGGGTTGCGGTTGGCCCCCTTGATGCACAAGGCCCCAGCATGCAGCCCATCTTCCAAAACCCGATGCTGATTCCCGTCGCCGCCAACGATCTACCTGCCTCGGAAACCCACGAACGGGCCCGCCATCGTGATCGCGAACGCCGCCTCCGTGGGCCGACCTGGGCCGAGCCGCCTGCGCGCGATCAGCGCACGGCCTGAGCTTCAGTTCGACGCGAGAATCCCGGTCATCCCCGGCAGGCCCTTCAAGAGATCGAACTCCGCTTCGTCGAGCCGGGTGGTGCGCCTGGACTTGAGGTGCTCGAGTACGATCTGCACCGTTACGTCGCCACCGCGCTCCGACCGCGTGACCTGCGGCGTGCCACCCGCGTCGCGACACGCCGTGATGTCTTTCTGCAGCGCCCGCAGCCGCTTGCTGAGCCGCATCGCGAGCTTGCCTTCGGGGGTCTCGAAGGTCTGAAAGTGCCGGTTGCGCGAGAGGGGAGTGCCCTCGTCGAACAGACGCAGCACCAGCTTGCGAACGAAGGGATCCATCGACCAGATAGAGTAACACCGGTACCCTTGCCGCCGATGCGATCGCTCGTGCCGTTGATCTCGCTGCTGGTGTTGGCCGCTTGCGAAGAGCCGCGGAAGGCGGATGATCGCAAGAAGATCGAGTCGACCATCGACTTCATCGCCCACGGCCGTGCGGAGCTGTCGGCGGGTCGGCCAGAGCAGGCCATCGTGGAGTTCAAGCGGGCCATCAACGCCTCGCCCGAGGACGTGAGCACCTACCTGCAGCTCGCCGAGGCCTACCGGCTGTCGGGAAACGAAGCGGCGGCGGCTTTGACGCTGAAGCAGGCCGAAGCCGTCAGCGGACAGATGGACCCGAGCATTCGCCGTCAACGCGCCGAGCTGCTCCGCAAGATGCACCAGCTGAAGGCGGCGATCGTCGAGCTGATCGCGCTGCGTGACGAAGATCTGCTCACCGACGAAGAGCTGCTCGATCTGGCGCGGCTGCTCGCGCACCGTCAGCGCATCGACGAGGCGTTCAAGACCATCGAGCGCATTCAGAACCGGTCCCCCGACGATCCCGAAGCGAAGGTGGTCGAGGCCGAGATCCTCTTCTTGAAGGGCGACGACGTGGTCGGCGCGAAGATCATCGATCGCCTGCTGACCGAAAACCCCGGCCTCACCAGCGCCCGACTGCTGCGTGCGCGGTTCTTCCTCAACGCCTTCGAGCTCGAGCACGCCAACGAAGATCTCTCGATGATCGACTCGAAAGATCAGACCCGCGAAGACGTGGTCGAGCTGCGCGCGCAGGTGTTGAACCAGCTCGGCCGCACCGAAGAGGCGGCGTCGCTGCTCGAGAAGCTGATCGAAGAGAACCCCAAAGACGCCGAGCTCCTGGCGCTGCTCGCCGAGACGCGGTTGCTCGAGGGAAAGGGCGGCGACGTGCAGGTGCTGGTCGACAAGGTGCTCTCGATGGAGCCCCGGTGGGCCCGCGCGCTCTACGTTCGCGGCCGCGCGGTGGAGATGCAGGATCGCCTCGAAGACGCGCTCGCTGACTACCAGGGCGCGATGCTCACCGATTCGACCTTCGCCCCGGCGCTCAAGCGCATCTGGCGCGTGCAGCAGCGCCTCGGCAACAAGGCAGAATCGATCGCGGCGCTCGAGCAGCTCTTCCTGCAGAACGACATCGACCCCGAGGAGAGGGTGCAGCTCGCCCGGTACTACGCGGAGACGTGGGCGAACGTGCCGCGCGGCCAGAAGTTGATCAACGATGCGCTGAAGAAGGACCCGAAGAACGCCGAGTACCTGAAGATCAAGTCGAAGCTCGCCCTGGGCGCGAAGGGCCTCAGCGGGAAGAAGAAAGATCCCAACAACGGGATCCAGATCATCAAGGGCGGTCGCCGCTAACCGAGCAGCTTCGCGGCGCGCTGGAGCGTGTGCTCGGCCGCCTTCTTCACCTCTTTGGGCCCCACGGCGACCCCGATCAGGCGATCGGCGACCAGGTACTTTCGAGCGAGCTGTTGCAGCCGATCGACGCTCAGCGAGTCGAGCTCGGCCTTCTTCTTCTCGAACGTCTCCGCAGGTCGGAAGAGCTCGACGCCGCCGAACCAGCCACACAGCTCAGCCGGCGCGTCTTGCAGGAAGTCGAGGTGCATCGAAAAGCGGGTCCTGGCGCGCTGCAGCTCTTCGCGGGTGATCTTCCCCGCGCGCAACGTCGCCAGCGTCTTGAGCACCTCGACGAAGACCGGCCGTACGTTCTCAGGGGCCGCGGCGCCGTCGATCTCGAAGGTTCCCGCGTCGTGGAAGGTCTCGATCATCGCGCCGACCGAGTACGCGAGGCCGCGCTTCTCGACGATGTTGTGGGGCAAGCGACTCGAGAGCCCATCATCGAGAATGCGACGCAGCACGTTGAGGCCCGCCGAGTCGGGGTGCTCCTCGGCCACGGTGGGGAAACAGAGGCGAAACTCGACCTGCGGCTCGCCCAGCGACACGAACTTGAGGCGCGGCCCCGTCGGCTCGAGAGGGGCAGGGGCCTCTTCGTGCAGGCGCTGGCCCGGCTTCACGTGCGCGAAGGCCTTCTTGATCTGCGGCAACAGGGCGCGCGCGGACACCGGCCCGGCGATCGAGACCACGAGGTTGCCGGCGACGTAGGCACGGTCGAAGTGCTGCTTCACCTGCTTCAACGTCAACGCGCGCACCGAGTCGGGCGTGCCCGCGATCTTCATCGCGAGGGGGTGCTTGGGGAACAAGACGCCCTTGCAGAGGTTGTCGACGTCGACGTCGCGGCCCTTCTCGTCGACCTCGTCGAGCATCTCCTCGAGGATGATGCGCTTCTCGGTGTCGAGGTGCGTGAGCCGCGGCCGCGTGAGCATGTCGCCCAGGATCTCGAGCGAGACGCTGACGCCGTCGACGTGGGTCGGCGTGTAGAAGCAGCTCGAGTCGCGCATGGTGACAGCGTTCAGGTTGCCGCCCAGCGCCTCGACGGCCGCGTTCATCTGCACCGAGTCGGGGAAGCGGTGGCTGCCGCGGAAGAAGAGGTGCTCGAGCAGGTGGCTCACCCCGTTGTTCTTCAGGTCTTCATGCCGACTGCCGACGCGCACGTAGACCGCGCACATCGCGCTGTGCAGGTGCGGCGTCTCGACGATCACGCTCGTCAAACCATTGGGCAACACATTGCGGACGACGTTGAAGGCTTTCACGCGCGGGGGAAGGTCAGGAGAAAGGTGGTGCCCGTGCCGACGATCGAGTCGATCTCGATCGTGCCGCCGTGGGCTTCGATGATCTGCCGCGAGAGCGGGAGCCCGAGGCCCGTGCCGCCCTGCTTGGTGGTGAAGAAGGGCTCGAACAGCTTCTCGCGCACTTCGGGGGTGATGCCGCTGCCGGTGTCCTGCACACGCACCTCGATGGTCGTCTCGCGCAGAGCGGTCGAAATGGTCAACGTGCCCCCTGCCGCCATGGCCTCGCGCGCGTTGCGGATGAGGTTCAAGAACACCTGCCGCAGCTGGCTCTCGTCGGCCAACAAGGGCAGGGCGTCGGCGCTCAACTGCTTCACCACGGTCAGCCCCGCGCGCTCAAGCTCTTCGTTGGCGAACGCGAGCACCTCGTCGAGCAGCTTCTTGAGATCTTCAGGCCGCTTGTTCGGCGTGGGGAGCCGCGCGAGGCGCAAATAGTCGTCGGTGATCTCGGTGAGCCGATCGACCTCGCGCATCACCGACTGCAGCAGGTGTACCGCCTCGCGGGCCTCTTCGGCGTTCGCGAACTGCGCGCCACCGACTTGATCCTGCAGCATCTCCACGTTCAGCCCGATCGACGAGAGGGGGTTTCTGATCTCATGCGCCACCTGCGCCGAGACGCGACCGATGGCCGCGAGGCGCTCGGCCCGCAGCAGTTCCTGCTGTTTCTGTTGGAGCTGCCGTTCTCGATCTCTCAGCGCCTTCGCCATGGCGTCGAACTCGCGCGCCAGCACGGCGATCTCGTCTTCACCTTGCACGCCGATGGACGCGTCGTAGTCGCCCTGGCGAATGCGCGAGACGGCGTCGATCAACGTCCGCACCGGCCGCAGCGATCTCGCCGCCAGGCCCGTCGCCAGCAACCCGACCCCGATCGCGACGACGGGTAGCAAGATGATCGCCACGCCGGTGCGCCGCTCGCGCTCTTGCGTGAGTCGCACCCGTTCCCGAATGCGCGCCTCGAGCGAGCCGTGCAGGAGGCGAATGGTCGAGCCCAGCGCGTTTTCCATCTGCTGGAGCCGATCGAGCGACTCGCGCGCCACCACCCAATCGGGGTTGGGGCTCTCGAGCAGCAGGAACGCCGAGTCGGCCGCCGCTTCGTATTCGGCGAACCGCACCTCGAGCTCTCCGAACTTCTTCTCGATGTCGGCGACGAAGGCACGTTCGGCCTCGGGCGCCCACTCGAGCACCCGGTGGGCCGTCTCTTTGCCCGACTTGAGGCGACCGGCCATCAGCCCCGGGAAATAGAGTCTCGCGAGGCGGATGAGCGCCTTGCGCGTCTCGACCGACTCCTCTTCACGCAGCCGGGCCGTGTCTTTCGTCTGGTTCGCCTGAAAGGTCTCGATCGCCGCGACCGTCTGCGAAAGGTCGAGATACCCTTCGGAAACCAGCCTGATCTCGAGCTGGTTCTGCATCAGCGTGAAGACCGAAAAGCCCGAAACCGCCCCAAAGGTGACCAGCACCACCGCGTAGCCAAGGAAGATTCGGGTGGTAAGCGACAGCTTCAAGGGTCGGGCAATTGACCGCGGAGGGAAGAAACCACTATGGTCCGTCGGCTAACCATTTGTTTTATCAGCCAATTCCAAACATGTCCCGTTTGATTCCGATGATGTGCGCAGCCATCGCAGGCGCGAGCCTGTCTGCCCACGCACAGAAACCCAAAGTCGTCGTCGTTCCTTTTGCTTCCGGTGAGGGGGCGAGCGAGACCGCGACCGGCAAGTTCAACACCTTGTTCATCGACGAGCTCAAGACTCGCGGTGACGTGCTCGAGCTCGTCGCGCCTCCTTCAACGAAGGCCGCGCCTGCGGCTCCTGCGCCCGGTGCGTCGGGCAAGGGGCCCAACCCCGAGGCCGTGGCTGCCCTCGAGGCCGGTCGCAAGGCGTTCGATGATCTCCGCTTCGAAGACGCGATCGCCAGCTTGAAGAAGGGCGTCGAAGGCGTGCTCGCCGAGCCTGCCACCGCTGACTACGAGGCGGTCACCGACGCGTACGTGAAGCTCGCGGCAGCGGCGTTCCGCATGGGTGAAGAGAAAGACGCGAAGCAGGCGCTGGTCGATCTCGCGCGCTTGTCTCCAGGCTACGAGATGCCGCCGGGCTTCCCGCCCGTGTTCCAGCGCGAGTTCGAGAAGGCGAAAAAGCGCCTCGAGAAGGCTCCGAAGGGCACGATCTCCATCGAAGGGCCTCCGGGCGCGACGGCGTTCGTCGACGGCCGCGATCTCGGCATGGTGCCGGTGCTCGAAGAGAACATCGCGGGCGGCACGCACTACGTGAAGGTCGAAGGCGGCCGGTCCGAGCGTTTTGGTCAGGTCGTCAACGTGACGGGCGGCGTGGTGAAGGTGAAGGCCAGCTTCGGGGGTGGTGGCGGTGAGCGTCAGGTGATCACCGCGAAGGCCGGGGTCGTCGACCCCGCGATCAGCGCGAACCTCGACAGCGAGACGCAGAACCGCCTCGCGGCGTACGTGAAGGCGGCGGGCGCCGACTACGCGTTCGTCGGCTACGTCTACAAAACCAGCGACACGCAGCTGACCGCGGGCACGGCGCTGTTCAACCCGAAGAAGACGGCGTTTGCGGTGCTCTCGCCCGTCGCGTTCGACACCGACGTGCTCACCGCGAACACCGAGGCGTTCAAGCTGGCCGACGAGCTGACGAAGCGGCTGACGAGCTTTGGCACCACGACGCCGCTGCCGATCAACCTCGCGGCGCAGCGCGCGAAGGCGGGCACGTCGACGATGGTGGCGAAGACCGACAAGCCCACCGCGACCAACGAAGATCTCGAGGGCTCGGGGCCGAAGTCGAACGGAGGCGCCAAGGTCGTCCTCGTGCCGAAGAACCCGCCCCCCGAAGAAAAGGTTGCGCCCGACGTGGTGGTTGATCCGACCCCGCCTGAGACAGGCGCTGCCGGTTCCGACAAGAAGGTGGTCTGGCCCTGGGTGATCGTCGGGGTCGTGCTTGCCGCGGGCGCCGGCGTTGGGCTGGGCGTGGGCCTCTCTGAAGGTTTGAAGCCGGTGACGGGCACCGTCACGGCAACCTGGTGACTTCGATGCGACGACTGTTGTTGAGCGCGCTGCTGGCGGTGGGATCGTTCGGCTGCGCGCCGAAAGAAGTGAACTACGCGGTGAAGATCGTCACGCAGAACTGTGACGCGTCGGCGAACCCGTTCGAGGGCGTGCAGTTTCTTCGCGTGAAGGTGACCGGCGACGCGATGGAGCCGAAGATCGCGACGTCTGCGGCCAACGCGGCGACGCCCGAGCTGAAGATCCCCGAGATCCCTGCGGGGTCGAAGCGGGTCATCGAAGTGCGCGCGTACGATGGCGAGCCGACCAATGGCGGCAAGGTGATCAGCGTCGGCAAGTCGTTGCCCTTCGACGTGCCCGACGTGGTGCCTGTCGAGCTGATGGGCGGCTCGATCGGTGTGAACGTCATCTTGCGCAAGGTGAACACCTTCTCGCCGATCGTCAGCGCCGCGGCGCCGACCCAGTGTCAGCAACTGCGTGTCAACCGCACGGGCCACACCGCGACGTTGCTCAAGAACGGCAAGGTCTTCATCGCCGGCGGCTGGAACTTCAAGCAGGCGACCGCCGAGAAGAAGGCGCTGGCCGATACCGAGATCTTCAACCCGGCGACTGGCGCGTTCGAGCTGGCGAAGTCGATCTCCATCACCTCGCAGGGCGCGGTGTACGAGCTGCCGCGCGCGCTTCACACCGCGACGCTGCTGCCCAGCGGGCAGGTGATGTTGTGGGGTGGCGAGACGTACTCGGGGGGCACGAGCAACAACGTGTCAGTGATCTCGACGATCCTCTTCTACGACAACGACGTCGATGACTACGGCGCGATCGGCCCGCGCACACCGGCGGCGATCCCGCGCTCGCGTCACTCGGCGGCCGTCGATCAGAACGGCAAGGTGTTGATCGTCGGCGGCATCACGCGCAAGTCGTCGATCGTGCCGGTCGATGAGGTCGAGTGGCTGGACCCGTCGACCAACCTCTACAAGATCGTCGAGGGTGTGACGCTGCCCCGGCTCGACGCGGTGGTGATGCCGGTGAAACGCGGAGAGTTCATCGCGGTCGCAGGCGGCACCGACGGCGCGATGATGAAGAACGACATCTCGTTCTTCAAGTTCAACGGGCAGATCTTCGGGCAGCAGTCGCTCTCGATGCCACCGCGGTTGACCGACCCGGGTCGTCGCTCGGCCGCAGGTGCGGTGATTCGCGATGGCGCCGATCTCATTCTGCTCGGTGGCTACTCGACGCCCACCACGGTGAGCCCGGTGGCCTCGTCTGAGGTACTCAACGCCGCGGCGGCGACGGTCGCGCCGGGCCCTGACGTGCGCACCGCGCGCGGTGAGATGTGCGCGGTGACGCTGGCCGATGGCACCGTGCTCGCGATCGGCGGGCGCACCACCGATTCCGGTTCCCCTCCGCGTGCAGACGCGACGGCGGTGGTGATCACGGCCTCGAGCAGCGGCGGGGTGACGAGCATCGGCGCTCCAAACCTGCCGCGCGGCCGCTACGGTCACACGTGCACGGCGCTCGCCGACGGCACGGTGCTGGTGACGGGTGGTCTCAACGAGACGAGCTCGGGCGCCCTCGAGGTGCTGCAGGACGCGTACATCTTCACCCCCACGCCCGCTGCCGACTGATCAGAGACGTTCTCGTCATGGCGTCGACCATGAATCCAGAAAACGAGGCGCGATTCTGGGCAGGAGTCGCCACCGCTGGGAGGTTCTTCCTGGGTGACGCTCCCGTTCAGTCGGCGATGTTCGAACTTTCGCGCGAACTGAAGGAAGCCGGAATTCCTCACGCGATCGTCGGCGCGATGGCGCTCAACGAGTACGGGTATCAGCGGGTCACTTCCGACGTTGAGGTGCTCCTCACGCCTGATGGCCTGAAGCGCTTCAAGGAATTGCATCTGGGGCGGGTACGTCGAGAAGTTCCCCGGCAGCAAGCAGATGAAGAACACACGACTCAATGTCGGCATTGACGTTCTTCTGACGGGTGAGTTCCCAGGCGATGGGAAGCCGAAGGCGGTGCGGTTCCCCGACCCAGCGACCCTCGCGATGGATGGCGCACGCGTTTCGCTGCTTCCCGTGGAGCGGCTCATCGAGCTGAAGCTCGCTTCAGGCATCAGCGCGCCACATCGACTGAAGGACCTCGCCGACGTTCTGGAATTGGTGAAGGCTGCGAAACTGCCCCGCGAACTCGAGAGCCGGCTCGATGCCAGTGGTCGAGCGAAATACCTCGAACTCTGGGAAGCGGCGCAGGCGATCGACGAGATCTCGGATCAGTGATGAACCAGTCGTCGCAGCCACGCCTCGAATTCGGTCGCTGACGGCACGCGCCGCGGGCCTCGTTCAGTCTGCGGCTCGCGCACCCTCAATGGCATCGTCGGCTTGAGCGGGAAGTCGTCGTACGCGCCGCTGCCGTCAGCATCGACGAGGATCGCGTTCGTCACCGCCCACGCACGGCTGCTCGACGGGGTGCAGATGCCGCCACTGCAGCTCACGCCATCCCACGCCATGGGAGCCAGCGTGCGTGACGCCGAAGACGCGCGCGCCATCGCCACGAACCAGGTATCGGCGCTCGCGGTGACGTCGAAGGTCTCACGCACGTGCACGCGTCGTGCGGTGAAGCCGTTGAGCCCCGGCACGGGCTCGAGCGGCAGCATCGTCGGGTCGTACGTCTTGCGGAACGCCGCCTGGGCCGGCTTCAGCACCGAGTTTGCTTCGCCATTCGTCGCCTCGCGCCCATCGACGTGGGTGTGCACTTCGATCGAGTCGAACTGCATCCACTCCGGGGCCTGCACATCGACGGTGAGTCGGAGGCTGGTGCCTGCTGCGATCGACACGGTGTCACCGACCTCGAGCACCGGCCCCGTCGCCTGCCCGCCGGAGTCGAGCCGCTGCGCGGTCATCACGATGAACGGCCCACTCGAGAACGACGCCTTGCGCTGCTTCATCGCGGTCGCGAACGCAGTCGGCGTGAACTGCGAGGGCTGATCGATGCCCAGCTTCACCCAGGTGCGGCCGTACCCACCGACCGCGCTGTACGCCGAGTGGGTGTCGGAGACGCCCGTCGCGACCTTCAGCCAGCCGCGCGACATGAACGTCATCCAGTCGTTGAGCACCGCTGGGTCCGGGTCGGTGCCGTTCATGACCTCGATGGCGTCGAACGACGGGTCGAAGAGCTTCGTATCCATCGCGGTGGCGGCGGGGTTCGGGTCTTGTCGAAAGAGGGCAGGGTCGGCGTGCGTCGCGCCCGTCGCGGTGTCCACCTTGAGCATCGTCAACGCGCCACCGGGCGTGCCGCGCGGGTGGTTCATTTGAATCAACGCCCCGGGATCGGCCGCGCGAATGCCCGCGTACAGTTGGTCGAGGCGCAGGCTCGAGCCGTCGCCACCCGCCCAGTCGATCGCGCCCCCGTTGATCGTGTCGCGGCGGGTGAGCGGGAAGGTGTTGTGGTGGCCGTAGTCGAAGGGCGTCACCTCGCAGCCGATCATTGACGTCATCTGCGTGCTGAGCTGCAGTTGCTCGAGCACCGGCGCGTAGTCGGTCACGAAGTCGTGATCGGTCGAGACCAGCACATCGACGCCTTCGGCCGCGAAGCTGAGTGCGCGCAAGGCGTTGCCCACGGCGCTGTCGGGGCTGTTCATCGCGTGCACGTGGAGATCGGCGCTCATCCAGCCCGCGCTGTCGACGACCTGCGCGATCGTGGCAGTCACCGTCGCGTCAGCGCCCGTGAGATCCACCGCCTGGCCGCGTGCGGGGTACGAGTCGGGGAAGGCGGAGTACTCCATGCCGCGCGTCACCATCACCTCGTACTGCCCCGGCGGCAGCGTGATCGAAGCGCGCCCATCGGCACCGGCGAACGCCGTGGCCTGCAGGTCCGAAGGCTGTGACTCGACGTCAAGGTAAGGCCGATAGGCGATGAGCTGATCGGTGCACGGCGGGTTTGCGCACCGCACCGTGACCTTCGCCGAGAGCGGCCGCATGAACGGGTCGCGCACCTGTACGGTGAGCGTGCGCGTGGCTCCCTGCGACACGTTTACGTTCGCTTCGCCACCGGAAGGCACCGAGATCGCGCTCAGTGCCGGGATCGCAGTACCCAGCGCCGCAGAGCCGACGAGGTAGTTGCCGGGCCGCAGGTCTGCTTTCGCCACGCCCATCGCGTCAGCCACCAACACGGTGAGCATGCGGCCCGTCTCGGCGACCTTGACCGCCACGCGCGCCCCCGGCGCCGGAGCACCATCGGCCTTCTTCACGTTCACCGTCAGCCGCGACTTCGGGGCCGCGTCGATGGCCAGCATCGTCGACTGGATCTCCCCGAGATCGCGCCCAACGAAGAAGTCACGCAGCCAGGTGCGCTTGTCGCCCGGCAGCACGCCGAAGGCACCTGGCCGCCGCGTCGCGTTCTCATCGACCCACGCGAGCAGGCCTTGCTGGTTTTCCCCGTCGGCCAGCACCGCGCCCACGCCCGCGATCGTCAGCAGCGCGTTCGAGCCCGGCGTCTTCGTGTCGGTGAACTTGTACGTGCGGTAGCCGTACGCGACCTGATCGGCCTGGTAGCCAAACCACGTCATGGGATCGACGAGGCAATCCTTCACGCCGAGCCCGTTGGTACAGCCGTCGGGGTTGAACGCTTCGCTGACGCCGCCCTGCTCGAGCAGATCGCCGACCTGCATCGAGATGGTCTCTTTGCCCTGATTGCAGAAGGCGGAGAGCACGCGCACCCGACTCTCTCCCGGCGACAGCACGTAATAGGTGGTCACGAGGAAGGGCAGGGCGACGTTGGGGTCGCGAATGAGCTGCACGTCGCCGAGGAACTCCGAGAGCACGTTCTTCACGTTGACGTAGTCGACGACCGCGTCGGTGCCGGAGGCGGCGATCACCGCGTAGCCACCGCGCGCGCCGTCGTTGAGCACCTCGACCTTCGAGACATTCACTGTGCGACCGAAGGCGTAGAGGGGGCCCAGCTTGCCGAACTCATCCCGACCTCCGCCGAGGGGACGCTGGAGATCGGCGTCGATGATCGTACCGCCGTACGGAATGGGGCCGATGGTGCGGAGGGGGCGCTGAATGACGACCTTGATGCGGTCGTTCGAGAGCAGAAAGTCCCCGACGGCGCCCTGGGCGTAGTTGCCGCCGATCAGCTCCGTACCGTTCGTGATCTCCTTCGCCGAGACCCCCGTGCCGATGTTCGCAAAGTGACCCAGCGCGGCGAGATCGACCTCACAGCGCCCCGTGGGCTCAGGTTCGGGGACCGGGCGCTTCGGAGGGCATGCAGTCAACAGCACGAGCAGAGCGGGAAGGGTGCGATGCAAGGCGATCCTTACGAGGGGCGCCGATGCCGACGCCGCCCCAACAATGCGATGGTCAACAGTGGCAGGAGTGCAAACCCAGTGCTGCAGCCGACCGAGAAGCGCTGGCGCGGCGGGCTTTCTCCATCGAAGTCAGCCCCGGTATCCATCGGGTCTTCGTCGAAGAAGCCCGCATCGGTGGCTCCGGCATCAGAGGAACCCGCATCGGGCACTCCTGCATCGACGCCCCCAGCGTCGAAAATGCCCGCGTCGGGAAACCCGCCTGCATCGATGCCGCTGTCGACGCTCACCTGGCCCCCGTCGAAAGCGACGCCCGCGTCGAGGGTGACGCCAGCGTCGATGACACCACCCGCATCGGGCGAGCCCGCATCCCGCGGGCTGACGACACCCGCATCCAGGAGCGCGCAGCCGCCCTGACACGCCACGAACCCGCCGCCACAGGCGATCGGCGACCCGCCGTCGCTGCACGAGAAGTTGAGTCGACAGTCCCCGCCGCCGGTCGGGGTACAGCGCAGCAGGCAGCTGGCCCGGCAGATGGGCTCGCACCGTCCGATCGGGGTATCGGGCTCACACTCGAGGATGGAGCTGGCCCCGAGCTCGAGGTCGCATTCCCCGCCGCCACTGCATTGCACGCGGGCGCGCGCGTCGAGCACGCCACGGCACCGATCGGTGGTCGTGCACGTGACGTTCGCCTCGGGTCCCAGCGCGAGCTGGCATCGACTGGAGGCTTCACAGTTGACGTCGACACCTCCGTCGCTCACGAAGACACACCGATCGCTCGCTGAACACGAGAACGCACACTGGTCTGGGCAGCTGCAGCCTGAACCCGAGCAACTGCAGCCCGGCCCCGTGCACGACCCCTGGGCCAGGCTGACGCCCGGTACGGACATCCAGAGGAAGCACCCCAGCACCGCCCAGCGCATTCGCTCCGAGTCTCGCCTGCAGGGCGACTTCAGTCGAGGGCTGGAAATTGGAGGAATGATGGTCGGTTGCTAGCTTTGCGCACAGATGGTGGCGAAGACGCCAGATGAGCTGAAGGCCGCGGTGGATTCGATGTTTCGAATCCGTGCGGTGGAGTCACCGCCAGATCCCGAAGGGCTCAAGAAGGTGTGGCATCGCGGGGCGCGTCACGCCGAGCTCGTCTCCGAGATCGATCTCGGAGGTCGCGTCGCCCGTCACGAGTTTTCGCTCTTCGACGATGTGTTGATCTGGGAGCGGGGCCGGGGTTTCCTCACTGGCGAATCGAACGTGCAGGGCAGCACTCGCGGCGCAGCGAAGGTGGCTTTCGACCTGACGACCGACCCCACGCGCCTCGAGCGCGTGACGCTCGCGCTCGAGCCCTACCAGGGCCGCGATCGCATCATCCACCACCTCCGCGAGCTGGTGGTCAGCCTGAAGTCGGGCACGCAGCCCCTGAACGATCTGGGTCAGGTCACGGGCAGCAACCCCTTGCTCTCCAGCGCGGTGATGTCGCAGGGGCAGCCCGCCGTGAAGACCGCGAAGGCCATTCCCGCGCAGGTCGCGGAGGCCCCGGCCGTGCGGCGCTCCAAAGGGCTCGTCTGGGTGGGAATCGGTTTGATGGTGATCGCCGTGGCGCTCGCGGTGATGGCGTTGAAGTAAGACGGCTCTCCCCATGGAGAGCGCGCGCATCGCCGGCTTCGGCACTTCGGTCTTCAGTGAGATGTCTCGCCTCGCCGTGCAGCACGGGGCGGTGAACCTCGGGCAGGGCTTCCCCGACTTCGATGGCCCACCCGAGATCGCCCGCGCCGCGATCGACGCGATCACCAACGGGGCGAACCAGTACGCGGTCGGGCAGGGCAGCCCCGTGCTGCGCTCGGCCATCGCGGCGCACGCGAAGAGGTTCTACGGGCAGTCGCTCGACCCCATGACGCAGATCGGCGTCACCACCGGTGCGACCGAGGCGATCTTCGCGGCGGTGCAGGCCTTCACCAGCCCCGGTGACGAGGTCGTGCTCTTCGAACCCTTCTACGATTCGTATCTGGCGAGCGTGCAGATGGCGCAGGCGGTGCCGCGCTTCGTACAGCTCCGCGCGCCTGACGCCAGCCACGCGACGTGGTGGTTCGACGATGACGAGCTGTCGCGCGCGTTCACCCCAAAGACGAAGCTGGTGATCGTCAACACGCCCAACAACCCGACGGGGAAGGTCTTCACGCGGGAAGAGTTGCTGCGCATCGGCGAGCTCACGAAGGCGCGCGGCGCGGTGCTGCTCAGCGACGAGGTGTACGAGCACCTCGTGTTCGATGGGGGCACGCACCTGCGGCCGGCCACCTTGCCGGGCTTCGATGAGTTCACGCTCACGGTGAGCAGCGGCGGCAAGTCGTTCTCGTTCACCGGGTGGAAGATCGGCTGGCACCTCGGTCGTCGCGAGCTGGTGACCGCGGTGCAGAAGGCGCACCAGTGGATCACCTTCTGCTCGGCCACCCCGTTTCAGGCCGCGATCGCGAAGGCGCTCGAACTGCCCGACTCGTACTTCGGCGAGTTCGTCAGCGACTACGCGAAGCGGCGCGACTTCCTGGCGGGGGCGCTGGCGCGGGCGGGCTTCGAGGTGTTGCCCTGCGCGGGGACCTACTTCTTGATGGCGCAGACCGATCGACACCGCCGCAGCAGTGAAGACGACGTGGCGTTCTGCAAGCGCCTGCTGGTCGAGCACGGCGTCGCCTCCATCCCTCCGAGTGTCTTCTACGCGCCCGAGCACGCCGCCGCGGTGCATGGGCTGGCGCGCTTTGCATTTTGCAAGACCGACGGCGTCTTGCAGGCTGCCGCTGATCGCCTCGCCGCACTGGAGCCCCACCGATGATCTCGTTGCTCGTCCTCTCGTTGCTGACGCAAACCCCCGAGCCCCTCACCGGCACCTGGGAACTCGATCTCAAGGCGTCCTCTGACCTGACGCCGTTGTTCGATTTCTTCGAGGTCGGCGGGCTCAAGCGGTCGATCGGCAAGTCGGCCACCCCCACGCAGATCATCGACCTCACCGCCGAGCGCATGGTGATCACCATCAAAGCTCCGTTCAAGAACGGCACGAAGACCTGGCCGCTCGATGGCAAATCGGTGGTCGAAGACGACGTGCTGGGGAACACCATGAAGGCCACGGCCCGCTACGAGAAGGGCACCGTGGTGGGTTCAGGCACTGTCGCGTGGAAGGGCGCCGACGTGCCCTTGACGCTGCGGCGCTTCATCGAGAACGGGCAGATGGTGCAGGAACTGGTGCTGCTCCCGAAGGGGCAGGAGCCCATCGTCAACCGGCGGGTGTTCAGCAAGAAGTAGGCAGGTGACCATCGTGACGCGCGATGTCATCGACTTCGAACGGGCATTCGACCCTTTTGCGCATCACTGAATCGGGCCGCGGACTGTAGTAGGTTAACCCCGTGCTCGCCCCGACTCAAGAGCCCCCGTCCAAGCCGAAACACCACATTCGCATCGTCACCGCTGCGTCCCTCTTCGACGGCCACGATGCCGCGATCAACGTCATGCGCCGCATCATGCAGGCGTCTGGCGCCGAGGTGATCCATTTGGGTCACAACCGCTCGGTCTCCGAGATCGTGAACTGCGCGATTCAGGAAGACGTGCAGGGCATCGCCATCACCTCGTACCAGGGCGGCCACGTCGAGTACTTCAAGTACATGATCGACCTGCTGCGGAAGGCGGGCTCGAACATCAAGGTGTTCGGCGGCGGAGGAGGCACCATCCTCCCCAGCGAGATCGAAGAGCTGCACAAGTACGGCGTCAGCCGCATCTATTCGCCAGACGACGGCCGCGCGATGGGCCTGCAGGGCATGATCGACGACGTCATTCGGCAGTGCGACTTCGAGAAGCGCCCCGCGGAGTTCAAGGCGACGCTCGCGGAGATCAAGTCGAAGCAGGCCATTGTGGTCGGCGCGCTCATCACCGTCGCCGAGAACTTCCCCCACACCGGTGACGAGCTGCGCACCGCGCTCGCGCCGTTGATCACCACGAAGCCACCCGTGCTCGGCATCACCGGCACCGGAGGCGCAGGCAAGTCGAGCCTCGTCGACGAGCTCGTGCGCCGCTTCCTGCAGGACTTCAAAGACAAGACCATCGCCGTGATCTCGGTCGACCCGAGCAAGCGGAAGACGGGCGGGGCGCTGCTGGGCGACCGCATTCGCATGAACGCCATCGACGATCAGCGCGTGTACATGCGCTCGCTGGCGACGCGGCAGTCGAACCTGGCGTTGAGCAAGCACGTGCGCGAGTCGATCGAGATCTGCCGCGCGGCGGGCTTCGATCTGATCGTCGTCGAGACCTCGGGCATCGGCCAGTCGGACACCGAGATCACCGAGCACGCCGACGTGTCGCTCTACATCATGACCGCCGAGTACGGCGCGGCGACCCAGTTGGAGAAGATCGACATGCTCGACTTCGCCGACATCATCGCCATCAACAAGTTCGACAAGCGCGGCTCGCTCGATGCGCTCCGCGACGTGCGCAAGCAGTGGAAGCGCAACCACAACAACTTCACCCTCGCCGACGACGAGACGCCGATCTTCGGCACCATCGCCTCGCAGTTCAACGATCCCGGGATGAACCGGCTCTACCGCGCGGTGATGGACGCGGTGGCCCGCAAGACCGGGGCTCCGCTGAAGTCGACGTTCCAGCTCACCGAGGGCATGAGTCGCCAGCGCTTCATCATTCCCCCCGAGCGCACGCGCTACCTCGCCGAGATCTGCGAGACGGTCGACGCCGCCGAGACCTTCGTGCGCACCCAGTCGGCCATCGCCAGGCGGCTGTACCAGTTGAGCGGCACCATCGACGCGCTGCGCGCCAACGTCGGCAAGAAGCGCCTCGAGGTGATCGAGCCGCGTGACGCCGACGGGGTGGTGCGCGTCACCGAGAAGGTCGAGGGCGAGCCCGCGTTTCTGGGTGAGCTCGTGGCGCTCTACGAAGACCTCGAAGGCCGCCTCGCGCCTGAGTGTCGCAAGCTGCTCGCCGAGTGGCCCGCGACCAGGCGCCGCTACAAGGCCGCGAAGTACCAGTTCCAGGTTCGCGATCGCGTGATCGAGATGGATCTGTACAGCGAGTCGCTCTCGCACCTGAAGATCCCGCGCATCTCGCTGCCCCGGTACGAAGACTGGGGCGACGTGCTGACCTGGCTGCTCCGCGAGAGCCCGCCGGGCATGTACCCGTTCACCGCGGGGGTCTTCCCGCTCAAGCGCGACGGCGAAGATCCGGCGCGCATGTTCGCCGGCGAAGGGGGCCCGGAGCGCACCAACAAGCGCTTCCACTACGTCTCGCGGGGCCTGCCTGCGAAGCGCCTGTCGACCGCTTTCGACTCGGTGACGCTCTACGGCGAAGACCCCGATCCGCGGCCCGACATCTACGGCAAGGTCGGCAACAGCGGCGTGTCGATCGCGAACGTCGATGACGCGAAGAAGCTCTACTCGGGGTTCGATCTCGCCGACCCGTCGACGTCGGTGTCGATGACCATCAACGGCCCGGCGCCGATGGTGCTGGGGTTCTTCCTCAACGCGGCCATCGATCAGCAGTGCGAGAAATGGATCAAGGCCAACGGCAAGACGGCCGAGGTCGAGAAGGCCATCGACGCGCTCTTCGCGAAGAAGGGCCTGCCGCGCCCGCGCTACCAGGGCGATCTGCCCGAAGGGAACGACGGGCTGGGGCTCGTGCTGCTCGGCGTCTCAGGCGACGAGGTGTTGCCGAAAGACGTGTACGAGAAGATCCGCGCGGCGACGTTGAACTCGGTGCGCGGCACGGTGCAGGCTGACATTCTCAAGGAAGATCAGGCGCAGAACACCTGCATCTTCTCGACTGAGTTCGCGCTGCGAATGATGGGCGACATTCAGCAGCACTTCATCGATCACAAGGTGCGGAACTTCTATTCCGTGTCGATCAGCGGGTACCACATCGCCGAAGCAGGGGCGAACCCGGTCAGCCAGCTCGCCTTCACGCTCGCGAACGGCTTCACCTTCGTCGAGTACTACCTGTCGCGCGGCATGAAGGTCGACGACTTCGCGCCCAACCTGTCGTTCTTCTTCTCGAACGGAATGGACCCTGAGTACACGGTGCTCGGTCGCGTGGCGCGCCGCATCTGGGCCCGCGCGCTTCGCGACAAGTACGGCGGCAACGAGCGCTCGCAGAAGTTGAAGTACCACATTCAAACATCGGGTCGCTCGCTGCACGCGCAGGAGATCGCGTTCAACGACATCCGCACCACGTTGCAGGCGTTGCTCGCGCTGCAAGACAACTGCAACTCGCTGCACACCAACGCCTACGACGAGGCGATCACCACGCCGACCGAAGAGAGCGTGCGGCGGGCGCTGGCGATTCAGCTGATCATCAACCGCGAGTTTGGGCTCATGAAGAACGAGAACCCGATCCAGGGCTCGTTCATCGTCGAGGAGCTGACCGATCTCGTCGAGCAGGCGGTGTTGACCGAGTTCCGGGCGCTCTCAGAGCGCGGCGGCGTGCTCGGCGCGATGGAGCGCATGTACCAGCGCTCGAAGATCCAGGAAGAGTCGCTGCACTACGAGACGCTCAAGCACGACGGGAAGCTGCCGTTGATCGGCGTGAACACCTTCCTCGACCCGAAGGGGTCGCCGACGGTGACGCCGCCAGAAGTGATTCGCGCCACGAAGCTCGAGAAGGACTACGCGATCTCCTCGCGTGATGCGTTCTGGAAGCGGAACGAGGCGGCGGCGCCCGCGGCGTTGAAGGCACTTCAGGCCGCGGCGGTCGAGGGCGGCAACGTCTTCGCGGCGCTGATGGAAGCGTGCAAGGTGTGCACGCTCGGGCAGCTCTCGGGCGCGCTTTACGCAGTCGGCGGTCAGTACCGCAGGAACATGTGATGTCAGATTCATTCGCCGTGTGGCGCGCGCAGGTCGAGAAGGATCTCGCCGGCGTGCCGTTCGAGAAGGCCCTCGTCTCCACCACCCCCGAGGGCATCGCGGTTCAGCCCCTCTACGCGTCCGCCCCGGCGCTCCACGTGCCCGGCATGCCGACCTCTTTCTCCCTCTCCCCCACCAGGGGAGAGGGTCGGGGAGAGGGGATTGCCCTGCACGAGGACGGTGCGGACGCCGCCGACGAGCTGGCCTTCCTCCTCGCGAGCGCCGTCGTCGAGTTCAAGAAGGGCAACACGCCTTCCCGCATTGAAATCGCCGTCGGACGAGACACCTTCGCCGAGCTCTGCAAGCTGCGAGCACTTCGTCTTTGCTTCAACAAGCTGTTCACCGCGGCCGGCCACCCCAACGCCACGCTGCACGTTCACGCTGTCTGCTCGCGTCGCACGCTCACGCAGCGCGACCCGTGGGTGAACATGCTGCGCACCACGACGCAGGTGTTCGCGGCGATCCTCGGTGGCGCTGACCAGATCACCCCCAGCGCGTTCGACGACGAACTGAGCGCGCAGTCCGAACTCGGCAAGCGCGTCGCGCAGAACACGGGGCTCGTCCTCGAGCACGAGAGCTCGCTGGGGCGTGTCGTCGATCCCGCGGCCGGCTCGTACTACCTCGACACACTGACCGATCAGCTCGCCCGGGAAGGGTGGAAACGCTTCCAGGACATCGAAGGGAAGGGCGGCCTCGAGCAGGCGCTCCCGGCCATCAAGGAGCGCATCGCGAAGGACTGGCAGAACCGCCTCGCCGCCCTGGGAACGCGCAAGATCCCGGTGCTGGGTGTTTCTGAGTTTGCGAACGTCGACGAGAAGCTGCCGGCGACTCCGCGCGCCTTTGACGGCCCCGGTCATCGAGATTCGGAGGCGTTCGAGAAGCTGCGCGCCGCGGCTGACGTGAAGAAGCCTCGCGCGGTGCTGGCGACGCTGGGCGCGTACGCAGAGTCGAGAGCGCGCGTCGGGTTCGCGGCGAACTTCTTCGGTGCAGGTGGGTTCTCAACAACAGAATCACCCCTCTCCCCGAGCCTCTCCCCAGCGGGGGGAGAGGAAGTTCTGTGTCTGTGTGGAACCGATGAACGATACGCCGCGGAGGCCGCCGAGGCGGTGAAGCAGTTGAAGGCGCTCGGTTGGAAGACCGTGCTCATCGCCGGCAAACCCGCTGCGAATCAGCCCCCGGTCGCCGACGGTCACATCTTCATCGGCTGCGATGTGGTCGGCATCCTCGGTGACCTGCTCGGAGTGAAGTCATGACGCTGCCCGACTTCTCGAAGCTCGACTTCGATCAGGCGAAGGTCACCCCCACCGCGACCCCCTCCGGTGAGACGTGGGACACGCCCGAAGGCATCCCGCACCGCCGCCACTACGGCCCCGACGCGCTCGAAGGCGTCTCGCACCTCGGTTCGATGCCTGGCTTCGCGCCCTTCGTTCGCGGCCCGTACCCGACGATGTACGTGCGCCAGCCGTGGACGATCCGCCAGTACGCCGGGTTCTCCACCGCCGAAGACAGCAACGCCTTCTACCGACGCAACCTCGCGGCCGGGCAGATGGGGCTCTCGATCGCCTTCGATCTTGCGACCCACCGTGGCTACGACAGCGATCACCCGCGCGTGGTTGGCGATGTCGGCATGGCGGGCGTGGCGATCGACTCCATCCTCGACATGCGGCTGCTCTTCGACGGCATCCCGCTCGACAAGATGAGCGTCTCGATGACGATGAACGGCGCCGTGTTGCCGATCCTCGCGCTCTACGTCGTGGCCGCAGAAGAGCAGGGCGTGTCACCCGACAAGCTCTCCGGCACCATCCAGAACGACATCCTCAAAGAGTTCATGGTGCGGAACACATACATCTACCCGCCCGCGCCCTCGATGCGGATCATCGCCGACATCTTCTCGTTCACCGCCCGGAAGATGCCGAAGTTCAACTCGATCTCCATCAGCGGGTACCACATGCAGGAAGCCGGGGCGACGGCCGACCTCGAGCTTGGCTACACGCTCGCTGACGGCCTCGAATACGTGCGCACCGGCGTCGCAGCGGGCATGAACGTCGACGCCTTCGCGCCGCGGCTCTCGTTCTTCTTCGCCATCGGCATGAACTACTTCATGGAGGTCGCCAAGCTGCGCGCGGCGCGCCTCCTGTGGTCGAAGATCATGTCGGGCTTCTCGCCGAAGAACCCGAAGAGCCTCGCGCTGCGCACGCACTGTCAGACCTCGGGCTGGTCGCTCACCGCGCAAGACGTGCACAACAACGTGGTGCGCACGGCGATCGAGGCGATGGCGGCGACGCAGGGTCACACTCAGAGCCTTCACACCAACTCCCTCGACGAAGCGCTCGCGCTGCCCACCGACTTCAGCGCCCGCATCGCGCGAAACACGCAGCTGCAGCTGCAGCTCGAGGCGGGCATCACCCGCCCGGTCGACCCGTGGGGTGGCAGCTATTACGTCGAGCGCCTCACGCACGAGCTCGCCGCGCGCGCGCAGGCCCACCTCGACGAGATCGAGAAGCTGGGGGGCATGGTGAAGGCCATCGAGGCCGGCGTCCCCAAGCTGCGCATCGAAGAGGCCGCCGCTCGGACGCAGGCGCGCATCGACTCCGGCCGTCAGGTGATCGTCGGGGTCAACCGCTACAAGCCGACCACCGACGAGAAGGTGCCGGTGCTCAAGGTCGACAACGCGGCCGTGCGCAAGAAGCAGCTCGAGCGCCTCGCGCAGTTGAAGGCCAACCGAGACGCGACGGCCGTGAGCTCGAAGCTCGACGCGCTCACCGCGGCCGCGAGAGACGGCACGGGCAACCTGCTCGAGCTCGCCATCGATGCCGCGCGGGCGCGCGCGACGGTGGGTGAGATCTCCATGGCGCTCGAGAAGGCCTGGGGCCGCCACCAGGCTGAGATTCGCGCCATCAGCGGCGTGTACAGTGGCGAGGTGGGTGAGCATTCCGACGCAGTCACGAAGATGCGTGAGCGCACGAAGGGCTTCCTCGCGCGCGAAGGTCGTCGCCCCCGCATCCTGATCGCCAAGATGGGGCAAGACGGTCACGACCGCGGCCAGAAGGTGATCGCCAGCGCGTTCGCCGACCTGGGCTTCGACGTCGACATCGGCCCGCTCTTCCAGACCCCCGAGGAAACGGCGCAGGCCGCCGTCGAGAACGACGTGCACATCGTCGGGGCCAGCTCGCTCGCGGCCGGTCACCTCACGCTCGTACCTGCACTCAAAGAGGCGCTCGAGAAGCGGGGCCGCAAGGACATCTTGATCGTCGTGGGTGGTGTCGTGCCACCCGATGACTACGAAGCGCTGCGAAAAGCCGGCGCAGCCGAGATCTTCGGGCCTGGCACCGTCATCGCCGAGGCCGCCAACGCGTTGATGGACCGCCTCGAGGCATGAGCCCCCGCCGCCCGCGCCTGTCACTCGACGTCTTCGAGTCGGGGATTCGCGCGGGAGATCGCGGCGTCCTCGCGCAGGCCATCACCCTCATCGAGAGCAGCGAGGCGCACGATGGCGTGCTCGCGCAGGAACTCCTCAACCGGCTGCTCCCCTCGACGGGTGGGGCGCGCCGCGTCGGCATCACCGGCGTGCCGGGTGTCGGCAAGAGCACGTTCATCGACGAACTCGGCACGAGGCTGACGCAGCAGCGTCTCAAGGTGGCGGTGCTCGCGGTCGACCCGACGAGCAGCGTCAGCGGCGGCTCGATCCTGGGGGACAAGACGCGCATGGCGCGGCTGGCGATCGACCCTCAGGCCTTCATTCGCCCGTCGCCCAGCGGCCTCAGCCCGGGTGGGGTGGCCCGGCGCACGCGAGAGACGATGTTGCTCTGCGAGGCGGCCGGCTTTGACGTGGTGCTCATCGAGACCGTCGGCGTGGGGCAGGGCGAGACGGCTGTCGCCGACATGGTCGACTGCTTCCTCGTGCTCATGCTCCCGGGCTCGGGCGACGAGCTGCAGGGCATCAAGAAGGGCATCCTCGAGCTCGCCGATCTGATCGCGGTCAACAAGGCCGACGCCGACGGGGCCGATCGCGCGCGGGTGGCGCTCGGCGATCTGAAAGCGGCGCTCCGGTACCTCCCGGCCCGACTCGACGAGTGGAAGACCGCAGTGCTTGCCGTGTCGGGCAAGACCGGGCTGGGGGTCGACGAGCTCTGGGCGCAGATCGAAGCGCACCGCGCAGCGCTCTCGCAGACGGGCACCTTGAAGGCCCTCCGCGCTCGACAGAACCGTGCGTGGATGTGGGCCATCATCTCCGATCGGCTCGAGCGCGCCTTCCGCGAGGATGTGTCGGTCGCGTCTCAGCTGGCCGAGCTCGAGGGGCGCGTGCTCTCGGGCGCGCTCACACCGAAAGGGGCTGCGGATCAACTCCTCAGCGCGTTCGGAGTGAAAGTCGCCTCGGATTGACGGTCTGGGACTCGATCCCGCCCGCTGCGCGGCTACACTGTTCATCAGCCGTGCCCACCCTGAGCAGTTTCTTCGCGATCTACACCGACGGTGGAAGCCTCCATGAAGGCTTCCCTTCCCCCCCTGGCACCGACGTTTTCCTCGGGGAGATGTCGACGCTCCTCCTCCCCGGCAAACAGGACGAGCTCTTCGGCCCTCACCTCACGACCTTCTCGCGCTTCACCCCCAGGCGCGGGTACCTGCTCGGGTTTCGCCGACCCGTGAAGGGGCGCGCCGAACAGTTCTTCGCGCAGGTGCGTGAGGCCGTGCTCGCGGCGACGGCCGGCGTCAACGGCTTCGGGCTCGACGTGCTGCGGTTGTGGCCTTTTCCGCTCGCGAACGCCGTCGAGGCGCTGCCC
Source organism: Archangium sp. (assembly GCA_044371205.1). GTDB lineage: Bacteria > Myxococcota > Myxococcia > Myxococcales > Myxococcaceae > Archangium_A. The sequence continues at coordinate 292,973 of JBILUC010000001.1, forward strand.
GACCTGATCCTCGCTGAAGATCTCTTCTCGGTCGGCTTCACCGACATGGGCGAACACGGGGTGCGGGCCGAGACCATCGGCTTCTCGAAGCTGGGGCAGCGGGAGATCACCTTCGAGTTCGCCGACCCTACGTTGATGGAAGAAGCCGCGCTCATGTGCGGTCACCTCGCCGACTGGCTGCTCGAACACGGTCGTCGCATCGAGCAGGGCCAGGCGATGTCGTTCGGCTTCGATCGCTTGAGCTTCGTCGCCGCCGAGGGCGATGCGGGTGGCCCGTTCCGCGGGTGGCACCCCCCGCTCGTGCAGCGCATGCTGCCCCCGTCGTTGTTCGAGGGGGTTGGGGTGCTCGAGGTGCAGGCCTCTCCACCAGGTCACCCCGAGCAACTGGAAGATCTCACCGTTCCCCTGCGCCGCTCCTTCGAACAGCGAACGCTCCTCGAGGAACTCGATCTCACCGGCGATTCGCCTCACGCGACCAGCACCGCCCAGGTGAAGGGCTTCATCACCGAGCTCAAGTCGCTCGTCGCGGTACGGGAAGAGTCGCATTCCTCGCGCGACAGCGGCTGGCGCCTGCGCAGCACCGTCGAGGGCGACAGCGGGGAACACGGCGTCATGGCCCTGGGCGACGTCGCCCGTCGTGCCCCGGAGTTCGTTCGCTACCTCGCGCTTCCGCACGGCGTGAAGCTGGAATGGGACGCGCAGGGCACGCTGTCGATCGATCGCACTCGTGTGGAGCTGGACGAAGAGGAAGGATCGCCCGAAGACTCGCTCTCATGACCGACGCGTTCTTCGGTGAGCTGTACCTCCGGTCGACCCGCCCGTTCCTCTCGCTCGAGCAGACCCTCGCTGAGCAGCGGTTTCTCCTCGGTCGCCTGCCTCCCTCGGGCCGCGTGCTCGACCTCGCGTGCGGTCATGGCCGCCACCTCGCGGCGACGCACGCGTTCGGCGTCGACTTCGACCACGGCTCGCTGAAGGAAGCGCGTGCCCACGGCCCGGTTTCACGAGGTGACCTCCGACGCCTGCCGTTTCGCGCCGCCAGCTTCGACGCGGTGTACTGTTGGTACAACTCGCTGGGCACCTTCGAAGACGACCAGGTCCCGCTGATCCTCTCGGAGGCCGCGCGCGTCACGCGAGCGGGGGGCCAGCTCATCGTGCAGGCAAGCCACCCCTCCCGTGCGAAGGCCCAGCCCGAGGCGAGCTACGACGGGCCGATTGGGGAGGGCGAACACCTCCGCGAGTGGGCGCAGTACGACGCCGGGCGGCACCGCGATGAGCTGCGGCGTGAGCTGACCCTGGCCGATGGGCGCATGTTGGAGGCGAATTTCTTCATTCGTTACTATGAGCTGAGCGAGTGGAGCGCGCTGGTCGGCGCTGCCGGGTTCGACCTCTCTTTCAGCTTCGGCTCGATCGACGGGGCGGTAGTGGAAGACACGTCGATGGACGTGATCATCGGAGCGACGAGGCGCGGCTGACATGAGCGGTACGGCGTTCCCAGGCCTGGGCAACTACCCGAAGCGGGTTGAGGTGTATGAGGTCGGCCCTCGCGATGGCCTGCAGAACGAGATGCGTACGCTGCCGACGCCCGACAAGGTGCGGCTGATCGAAGCGCTCGCCGCTGCCGGTCTCAAGCGCATCGAGGCCACCAGCTTCGTCTCCCCCCGGTGGATTCCCCAGCTCGCCGACGCCGAGAAGGTGCTCGCGCAGCTGCCGAAGGGCCCCCGGTTCACCGCGCTGGTGCCCAACCTCAAGGGCTTCGAACGGGCGAAGGCCGCCGGGCTCAGCGAGGCCGCGGTCTTCTTGTCTGTCACCGAGAGTCACTCGAAAAAGAACATCAACAAGTCGGTCGCCGAGGCGATCAGCGCGGCGCGGGAGGTGGCGTCTGCCGCGCGCGACGCCGGCATGAAGGTGCGCTGCTACCTCTCGACGGTGTGGGGCTGCCCGTACGAAGGCCTGACGCCCGTGGCGAAGACGGTCGACGTGGTTTCGCGCCTCGCGGAGATCGGCTTCGAGCAGCTCTCGCTGGGTGACACCATCGGCGTCGGCACGCCAGGTCAGACGGCCGAGATCGTCGCCGAGGTCTCGAAGATTGTCCCGCTCGGGCAGATCGCGCTGCACCTTCACGACACGCGCGGCACGGCGCTCGCGAACGCGCTGGTGGGGCTGTCGATGGGCATCTCCACCTTCGACTCGAGCATCGGCGGGCTCGGCGGGTGCCCCTACGCGCCAGGCGCGGCCGGCAACCTCGCCACCGAAGATCTCGTCTTCATGCTCCACGGCATGGGCATCGAGACGGGCATCGAGTTCGACAAGCTGGTGGGCGCCGGCGAGCTTGCGCAGGAACTCATCGGCCGCAAGCTGTCGGGCAAGTGTCTGCAGGCGGCGCTGGGCGAACGCGAGAAGCAGGCTGCGCGCGCCCGCACCGCCGCGAGTTCGTGATCAGATCGCGCCGGTGCCAGCCCCTGCCTTGAGCCTGGGCAGGTTCTTCTCGACGTCGCCCCAGCTGTTCGGCGGCAGCGGCGCCTTCCCGGTCCCCCGGTAGCGAATGTCGGCCGTCGGGTCGTCGGTCTCCTGGGCGACGTGCACTTCGAACGCGGCGTTGAACTCCGCGAGCGCCCTGCGGGCTGCAGCGGGCTTCTGGTCGAGCGTCTTGAAGTACTCGACGAGCTGGTCCTTCGAGGGCGGGTAGTCGGCCTCGATGCCTTCAGCCTGCATCCTCGCCAGGAAGTCGAGCTGGGTCTTCAGGCTGTCGGTGAGGATGGTCTTGTTGGTGGCAGCGGGCACCACCTCGTCCATGAACTCTTCGTACTTCTGGCTCAGCGTCGTCTCAGCGAGCTTCGCGGCGGTCGCGTAGTCGCCCTTGCGGATGGCCTCTGCGAGCGCCTTGTAGGCAGCGTTGGCCGCTTTGTTCGGCCTCTTGCCGAGGGCCTCGTAGAGGGCATTGATGCCGGCGTCGATCTTCGGCCCCTTCGCCGCGGTCGTGCCCGAGACGCCGCCAGCCTGTGCGACCCGCAGCTGCCCCGACAGGGCGGCGGCGAGCTCCGGGTTGCCCTTCACGGCAACGGGCTTGAGGCGACCGGTCATGTTAACCAGCTTCTTCTTCGCACCGGTGAAGCCCGAAGACGGCTCGGCGACCTTGCTCTCGAGCTTCGTCGCCCGGAGCGCCGTCGGCCGTGGCAGTTCGATCTTCGTGGAAGGCAAAGACTGCGGACGCTTCGAGTCAGCGGACTTCACGACCATGGAATGCCCCCGGTTGCTTCAGGTGAACAGCCGCTTGAGCCAGCCGAGCACACCCCGGGGCTGGAACACGTCGATCTCAGGGTCGGTGTTTTCTTCGAGCTGGCGAATCTGCTCTTTGACGTTCTCGGGCGTGTCGCGGGTCGCGAACTGGGAGACGATCTGTCGACCCGTCGATTCCTCTTTCGCGGTGATCGTCAGCAGACACTCGTTGTTGAGCTCGAAGAGCAGCTCGATTGCCACCGAGCCGCGCGGGCCAGGCGGCAGATCCATCACCTTGAAGGTGCCCAGCCACGTGTTCGAACCAGCGCGTTGATCTTCGCCCTGAAACACCGAGAGCTCGATGGCGCGCTGGTTGTCCTTCGTGGTGACCATTCGGTACTTCCGCGTGGTCGGCAGCGAAGTGTTGCGAAGGATGATGGGGTGAAACCGCCCGCCGGGGAGCCCGATGCCAATCGACATCGGCAGCACGTCGATCAGCAGCAGGCCCGCCTTCTTCTCGAGTGCGTCGGCGAGCAGCGCAGCCCCGAGCGCCACCGCCTCCTCCGGGTTGCCGACCGAGACGGGGGCGCGCCCGAAGAGCAGGGCGATGCGCTCCTGCACCAGCGGCGCGCGCGATTGACCGCCGACCAGCACGATCTCGTCGATCTGATCAGCGCGCAGGCCGCGGGTCTTGATGACCTCCTGACAGACCTCCATGGTGCGATCGACGAGCGCGCGGGTGAGCTTCTCGAGCTGGGTGCGGGTCAGGGTGACGTCGAGGTCGACGGGCTTGCCGTTCACCACGCTGACGAAAGGCACGTGAATGCGCGCTTCTTTGATGCCCGAGAGCGACATCTTCGCGCGCTCGGCGGCGTCGTAGACCCGCTGCACCGCCACGCGGTCGGTGAAGCTGGTGTCGGTGCGCGCCTCGAAGTCGGCCATCAACTGCGTGACGATGGCGCTGTCGAAGTCGATGCCCCCGAGGAAGCTGTCACCGCCCGTCGAGACCACTTCGTAGACCGCCTCGGTGTGCTCGAGCACCGAGGCATCGAAGGTGCCGCCGCCGAGGTCGTACACGAGCACGCGCTGCGGCCTCTTGCGTGAGTAGCCCCAGGCGAGCGCGGCCGCGGTGGGCTCGTTGACGATGCGTTCGACGTGAAAGCCCGCAAGCCTGCCTGCTTCGCGCACGGCCTGGCGTTGGCGGTCGCTGTACCAGGCGGGCACGGTGATCACCGCGCGGTTCACCTGCTGGCCGAGGCGGTGTTCGGCGAGCTGCTTGATCTCGCGCAGCACGAGCGCCGAGAGCTCTTCGAGCCGGTACGCGCGATCGGACAGCTGCACCGCACAGAAGCCGTCTTCGGTGGGCACGACCTCATAGGGGAAGCGCTTCAACACCTCGCGCACTTCGGGTGAGTCGACGGGCCGACCGATGAGCCGCTTGAAGCCGTAGACCACCCAGCGGGGGTTGCTGGTCAGTTGCTGGCGAGCAGTGGCACCCACGGCGAGCTGCCCGCGCGGCGTCAACGCGACGAGCGACGGCACGAGGCTCTGCCCGTCTTTCCAGGTGAGCATGATCGGCTTGCCGTCACGCACGATCGCCGCGCACGAGTTGGTGGTGCCGAGGTCGATGCCGATGATCGGCCCCACCTGCTCGGGCTCGGGGGCCGGCTCGAAGGCGGGGGCCTTCACCAGCCTGGCGTCACCTTGCACCAGCAACCGCCCCGCGCGTTCAGAGGGGAGGGCGCTCGCTTCCTGCGAAGGGAGCGGCGCTTCGGGAGGCACCGCCGACGGATCGCTGTCGATGGGCCCCACGTTCTTCGGAACGGGTGGCTCGCCCGAGCGGGCGTGGGGCAGGGCGGCGGCGGCAGCTTCGAGAAAGCGGCGGCTCGCGGCGTCGAGGGTGATGAACTTGAACCCCATGCCCGAGACGCCTTCACCCTTGTTGCCGGTGACGTAGGCGACCACGGCCGAGGCGTAGAGAATGCGCTCGCCCTTTTCGGTCTTGATCTCGAGGAGGATCGACGTGCCCGGGTTCTTCAGCGCCTTGCTGCGGAGGTACACGCCACCGCGAGTCAGGTTCGCCCCGTACCGCGCGAGGAACTCTTCGGGGCTCGCAAAGGGCAAGCGCACCGAGATGCCGATGGGCTTGTGATCGTCCGCCACGAGGGGTTGGGAATAGACCACCTCCCCGAAAACGCCAGCGCCTTTTGGGCTGCTTTCCACCCGCCGGAAAGTTGTCTAGAGGCCTCCCATGCTGACTCCAAACATCCGGCTGGGGCTGACGTTTGACGATGTTCTCCTGCTCCCCGCCGAGAGTTCAGTGCTGCCGCACCAGGTCGACCTGAGCACGCGCGTGACGCGCACCCTGAAGCTGCCCATTCCGCTGCTTTCCAGCGCGATGGACACGGTGACCGAGGCCCGCATGGCGATCGCCATGGCGCAGGAAGGCGGCCTCGGCGTCATCCACAAGAACTTCACGCCCGAACAGCAGGCCGCCGAGGTCGCGAAGGTGAAGAAGCACGAGAGCGGCATCGTGGTCGACCCGATCACCACCACGCCTGACGCGCCGCTCTCTGCGGTCGTGCAATTGATGAACGAGCACGGCATTCACGGCATCCCCGTCGTCGACGGCAAGAAGCTGGTGGGCATCGTCACCAGCCGCGACGTGCGCTTCGAGAAGAACCTGAACCAGCCGGTGCATCAGGTGATGACGAAGAAGCTCGTCACGGCGCCCGAGGGTGTGAGCCAGGAAGGCGCGATCGAGCTGCTGCACAAGCACCGCATCGAGAAGCTGCTCGTCGTGAACGAGCAGGGCGAGCTGCGCGGGCTGATGACGATCAAGGACGTCGAGAAGCGCAAGGTGTACCCGAACGCGGCGATGGACTCGCGGCAGCGCCTGCTGGTGGCGGCGGCGGTCGGCCCCGCTGGCGATCGCGACGCGCGTGTCGAGGCCCTCATCAAGGCGGGCGTCGATGTGATCGTCGTCGACACCGCGCACGGCCACTCGCGCGGGGTGATCGACTCGGTGCGCGACCTGAAGAAGAACTTCAAGGGCACCTTCGAGCTCGTCGCCGGGAACGTCGCGACCGGTGACGCGACGAAGGCGCTCATCGAGGCGGGCGTCGACGCAGTGAAGGTCGGCATTGGTCCCGGCTCCATCTGCACCACGCGCGTGGTCGCCGGAGTCGGAGTTCCGCAGATCACCGCCATCGACGACTGCGCCCGCGCGGCGCTCGGGAGCGGCGTGCCGATCATCGCTGACGGCGGCATCAAGTACTCAGGCGACGTGGTGAAGGCGATCGCGGCGGGCGCGAGTACGGTGATGGTCGGCTCGCTCTTCGCCGGCACCGAGGAATCGCCGGGCGAGACGATCTTGTACCAGGGCCGCAGCTACAAGGCGTACCGCGGCATGGGCTCGCTCGGTGCGATGCGCCAGGGCAGCAAAGATCGCTACTTCCAGGGCGGCGTGTCTGACGAGAAGAAGCTCGTGCCCGAGGGCATCGAGGGCCGTGTTCCCTACAAGGGCACGGTGGGCATGAACGTGTTCCAGCTGATCGGCGGCCTGCGCTCGGGCATGGGCTACTGCGGCACGAAGGACATCGGCGAGCTGCAAACGAAGGCGACGTTCGTGCAAATCACCTCGGCGGGGCTCAAGGAAAGCCACGTGCACGACGTGATCATCACGGAAGAGGCGCCGAACTACCGCCACGAGTGAGCGAAGGACCTCTCCCGCGAGCGCTTACTTGTCGCGCTTGCGCGAGGTGGCCTTCACCTCGACCGTCTTCTCGGCGTTCGCAAGGCGCGTCATCAACTGCTCTTTGTCATCGAGATCGAGCTTCTCGATCGCGCTGCGCAGGATGTCGAAGCTCAACCGCGCCGCCTTGACCGGCTTGCCATCGCGGTACTCGTCGACGACGGGCAGGGCGACGATCTCGCGAACCAGCCCCTCGAAGTCGAGCCGCACGTCGGCCGCCGACTGAATGCAGCCGTCGCGCGCCGAGATGATGGTCTGGCTGCCTTCCTGGTACGCGAGGTCGGGGTTGCGGGTGAGGGCGTCGTCGAAGCGGGTGGTGCGTTCCTTCACCTTGTCGAAGAGCTCCGAATAGATGCCCATGCGCTTCTCTTCAGGGGCCGAGTCGTCGCGCGCCTTCGAGAGCTCGGAGGTGATGTCGTCACAGCGCATCTTGACGAGATCGTCGGCCGTCGCAGACTTCATCGAGTCGCTGCGCCGGGTCTCGCGATCGAGCCGTTCATCGCTCGAGATCTCGTGAGCGCAGCCAGCAGCAAACAGAAAGGCGGCAGACAGGGCGGCAACGATGCGCTTGCTCATTGGCGCGCGAGTCTTGAAGGGATAAGCCCGTTCGTCAACGACGGTCTCACTCCATCGGGAGCCTCGGTGCACGCCACCCACGAGAAGATCCTCATCCTCGATTTCGGCAGCCAATACACGCAGCTGATCGCGCGTCGCGTGCGCGACCTCGGCGTCTACTGCGAGATCCACCGGCCCGATCTGCCGCTCGCGGGGATCAAAGACTTCAACCCGAAGGGCATCATCCTCTCGGGCGGGCCGATGTCGGTCGAGCAGGAAGGCAGCCCCCGCTGTGTGCCTGAGGTGTTCGAGCTCGGGCTGCCCGTGCTGGGCGTCTGCTACGGCCTGCAGCTGATGGCCAAGATGCTCGGCGGCCGCGTCGACAAGTCGGCGCACCGCGAGTTCGGCCCCGCTGACGTCGAGATCACCCAGGGGCGCGGGCCCTTCGCGGGCTTCACGCCCGGCACCTCGATCAAGGTGTGGATGAGCCATGGCGATCGCGTCGAGGCGCTGCCGCCGGGCTTCGTGACCATCGGCAAGACGCCCAACGCACCGTTCGCCGCCGCAGCGCACGAGAGCAAGCCCCTCTACGGCGTGCAGTTTCACCCCGAGGTGGTGCACACCCCGCAGGGCAAGGAATTGCTCCGCGCCTTCCTCTTCACCGACTGCAAGGTGAAGGGCGACTGGACGATGAAGAGCTTCATCGACGAGTCGATCACCGAGATCCGCGCGAAGGTCGGGGAAGGGCGCGTGATCTGCGGCCTCTCGGGCGGCGTCGACAGCTCGGTCGCCGCGCTGCTGCTCCACCGCGCGATCGGCGACCGGTTGCAGTGCATCTTCGTCGACAACGGGCTGTTGCGGCACGGTGAGCGCGAGCAGGTCGAGGCGCTCTTCGTCGGCCGCTTCCACGTGCCGCTCAAGACCATCGACGCGCGCAAGCGCTTTCTCGACAAGCTCGCGGGCGTCACCGACCCCGAGAAGAAGCGCAAGACCATCGGCTACGAGTTCATCTCGGTGTTCGAGGAGTCGGCGAAGGAATTCACCGACGCGAAGTTCCTCGCCCAGGGCACGCTGTACCCCGACGTCATCGAGTCGGTGTCGGTGGTCGGCAACGCCGCGACCATCAAGAGCCACCACAACGTCGGTGGTCTGCCCGAGAAGATGAACTTGAAGCTCGTCGAGCCGCTGCGCGAGCTGTTCAAAGACGAAGTGCGCGTGCTGGGGCGTGAGCTGGGGCTGCCCGACGAGATGGTCTCGCGGCACCCGTTCCCGGGGCCGGGGCTCGCCATTCGGGTGATCACCGATCTCACCGAGCAGCGCCTCGACATCTTGCGCAAGGCCGACGTGATCGTGATCGACGAGATCACGAAGGCCGGGCTCTACAAGGAGACGTGGCAGGCCTTCGCCGTGCTGCTCCCCGTGCAGAGCGTGGGCGTGATGGGCGACGAGCGCACCTACGAGATGACCTGCGCGGTGCGTGTGGTGACCTCGGTCGACGGCATGACGGCCGACTGGGCGCGCTTGCCGTACGACGTGCTCGGCAAGATCTCGAGCCGCATCTGCAACGAGGTGCGCGGCATCAACCGCGTCGTGTACGACATCTCGTCGAAGCCGCCCGCCACCATCGAGTGGGAGTGAGGGCTGAAGCAAAGGACCCGGCGCTGACGCACAGCAGTACCGTGCGGCGGCGCGCGGTGTCCACGCGGGGCCCGCAGCGAAACTGGGACCCGCACAGCAAAACGCCCGGCTCCGTGAGGAACCGGGCGTTCTGGCCTTCAGCGACTGCGCCTTACTTCTGGCCAGCCTTCGCGCCTGCCGCGCTGCCCTTGATCTCGGTCACCAGGCGCGAGGCGCCGTAGACCTTCTCCATCGCCTCGAGCAGCGCCGCCGAGTGCACGGCCACGGTGCGGTTGACCGTCTCGTCGAAGCCGTAGTCACCACCGAGCGACTGGATGTTGCCGTCGAACACCAGGCCGACGACCTCGCCCTTCGCGTTCACCATCGGTGAGCCGGAGTTGCCGCCGATGATGTCGTTGCTGGTCACGAAGTTGAACGGCACGTCTTTGCCGAGCTTGTCCTTCGCCGAGAGCCACGACCTGGGGAGCGCGTACGGGTCGCTGCCCGTGTGGCGATCGAACGCGCCGGAGATGGTGGTGAACGGGGTCACCTTCTTGCCGTTCTCCTCGTAGCCCTGCACCGAGCCGTACGAGAGGCGGAGCGTGAACGTCGCGTCGGGGTAGATCGCGTCGCCGTAGACGGCGAAGCGGGCCTTCGCGAGCAGTTCCTGCTGCTTCTTGAGCGGGCCTTCGACTTCCTGCTCGTACTTCGTGCGAATCGCGCGCGCGTCGGCGTCGAACGAGCGGGCGAGCTCGAGCATCGGGTCTTTCGAGGCGTCGATCTTCGCCTTGCCGCCATCGAACAGGTCCCTGCGGAAGCCGCCGGTGGGGTTGCCGTTCTTGTCGACCTTGATGTCCTTGAGCTTGGTGGCCTTCACGGCGGCGGTGGCGATCTCCATCGGGCTCTTCATGCCGAGCACGCGCTTGACCACCGGGTGATCAGTGCCGAGCTCTTCGCGCATCTTGGTGAGATCCCACGCGAGTTCTTCGATCTCGAACTCGTCGTAGATCGGCCGGTTCGCGAGGAAGTTCTGCTTGAACTGGGGAATGCGGGCCTCGGTGAACTCCTTGAGGCGCTCGCCGTTGGGCTTGCCCGATTCGTCACCGTAGCGAACGATCGACCGCGCGAGGCCGAAGTAGGTCGAGCCGATGCCGCGCTCGAGGGTGTTGAACTCGCTGCGCAGCGACTGCTGCTTCTTCACCAGGTCGGCGATGTTGTCCCACACCTTGCCGTACTGCTTCTCGAGCTCGGGCTTGGCCTTCACCTTCGCGCGGAAGTCGGCCTCGTTCTTCGCGAGCAGACCGAAGAAGGCCTTGTCGGCGAGGGCAGCGTGGCGGCCCTTGTACGCCTTGAAGCCGTTCTCGACGCCGAAGAGCACGTCGTTGGAGTGGCGCTTCTGCTCTTTGCCGCGCGACTGGTACATGGTCACGAGGCCGCGGAGCTCGGCGAGCTTCATGAGCGACTTGGGCAGGCGGAAATCGCGGTCGTCTTCGAGCTGCGAGACGGTGAGGCCGCGCGAGGTGCCGCCGGGGTTGCCGGACACGAAGGTGGCGTCGCCTTCCTTGATGGTGCCGTCTGACCACGCGAGGAAGTGCTCCATCTTCGCGGGCTTGTTGTCCTTGTAGATGCGCACGAAGGACACATCGAGGTCGTACCGGGGGAACATGAAGTTGTCGGGGTCGCCGCCGAAGAAGGCGATTTGATCTTCAGGCGCGAAGACGAGCCGAATGTCCTGCAGGCGGGCGTACTTGTAGAGGTCGTACTTGCCGCCGCGGTACAGGGTGACGACCTCGCAGCGGAACTCGTCGCTCGTCGCGCATTCCTTCTCGATGGCGGCGATGGTCGACTTCTGCACCTCGTTGAACTTGTCGGCCGCCACGTCCTTCGTTGCGTCCTGCACCTTTTTGGTGACGTCGGTGATCTCGGCGAGCTGGTTCAGCTCCATGCCGGGGCAGCGCGCCTCGTCAGCGGTGGTCTTCGCGAAGAAGCCGTCGCGGTTGAAGTCCTTCTTCATATTGCCCGAGAGGTTCTCGATGCAGCTGCGGGCGCAGTGGTGGTTGGTCATCACCAGGCCGTCGGCCGAGACCACCGACGCGCTGCAGCCACCGGCGATGCGCACCGACGAGAGGCGCACGTGATCGAGCCACTCTTTGGTGGGCTCGACGCCGTACTTCGCCTTCACCTTCGCGGCGGGGAAGTTGTTGTACGTCCACATGCCTTCGTCGGCGAAGGCGGGCGCGGCAACGATCGTTGCCATCAAAACGATCTTCTTCATCAGATCACCTGTGGTTGAGGGGTTGCTGACTGCGTGAGAGCGGAGCGTTGTGCTCCCGCGCCGAGCCCAATGCAAGGAGCGCGGAGGTTCACGGTTGGTTCAGCGTGTGCTCGACGCCGTCGAGGATCCATCGCGTGGTGACGAGGCCGCGGCGCTCGTGGGCCTCGCCGACGCCTCGCATCGCTCCGGTGAGCTCGGTGACGCCGAGGGTCATCACGCCCAGCGCGAAGCGGAGGAAGAAACCCAGGCCGTCCTGTTCGATCTCGACGCACCACTGGACGTGATCTTCCGCGCAGGTGCACTGGCTCCTCGCCCACAAGAAGGGGATTCGGCAGTCGTCCTGTCCCGCCAGCCGCGCGCCGGTGGAGTCGAAGAGCTCGCCGTTCTGCCGCGTGAGCTCGACGGTCTTCGAGTCGCTTCCGCGAGACAACACGACTCGAAAGATCCGAAGGCCGTCACGCTCGAACGAGCTGGCGACCTGCAGCGTCACGGTCGGCACCGGCATCACGGCCTTTCGCGCCGAGTACTTTCGTTTCGTGGCGTCCAGGCCGAGCGGGTTGGTCGCGACGAACTCAAACCGATTTCCAGCCGCGAGCGGCAGCCACGACGGCCCTTCGTCGGCGACGCCCTCGACGGGGTAAGTGAAGTCGAAGCTGAGGGGCCCCCGAGACCGGTGGAACTTGAGCTCGGTGAGGCCAACGCTGAGCGCCGTGAGCTCGAGGCGCTCGACGCCCCACGCCCTGGCGGCGCGTGGATCGAGTGCGACGGTGCTGGTGAAGATGAAGCCGGTGCGAGCCCCTGCGTGGAGCAGCTGTGGCTCAACGAAGCGGCGAAGCCCGACGTGGGCGCGCGGCGGGAGGTTCGGAGGAATCACGTGAGGCACTGGCTGCGCCTCCATCACCGAAGCGTGAAAGGACAACACCGCAGCCCGCCGATGCACACCCACCATCGCACCGGTGGCGAGCGCCATGGCGAGCAGCACACACGTTGCCCACCCGAAGCGATGCTTTCCCGATGCGGTGAGCACGAGGGTGATGATCAGCTGCGCGACGGCCAGCGCCGACAGGGCGAACGACCACGTGATCAGCTCATGCGCCTGTTGGTTCAGCAGCGTCACGCACGGCGAATCGAAGCCAAACCAGCGCGTGGGGCGAAGGTGGACTTGCACGAGCACCCACGCAACCAGCGGTGGCGAGAGCGCGAGGAGAGACCAGGCCTTGTGCTTCCCCGTTGCGCCGGCGATCGACACCACCACGCCCAGCAGGCCGACGAGCGCCCCCATGGCCAACTCCGGTGACGAAGCAGCGGCGGCCGTGAGCGGGGTCGTGTCGACCGACAGTGACACGGCATCGAGTACTGCAGTGCAGGAGGACATGTCGTTGGTGCATCAATTCGGCCAGCAGCACGAACGAGCAGCACGCCCACCCATTCCGCTGCGCAGAACCTCGCGCAGCGTCAGCCGCACTCACGGTGCCTTTCGTCAGCCCAAGACCGACTTGTTCCAGATCTCGTTGAACCGGGCCTTGAACTGGTCGGCCGTTTCCTGGTGGTTCTTGATCGAGATGCGGTTCTCGGAGTGCTTGGTCGACGACGACTCGCTGAAGTTCGCGCTGCCGAAGAAGACGTCGTTGCCGACGACGCCGAACTTCTCGTGCATGGTCTTCGCCTTCTGAATGCGCACGTCGACGGGGTGCCCCTGCGTCGCGAGCGCCTTGAGGGCCGCTGCGGCGGGGCCGGTGTAGTCGTTGTTGAGCACCACGCGAACCACGGCGCCGCGCTTCGCGGCAGCGACCAATGCCTGAAACTCGGGGGCTGAGGGGCTCGCGCCGTACATCGCCACGTCGATGGCCTCGCCGGCCTTCGCCCGGTTGAAGAGATCGGTGGCGGCGACGGTGACCGACGCTCGCTGCGCGCCGATGACGCCGTCTGCCCCAGCCGCCGGCGTGGTGCGCGAGCCATCGGGGCCGTAGCCCGTGCCGCCGGCCGTCGCGCCGGCGGGGCGGCTGTTGAAGAACGCCTCGACGTCGACGGCGGTGAGGAAGGGCTTCAAGCGCTCGATGGTGGCCTTCGGCACGCCGACCTTGATCAGTTCGTCGATGGACTCGAAGTCACCATTTCGTGCGCGGAAGTCGACGAGCGCGGTGGCCTGCCTCCTGGTGAGGCCGACCTTGTCGAGTTCTTCGAGAGACGCGGTGTTGATCGACACCTGGCCCGAGCCGAACCCGATGTTCTGGATCTCTTCGGCGGTGAGCTTCGCGGCGACCTGCGGTACGCGCTCGAGCAGATCGTGGAGGTCGGCGAAGCGACCGAACTTCGTGCGCTCCTGCATCACGGCGCGGGCGAGGGTCTTCGAACCGAGGAGATCGCCCAGGCGCGCTTCGTCTTTCGCGGTGAAGCCGTTGATGTCGAGGCTCTTTGCGTCGTTGGGCACCGCGTACGTCGCGTACGAGTCATCGGCACGGTTGGTGGTCGCCGTCGGCCGCAGGTTGTGGGCCTTGAGCAGCTCGTTCCATTTCGTGCCCTTGTAGTTCTGGAAGTTGTTCGGCGAGAGCGCAGCCTCAGGGTTGTTCCAGAAGCCGGCGAACTCGCCGCCGAACTGTTCGATCGATCGGCGCGACGCGCTGTCTTTGTTCTGGAAGACGGTGAGATCTTCGTAGTTCCTGGTGTCGGCGGTGCCGGACCAGTTGAACGAGCCGGTGAGCAGCGAGTCGGGCTTGCCGTCGATGAAGGTGGTGAAGCCCTTGTGGTGGTTCAGGCCCTGCGTGGCGCCGTGCTTGTAGACGGGGCGTTTGGCCGAATCGCTCCACACGTAGGGGAAGTCCTTCTTGAACTTCACCTGCACGTTGGGGAGGTTGTTCTTGAGCAGCGAGGGCAGGGCGTTGCCACCGGTGTCCGAGGCCTGGCCCGAGTCGGCGATGATGCGGACGGTGACGTTGGGGTGATCCTTCGCGATGTCGGCGATCGCCTTCTCGATGGTGTCACTCTGGAACTCGAAGATGAGCATGTTGACGTCCATCGGGCGGCCGTTGGCTCGCACGACCGAGTCCTGCAGTTCTTTGACCATGCGCGCTTCGACCGAGGCGCCCTGGAGCGTGAAGACGTTGCTCACGCCGTCGAGGTTTCCGAGGTCGGCCATCGACTTGAGCGCCACGTGGGCCTGCTCGATGCCCACGCCGATGAGGTCGGGCGTGAGCGCGCCGTTGCCCGCCGACTGAAAAGCGTCCGCGACGGCCTGCACTTCCTTCGTGGAGAGGATCTTGTTGGCGTCGGTGCCCGCGGCGGCGACGAGCGCGTTTTGAATGCGGGTGCGATCCGCGTCGGTGCTCGCGCGGGCGAGGACCTGGTCGACGATCGGCTTGGCGGCGGAGGCGATCTTGAGCTGGCTGAACGAAACGGGCATGGCGCGAATCGGAGAACGGAATCGGGACCCGCGCAACGATTGGGTGTGAAAACTTCCGCGCGCTCGGGGAGCAGGTTCTCCTACCTTCCACGGGGTGAAGCGGCTGGCGCAGTGGATCGGGTTGGGGGCCGTGAGCGGCGTGCTCAGCGGGCTCGCCTCGGCCGCGTTCCTGTGGTCACTCGATCGCGCGACGGAATTCCGGCTCGGTCACGAGTTCCTCGTCTACCTGCTGCCCGTCGCGGGCCTGCTGATCGGTCTGGCCTACGCGCGGTGGGGGACGCCCATCAAGGACGGCACCTCGTTGGTGATCGTTCGCCAGCGAGAGGGCGGGCCCGAGATCCCACTGCGAGTGGCGCCGATGGTGCTGGTCGGCACGGTGCTGACGCATCTCTTCGGCGGGAGTGCCGGGCGCGAAGGCACGGCAGTGCAGATGGGCGCGAGCCTGACTGACTTCGTGTCGCATCGGCTGAAGCTCGATGCCGAGCTGCGCCGTCACCTGATCGCAGCGGGCGTCGCGGGCGGCTTCGGCTCGGTCTTCGGCACGCCCTTCGCGGGTGCGCTCTTCGCGATGGAATTCGTCGTCGTGGGCCGGGTGCAGTGGGTGACGGTGGTCCCCTGCGTGGTGGCCGCCTTCGTCGGAGATCTCACCACGCGGGGCCTGGGCATCGGACACACCGCCTACCCGCAGGTCGCCGCCCTCGAGCCGACGCTGTTGGTGGTGGGGAAGTGGTTGCTCTTCGCCCTGGCGATCTTCGCCGCGGCCGTGGCGTTCATCGAACTCACGAAGCGCATCAAGGCGCTCAAGCTGCCGCTGCCAGCGAAGATGGTGGGGGCGGGGGTGGTGGTGGTGGCGATCTGGCAGGTGTTCGATGCCGACGACGCCCTTGGACTTGGCGTGCCGACGATCGTCCGCGCGTTCGGAGATCCGCAGCTGCCGCAGACGCTGTTCTTGCTGAAGTTGGTGCTGACGGCGGTCACGGTTGGGGCGGGCTTCGTGGGCGGAGAGGTGACGCCGTTGTTCTTCATCGGCGCGACGCTGGGGAACGTCCTCGCGCGCACCCTGGGGCTCCCGCTCGAGCTCGGCGTCGGAGTCGGCATGGCCGCGGTGTTCGCCGTCTGTTCGAACGCGCCGCTCGCGCTCTCGGTGATGGCGATCGAGCTGCTGGGCTGGTCGGTCGCGCCGCACGTGCTGCTCGTCTGTGCGGTCACCCAGCTCCTCAATCGGGGGCGGCGGAGCATCTACTCGGCGCAGGTGGTGAAATAGCTGGTCTGCTGAACGATCGAGAAACTGTCACTTTGGCTAGACCATCGCTGCCGGCGCCTCATGGGCGCGCGCGACCCGAATTGCAATCAGCGAGACGTCGTCCTGGAGTTGACCATTCGGGAGTCGGGCTGCGTCGATCAACGCGGTGGCAATCGAGGGCAGTGATCCACGCACCGTGTCCACAGCGGGAAGCGGCTCGTGCGCGAATCTCCGCAACCCGTCAGAAGCGATCACCAGAAGCGCGTTGAACTGCAGCTCAGCCTCGAAGCTGTGGATGCGGGGGATGCCGCCTCCGAGCAGAGGTTTGCGCTGCTGGCCATCATTCGCGACCGCCTGAGGTTCCGCCCGCTCCGTCAGCGAGCAGCGCCAGCAGGGAGTCGTCGCCAGTTCGAACGACGCGAGCCACGTCCTCCCCTGCGCCCCTTCGCGCCACGATTACGCAGTGGGTCTCGAGAAGCACCCGCTGACGCTATTGGGTCAGTGGCTCCAGCAGAAGCTCTGGGCGCGCCACTCGGACGGGAGGGTGGTCCAAGATGAATAGAGGAATGTTGCGCTTTGAGCAGACCACTGCATTCTTCACTGGGTGCTGGGACGTGAGAACAGCGTCGCCGGTGGAGCGACGACGGCGGTTGAGCCCGTGGAGAGCTCGACCTTCACGTGGGCCAGGCCCAGCGGGCTGCCGAACTCGAAGGTCTGAAAACCGGGAGGCACCGAAACGCGGGTCGCCCCTGAGAACCAGATCGCTTCGGAGCGATCGCCGAGGCCAACGGGAAACCGAACCCAGCTCAACCCTTCGGCTGATGGTGACCGGACGGTGACCTCGACCGCAGGCTCGAGTTGCAGAAGGCAGGGCTTCTGCACGTCACTCAAGGTGAGGCGACCCGTCTCACCGTTCAGGGCTGCCTCGAACTCGCGACGCGGCGGCTTCCTGACCGGCTCACGTCGTTCATCGGTGGCGCGCGTCGAGCCGAAAACTCCGCCGATAAGCAGATGCCATGCGCTTCCGCGGTCGTCGCGTTGGGTGGTGCCATCGCCGCTGACCGTTCCCTCGAACGTCATGCGGCCATTGCTCAACCAGCGCACTGAGGCGCCGCCGGCAGGGTGACCGTCGGACGTGAGCACCACGCATCCATCGGGAGCGGGTGGCTCAGCGCGCAAGACGGTGGGGGGCGGCACCGTCGTGACGTCGTGGGCAAGCAGGGCCCCGAGCGGTCTGACGCCGGTGCTGGCGAGCCAGGTGCCCGGCGGAACTCTCGTCGCGAAGGCACCGACCGAGTCGGTCTTGAAGCTGGACTGTTCGATTCCGGTTCCGGGAATCCGGCTCAGCACGATCTCGGTGTCAGCAATCGGCCGCCCGTCGGCCTCGAGAACGACGCCAGAGACCTCGATTTGGCGATCCTCCAGGCTGAAGGTCTCGTTCGTGACGCGAAACTCCTGGATCAAGACCTCGCGGACGAGCGCCGGGAGCCCGATGCGCTTGAACTCGAGGTTCTGCAGGCCCCCAGGGAGTCCGCCGAGCACGAAGTCGCCATCCCGATCGCTCATCGCCGGCGGCGCCAGCCACGGTCCGGCGCGTCGAATCTCGACGCCTTCGATCGGCAGCCCGGAGGTGCTGCTGACGACACGCCCGCGAAGGCGATTCGACTCGGCAGCGATGACCTGATCGACCGTGAGCTCCGTGGGGCCGCCCGAGGTCCGATAGGGCCCGAAGACGAGCTCGGCAAACTCGGGTGACACGAAGTGAAGGTGAACGTCACCGTCGGGAAGCGGGGCGAGATCGTAGCGGCCGTCGAGATCGGTCGATGCTCGATGGAGTTCGGCAAAAGGCGGGGCCGCGTCACGAACGATCACCACGACGTCGGCCACCGCGGCACCGGTATCCGCGCGCGACACGACGCCTCGAAGTCGATGCGCACCGGCCGGAATCGCGCGTTGCTGCCGATGAAGCAGGGCCAGGGCCGAGAGCAGTCCCGAACCAAGAACGATCACCAGAAGCCAGCGCACGAACCACCGGACACCGACGCCCAAGATCGGTTCGCAGACTCCTCCAAATCTCACCCATGCCTAGTTTACATAACGCTCATTATGAGACGTTGGCTGGAGGGGTTTCCCGAGGGGAATCCCTGTATCAGGCGCGGCGAGATGAGAACGATTCTGGTGATTCTGGCGGCGTGCGCGGTGCTGACGGCGTGCCCCGAAAAGCGCGTCGAAGCAGCGCTCGCCGATTCGGGCCTCGAACCCGACGCCGGCATCGACGCTGGTGTGATCGACGCAGGACCCACGGCGCCTGCGAGTCTGGAGATCACGGTCGCTGCAGTGACCCGTGATGGCGGCGTGACCGAGCTGAAAGCGAACGCAGAGACCGAACCGGCCAGTTCCATCCAGGTGACCCTGCCGATCAAGTTGAAGGACTTTCGAATTCGGCTGCTCGACTGGCGCGATCAGCTCGTGGTGTCCGATGACGAGCTTGACCCGTCAGGTCGCACGTTGACCATCGCCTTGCCTGAACCGCTCAAGACTGGCCGGAGCTACAGACTGATTCTCGACGCCGAGCTCGGGCCCGTGGTCACCGACGAAGCTGGCGCCATCTTCAACGACTGGGAAATGCCCTTCCGGGTCGCCGGAGAAGTCGTTCCCGAAGCTCCGGTCAAAGCCCTCAAAAAGAAGAAGAAATGAGCCGATCGCTTCACAGAAACTCGAAGCCGAGGCCCAGGTACACGCCGGCCTGAACTCCAGGTTTCATGAAGCGCGCGCGGCCGTCGAGCGACACGAAGAACCCGTGCGTCAGGTCGACATCGAGACCAGCGCTGGTGGTCAGCGCGAGGAACGACTCGCCAGGCCGTGAGTCGGGGAAGACGCCGGCCACTCCGGTGCCCAGGAACGGGCGCGCCTTCCATGCAGCAAAGGGAGAGAACTTCACGCCCAGGAAGTCAATCACGTGGCCACTCTCGCGCCGCCACTCGTAGCCGCTGCGCAAGGCGACCCACGGCAGCAGCCGCACCTCGGCCGCGAGCGCGACCGACACTCCGGAGCTCTTCGCTTCCAACGCATAGCCTGGCAACGCGACCACCGCCACCAGGGGTACTTCGGGCTCGCACTCATCGGCGGCTGGCTGTCGTTGGACCACTTCGGGAGTCGCAGCGAGCAGCGACAGCGTGAGCAGGAGTGCCATGCAGGTGCTTGGTTGCCGCGCCAGGTCCCGACGATCCCGCCACGACCGCCAGAGTCACAGCGACAACACGAGCCGACTCACGTCGTAGAGCACGTCACCCCGCTCGAAGATCGGCGTCTTCTCGACACCCTTCCAGGCGTGCAGTTCGGCCATCCGCCACAGGCTCCACTCAAGCACCGAGCGCAGGTTGATCGCATCGTAGAGGTTGTATTCGACGAGCAGCCGCAGCGCGCTCTTGTCCTTCCGCTCGTTCCATTCTCTCCAGAGCCGAATCGCGTCGAGCCCCTTCACGCCCTTCAAGTGCGGAGGCCGACCCAGGCCGATCGCGTCTTCCACGCCCTTCAGGCCGCCCTTCAGCTTCGCGTGGCGGATCAAGAAGCGCAGATCGAGGTGTACCAACGGCTGCGGGAAGCCGTCGTCGAAGTGCTTCACCAGCGTCGGCACGTCGAAGACCGAGCCGTTGAACGTCACCCAAATCGGGCTCTTCGCGAGCCGGTCAGGCAACTGCTTCAGGCTGTGCCCGCGCCGAAAGGTCGCCACGCCCTCGCGATCCATCACGCCAACCACCGTCGGCACTTCGTCGCCATCGGCTTCGATGTCGAAGTACGCCGCCTCGTTCATGAAGTGGCCATAGAGCCGCCAGTGCTCACGCGCGGGAACCAGCATCGCGAGCTCACGCAACGAGCTGGTCTTCATCGCTTTCCGCGCCCTGCCGATCGCCTCGAGGAGCTCGCCATCGAGCCGCGACGACATCACCACGCCAGCCGCAGCAGCCTTTTCGAAGTCAGCCCACGTCTCGAGATCGCGCGCCCAGAGATCGCGCTCGCGCCACGGCCCGACGCCCTTCGTGAGTTGAAAGGTGCGCTCGAGGAAGCGCATCGGTCACCGGGTCGGCACGTCGCCGCTCACCAGCGAGCCGAGCAACGGCAGATCGGCCTCACAGAACGGCAACGCCTGCATCTCGGTCGGCGTGCAGAACTTGAGCGCTTGCGCCCCGAGGGCCTGGGGCACACCCTTCGTGATGTCGGCGGCGAACAGCTCGAGCTGCACCACGAGATCGTCGTACTCGTGCGAGGTGCTCCAGAGCCGTCGGCCGACCTTCAGGTCCACCGCCAGCTCTTCCTGGCATTCGCGGGCGAGCGCGGCTTCGTCGGTTTCCCCGAGCTCGACCTTCCCACCGGGGAATTCCCACAAGTTCGCACGGCTCTTGTTCGCCAACCGCTGCTGCACGAGAAACCGTGTGCCGTCGGTCGGGCTGGGGATCAACGCGGCGACGACGCGAATGGTCTTCTTCATCCGCCCGTGCTGACCATCTGCAGGGCGAACACGGTGCCGAGGTTCGACATCACGTACAGCCGATTTCCATAGCGCGGGCTCGACACACCAGTCGGCGTCGCACTGACCCCGCGCCCCGGGTTCCACATCGCGCGCACCTTGCCGCTGGTCGGCTCGACGAAGGCCAGCGCCGTGGCAGTCGGCACCACCACGTAGCCGCGCGCCATCGTCAGCGCCTTGCCCGAGTTGACGCCCTTCCCCTTCGAGGTCTTGTCGCTCAGGTTCAGCTTCCACAGCTCGCGACCGGTCCGGCCATCGAATGCGGTCAACGAGCCGTCGCCCGTGCCGAACACCACGTTGCCCCGCGGGAGCAGTGCCGTGAGGCCCTCATGCTTGTTCGTCCACAGCAGGTCGCCTGTCGCCGGGTTGAGCGCGTTGAGGCCGTCTTTGAAGCTCGCGACGATCAGCTTGCCGTCGACGATCACCGGCGTGGTGTCGACGTCGAGGAACTGGTTGCCGCCCGAGGTCGAGAGGCGCTTTTCCCATTCCATCACGCCGCTCTCGAGGTTCAGCGCGACGGCGTACCCATCGGCGAAGCCCATCAACACGCGATTCTCGTGCACCACCGGGCGGGCCGTGCCACGCACCGAGAAGCCCGACGGAGGATCACGCCGGTACTGCCACACCCACGCCCCGGTCGTGAGGTCGACCGAGAAGACGGTCTCCGACTGCGAGCTGACGATGACGCGGTTCTCGGTGACGGTCGGCGACGACGAGAGCTCTTCGTTCGCCTTGAAGGCCCACAGCTTCTCTCCGGTAAGCACGCGGAAGGCGTAGAGCGTGCCGTCTCCCGCGGGCACATAGACGATGCCCCGGCTGATGGTGGGCCCGGCGACGAAGCGCCCGGCCGTCTTGAACTCCCACTCGACCCTGCCGTCGGCGGGCGACAGCGCGCGCACGAAGCCGTCGCGCGTGGTGACGATGACGCGCTCGGTGTCAGGGTCGATGGCGGGGGAAGCGGTCTCGGTGGGCTGGTACTCGAGCAGGCCGAGCTTCACGAGCGTGGTGTTCCACGCCACCTCGTAGACGGCCGGGTGCGAGACCAGCGCCATGTGGCGCGGCACCGTGGGGTCGTCGTTGAGGGGAATCGACTTGCACGCCGACAGCGCGCAGACGACCAACGTCACGAGGAGCCTGCGCGACACGCGTTACTTCCCGGCGTCGACAGCAGCGGGGATGACGGCCGGTTTCGGCACGTCGACACCCTGCGCGACGAGCTGGGTGATGCGATCTTTCGCCAGGCGAGCCGCGGCCGTGTTCGGCGCTGCGCCCTCGATCTCCGAGAAGGTCTTCGCCGCGCCGGCCGTGTCGCCCTTCATCAGGAGAATGCGGCCTCGGTGGTACAGCCCCATGCCCTTCATGAAGTCGGTCTTGTTCTCACGCGCCAGCTGATCGAACGCAGCGAGCGCGTCATCGAGCTTCTTCTGCGCCTCGAGGGCATAGCCACGAGCCTCGTACGCCGCCGGGCGCAGCGAGTCGGCCGGGTCGGCCTTGGCGAGGAACTCTTCGATCAAGGGCAGCGCCGTGTCGGCCTTGCCCTGTCGAAGCAGTGCCTGCGCGAGGGGGAGCGCCGCGCTGACCGCGGGCTTCGTACCGCCCCGCTTGGCGCGGAACTCGGTGAGCGACTTGACGATCGCCTCGTCCTTCTCGGCTTCGGACTTGAACGGCGCCTCTTCGCCCGGCTTCACCTCGCCCGACGGGTTCGCGTTCACCTGGCGCTCGAGCACCTTCAACGCGGCGCCGAACTCACGACCGGCTTCCGCCTCGCCGCGACCCGACATGCTGGTGGCGATGGCGATGATGAGACCGACGGCCAACACGCCGCCGACACCCATCACGACCGTCTTGCCGTGCTTCTCGATGAACGGCATCGCTTCCTGACCGAGCTTCTGAAAGTCGTCAGGCTGCTTGAGCTCATTTTGTTCGTCTTTGTAAGCCATTGCGCGGGCTCTCTAGGGGTGGACCCCTTCCAAGTCAACGCAACAACGGTCAGCGAACGCGTCGCTTGCTCTTCTCGCGCGCCTTGAAGCGTTTTCCGACCGCCTCCCGCTTCTTCTGGCCCGGCCGTTCACGCCAGAAGAGCCGAATCGGCACCTTGAGCTGGAAGACCTTGCGCAGCGAATTGATGATGTAGCGGCCGTAGCGATCGGGCACGCCCCTGGGCTGGTTCACCATCATCGCGAATGCCAGCGGCGCCGTCGCCACCTGGGCGGCGTAATAGATCTTGAGCGGACGACCGGCGATCACCGGCAACGAGTGCTCGGTGGTCACGTGCTCGACCAGCTTGTTGAGCCGGGGCGTGGGCGCCCGGAAGTACTGCTGCTTGAACGTCTCGAGGGCGACCTCGAGCACCTTCTTCACGCGCTCGCCGGTGCGGGCCGAGATGAAGACCATCGGCGCCCAATCGACCCAGTCCATCGCCCACTTCACCTGCGCGCGGAAGTGCTCTTCCTTCGCGGTGCCGTGCACGAGATCCCACTTGTTGACGCAGATGATGAGCGCCCTGCCCTTGCTCTCTGCGAGCGCGGCGATCTTCCGGTCTTGTTCCACTGCCGGCTCACTCGCGTCGATCATCAGCACCGTGACGTCGCTGTCTTCGACGGCGCGCAACGCGCCCATGACGGAGAAGCCTTCGACCTTCTGCGTAATCGTCGCCTTGCGCCGAATGCCCGCGGTGTCGGTGAGGATGAAGTCGCGCCCGCCGAACTGCAGCTCGCTGTCGATCGGATCGCGCGTGGTTCCCGCGATGGGGCTGGCGATCTGCCGCTCTTCGCCGAGCAGCGCGTTCACCAACGTCGATTTGCCCACGTTCGGCCGACCGACGATCGCGATGCGAATGGGGCGATCTTCGTCTTCTTCCTCGGGCACATCGACCGGCTTCTCTACGACCGGGGGCGCCGGAGGCAGCTTCGGGATCGCCGTCTCGAGCAGGTCGATGATGCCCTCGTTGTGTTCCGCCGAGACGGGGAACGGCTGACCGAGCCCGAAGCGGTGAAAGTCGGCGATCATCTCTTCGGCGTCGCGTCGCCCGTCGGTCTTGTTGATGACGAGGATGACCGGCTTGCTCGACTTGCGGAGGTAGTTCGCGACCTCCTGGTCGGCCGACGTCGGCCCCGTGCGGCCGTCGCACACGAAGAGCACGAGATCGCACTCTTCGACGGCGGCCTGCGCCTGCAGACGAATGTACCGCGCGAGGGGGTCTTCCTGGCTGTCGGGCACGAAGCCACCGGTATCGACGAGCGTGACGTCGCGACCCTCGAGCTCGCAGTCGGCGTAGTGGCGATCGCGCGTGACGCCCGGCGTGTCTTCGACCAGCGCGCGCTTGCTGCGCAGCAGGCGGTTGAAGAGAGTTGACTTGCCCACGTTGGGGCGGCCCACGATGGCGATGATCGGTCTTCCCGTGCGGCGGCTCACATCGACTCCGGGCGCTTCTGGTCACTCGTGTAGCCGAGCTTGCGCAGCCCATCGATGCGCTCGGTCCACCTCGGTTCGACCTTGATCTGCAGCGAGAGGAACACGTGCGCGCCGAAGAAGCGCTGAATGCTCATGCGCGCGTCGGTGCCGAGCGTCTTGAGCATCTCGCCGTTCTTCCCGATGAGGATCGCCTTCTGCGAATCACGCTCGACGAAGATGTTGGCGTGGATGCGAATGAGGCCGGAGAGCTTCGGCTTGCCGGGCGGCAGCGGTTTCTTCTTGCTGCCCTTCTTCGGCGGAGGAGGCGGCGCGTACCGCTCGGCCTCGTCGAACACCTCAACCACCACGCCGACCGAGTACGGCACTTCCTGGTGGCAGTGGCGCAGCACCTGCTCGCGAATGAACTCTTCCACCAGGGTGCGCTCGGCCTGATCGGTGAGCGTGTCGGGCGGGAAGATCGGCTCACCCTCCGGCAGGTGCTTCACCACGTGCTCAAAGAACGTCTCGAGCCCGTCGCCCTGCCGCGAGCTGACCGGCAGTACGTCAAGGAAGGGAAACTCTTTTCGGTACAGATCGATCACCGGCAACAGCAGCACCTTCTTGATGGTGTCGATCTTGGTCAGCACCAGCACCACTGGCTTGCCGAGGGCCTTCAGGCGCTCGAGCACCGCGCGGTTGCCAGGTGACACCTTCAGCTCGGTGTCTTCGCGAATGCCCTCGACCTCGACCAGAAAGAGCACCACGTCGCTGTCTTGCGCGGCGTTGATGGCGGCGTCGACCATGAAGCGGTTGAGCGCGCCCTTCGCCTCGTGGATGCCGGGAGTGTCGAACAGCGCCAGTTGGCCCTCTTCACGCGTGATGACCCCCAGAATGCGGGTGCGCGTGGTCTGGGGCTTGGGCGAGACGATCGCCACCTTCTCGCCCAGGAGTTTGTTCAGCAGCGTGCTCTTTCCGACGTTGGGTCGGCCGATCAACGCGGCGTAGCCGCTACGCATGAGGTGCTCCTCGGGAGCCCCTTACAACGTTTTGGTGATGGAGAGCTTTTTGATGACGACGTCGGTGCGCGGGCGATCGTTGGGGCCCTTGGGGATCACGTTGGCGACGCGGTCGATCACGTCTTGCCCCTGCACGATCTCGCCGAAGATCGTGTGCTTGCCGTTGAGCCACGTGGTGGGGATGACGGTGATGAAGTACTGGCTGCCGTTGGTGTTCGGGCCCCGGTTCGCCATCGCGAGCAGGCCAGGCTTGTCGAAGCGGCGCCCCGACTGAAACTCGTCTTCAAAGTTGAACCCCGGGCCGCCGGTGCCGCGGCCGAGCGGGTCACCGCCCTGCACCATGAACTCCTTGATGCAGCGGTGGAAGATGGTGCCGTCGTAGAGCGGCGTGTTCTTCATGGTCTCGCCGGTCGCAGGGTCCGTCCACTGCTTCTCGCCCGTCGCGAGGCCGACGAAGTTCTCGACGGTCTTTGGCGCGTCTTTCGCGAACAGGCGCACCACGATTATTCCTTCGGTGGTGTCGAACCGGGCGTAGAGGTCGTGACCTGCGCGCGCGTCTTCCATCATTCCCATGGCTGCTCTCCCCTGCGTGATGCGTGGTTACGGCGTTTCAGAGACGGTGATGTGTTGAATGACGACCGCCTCGACCGGGCGGTTGAGCGAGCCGGTGGGGGTCTTCGAGATCGCCTCGACGACCTCGTAGCCCTTCACCACCTCACCGAAGATGGTGTGGCGGTTGTTGAGGTGCGCCGGCGTGGCGACGGTGACGAAGAACTGGCTGCCGTTGGTGGCAGGGCCGGCATTGGCCATCGCGAGGAGCCCGACCCGATCGAACGTGCGGCCGCTCTGGAACTCGTCCTCGAACTGGTAGCCGGGGTTGCCCGTGCCATTCCCGAGGGGATCGCCGCCCTGAATCATGAAGCCGGGGATCGTTCGGTGGAAGATGAGGCCGTCGTAGAGCGGCACGCCGCGCTTCATTTCCCCCGTCGCCGGGTTGCGCCACTCGCGCTCTCCCGTCGCCAGGCCGACGAAGTTCTGCACCGTCTTCGGCGCATCTTTCGAGAAGAGCTTCGCGGTGAAGGTGCCCTTGTTGGTCTCGACCGTGGCGTAGAGCTCGACGCCGGCGGCGGCCTTGCCCGTCCACCCCGACGCGGTGGCGGCGCCCTCTTTCTTGCAACCGGGGGCGAGGGCGAGAATCGAGATCGCGAGGAGGTGCTTCACTTCTTCGCTCCTGCCGGTGCGGGGGTGGGGTTCTTCTCGGAAATGGTGACCTTCTTCATCACCACGCCCCTGGTGCGCGAGATCACCTCGACCACGTCGTAGCCGCTGATCACCTCACCGAAGATGGTGTGCTTGCCGTTGAGGTGCGTCGGCGTGCTGGTGGTGATGAAGAACTGGCTGCCGTTGGTCGCGGGGCCGCGGTTGGCCATCGCCAGCAGGCCGACCTTGTCGAACGCACGACCCGACTTGAACTCGTCTTCGAAGGTGTACCCGGGGCCGCCGCGGCCGGTGCCCTCCGGGTCGCCGCCTTGAATCATGAAGCCCTCGATGACGCGGTGAAACGAGAGGCCATCGAAGTAGGCGCGCTTCGTCGGCTTCTGCGTGGTCGGGTCGGTGAAGTCCTTCTCACCGGTGGCGAGGCCGACGAAGTTGGCGACGGTGATCGGCGCTTCCTTCGGGAAGAAGCGCACCACGATGTCACCCTGCGTGGTGGAGAGGGTCGCGTAGAGGTCTTTGCCCTTCTTCGCGAGGCCCATGAACTTCGGTTCCCCGGCGAGGGCGGTGGCCGAGAGGGCAATGACGGTGGTGAGTGCGAGGCGTTTCATGGCGGCGAAAACTACAGACGCCGAGCGCCAACGTCTCGTCTGAAATTACGGAGATGCCGGCAAGGCCCGCGCGTCGAGCATCTCGAGCGTCTTGTGCGCAGCCGCCTGCTCGGCCTCTTTCTTCGAGCGGCCGGTGCTGCGCGCGAAGAGTTCACCGTTGATGCTGACCTCGACCTCGAAGATCTTCTCGTGCTCGGGGCCCGTCTCGCTGACCACGCGGTACCTCGGGGCCGCCTTGAGCCGGCTCTGTGCCGCTTCCTGCAACAGCGACTTGTTATCGCGGCCCTGGCGGCCCTGGGCGACCCCGTCGAGCGCCTCACCGAAGAACGTGTCGACGAGCCGGAGAACAGCCTCGAGCCCGTTGCCCAGATACAGCGCGCCGATCACCGCCTCGATGGCGTTGGCGAGCAGCGAGGGCTTCTCGCGGCCGCCCGTCAATTCTTCGCCCCGACCGAGCAGCAGCAGGTCGCCGAGGCCCAGCGCCCGCCCCACCCGCGCCAGCCCCTCTTCGTTGACGATCAGCGCGCGCAGCTTCGAGAGTTCGCCTTCGTCGGCTGCGGGGAAGCGCTCCATGAGTCGGTGGCCGACGGCGAGATCGACCGCCGCGTCGCCCAGAAACTCGAGGCGCTCGTTGTCTTCGAGGGGCTCGTCTTTGTGCTCGTTGCAGTAGCTCTTGTGGGTGAGCGCAACGAGCGCGAGGTCGATGCGGGTGAACTCGACCTGCGTGCGGGTCTGCAGGAGGGCAAGGCGCTCCTGTGGCGTGAGCTTCGAGGGTTTGACCCCGTCGCTCATTCGCTCAACACCTCGACCTCATCGAAATCGACCTTCATCAGTTCGCTCACGAAGCCACGAATGCCGGGGAAGTCGTCGAGCTCGAAGCGATCGGCCCAGATCTTCCCCTGCGGGCCGGCGAGCAGGCCTCGGAAGGTCGTGCCGTGAATGCGGGCCGCGGCAAAGCGCAGCTGCTGATCTCCCACCTTCACGTCCGCCACCACCTCCAGCGGGCTGCGCGGGGGGAGCATGGTGTCGCCAAACGCCGAGAACAGGTCCTTGAACGCCAGACCCACCTCGATGCTCTGCGCCTGAATCATGATCGAGGGCGTGTGCCTGAGGGTCGCCGGCTCGGAAGGGGGCGGCGGCTCATTGGCGCGCGGGTCGTCGACGATGTCGCTGAAGAATGCAAAGAGGAATTCTTCCAGCGCGCGCTTCTCGAAGAACTCGCTCAGCTCGAAGACGTTCTGGGTGGCGTTGGTGAGCTCGCTATTGCCGTTGACGGCGCGCATGAGCCGAAACTGGCCCGTGCGACTCGCGCCGATGGTGAACTTCAGCGGAGGCCTCTCGAGCTCGGCCGTCAACTGCAGCGACGCGGGGTCTACCTTCGCAGAGACGCCCAGCTCGCCCAGCTCGTTGCTGCGGCGCTCGAGTTGAAAAAGGTGATCGTTCAGCGTCTGCACTACGAGGTCTTCGAGCCGGGTTTGAGGCGACAGGAAGGCCACGTTGATCGGCTGCGCGCCGACGAATTCAGGCGGGCCGACGTAGAGCAGTCGGTCGCCCATGACGGTGAACGACACCCGCTCGATGATCGTGCGGGTGAGGGGGTTGAAGGCCTGACCGCTGCGCAGCTCGAGTTCGGCCTCGACCACGCCGTCGTCTTCGGTGACGTCGAGCCCCAGCTGTTCGAGAAAGGCGCGGTCCATGAAGGGAAGAGCGCGAACTCAGCCTTTCAAGACGTCGCGCGCAATGATCGTGCGCTGAATCTCGCTGGTCCCTTCGCCGATCTCACAGAGCTTCGCGTCACGGAGATAACGCTCCACGGGGAACTCGCGGGTGTAGCCGTAGCCGCCGTGGATCTGCACCGCCTTGTTGCAGGCGCGGGTCGCGACCTCGCTGGCGAAGAGCTTGCCCATCGAGGCTTCGCGCGAATACGGCTTGCCGGCGTCGGCGAGCGCAGCGCTGCGGTAGACGAGCAGGCGCGCTGCGTCGATCTCGGTCTGCATGTCGGCCAGCATCCACCGGATGGCCTGGAACTCGCCGATGGCCTGACCGAAGGCGTGGCGATCTTTCGCGTACTTCACCGACTCTTCGATCGCGCCGCGGCCGAGGCCGACCGAGAGCGCGCCGATGGTGATGCGACCGCCATCGAGGATCTTCATCGTGTCGATGAAGCCGTTGCCCACCTCGCCCAGCCGCTGCGTGTCAGGCACCTCGACGTTCTCGAAGTGCAGCTCGGCGGTGTCGGAACTGCGCATGCCGAGCTTCCCGTGAATCGAGCGCTGGCTGAACCCCTTGAGGCCCTTCTCGAGGATGAAGGCGGTGATGCCCTTCTGCTTCTTGCTGGCGTCGCTGACGGCGAGCACCACGAACGAGTCACCGACCGTGCCCTGGGTGATGAACATCTTGCTGCCGTTGAGCACCCACGAGTCGCCCTTCTTCACGGCGGTCGTCTTCATGCCGGCCGAGTCAGAGCCGCTGCCCGGCTCGGTGAGCGCCCACGCGCCAAGCCACTCGCCACTCGCGAGCTTCGGCAGGTACTTCTTCTTCTGCGCCTCGTTGCCGAACATGCGGATGTGCGAGGTGCCGAGGCCGTTGTGCGAGGCGACCGTCAGCGCGAGCGAGCCGTCGTAGCGCGCGATCTCCTCGACCACGACCGCCACGGCGAGCGAGCCCATGTTGGCGCCGCCGTATTCCTCGCTGATGCGAATGCCGAGGAGACCGAGTTGCCCCAGCTCCTTCACGATCTCCATCGGGAACTTCTCGGAGTGATCCCACTCGCGCGCTTTGTCTTTCACCCGCTTCTCGCAGAAGTCACGGACGGTCTTCTTCAACGCGGCGATGTCTTCCGGCAGCTCGAAATCCATGGACGGCATATAGCCCCGAGTTCCCGTGGTGCGAAAGCGTTGCGCGTCGTAAGCAATCAGCGTGACTGTGACGATCGAACAGTGGGCGCTGGAGTACGTGAAGAGCACGTCGCTCGGACACAAATTGGCGCCGCCCGCGCCTCCGGTGGAATGGAGCGCCGCGCCGCAGCGCGTGGTGCTCGCACACCCCGGCCGCCCGGCCGAGCTCGAGGTGCTCGAAAAATCGCGCAAGTCACCCCGTTCGCTCGTGCACCCGCACAAGCGCGCCGAGCTGATTCACACGTTTCTCCATCACGAGCTGCAGGCCGCCGAGTTGATGGCGTGGGCGATCTGCGCCTTTCCTGAGACCCCGCTCGCCTTCCGCAAAGGGTTGCTGGGGCTCTGCCGAGACGAGCTGCGCCACCTGGGGCTCTACGCGGCGCATCTCGAGGTGCTGGGGAAGCCGTTTGGCTCGTTCCCCGTGAACGACTGGTTCTGGAAGCGGGTCCCCGGCGAAGAAGTGACGCCGGTGCAATTCGTGGCGCGATTGGGGATTGGGTTCGAAGGCGGCAACCTCGATCACGGCGCGCGGTTCGCCGGGCTGTTTCGCGAGGTGGGCGATGAACGCGCTGCTGAGATTCAGGCGCAGATCACGGCCGAAGAAGAGGCACACGCGGCGTTCGCGATTCACTGGTTCCGCGAGTTCACGGGAGCTCTCGACTTCGAGACGTGGCGGGCCGCCTTGCCGGCGCCGCTGAGCCCGATGATGACGCGGGGCCACGAGCTGCGCGTCGAGGCGCGAAGGCGCGCGGGCTTCACCAGTGAGTTCCTCGAGCGCTTGTCGACGTGGAGAAATGCGTAGTGCGCCAGTGGGTGCTCAACCTCGACGCGGAAGACGAGCTCGCGCATCACGGGGCGCACACACCGAGCGAAGCCACGGTCGGGCGCATTCGAAAGAGAGAGCCGGCGCTGCGGGCGAGCGGGTTGATTCGAGAAGGTGACGTTGTCGTGTTCCCGAAGCCGGCCTCTCCCCTCGCGCGAGCGGGCGGTGACCGCCTCTGTTGGTGCCCCACGCGTTGGGCACTGAGTCGGTTCGACGAACCTCCGCCGGCACCTCCGATGGAAGTGCTCCGACGCGTGAACCACCGCCGGTTCTCGGCCGAGCTGGGCCTCGCCCTCCCCGGCTCGCGCTTCGTGACCTCACTGGGCGAACTCGAAGCCACCTTCGCGGCGTCAGCGCAGGTCGAGAACTGGCTGCTCAAGCGCCCCTTCGGTTACGCGGGTCGCGGCCGCAAAAGGCTGCGGGCATCGGGGGTGCGCACCGTCGAGGAGCAAGCCTGGATCGCCGTGTCCATCGAGATCGGCGGGCTGCAGGTCGAGCCGCTGGTGTGCCGATCGCTCGACGTCGGTCTCCACGGCGAGATCTCCATGGAGGGTGCACTCACGCGCGGCGAGGTCACGATTCAGGAGATCGCCGACTCGGGAGCCTGGAAAGCAACCCGAGTCGCCGCGACGGGCGAGCTTTCGGTGGCTGAACTCGAGTCGCTGACAGCGCAATTCCAGCTCACTGCGAAGGCGCTGGTGAGCGCCGGCTACTTCGGCCCATTCGGCATCGACGCCTTCCGGTACGACGGCGATCGCTTTCAACCCCGCAGCGAGATCAACGCTCGCTACTCGATGGGCTGGGCGGTCGGCATGCGCGCTCACCTGCCGCGGTAGACCGGCGCGCGCTTCTCGGCGAACGCCTTCAGGCCCTCGACGCGATCTCCGGTGGTCAGCGTGTGCGAGTACTTGTCCTTCTCGACGAGCAGCGCGGCGTCGAGGTCGAGGTGGCTTCCCTCGTCGATGGCATGCTTGGCGAGGCCCACGGCGATGGGCGCGTTCTCACAGATCTGCCTGGCGTACCCCTCTGCGTCTTCCTGCGCGCCGACCCGGTTGGCGAGCCCGATCCGCACCGCTTCATCAGCGCCGACCCGTCGTCCGGTGAGGATGAGTTCCTTCGCGATACCCTTCCCCACCAATCGGGGGAGCCGCTGCGTGCCGCCCGCGCCGGGGATGATGCCGAGCTTCACTTCGGTGAGCCCCATCTCTGCGAGCGGGTCGATGACGCGCAAATCGCAGCACAACGACAGCTCGGTGCCGCCGCCGAACGCCGCGCCGTTGACGAAGGCAATGAAGATGCAGCTCGACCGTTCAATGGACCGGAAGATGCGACGCACGCCGTCGAGAAAGACGGGCACCTCTTCGGGCTTCATGGTCGCCCGTTCCTTGAGATCTGCGCCCGCGCAGAACGCCTTCGTGCCCGAGCCTCGCAGCACCACCGCGCGCACCGTGCGATCGGCCCCCGACACGCGTTGGACGTTCGCGTCGAGCTCGGCCACCATCGCCTTCGAGAGCGCGTTGCGGCGGGCTTCACCGTCGATCGTCCACACTTCGTACGCGCCCTTCGACTCGATGAGGAATTCGGCCATGGTGGAGACTCCATTCGATACATTGCGCCGCATCATGCAGACGCGTGCGCGGTGGATAGCCCGACTGATGCCTCTCGTCCCGATGTTGGTGGTGCTGCTCGGCACGGCCGCGCTGGCACGCATCGGCGGCGGTGAGTCGTTCGATTCGGGCAACAGCTCGAGTGACAGCGGCGGCGACGCCGGCTTCATCATCGACATTCTGGTGTGGCTCATCATCCAGCACCCGACGGTCGGCATCCCGCTCACCATCGTCGTGATCATCGGCTGGGTGATCTGGAAGAAGATGAACGACGGCGACAGCTCGACGCGCAAGGCGATCGACAAGGCCGAGGCCCAGCGCCGCACCGCCGTCAGCGCCACGCAGGTCGACGGCTGGGTGAGCGCCCTCAAGGCGAAAGACGCCGCGTTCGATCTCATGAAGTTCTTCGATCGCACGCGCCGCGAGTTCCTCGAACTGCAGGACGCATGGTTCAAGCGAAACCTCGAGCCTGTGCGGAAGTACCTGTCGGACGCGACCTTTCAGCGCCTCGTCACCCAGATGAAGTTGATGGACCTGATGGGGGTGCGCGACGCCATCGCCGATCCCCAGGTGCTCGACCTGCAGATCATCGGTCTCGAGCAGAACGACTCGTTCGACACCGTGCACATTCGGGTCACCGCGCAGCTCTGCGATGACGACGCGCCGAAGACCTTCACCGACGAGCAGGCGCTCGCGCTGGCGCGCAAGAAGAAGCCTGAGCAGTTCACCGAGGTCTGGTCGTTCGTGCGCAAGCCGGGCGTGCAGACGAAGGTCGAAGGCGACACGAGCCAGGGCAAGTGCCCCAACTGCGGAGCGCCCTTCGAAGGCGGCGCGGCCAACACCTGCGAGTTCTGCAAGGCGATCGTCAACAGCGGCACCTACGACTGGGTGCTGGCCGAGATCACCCAGGGCTCGCAATTTCAGCCGCACCCGATGGTGCCTGACGGCTTCGCCAAGCTGCGCCAGAGCGACCCGTCGATCACCACCGAGGCGCTCGAAGATCGCGCGTCGTTGCTGTTCTGGAAGTGGGTCGAGTCGCAGGTGCTGTCTGACCCCGGCCGCCTCGCGAAGGTGGCGTCGCCCGGCTTCGCTGCCGAGGTACAGGGAGGCGTCGATCACCTCGAGGCGCAGGGCAAACAGAAGTTCTTCGTTGAGTGCGCGGTCGGTGGCGTCAACACGCAGCAGCTCTCCCAACAAGGCGGGAAAGACGTCGCCGCGGTCGAGATCAAGTGGAGCGCGAAGATCGGCATCGGGCCGAAAGGCGGCAAGCCCCCTGCCCTGCCCAGCCAGCCACAGCGCTACGTGATGCTGCTCGAACGCGCTTCGGGCGCAAAGAGTTCGGCGGACAACGGCATGGCCACCAACCGGTGCCCGCAGTGCCACGCGCCGCTCACCGACAACGGGCAGCCCAGCTGCGAGTTCTGCGGAACGGTCCTCAACTCCGGCGAGCGCGACTGGGTGATTCAGGATTTCGGCGGCTGGGAATGGTGGAAGGCGAAGGGCGGCAAGCCCGCGACGCCGAACGTCGCGCCCGCTGCGGCGAAGGTGCCCGACAAGGACGAACGCGAGCGCCTCGTCTACTTGATGGCAGCCATGGCGATGGCCGACGGCACGGTCGACGAGAAAGAGCGCGCCATGCTGAAGATGGCGTCTGATCGCTGGGGTGTGCCCTGGGCGAACATCGAGCTGGCCCTCAACTCACCTGCCACCTCGATCTTCAACCGACTCATCGTCAAGGGCTCGAGCGAGGCCGAGTCGTTCATGCGCGAGCTCGTGCAGGTCGCGATGGCCGACGGGAAGGTCGATTCGAAGGAAAAGAGGATGCTCGAAGCGGCGGCGGCACACCTCGGGCTGGCGGGCCGACTCAACGAGTTCCTCAAGTGAAGGCACGCTCGTCGCTGCGCTTCCCGATGGACGCAGACGACGAAGCCGAGGCCCGGCGGTACCTCGAGAACCGGGCCATTCAGGCCGTCCTCGACGGCTGGAAGTGCGAACGCACCTTCGAGGTGCTGCGCGAGGGAAAGCGCACATGGGGGCTGTGGGCGCGGGCGCTGTCTCCCGAAGGCGAGTGGCACCAGACGTTCTATGTGCTGGCTCGCTTCCGCGGGCAGGGCCGAACCACTTCGCTGCTCGCGGAGCGTGGGCTGCCGGTGGTGACCACCCCCGACTGTCAGCTCGACGGCTTTCTCACGAAGAAGGCCCTGCCCTTTCGAACGATCTGCCAGTTCACCGAGACGCCTGAGTATCGCGCCGTCGCCGCGCATTATGGGAATCGCGCAGCGGAGCGTTCACTGATCCCGTACATGAACCACATCGACGAGGGGCTCGCGGTGCTGCGCGAGCTGGGCGCTCCCGATTCGGCGAGAAGGGCCTTCTGTCTGCACCCCCTCATTCAGTCCGACCCCGAGCTCGCGGCGAACTGGGCCCGCTTCGATGCGCTGGGCATTTCAGGCTCGAGCTGGCTGCTCGCCAGTGAGTACCGCCGCATCGCGAACCTCACGCTCTCGCACCGCGAGATCGGCTCGGCCGCAGAGATCGACCTCGGGCCGCTGCGCGAGGTGCACGACATGCTGCGAGCCGACAAACTCCAGAACCAGAAGGACTTCCTCGCGACCCACGCCACTCCGCATCGGCGGCGAGAAGACCTGCGCCGCTACTTCCGCCTCTGGCTGGAACGGCTCGAGATCGGCACGGCGTTGCGCGATCGCTGCCACCACGCGATGGACCCGTGGATTACAGAACCGGCATCACCGACAACGTGAGCGAGCCCTCAATCTGGTCGCTGATCGAGACACGGTGGGTGCCTGGAATGCGGTCGACCACCGCCTGAAAGAAGCCCGCGAGCGTCTGGGGCCTCAGGAGGCCGCCGCGCACCACGATGCGACCTCCACCGCCCGGCTCGGCGTGAAAGTCGAACTCTGCCGATCGACGAAGCCGCTCGCCCATCGGCATCACCACCGACTCGAGCGCACGCTCGAGCGGGAGCACCTCGATCGAGTGGTCGATCATCTTCCCCGCCTCGGAGTCGAGGAAGGCGTTCCCCAGCCGCATCCCGGCCTGGCGTGCCCCTTCATCCCGAGGCAGGTGGTCGAAGTGAGCGAGGCGCACACGCTCCATCGCGGCGCCGAAGAGCGGCAGCGGCAAGTACCCATCTGCCCCGACTTGCGCGAGGACCTCCGCGTCTCCGAGCGCTTCGATGATCCAGCGATGAACGCCCATGTCCGGGCTTCTACTCCAGCGCGGCGATGGTCCACGAGCCACCCTCTCGGGTGAGTCGAAGCAAACGACCGGGCGCCCATTGCAGGGTCGCGCGCTCTCCCGAGATCGAGAGGGGCGCAGTGCGCTTGCCCTTGATGAGGGCGACCCGTTCGCGCCCGAGCGGATCGGCGGAATAGTCGCGACCCAGCAGTTCGGGCGTGTAGCGAGCGCGAAGCGGTGCGCTGAGCAAGGCGTGCGCGTCCAGGAACTGTCCCGCTTCGGTGGCGTTCACGAAGCGCTCGATGACCCGTCGGGCCTCGGCCTCGAGATCGGGCTTCACGAGCGGCTCGACGACGGGGCTCGGCTCGGGAGCCGGCTGTGGTGCTGGGCGCACCGTCACGCACCCCGCGCACAGACACCCGAACGCGAGCCACCGAATCACGGAGTACCCGCGTCGAGCGCCATCACCGGCAACGCCTGACGCTGAAGAAACTGGGGCCGCGCTGCAGCAGCGGGTCGCAGCATCATCCGATCGACGCGGGGGGCCATGGTCGCGGGTGGAGGAACAGGCTGGACGGGAACGGGCGCCACGGCGGGCGGCGTCGCCGTCACGTCACTCGACGGCTGCCAGAGCGAGAGCGCAAGAACGGTAATGGAGAAGGCAACGATGGCTCCCAGAGCGACCTGACGCGTCATGGTTTCGGCCTTAACCGAACCGTGAACTGCTGTGTATACCGCCCCCATGAGTGGACCCCGGGAAGTGCGTTCAGCGCGTGGCAATCAGTTGTCGTGCAAGGGCTGGGTGCAAGAAGCCGCCCTGCGCATGTTGATGAACAACCTCGATCCTGACGTCGCCGAGCGCCCGCAGGATCTCGTGGTGTACGGAGGCACCGGCAAGGCCGCGCGCGACTGGCCGAGCTTCGATCGCATCGTCGCCTCGCTGCAGAACCTCGGCGACGACGAGACCCTGCTCGTGCAGTCGGGGAAGCCGGTGGGCATCTTCAAGTCGCACGTCGACGCGCCGCGTGTGTTGATCGCCAACTCCAACCTCGTCGGCAACTGGGCGAATTGGGACCACTTCCGCGAGCTCGAGCGGAAGGGCCTGATGATGTACGGGCAGATGACCGCGGGCTCGTGGATCTACATCGGCACGCAGGGGATCCTGCAGGGCACCTACGAGACGTTCGTGCAGGCCAGTCGCACGCACTTTGGCACCGAGGATCTCGCCGGGCGCGTCGTGCTCACAGGTGGCCTTGGAGGCATGGGGGGCGCGCAGCCGCTGGCGTGCACCATGGCGGGCGGTGTGATGCTCGCGGTCGAGGTCGATCGCAGTCGGGCGCAGCGTCGCATCGAGACGAAGTACCTCGACGTCATCGCGAAGGACCTCGACGAGGCGCTCGCGCTCGTGAAGGCCGCAAAGGACAGCAAGCAGGCGAGGTCGATCGGCGTGATCGGCAACTGCGCCGAGGTGCTGCCCGAGCTCGTGCGCCGCGGCTTCAAGCCCGACCTCGTGACCGACCAGACCAGCGCGCACGATCCGCTCGCGGGCTACGTGCCGGCCGGCCTTTCCCTCGAGCAGGCCGCAGCGCTGCGGGTGTCTGACCCGAAGAGCTACGTCGATCGCAGCCACCGCGCGATGGCCGATCACGTGCGCGCGATGCTCGCGTTCAAGGAAATGGGCTGCCACGTCTTCGACTACGGCAACAACCTGCGCGCAGGAGCAGTGAAGGGCGGCGTGGCCAACGCCTTCGACTTCCCCGGCTTCGTGCCAGCGTACATTCGCCCGATGTTCTGCCGCGGTGAAGGCCCGTTCCGCTGGGTTGCGCTCTCGGGAGACCCGGCTGAAATCAAGGTCACCGACGACGCGCTGTGCGAGCTGTTCCCCGAGAAGAAGCACATGGTTCGCTGGCTCAAGCTGGCGGGCGAAAAGGTGAAGTTCCAGGGCCTGCCTGCGCGCATCTGCTGGCTGGGCTACGGCGAACGTCACAAGGCCGGTTTGATGTTCAACGAGCTGGTGCGGTCGGGGAAGGTGAAGGCGCCGATCGTCATCGGTCGCGACCACCTCGACTGTGGCTCGGTCGCTTCGCCCAACCGCGAGACCGAGGCGATGAAAGACGGCACCGACGCGGTGTCGGATTGGCCGATCTTGAACGCGATGATCAACGCCGTGAACGGCGCCTCGTGGGTCTCGTTCCACCATGGCGGCGGTGTGGGCATCGGCTACTCGTTGCACGCCGGCCAGGTGATCGTCGCCGACGGCACCGAAGGCGCCGCGAAGCGCATCGAGCGTACGCTCCTGTCCGACCCCGGCATGGGCGTTCTTCGTCACGTTGATGCGGGCTACGACGAGGCGATCACCGCGGCGAAAGAGCGCGGCATGAAGATCCCCGGCGTGACCGTGTGATCAGCCGCGGTGGGTGGGTGGCGCTCGTCGGCCTGCTCGGGTGTGCGCCGACGCGCAGTCGTTGCAGAAGCTCGACGCCATGACGCTCGACGGAGAACTCGGCACCCCGGTGCCACCCGAGATGGGCGTCGCTGTCGAGTACGTGGGGCTTCAACCCATCAGCGGCAACTTCGCGGCGCACTTCGGCGTGCAGTCGGGGCTGCTCTACGCCATCCCCTTCCCCGGCCTGAGCGCGCTCGCGGGGGTCTCGCCTGGCTGGCAACTCGGCAGCTTCAGCGTCGCGCCGGCGCTCTCAGTGCATGGAGGGACCGACTTTGGCGTCAGCGTCGCCAATGTACCGCTGATCGGTGTAGGCACCGGGGGCAACTAGCTCATGGAACGCTTCGACCTCCTGATTCAGGGCGCCTCCGAGGTGGTGACGTGCGCGGGTTCTGGCCGCGCCGAAGAGATGCTGGCCCCGCTCCGGGGCGCGTCGATCGGCATCACCGGCAACCGCATCGCGTGGATCGGCGTTGATCCTCAGGCCACCGGCACCATGGAACTCGACGCCGCTGGAGGGTTCGTGGGCCCCGGCTTCGTCGACTGCCACACGCACGTCGTCTTCGCCGGCGATCGATCGGGAGAGTTCGAGCAGCGCTGTCAGGGCACGAGCTACCTCGAGATCGCCCAGGCAGGAGGAGGCATCGCCCGCACCGTCACTGCCACCCGGGCCGCGACCGAAGAGCAGCTCATCGAGCTCGCCCTCCCCCGCCTCGAGCGGTTGCTGCGCCACGGCGTCACCACCGCCGAAGTGAAGAGCGGCTACGGCCTCGACGTGGAGACCGAGCTCAGGATGCTGCGGGTCATCGAGCGACTGGGCGAGCAGCAACCGATCACCCTCATCGCCACCCTGCTCGCGCTCCACGCGGTGCCAGCGGAGTTCAAGAGCAATCGCGTGGGCTGGGTGCGGAAGGTGATCGACGAGCTGATCCCCGCCGTGGCGCAGCAGCGGCTCGCGCGCTTCAACGACGTCTTCGTCGAGCAGACGGCGTTCACGCACGACGAGGCGCGCGCGTGCCTCGAGGCGGGCCGACGGCACGGGCTGCACCCGCGACTGCACGTCGACCAGCTCACCTCCAACGGGGGCGCCGAGCTCGCCGCCGAGCTCGGCTCGGTCACGGCCGATCACCTCGAGCAGATCTCGCCCGAAGGCATCGCTGCGCTGGCGAAGGCCGGCACCATCGCGGTGCTCGCGCCGACCTCGACGCTGTTCGCGAAGGCCCGCCCCTTCGCCCCTGGTCGCGCGCTGATCGACGCTGGCGTGCGCGTGGCGCTGTGCACCAACTGCAACCCGGGCAGCTCGCACTCCGAGAACGTGTTTCTCTCGATGGGGCTCGCGTGCGTCGAGAACGGGCTGACGCCGGCCGAGGCCTACCTGGGCTTTACCCGCCATGCGGCGGATGCCGTGATGGAACCCCTGCTCGGTCGCCTCGAGGTCGGCGCCCCGGCCGATCTGGTGATCTTCGGGTGTGCCAGCTACCGAGATTTGCCGTACCACTTCGCGATGAACGACGTGCAGCACGTGATCAAAGCGGGTCGCCCGTTGTTTTGATGTGTCGTTTCGCAGGCGTTACAACGGGTCTTCCCCATGTGCCGCATCTTCGCCGTTCGTTCGAAGCGCCCCCTGCCCGTACACTCCGCCTTCGATGGGCTGCGCAAACTCGCGGCGGAGCACAAAGACGGCTGGGGCGTGGCGAGCTTCCTCCCCGACGCCGAGCCGAAGATCGAGTGGCGCGTCGAGACCGCCGAGCACTGCCCGCGCTTCCTCGAGATCGGCCAGCAGAGCGCCCAGTCGATGGCGGTGCACATTCGCCTCGCGTCGGTCGGCACGGTGCACGAGCGAAACAACCACCCCTTCGTGGCCGGGCCCTGGGTGTTCATGCACAACGGCACCCTCAAGGAGTTCGACGCGGTGCGCTCGCAGTTCGAAGGCGAGCTCGACGCGCGACTGAGGGCCGAGCTCCGCGGTGAGACCGACTCCGAGCGCTGCTTTGCCCTCTTCCGGACCTACCTCGGTGATCGCACCGCCTCGAGCGACGTCGCCGATGCGCTGGTGCGCACCTTTCGCACCGCGGAGCGCATCTGCGACTCGGTGAACTCACCGAAGAAGCGCTCGGCAATGAACTTCCTGGTCACCGATGGAACACGGTTCTTCTGTACGCGGCGCGATCGCACGTTGTTCGCCGCCTCGAACGACACCTTCGCCGCGATCGCCAGCGAGCAGTTGGCGCTCGCGCACGCCACGTGGGCGGAGGTGCCCAATGATCACCTCGTGACCATCGACGCGTCGCTGCGCCTCGACGTGCAGCCAATCCCATGAAGCCGGCTGACCTGCAGGTCTCGCATCACTTCGTCAGCTTGCCGAACCTGCGCATGCACTACGTCGAGGCGGGTTCCGGCCCCCTGGTCGTGCTGCTCCACGGCTTCCCGGAGAACTGGTGGTCGTGGCGCTACCAGGTGCAACCGCTCGTCGACGCGGGCTTCCGGGTGGTCGCCCCCGACCTGCGCGGCTACGGCGAGACCGACACGCACGGCCCGTACGATCTCGACACGCTGGCGGGTGACGTGTGCCACCTCATCGCAGCGCTCGGCGAGCCGAAGGCGAAGATCGTCGGCCACGACTGGGGCGGCGGGCTCGCCTGGCACCTCGCCTCGAAGCGCCCCGAGTTCTGCGAGCGGCTGGTGGTGATGAACTGCCCGCACCCGGTGCGCATGCGCGAGGCGCTGTTCACGAAGCCTGCGTGGAAGCAGCTGCGGCGCAGTTACTACTTCTGCGTGTTTCTGCTGCCCGGCTTCCCAGAGTGGTTTCTCACCATGGACGGCGC
This sequence comes from Archangium sp., assembly GCA_044371205.1. Classification (GTDB taxonomy): domain Bacteria; phylum Myxococcota; class Myxococcia; order Myxococcales; family Myxococcaceae; genus Archangium_A. Next base: position 333,589 of record JBILUC010000001.1, read on the forward strand.
GAAGAACACGGTGCGCACCATCAAGTCATCTGGCTTCGACCGCAGGCACTTCTCAGCGGAGGAGCTCGAGCCGTTTCGGGTCGCCATTCAGCGCCCGGGCACTGCGCGCGCGATGCTCGGCTGGTATCGCGACGTGGTGTGGAGCGGGCTCAAGCGGCCCTTTTCCCCCACCCCGTACGACGACATCACGGCCCCGACGTTGTTGATGTGGGGCATGCAGGATCCCGCGCTGGGTTTCGCAGAGCTGGTGCCGGGCACCGAGCGCCACGCACTGCGGCTGACGATCGAACAGATCCCGGGTGCGGGTCACTTCGTGCAGGCCGAGAAGCCGGAGCTGGTCAACCCGCCGTTGATTGCGTTCCTGCAGCGCTGAGCCAGCGCGCGAGCAGCGCGTCGCTCCGCGGCCCGGTGCTGCGCGCCTCAATCACTCGCGTGGTGGGCGACGTGACCGAGAGCGTGAGGCGGAGCGCGTCGTCGGGGGCCGCCGAGGCGACGTGATCGATCCATTCCACGAGCATCGCGCCGGGCGACTCGAGCAGATCGAAGTACCCGGTCGCGAAGAGGTCTCCCTCGCCCGTCAGGCGGTACAGGTCTGCGTGGTGCAGCGTGAGGCGCCCCGAGTAGCTCTGCACGATGGAGTACGTCGGGCTCGAGACGTCGTCGAGCGGCACCCCTGCCCCGTCGGCCACCCCACGCGAGAACTGCGTCTTGCCTGCGCCGAGCTGTCCACTCAAACCGACGAAATCGAACTCGAGCAACGACGCGCCGAGCGACTGCCCGAGCGCGAAGGTCGCCTCGGGCGCATTCGAGGTGAAGGTCTTCAGCGTTCCCACGCGCGCCACACCTCGGTTAGCCCCTCGAGGAGATCACTCGCGATGAGGCCCATCTCGCCGCGGCGATCCCGCAGGAGATCGCCCGCGCGCCCGTGCACGTACGCCCCGGTGATCGCTGCGTCGGCAGGAGACAGGCCCTGCGCGATCAGCGCCCCACACAGGCCCGCCAGAACGTCGCCCGTGCCGCCCGTCGCCATGCCGGGGTTGCCGGTGGGGTTGACGAACACGTGCCCGTCGGGCCGCGCGATCAGGGTCCGCGCGCCCTTGAGCACCAGCACCACGTGGTGGTCCATCGCGAAGCTGCGGGCGATCGAGATGCGGTTTCGCTGCAGCTCCTCGGTGGTGATGTTGAGCAGCCGCGCCAGCTCTCCGGGGTGGGGGGTCAGCACCAGCCGCCCCTTCGCGCGCTGGAAGATGTCGAGGTGCCCCACCAGCGCGTTGAGCGCATCGGCGTCGAGCACGCAGGGGCACGTCGCCTCTTCGAGAAAGTCGCCCAGCAGATCGGTCGTGTCCGGCCCCCGTGGAATTCCCGGCCCGATCACCGCGGCGTTCTTGCCTTCGAGGGCGTCGAGCAGCGCGTTGAGATCGCGCCGGTTGAGCTCACCCTCCCCTCGCAGGGGAACGCCCGTCAATTCTGGCGCGTGGTGCAGCACCGCGTCGAGCGCATCGTCGCGAGTCGCGATGGTCACCAGCCCAGCGCCACCCCGCAGTGCGGCCAGACCTGCCAGGGCCGCCGCGCCCGACTTGCCACGGCTCCCGGCAGCGATCAGCACGTGACCGTAGGTGCCCTTGTGGCTGTTGGCCTTTCGGGGGACCAGCGGTCGTCGCGCGTCGGCCTCCTCGACCAGAAACGTTGGCGGGTCCGTCAGCACGCTCTCGGTCCTCGCAGGGAGCGCGATGTCGACCACCTCGAGACGACCGCTGCGCGTGGCCCCTGGCTCGAGCACCTGCCCGCGCTTGGCGTAGGCGAAGGCGAGCGTCCAGTCGGCGCTCACGCACGGCTCGTGGGCGACGCCCGAATCGCTGTCGAGCCCTGAGGGCAGATCGGCCGCGATCACCTTCGCGCCCGCAGCACGCCACTTTGCGATGCGGTGGATTGCGTCGGCCATGCGACCCTCGGGTGCGCGGCTCAAGCCGGTACCAAAGAGCGCGTCGATGACCACGTCGCCCTTGCCCACCACCAGGTCGGCAGGAATCGGGGCGGTCTTCACGCCTGCCGCGACGAGGGCCTCGTAGTTGCGGCCTGCATCGCCCTTGAGCACCGAGCCTTCGCCCATCAACTCGCAGAAGACCTCACGGCCGGTGCCCTGAAGCCGACGCGCAGCGACGAGCCCGTCGCCGCCGTTGTTGCCGAGGCCGCAGAAGATCAACACCTTGTTGCGGTACCCGCTGAGCTGCACCGCGGCGCGCACCAGCGCTTCCCCGGCGTTCTCCATCAACACCGCACCCGGCACGCCGTGCGTGGCAGAGGCCGAATCGACGGCCCGCATCTCCGCCGCTGTGAGAACTCGCTTCATGAATGGCTCACGGGTTGCGGAGGATCTCGACCATCTCGCGAACCGCGCGGTCGAAGCCGACCATCACCGCGCGCGCCACGATGGCGTGCCCGATGTTGAGCTCGTCGATCTCCGGAAGCTTCGCGATGGGGCGCACGTTGTCGTAGTTGAGCCCGTGGCCCGCGGCGCAGCCGATGCCGAGTTTCCCGGCGGCCTTCGCGGCGTCGACGATGCGGCCGAACTCGCGCTGGCGATCTTTCTCGTTGCGCGCGTCACAGAAGCGCCCGGTGTGCAGCTCGATGCGATCGGCGCTCACCTTGTGCGAGGCCTTCACCTGATCGACGTCGGGGTCGATGAACAGCGAGACGATGATGTCGCCGTCTTTCAGGTTCTTCACCACCTTCGAGATCGCGTCTTTCTGCGAGTTCACGTCGAGCCCGCCCTCGGTGGTGACCTCTTCGCGCCGCTCGGGCACGAGCGTGACCATGTCGGGCTTGTGCTCGTAGGCCATCTTCACCATTTCCTGCGTCGCGGCCATCTCGAGGTTGAGCAGGCTTTGACAGGTCTGGCGGAGCACCCGCAGGTCGCGCTCTTGAATGTGGCGGCGGTCTTCACGCAGGTGAATGGTGATCTGGTTCGCGCCCGCCAGTTCGGCGATGGCCGCGGCGGTGACGGGATCGGGGTACGTGGTGCGACGGGCCTGACGGAGCGTGGCCACGTGGTCGACGTTGACTCCAAGACGCTGGGGCATGGCGCGGTTTGTACACCTGAAAATCGACCACGTCGCACGCTTAGCCGTGCACCAGCGCCGCCACGGCCTCGGGGGCTTCTTCTGGAACGCAGTGGCCGATGTCGTTGAGCACCGAAAGCTCGGCGTTGATCGCGCGGGCGAGCCGTTCCCCCTGAATGACCGAGACCAACCGATCTTTTTCGCCCCACACCACGCGCCTGGGCACGTCGAGCTCGCGCAGCACCTCGGCGGGCAACTTGAACTCGCCCACGGCGCGCAGCGCTTCCAGCATCCCCTCGCTGAAGCCGGGTGCGCTGATGGCCTCTTCGTAGAGGGCGAGGTGTTGGTCGCTGAGCTTCCGGCCATCACCCCAGATCATCGAGAGGTAGCTCTTGAGCACCGGCCGCCACACCGGCACGCGCCCCAACCAGCCCATCGTTCGCTCGGTGAGGGGGTTCGAGAGCAGGATCTTGAACTCAGGGGGCACCCCCAGCGCCGGCACACTCGCCACGGTGAGCCGCGTGACGCGCCGTGGAACCAATGTGCAGAGCTGCAACGCCACCAGCCCGCCGAAGGAATGGCCGAAGAGCTCGAAGGCGCTCACCCGGCGCCGGTCCAGCACCCGCAGCAACTCCTGCGCGATGTGGTGCGGGGTCGACTTCGCCCACGCCCCCGAACGTGCGGTTCTCGGGAGATCGACCGCGAACAACCGGCGCTTCGACTTCGCGAAGAGGGGATCGAAGACCCGCGCCGACGCGCCCAGACCGTGCAGCAGCACGATCGGGCGTTCGCCACCTTCATCGCGGATGTGAATCATGCACCCAGACTCTTGCGGAGCGAGTCACCGATCTCTTCCGCGTACTGCTTGATCTTCTTCGCATCGACACCCTCGACCAGCACCCGCACCTTCGGCTCGGTGCCCGAGTACCGAACGAGCACCCGCCCATCGTGACCCAGCTTCTTTTCGACGCCAGTGATGACCTTCGTCACCGCCGGCAGTTTGGACAGGTCCCGCTTCTCCTTGACCATCACGTTGAGGAGCACCTGCGGCACCGGCTCGAAGATCTTCGTCAGCTCGCTCATGGGCTTGCCCGCGCGGCACATCACCGCCAGCACCTGCAGCGCCGCCAGCGTGCCGTCACCCGTGGTGGCGTGATCGATGAACACGAGGTGGCCTGACTGCTCGCCGCCGAGGGAATAGCCGTGCTTGCGCATTTCCTCGACCACGTAGCGATCGCCGACCTTCGTTCGCACCACCTTCACGCCCCACTTTGCGACCGCGCGCTCGAGGCCGATGTTGCTCATCACCGTCGAGACCAGCGTCTTCTTGGCGAGTTCCTTGCGCGCGACGAGCTCGCCCGTGCAGATCGCCATGATCGCGTCCCCGTCGACCACCTTGCCCTTCTCGTCGACGACGATCAGCCGATCGGCGTCACCGTCGAGCGCGATGCCGAGGTGCGCCTTGTTCGCCACCACCGCTCTGGCGAGCTTCTCGGGGTGCAACGCGCCGCACTCGTGGTTGATGTTCTTGCCATCGGGCTCGACGCCGAGCTCGATGACGGTGGCCCCGAGTTCTTTCAGCGCCATCGGCGCGACCTTGTACGCGGCGCCGTTGGCGCAATCGACGACCAGCTTGATGCCCTCGAGCGAGAGGTCTCGCGGGAAGGTGCTCTTCACCTGAGCGATGTAGCGGCCCTGCGCGTCTTCCATACGCACCGCGCCGCCGATGGCCGTCGCCGTGGGGCGCAACGAGTCGAGCGACTTCTCGAAGATCAGCTGCTCGATCTTCGACTCGGTCTCGTCGGGCAGCTTGAAGCCGTCGCGCCAGAAGAACTTGATGCCGTTGTCCTGGTAGGGGTTGTGGCTCGCTGAGATCACCGCGCCTGCATCGACGCGCATCGAGCTGGTGAGGTGCGCCACCGCCGGCGTCGGCAGCGGGCCGACCAGCAGCACGTCGACGCCCATCGACATGATCCCCGAGGCGAGCGCCTGCTCGATCATGTACCCCGACAGCCGCGTGTCTTTGCCGATCACCACGCGGTGCCGGTGCTCCCCGTTGCGGATCAGGTAGGCCAGCGCGCGACCCATCTGCATCGCGATCTCGGCCGTCATGGGGAACACGTTGGCCACACCGCGAACACCGTCGGTGCCGAACAATTTGGGGTGGTTCGTCTCGCTCATGGCGGGCTCATAGCGGAAGGCCCCGACGACACAAGAGGAACACCACCCTGCTTTACGGGCACTATGACCTGTTGATACGGTCGGGCCATGGTGCGTCGTGAAGACTCAGAGCCGACGGGCGGGCGACCGGCCGAGCAGGAGGCGGGGTCACGCTGCACTTCACCAGCGGGTGAGAGTCCCGCGCGGGTAA
>JBILUC010000120.1:0-9629 GCA_044371205.1 Archangium sp.
TGGACCGACTTCCGTGGGACCTCGCGCAAACGCAGTTCGGCACTCAAGGTGCCGAGTTCCTTGGGCAATTCGGCCGAGTCCTCGTCCAACACGCGCAAATGCAGAAAGAGGCGCAAGCCCATGATTCCTCATAGGAATTCGGCCGACAGCGCCGCCTGACCGTCGATGGAAGGATGAAAAGGGCCTTCGTACAGAACCGCGATGGCCTTGCTGTGTTGCGGGGGCATCCGGTCACGTGGGAGTCGGACGATCTCGGTATTCATGATGTTGGACCCTATGGCAGCCCCGTTGGCGGCACGAGGGGGCCTTCCCCCTGGGAGTGGATCGCGACCTCTCGTCCTGGCCCGGCCACCCCCGCCACCGCCATGACTCCTCCGACCGGGGTGGCAGGCGTCGCGTCGGTCGGCGTCGAGCTGGACTGACCTCGCGCGGCCGCGCGCTCGACACCACGGGGGACGATGAAGCCTCGGCTTTCTGAGGGTCCGCGACGGGTCGATCAGCCCGAAGCCCCGCGGCGCCCCGGCAAGCCCGCGCTGGCGCACGTGGCCCACGGCTTGTACAGGCGGCGACCATGCGTCTTGCCCTCTTCAGCCTCGTCCTCCTCGGATGCGCCTGCACGCCCCCTCAGCTCGGCCGCACTTGCACCAGCCAGGCCGACTGTGGCGCCGGCCTCTCCTGCATCGAGGTCGGTGAGGCGCACCTGGCAGACGGCGGTGGCTCGGTCTTCTCCAGCTGCACCCAGGAGTGCCGCCAGGACAGTGAGTGCACGACGCGCGACTCCGCTGGGAAGGAGCGCACCGGGTTCTGCAGGAGCTCTCCGTTGAACACCACCGGCAAGACCTGGTGCCTCTACTCGCCACCGGTCGAGTGAAGCTCCGCGTCTCTCGCGCTCTCAAGAAGGCGTGAAGAAATGCAGACGCTGGAGTGGCTCGCTGGCTGAGGCGTGAGGAGCCGAAAGGCTCGCTCGCAGCGTCTGGGTGGTCCTTACCGCGTACAGCCTTGAGGGGGGCGGTGAGTGAGTCTCGAGGCAGCGGCGGGGATGAACTGCCCCTCGACCACGCAGCCGTCGCCCGAGGCCTTGTCGATCCCCACGGAATCTCGACCTTTCCTCAAACTCGTCGTGCACTCTCCGGGGCAGGGCGATCGCATCTAAATCCCGAGGGGTCCGAGTGAAATCGATCGGTTGAAGTGCCGCGCCGCGGCGAGGGTTGTGGGCGTGAGCAGGGCATGATCTGCGCCCTTCATGAGCCCTGCGCGAGCATCCCCGCCGCTGATGATGGTGCACTTCGGCACCCTGGAAGACCCGCGCATTGAGCGAACGAAGCGGCACTCGATGACGGACATCCTGGTGCTGAGCATCTGCGGCTTCGTGTGCGGCATCGACACGTGGGTGGACCTCGAGGAGTTCGCGGAGATTCGGGAGGACTGGTTCCGCACCTTCCTGGAGCTGCCAAACGGCATCCCCTCGCATGACACCTTCGGGCGCTTCTTCGCGGCGCTGGACCCTGAGGCCTTCTCGCGGTGCTTCTCGACGTGGATGCAGTCGGTGGCGCAGACGACGGAGGGCGAGGTGGTGGCCATCGATGGGAAGACGCTGCGGCGCAGCTTCGACCGGGCGTCCTCGAAGGCGGCCATCCACATGGTGAGCGCGTGGGCGGCGGGGAACGGCGTCGTGCTGGGCCAGGTGCGGACCGACGAGAAGTCGAACGAGATTACGGCCATCCCGAAGTTGCTCGAGACGCTGCACCTGCAGGGGTGCATCGTCACCATCGACGCCATGGGGTGCCAGAAGGCCGTCGTCAAAGACGTCGTCGACAAGGGCGCTGACTACGTCATCAGCCTCAAGGGCAACCAGGGCACGCTGCACGAGAAGACGAAGGACTTCTTTGAAGAGGCTCGCCAGGAGCGCTTCGAGACCGTGCCGCACGTGTACACGGAGACCTCCGAGAAGGGCCATGGCCGCGTCGAACGCCGCCGCTACTGGCTCACCAACCGCCTCGACTTTCTCCGTGAGAAGGACGACTGGGCGGGCCTGCAGAAAGAACAGAAAGAAACACAAACCGGGAAAGCGAGAGCCGAAGCTGGTGACCGAGGCTCGATTGGGCGCTGCGGAAGTCGGCAGCACGAGGGTCGGCGAGGCCGTTTCTGCCGAGCTCGAGAAGCAGGTGAAGGTGGTCGACAACGACATCGACGGCCATCTCAAGAAGACAGACGAGTGGAAGAGCGAGCTCGAACTTCTGTCCACAGTGCCGGGAGTGGGCCGCGTCACCGTCGTTGCGTTGCTGAGCCAGCTTCCTGAGCTGGGATTCCTGGACCGCAAGCGCATCGCTGCACTGGTCGGCCTGGCTCCGCTCAACAACGACAGCGGCAAGAGCCGAGGGCAACGGAGCATCCGAGGCGGCCGCGCGGACGTGCGCACCGCGCTCTACATGGCGACGCTTGCTGGCATCACACACAACCCCGCCCTGAAGGCCCACTTCAACGCGCTGAAGGCGCGAGGCAAAAGCGGGAAGGTCTCAATGGTCGCCTGCATGCGGCGGCTTCTCACCTGGCTCAACGCAATGCTCGCAACGAGCACTCCATGGACCCAAGAACTCACCGCCGCGTAGTCCTTAAATCCCGCAAAGGAGCAGACAGTTGCTCTCCTCCGCAGGAGGAGAGGGAGGCAGCCTTCGCGCACATCAGAAGGTCTCGCCTCCTCTCCTCCGCGGGAGGAGAGGGAGAGAGGATCATCAGGGGACGAAGAAGGTGCGCGACGCGGCTCGGGAGCCTCCGTTGTTGAGCGCGTAGAAGCCCGTCACCGTGAAGTGGTACTGGCCGTTGGGCGACTGCAGCGGCGCGAGGTCGGCCCGCACCAGCCGCAACACACCCCCGTTGTCCCGGGTCATCGAATAGCTCGAGCCGTTCGACCCGATGGGCACGAAGTTGCCGCCCGTCGAGGTGAGCTCGATGTCCATGCCGTTGGTGTCCCACGTCGACGGCGGGTGCCCGAGCAGGAACAGGTGGTGCGGCCCTTCGCACATCGTGAAGTTCGTCGTGTACGCGAGCTCCACCACACCCGCACCGAAGTTCACCGTCGCGCAGTTCGCCGGCGACACCAGCGTCAGCACGCACCCGCCACTGCCGTTCACCTCGGTGATCTGCTGCGTACAGTCCGCAGCGCCGCCACCACCGCCCCCACCTCCGGTCACAGGAGCACCACCGCCCGTCGCAGTGCCACCTCCGGTCGCAGTGCCACCTCCGGTCGCGGTGCCGCCTCCGTTCGCCGTGCCGCCTCCGTTCGCCGTGCCGCCACCCGAGCCCGAGGTGCTCGTGCACACGCCGCTGAAGCACGTCTGCCCCACCCCGCACGACGCGCACATCGAGCCCGACGCGCCACACGTCAGTTGGGTCGACGCCTGACACACCCCGCTCGCGTCACAGCACCCGAGCGGACACGAACTCGCCGTGCACCCCGCACTCGGGCTGCAGCTGCTCAACGACGCAAACGCCACCACCAGCACGACACCGAAGATTTTCATGATGCCTGGTACGCGCAGCCGGCGCGAAAACAGGCTCAGGTCTTCGAAAGCTCGCGAAACAAGAAGGCCCGGGCCGTCTGCCAGCCCCGCTTCACGGTCGCGACCGACTGCCCCACCACCTCGGCCACCTCTTCGTTGGTGAGCCCCGCGAAGTACTTCAGCTCGACCACGCGCGCCTGCTGCGGGTCGAGCGCGGCCAGCTGCTGCAACGCCGTGTCGAGCGCGATGACGTCGACGTCGAGCCCGTCGACCGAGGGCTCCTCGTGCAGCTCGGGCGCGATGCGCTTGTGGGCCCGCTTCTGTCGCGCGTGGTCAACGAGAATGCGACGCATCGCCTGCGCTGCGATGGCGAAGAAATGTGCGCGGTCGGTGAAGTCGGTGCGCTGGTCGATGAGCTTCATCCACGCCTCGTGCACCACCGCCGTCGGCTGGAGCGTGTGGTCGGCCCGCTCGCGCTTGAAGTGGCTCGCCGCGATGAGCCGCAGCCGGTCGAACACCACGTCGAAGAGCGCGTCCGACGAGCCGCCCGCCTTCCACTTCTGAAGGAGCTCCGTGATGTGGGCTGCGTCATCCATCCCCTCGGAAAGTAGCCGCGAACCGGGGCCTGACGAAACCGTGAGCCTCTTTTCCACGCCCCTGCGCGTTCAGACCAGGAGGCAACATGAACAACCTGAAGAAGGCCCTGCTCGTCGCCACGCTCGGCGCGGCGCTCACGGGCTGCAATTGCGGCGGGCCACCCGTCGCTGAAGACGGCGGCACGGGCGGAGGCAACGCGACCGGCGGAGGCCAATCCACCGGCGGAGGCAGCTCGACCGGTGGAGGCAACGCCACCGGCGGCGGAGGTGGCGGAGGCGTCGCCATGGACGCCGGCACCGACGCTGGCTCGACGGGCCCCACAGGCACCGTCATCGAGTTCAGCAGCGCGGCGGGCCGCGTCAGCTCCACTTCCCTCAGCGCCGACGTGCAGATCGGCCTCGTGCCTACGCGGCTGCGCGCCAGCGGCGGCTCTCTCTCCCTCGAAGGTTCCGCCGTTCTTCTCCCCTGAAAGTGAACTCACCCATGAAACCGCTCTTCTTCGCCCTCACCCTCGCGTCGAGCCTCGCGCTCGCGCAGACCGTCCCCCAGCAGGTCGCCCTCTCCGCGCGGTTGTCGAACGCGGGAGTGCCCCTGACCGGCAACCACACCCTGCTCCTGCGGCTGTTCGACTCGGCCACCGGCGGCGCAGAGCTGTGGAACGAGTCGGCCCTCACCGTCGCCGACAACGGCGTCGTCGCCCTCACGCTGGGGGCGCAGGCCCCGCTGACGCCCTCCATCCTCGACGGCCGGGCGCTCTTCGTCGAAGTCAGCGTCGATGGGCAGACCCTCCTGCCGCGGCTGCCGGTGGTGAGCGTGCCGTACGCGGTGCGCGCTTCGGTGGCGGCGAGCGCCTCGACGCTGGGCACGCTCGCGCCGGGCGACGTGGCGCTGGCGAGCCACACGCACAACTACCTCCCGGTCGGCACGATGCTCAGTTGCTCGGGCACCGACAAGATGGTCGGTCTCACCACCGCCGGCTCGGTGCTCTGCGCGAGCGACAGCGGCGCGACGTACACGGCGGGCCCCGGCATCACCCTCGCGGGCAACCAAATCTCCACTACCTACGCGGGCAGCGGCACCGCCCCCAGCTCCGCGCGCAGCGACCACACCCACAACGGCGTCTACCTGCCCGTCGGCTCGACGCTGGCGTGCCCCGGCACGCAGAAGGTCACCGGCCTCAACGCGAACGGCAGCGTGGTGTGCGGCGCCGACGTCGACACCAGCACCACCTACTCCGCGGCCGGAGGCGTTCAGCTCAACGGCACCACCTTCTCGGTGGCCTACGCGGGCTCGGGCACGGCGCTGACCGCCGCGCGCTCCGACCACAGCCACGGGTACCTGTGCCCCACGGGCTACCTCTCGCACTGGTTCCCGGGCGGCAGCGTGGAAGGCACCAAGGTGCTCTGCACGCGCGATGTCGCGCAGGCAGCGACCTGGCCTCAGGCCGCGCGGGCGTGCGCCACGTCGAACGGGAGCGGCCGGCTCTGCAGCATCCTCGAGCTCACCATCGCGCGCGCCCCCAGCACGCCCAGCCACACGCAGGAGGCGCTGGTGAGCGGGTACTGGCTCGCCGACCGCCTCGCCGACGACTTCGCCGCCATCACCAACGAAAACACCGGCGACAACTTCGATGGCCAGCAGGACCCGCTCACCACAGCCACCGGGTACTACTGCTGCACGGACGGGAACTTCTTCCGCTGAGGGGGCGCGATGCATACTCCGGTCCCCATGAACCCCGACCGGTGGGCCCGCGCGAACGAAGTGTTCCACCGCGCGCTCGAGCTCGAAGGCGACGCGCGCACGAAGTACCTCGAGCAGACGTGCGGCAGCGACGCGGCGATGTTGAACGAGGTGCGCTCGCTGCTGGCGGCCGATGCGCAGGCCAGCGGCGCCTTCCTCGAGACGCCAGCAGGCACGCAGCGCGACACCGCGCCGAGCCAGGTGGGTCCGTGGAGGCTCGAGCGCGAGCTGGGCCGGGGCGGCATGGGCACGGTGTTTCTGGCGGAGCGCTCCGATGGCGCCTTCACCATGCGCGCGGCGCTCAAGGTGCTGCGGCGCGGGCTCGACACCGATGACCTCCTCGCGCGCTTTCGCGACGAGCGGCAGATTCTCGCCTCGCTCGAGCACCCCTCCATCGCGCGGCTGCTCGACGGCGGCGCGCTGCCCGACGGCCGCCCGTGGCTGGCGATGGAATACGTCGAAGGCGAGACGTTGCTCGACGCCTGCGCGCGGCTGACCCGCGACGAGCGGCTGGCGCTGTTTCGCAAGCTCCTCGACGCCGTGCAGTACGCGCACCGCAACCTCGTGGTGCACCGCGACCTCAAGCCCGGCAACGTGCTGGTGACGAAGGGCGGCACACCCAAGCTGCTCGACTTCGGCATCGCCAAGGTGCTCGACCCGCGCGGCATCGAGCGCACGAAGACGGGCGAGTTTCTGCTCACGCCGGCCTACGCGAGCCCCGAGCAGGTGCGGGCCGAGCGCGTCACCACGGCCTCCGACGTGTGGGCGCTGGGCGTGATGCTCTACGAGCTGCTCGTCGGCCGTCGACCCTTCGAGGGGGAGGGCCAGGCGCTGGCGCAGAAGATTCTGCACGACGAGCCCACACCACCCGGTCTGGGGGCCGACCTCGACGGCATTCTCTTCACCGCGTTGAGGAAGGAACCCGCGCTCCGCTACCCCTCGGTCGAAGCGCTGGGGGAAGACCTCGAGCGGCTGGTGTCGGGGCTGCCGGTGCGCGCGCGGCCCGCGACGTGGGGCTACCGCGTGGGCAAGTTCATCTCGCGCCATCGGCTCGCGGTGGGCGGCGTGACGGTGGGCGCGGTGTTGCTCGCGGGCGGCGTGGTGTCGACGCTGCACCAGGCCGAGGAGGCGAGGCAGGCCCGCGCTCGCGCCGAGGCGTCCCGGGCGCGCGCGGAGGAATTGGTCGACTTCATGCTGGGAGACCTCCGCCGCAAGCTCGAGCCCTCGAGCCGGTTGGATGTGTTGGAAGACGTGTCGAAGGCGGTGCAGACGTACTTCGACACCGTGCCCGCGGCCGAGCAGTCACCGGTGCGGCGGGCGCGCACGCTGCAACAGCTGGCGACGGTGAAGCTGGCGCAGGGCAAGGGCGACGACGCGGCGCAGTTGATTGTCGCCTCGCGCACCGCGCTCGAAGGCGCGGGCTCGACACCCGAGGTGGGGCTGTTGCGCGCGGCGGCGGCGAACCTGCAGGGCCAGTTGCACGAGTCGCGCGGCGAGCTCGACGGGGCGCTCACCGAATTCGCGGAGACGAAGCGCGCGCTGGGCGAGGTGCTGCGGGCTCGGCCCAACGACGCGCACGTGCTGGCGCTGGCGGGCGACGCGTACAACGACTGCGGTCGGCTCTTGTTCTCGCTGGGGAAGCTCGACGAGGCGCTCGCGGCCCACCTCGAGGCGCGCGCGGTGCTCGACGCGCACTCCACTGTGACCGGTCGCGACGTCACCTTCGCGCGCGGGAAGACGCTGATGTACCTCGGGCGGGCGCAGGAGGCGCAGGGGAAGCTCGAAGAGGCGCAGCGCTCGTTTCGCGGCAACCTGGCGATTGCGCGGCAGCTGCACGCCGACCTCCCGCAGGACATCGAGCTGGAAGACAACCTGGCGGTCGTGCTGAACGACCTCGGGCGTGCGCTGCGCACCGCGGGCAACGCGGCCGAGGCCGAGCCGCTCGCGGAAGAGGCGCTGGGCTTCAGCAAGGCCGCCCTCGCGCGCGACCCGGACAACGCACTTCGCATCGACACCCTGTCGGCGACGCACTCGTTCCTCGGGCGCGCGAGAGAGGAGCTGGGGAAGTTCGACGGCGCGTTGAGCGAGTTCGAAGCCGACGTGCAGCTCTCGGAGCGGCTGCTCGCGAAGGAGCCAGAGAGCGCCTTCGTGCAGGCCGCGCTCGCCGATGGGTTGACGAACATCGGCCGGGTTCAACGCAAGCGGGGTGAGCTCGCGTTGGCGAAGACTGCGCACCTGCGCGCGTTGGCGCTGCGCGAGGGGTTGGCGCAGAAGGACGAGAGCTTTCGGTACGACGTCGCGGTCTCGAAGCTCGAGCTGGGCCGCGTGCTGCGTCTCGCGAAGGAGAACGCGACGCCATCGTTCGAGGCCGCGCTCGCGATTCTGAAAGTGGTGGCGGCGGGTGACGACGCGCCCGCGAAGCAGCGCGGGAAGCTGGCGCAGGTGCTCATCGAACTGGGCCGCCGGGACGAGGCCGCGCCGCTGGTGAAGCAGTTGATGGACGCGGGGGCCGCTGACGCCGAGCTGCGCGCGTTGTGGCGTTGATTCGGGAGGTTCAGAAAGTCGAAGTCACTGTTCAAAGCAAAGCAGTGACAGCGAGTTGTCGCACCCGATGGTATCGGTGGACGTCCAACCCGGGGTCGTCACGCCAGACCCGTAGGTCCCGAGGTTGAGGTCCGACGTCGAGGTCCAGGCGAGGGTGCCGTTGGGGAACGTGCCCGTCCAGTAGTTCCCAGCCGTCGGCCGGCCGCGCTCGTCGACGACGATGGCGCTTTGCGGCGTGGTGGTGAGGTTTTCCTTGTTGAAGAAGGTCAACACCATGCCGCCGTCCTCCAACTGCTGGAACCGCGGCCACACATCGGTCTGGCGAGACGCGGCGGTCTCCGTCGAGTTGGAGAGCCACGCCTTCCAGGTGCCACCCTTGTTTGCGGCCTGCGCCGCGGAAGTGCAACGAACGTCGGAGGCCGCGAGCGGGCCGAGGTTGGCGGGGTAGATGGTGCTGGTGACGAAGAGACGCTTGCCCGTGGTCGGCGGGGTCGGGGCCAGCGGTTGATTCGTCTGTTCAATGCACAGCAGACGGAAAGAATCGTTGCAGTTGAAGGTTCCACTCGCAGTCCACCCCCCGTCGCCGGCCTCGGTGCTGCCAAAGGTGCCCGAGTTGGCGAAGGCCGCGGAGGTCCAGTCGGCGCATGTTGACGCGGCGGTTCCCCCCGAGGCGGTGCCAGTCCAGATGCTGACGTTTCCGCCGAAGTCGTGCCCCGCCTCGTTGACGGTGAGAACGGCCAGCGGCCTGGTCGCAAGGTTCGCCTTGTTGGCGAAGGTCAACGCCATGCCTCCGTCGCGGAACTGCTGGTACCAGGGGCCGACGTCCGCCTGACGAGCGAGCGCGTTCTCGGTGGTGGTCGAGAGCCACGCCTTCCAGGTGCCCCCCCTTGTTGCTGCTCGCCGCAGCCGCGTTGCACTTCGTGTCGGCGCCAGCGAGGCCTCCGAGGTTGCCCGTGAAGAACGTGGTGGTGATGAACACGCGCAGGGCACCGGCGTCTGCGCTGCCGCCATCGGTCGCCGTGCCGCCGCCCATCGCGCTTCCGCCGCCCATCGCAGTGCCACCACCCGTCGAGCCGCCACCGCCCGTCGCGCTGCCGCCACCCGTCGCCGTGGCGAAGAACAAGAAACACAAACCGGGAAAGCGAGAGCCGAAGCTGGTGACCGAGGCTCGATTGGGCGCTGCGGAAGTCGGCAGCACGAGGGTCGGCGAGGCCGTTTCTGCCGAGGTGAGTGGGCGTCGGAGTGCTG
>JBILUC010000190.1:0-2548 GCA_044371205.1 Archangium sp.
CGGCAACGAGACCGGCAAGGTGATGCTCAAGCGCCTCGGGCGCTGAGCCCACTTCAAGGCCGCGTCAACCCCGTGCGGGCCCGGTACAGCCTGAAGCCGGGCCCGGTGGGAAGGGCGTGGTGGCCCGCCAGGTCATCGTGCCGCCCGAGCTGCGCCAGGTGGTGCGCACCGGCTTCGGGGTGCGCTACCTGCTGGGCAACGAGCTGATGGCCGAGTTGGTGCCGTCGCTCCATGCGGTGCGCAAGGAGGACCCGTTCTGTCTCGTCTTCACCGAGTTCACCGCCTGGAGCGACGCGGTGGAGAAGCAGTTCAAGCGAGGCGGCGCCTTCGTGTGGAGCCCCAGGCCCGTCCTGCAGAACACCATCCTCACCGTCACCTTCGACCTGCGCTTCCTCGAGATGCAGTTGGCCTTCGAGGCGCGTGTGGTGCACGTGATGCCCGGCCCCGACGGGCGGCACGGGGTGGCGCTGATGTTCGTCGACCCGGCCCGCGCGGCCACGGCGCTCTCGGACACGCTCGGCCGTTGAGTTGCGCAGGATGCGCGACCGCCGCGCATCAGGGCGATCGCATCTAAGCGAATCTCGCGCGGCGAGGCACGGTGCGCGTTCGCGCAGCGGCGCCGAGGTTGGTCGAGGTGGTGGTAGCGCCCGCGCAGGGAGGAGCCCCACGCACGCCATTCTTGCTGCGCATCGGCGGGGTCGAGCTCGAGGTCGGCGCCTCCTTCGACGAGGGCGCGCTTCGACGCCTGGTTGGTCTGCTCAAATCGTGCTGAGTCTGTCGCCAGCCGTCCGCGTCTTCATCGCGGCCGAGCCTCTCGAAATGAGAGGTTCGTTCGACGCCCTGGCTGGTGCCGTGCGTCGGCTCGGGCTCGACCCCGTCGATGGGCACCTCTACCTGTTCCTCAACAAGCGTCGGCGCCTCGCGAAGGCGCTGTGGTTCGACGGCTCGGGCTGGTGCGTTCTGGCGAAGCGGCTCGAGGCGGGCAGCTTCCAGCTTCCGCCCTTCAACGAGTCGGACTCGCGCGTCGAGGTCGATGGCAACACCTTCGCCGCCATCAGTCGTAGTGGAGCCCCGGCGTGCGGGCCTTTGCCTTCGAGCGGAGCGGCCAGCGCGTACGCATTCGTGGGCCCCATACCACCATGAGAGCCCTCAGCCTCGCGATGTTGCGATGGGATGATGGCCTTCATGCAACCGATTCTTCGACTCGACGTGGTGGTGGGTGGTCCTTCTTCTCGGCCTGCGCGGCCCGTGGACCTCCACTCCCCGGTTCCGGTGTGGCAGCGTGCGTGAGCATGAGTGAGCCCACGGCCCCGCGAAGCACCGTGAAGGGCGTCTACGAGATGCTCTGGGACTGCGCGTACTGCGATGCGCGGGAGCTGCTCGGGCGGACGCATCGGTTCTGTCCCGGCTGTGGCGCGCCGCAGGACCCGGCGAAGCGGTACTTCCCACCCGAGGGGAAGGAGACCGTCGCCAGCGCCGCCTTCGATGGCGCCGACCGCACCTGCCCGGCGTGTCAGACGGCCACCGGCGCGAAGTCGAAACACTGCGCGCACTGCGGGGCTCCGCTCGAGGGCGCGAAGGAGGTCGCCCGAATCCAGGGGCCGCCACCACCGAGGCCCGTGGTCGCGCCGCCACCGCCGAAGAAGAAGGAGAGCAACTGGTTCGCCCTCACCGTGGGCGGGCTGTTGCTCCTCACCTGTCTGACCGCGGGCCTCGTCAACCGCATGGCCGGGAACGAGGGGGGCGGCGGCGCGGCGCAGCAGCCGATGACGGTCGACGCGAAGGTGGTGGCGCACGAGTGGGTGCGGGAGCTCGACGTCGAGGGCCTCGTCGACCGCGAGGAGCAGGCGTGGTGTGACGAGGTGTCCCCGGGGGCGATGGTGACGGCGCGCACCCAGGAGCGTCGGGGGATGACGAAGGTACCCGACGGCGAGACGTGCGCGCTGCGGAACGTCGACCGCGGAGACGGCACGTTCGAGAAGCGTGAGGATTGCGTGCCGAAGTTTCGGGACGAGCCCGTGCTCGCCGAGCGCTGCACGGTGAAGGCGCGCGCGTGGAAGGTCGTTCGAACCGAGAAGCGGTCCGACGGTGCCGCCGCGCCGCCATGGCCCAGCCCGAAGCTCGTCGAGGGCCAGGAGCGCGCAGGGGCCCAGCGGGAAACGTTCGGGCTCGTGCTCGACGTGAACGGCCGAGCCGTGCGCTGCGTGATGCGCGAGGAGCGCACGTGGCGGGCGGTTCATGACGGCGACGTGCGGCCGGTCCCGCGCATGGGTCTTCGCGACGGTCAGGCGTGTCCCTTCTGAAATCCCACTGAGCGCTGCGCGGCGTGACGGCTTTCCGGCTTCGGCGCCGCCGCCGAGAGCCGCGCGTGCACCACCCGGGTGAGCGCCTCGAGGTCGACGCGCACACGGCCTGGGCGCTCGCAACCCGGCATTGGGGGAGAAGACGCCGTGGAAGCAGGTGAGGTGGAGTCCGCGGGGAGGCACCAGGGCCACCAGCCGCTGCACCATCGCCTCCGCCGTCAAGGTGAGGGCCGGGCCCCGCTTGG
>JBILUC010000191.1:0-2543 GCA_044371205.1 Archangium sp.
GGCGCGATTCCGCGAACGCCGCTCACCGAGGCCATCGCGCAGACCTGGGCGTGGCACCGCGAGCGGCCCGAGCTGCGACTTCAGGGCTGAGCCGCAATCTGACCCATGCGGCCCGCCTGGAAGTCGGCCGCGGCCTCTTCGAGCTCGTGCCACTCGTTCATGACGAACGGGCCCCAGCGCACCATCGGTTCCTTGAGCGGCACGCCCGCGAGCAGCAGGAAGCCGGCGTCTTCGCTCGCGCGCACGAGCACCTCGTCGCCCTCGCCGAGCATCGCCATCGTGCCGTCCTTCACCTCGCGCTCGTCGTCGCCGACCTTCACCGCGCCGCGGAACACGTACAGCAGCCCGTTGAACTCGCTGGGCAACGGCTGACGCACCTCGGCGCCGGGCTTCAACGTCCAGTGTTGGTAGACGATGGGCGTGCGCGTCTCGATGACGGCCTTCTGACCGAGCGCCTCGCCGGCGACGACCTTCACGCGCGCCTTGCCGTCAGGCGTGCTCGCGGTCGGCAACTTCGCCGATGGAATTTCCTGGTACCGCGGGGCCATGAACTTGTTGCGCTTCGGCAGGTTCACCCAGATTTGGAAGCCATGCATGCGGCCGCCGTTTTTCTGCATGCGGCTCGAGGGCATCTCGGCGTGCACCACGCCGCGGCCGGCCGTCATCCACTGCACGTCGCCGGCGCCGATGAAGCCGCGGTGGCCCGCGGAGTCGGCGTGCTGCGCCTCACCTTCGAGCACGTACGTCACCGTCTCGAAGCCCCGATGCGGGTGGTCGGGAGCGCCCACCGCTTCACCCGCCGCGTAGTCGACCGGCCCCATCTCATCGAGGAGCAGGAAGGGGTCGACCTGCGGCATGCCGGGGCCCGGGAACGGGCGGCGTACGACGAAGCCCCCACCCTCGAGCTGGCGGTGGCTGGCGACCAATCGGTTCACGTTTCGCGTCTTCATGACTTCAGTTCTCACCACGAAGCGCATTGTCCGCAAGGTGGGCCAGTGCTGGACACACTGTCCCACGCGTGGGCGCGTTCGTGTGGCCTGGTGCGAGTCGCCGCGTGAAGCGATGTGTCGTTGAGGAAGGCTTCTTCGCTCACGCCACAGCGCGAATCGCAGCGCGCGCCGCGGCAGCGCTCTTCTTCAGGACCTCGTAGTAGTACTTCCGGAACTGCAGTGTCGCCTTGTCGGTGCGCACCGACACCTCTTCCGACGGCGGAGGCACCTCGAGCGGCTGCGACGACTCGACCACCGCGCGGTCTTCTTCGGCGATGCGCTTGTTGCTCAAATTGAAGAACGGGTTGAGCAGCGGCAGCGTCGCGAACGTGCGCGCGCCGACGATGATCATCCGCGTGCGCGTCGCGTCGATGGGCACACACATCGCGTGCATGCGGAACATCTCTCCGGGGATGGCGATGTTGAGCACCATCGTGTTCGGCCGGTACCAGTCGAGCACCGCGCCCGCCTCGGCCTGACCATCAATCGACGAGAGCGTGCGCCCACCATACGGCGTGTCTTCCCACTCGACGTCCATGCGCGAGCCGGGCTTGAGGTACGGCTTCACGAAGCGGCCGATGGTGCCCTTGTGCAGAAACGGCACGTGCGGTGAGTCGAGCATGTTCTCCATCGCGCGCGTCCAGTGCGTCTTCCACTCGACCTCGAGGTACGTGCGCGCCGCGCCCTTCATCGTCAGCCCCACCGGCACCTCAGGCTCGAAGCCGGGAGGCTCTGCGCCGTTCGACTGAGGCACTGCAGGCGCCGTGTAGACCCACAACAGCCCGCCCACTTCACGCGCGGGGAGCGCCGTCGCGAACAGCCGCTCGCGCTTCGCGTCGGGGTTCAACGGCACGTCGACCACCGCACCCTGGCCATCGAAGCGCCACGCGTGAAACGGGCACTCGACACAGCCGTTCTCGACCTTGCCCAGCGAGAGCTGCACGCCCCGGTGTGGACAGCGGTCGAGCAAGGCCCGCACCCGTTCCTTCTCGTCGCGAAAGAAGACCACCTTCTCTCCCGCCACCACCGTGGGGAGCAGCTTCCCCGGCTTGAGGTGTTTCGCTCGCAGCACCGGAGTCCAGACGTTGGCGAAGCCTTCGAACATGTCGGAACCCCTAACGACGAGCTTCTGCTTGTGCAAGGTTTGTCCAAGGTTTCAGAGTGTTCGCCTCTGCCTTTTTCCAACCATCGCGGCGGGTGATCAGCTCGCGTTCTGCATCGTCGCGAGCGGCGCGACGCCTCCGCAGACACAGGCGGCGTGGAGCGTTCGCTGCCTCGCGCTCCCAGAGGCCTCGCTCCGCTTCGTGCTGCCTCGAGGCGGACCGGGTCTTCTCAGTTTTGCGAGCGGGGAGAGACGTTGAGGTGACAGCTCCGCTGCGCAGGCTGACGCTGGCCGCCCGAGGTGGCTACCATCGCGCCCGTGAAGTTCCGCCTCGTTCCCGTGAAGTTCCGCCTCGTTCCCGTGTTGTTCCTCCTCGCGTGTGGCCCCACCCCGACGCCCGCCGAGCCGCCGCACTTCCTCTGGTCTGCCGACGCGCAGAGCCTCGACAACCC
>JBILUC010000023.1:0-109385 GCA_044371205.1 Archangium sp.
TCGCCCATCGAGCGCTCGCAACAGTCACACGCCGTGCCTTGCCCGGCGAATTGAGTTTCCCGAGTCCTACGGCTCCCGTCGAGAGGCCTCAGTCACTCGTCGACGGTGATACCGGATATGGCGCGCGCGGGCCCATCTCCGAGGAGCGGCTGACTCGACTGCCCTCGGGCCTCTACCGCTGGCAACCGAAGCGAGGGCCCACGTTGACGCTCACCGCGGTGGCGCTGGTGAAGCGCCTCGTGGCCCTCGTGCCACCGCGAGGCCTGCACCTGACGTGCTTCCATGGCGTCTTCGCCCCCAACGCACGCCTGCGCCGCGTGGTGATGCTGGCCCCGCCTCCGCCTCCCGCGCCCGTCGGCACACCTGCACCCGCCCTCGCCAAGCGCAGACGCCTCGACTGGGCCACTGCGCTGCAGCGCACCTTTGGCGTCGACGTCTGGCGCTGTCCCTGCGGCGGCGCGCGCCGCATCCGCGCCGTCGTCACCCACCTAGCCACCGCGCAGGCCATGTTGCGCTCGATGGGACTGCTGCCTCCGCGCACGCCCCTCCCGCGGGCCCACGCACCGCCTCAGCGCTCGCTGGGCTTCTGACGCGCGTCCTGACGTCTCGGTGTCCACCAGGCACGGCACTCCTCCGCCCGCTCCGCGGAAACGCCCGCTCCGTTGTCCCTCGGCGCTCGCCCGCACCCCGCGCTCGTCACCGCTTCGGGCCCAACGGCACCCCCTCGCTCGCCACGGCCTTCTCTCGTCGGCTCTCGTTTGCCCGGGTTGTTCTTCCTTCACTTCCCGCTACATGCAGGCGGTCATCGAAGACATGCTGGCCATCGCCGGCGCGAAGGAGCTCGCGGTGGACGTCACCCAGCACCTGCCCGCGCAAGAGCTCGCCCGCTACGACATCTCATTCGCGGACTGAAGGCCGCTCGGAGGGGTGTGGGTGACCCGCTGTTGTGGTCCACCCACCCGGGTCGGAGTCGCGTCGGCGGTTTGCGCCGGGCACGCGGGGTGCTGCTCGCGGAGGCGTGTCTCGTTCGAGGTGGTGGTGCCGAGGTGTGCTGCTCGCCGCAGTGCTGAGCGGGTGTGGGCCGAACTCGGCGCGTGTCGAGAACGAGGAAGATGGCAGCGGGCTTCCTCTGCCGTGGGTGCAACGCGCACAGACGATGCCTGGCCCCATGCCGGGCCTCTCGCTGCTGCAGCGGGTGGCCGATGGCGGGCCGAGCGCAGCGGGCGAGGGCTCGACGAGCGACGCGGGAACGAGTGCTACGACCGATGCCGACGCGGGCACGAGGACCGACGCCGGGACGGGAGCCGGGAACGACGCGGGCGGCATCGCGGGCGACGCGGGGCTGAGTGCTGCGAGTGATGCCGGGACGAGCGCCGTGAGCGACGCCGGGACGAGTGCTGCGAGCGATGCCGGGATGAGCGCCGTGAGCGACGCCGGAGCGAGTGCTGCGAGCGATGCCGGGACGAGTCCTGCGAGCGATGCCGGGACGAGTGCTGTGAGCGATGCCGGGACGAGCGCCGTGAGCGACGCCGGAGCGAGTGCTGCGAGTGATGCCGGGACGGGCGCAGTGAGCGACGCAGGGGCGATTGCTGCGAGCGATGGCGGGCCGAGCGCTGGGGGTGACGCCGGAGCAAGTGCTGCGAGTGATGCCGGGATGCACGCCGTGAGCGACGCCGGGACGAGCGCAGTGAGCGATGCAGGCGCGAGTGCTGCGAGCGATGGCGGGCCGAGCGCTGGGAGTGACGCGGGAACGAGCACGACGAACGACGCAGGTGCGAGCGCTGCGAGCGATGCCGGTACGAGCACTGATGCGGGCGAGCGCGCAGGGCCGCTGGGCGCTGAGATCAGCCCGCACCTCGCGCTCGGCATCCCCGACACGTCGAGCGTGGGCAACAGCACGAAGTGGCTGCTGGTGCGCCCGCAACTGGCGACCTCGTACGACACGACCCGCAAGGTCCCGAACTGGACGGCGTGGACGCTCGACGTGACGAACTTCGGCCCGGCGACGCGCGCGACGACCTTCCGCATCGACCCGCTGCTGCCCACCGGCACGCCGCAAGCGCGCGACAGCGACTACACGAACAGCGGCTTCGACCGCGGCCACCTCTGCCCGAGCGCCGATCGCACCTCGACCGACCCCGACAACGACGCCACCTTCTTCCTCACCAACGTCGTGCCGCAGACGCACGCGAGCAACGCCGGGCCGTGGCTCGATCTCGAAGACGAAGCGCGCACGCTGGCGAATCATGGCAAACGCCTCGTCATCATCGCCGGCCCCATCTTCGGAGCGACCACGCAGACCATCGGCACCGGCGTCTTCGTGCCTGTCTCGATGTTCAAGGTGGTGGTGGTGCTCGAGGGCACGCCGTCCCCCGCGGCGGTCACCACCAGCACGCTGGTCTACGCGACCATCATGCCCAACACGTCGGTCGTCTCCGGCTCGTGGCGGCAGTGGCAGGTCACCATCGACGACGTCGAGGCGCAGACCGGGCTCGACTTCCTGTCCGACGTCGACCCGGCGATTCAGCAGGTCATCGAGCGCACGCGCGCCCCGTGACGCCGTTCAGCCCGGTCGACTCAACATGTGCACGTCGATGAGGCGGTCTTCGCCTTCCCACTCGACGCCGCGTGGATCGAGGCGGTGCCGGTACCCGAGCGCCCGCAAGCGTTGGACGAAGAGCTCGACCAGCTCCCGGCGTTCCCTCGGCACGGCGAGCACCAGCATGCCGCCTGGCGCGAGCAGCCCGCCGGTCTGAATCAGCTCGAAGAGCGGCTGTGCACCCTCGGGCTCGTAGAGCACATCAGACGCGAGCAGCAGCTGGCTGGCGAGGTGCTCGGGGCCGCGGGTGCTCCACTCGAGCTGGCTCGAGCGAAAGCCGCTGAGCTCATTGCGCGTGGCGTTGCGCGCCGAGAAGTCGACCGCGATCTCCTGCCGGTCGGTGCCCTCGATGAGCAGCCCCAGATGCGCGGCCGTCAGACTCACGAGGCCCATGCCGCAGCCGAGCTCGAGCGCCGACGTGGGCAGCGAGAGCCGCGGTTGATCGAGCAGCCAGCGGCTCATCGCCACGGCGGAAGGCCACACGCGAGCCCAGTGGTTCGGTCGGGGCTGGGCGAGCACTTCCCACACCCGAAAAACGAGGCCCGGCCGAAGCTCGATGGAGAGGGTTCTCGTTGGGAGTGCGTCCAGCTCCGCGCGCTTCAGACCTCAGGCGTAGCACGGTGATGCGCGGCCCGCTGGGGAGTACAGTGAGCGTGTGACCACCGCCCGCAGGCTTCGGACCCACACCTACGCCCAGTACCTCAAGGTGCTCGAGGACAGTCACATCAAGCTCGAGTTCATTGAGGGCGAGATCTACGCGATGGCCGGCGGCACGCCCGCTCACGCGCAGCTGGCCGCACAGGCCATCGTGTTGCTGAAGCAGGCGCTTGGGAAGGCCTGCGCCGTCTTCACGTCTGACCTGAAGATTCTGATCGAGCGAGCGGATCTCGCGACGTTCCCCGACGCGGCCGTCGTGTGCGGGCCGCAGGCGTCCGCAGACAAAGACCCCAACGCTCTGACCAATCCTTCAGTCCTGGTCGAGGTGACCTCGCCTTCAACCGAGTTCTACGACCGTGGGGAGAAACTGAAGATGTACCAGCAGCTCCCCTCGTTGAAGGCCGTGCTGCTGGTCTCACATCGAGCTCGGCGGGTCACGTTGGTGCGTCGCACGACCTCGGGCTGGGACGAACTGGACTACCGAGGCGGCGAAGTGGTCGCGTGCACCGAGCCCAACTTTCAGTTCTCGGTCGACGACCTCTACGAGGGCGTTGCGCTCGAGGCCTGATCTTCAGCTAGCGCGGCGCCGAGTGAGCCGTACAAACTCGTCAGCGAGCCGGGACAATGACCTGATCGCTCGCGGATCGAGCAGGCGGACTTTGTGCAGCAAGCCGCGAACTGCGTTGCTGTCGCCGGTTGCGCGCTGAGCTACGAGCCCGAAGATCTCGTCAGTCGTGCACTCCAGCGCGGCGGCGAGACGAAGAACCGTGTCGGCACGAGGGAAAGCAACGCCGCGCTCAAGTCGACCGTAGGCCTCAACAGCGACGTCGCAGGACTCTGCGAGTTCAGCCTGCGTAAGTCCGCGAGCGCGTCGGAGCTCACGCAGGGCGGCTCCGATTTGGCGTGTCATTTTTTGATTCGGCTCGCGCACGTCGCACTCGCGTACGACTGAGACGTTGCTGGGCACAGAACCGGAGAGTAGGAATCAGAATCCTATGAAAACGACAGGCTGTGTTGCGGTCATCGCGCTGTGCGCTTCCGGATGCTTCCACTCGGTCAAGATTCTCGCGAAGCCAGCGACCGCCAAGATCACAGCCGATGGCTCGTTCGTGGGAACCGGAACTGCCGTTGTTCGCGTCTCCGAGAACCGCTCCGTCGCAGTGACGGTCTGCGCACCGCCGGAGTTCCTTTGTTCCGACATGACGGTCGGAAAGGAGTCGCCCAAATCTCTGTCAGTTCAGCTTCCCGCGGATGATGCCTTCGCAGCGACGACGTCCGCTGACGTCGTCAACAAGAACCTCACGGTGACGGTGAAGAAGGGCCGAAGCTTCGACGATGCTTGGCAAAAGATCGTGTCGGTCGTTTCCGAGCGATACGACGCGCTTGAGTCTGTCGACGCCAAATCTGGCTACCTGCGGACCGCGTGGATCGAAAAGAAGACCACCACGGCAGTCATTCGGTCGCGCTTCGTGGTGAGTGTGGGCACTCCGGACCCGATTGCCTTCCGTGTGAAGCTGCAGATGGAGGTGAAGCGCGGACAGGCCGACTTCGTGCCTTATGACCGCGCCTTTCAATCGGACCTGGAGGTTCTTGAAGGGCTTCGAAGTCGCGTCGAGCAGTGACTTGCTTAGGCGGGCGTGACCCACTTTGGGGCTCCTCAGACTCGCGGCGACTCGAGACGCCGGCGACCGAGCGCGTCGGGCGAAGCGGAGACCTGCTCCACCACGTAGTCGGGCAGCGCGCGGAACAAGAGGTACGCACCGTCTGCGAGCCGGGCCTTCACGAGCTGGCGCGTCTCGGCGTCGCGCAACCCGAGCGGTGAGGCCTCGTCGCGCGTGAGCGTGAAGTCGACCTTCGCCTCCGCGCCGTCGTCGAGCTTCGTCACTGCGCGCACCTGCGTCGCCTCGTCCGTCAGCACGAGCTGCGAGCCGCGCTCGAGCCGCCCGTACGAGTTGTCGGCGAGCACCAGCTCGAACGCACCGTCCCGCAGCAGCGCCGGGCAATCTCCACTCGGCGTGTGGCCCACCACGACGCGGCGCACGCCGTTGGCCAACAATTGCTCCACCACGGCGCGAGGCGGGAGCTGCGGGTTGCCCAGCGCGTCGGTCGGTCGCGCGTACACCACGCTGCCCTGGTTGAGTTTGTCGGGGCCCTGCGACTGGTACTTGATGAGTGCGTCGGGCCGCTCGCCGCGCTCGAAGCGCTGCAGCTCGTCTGCGTAGAAACCGTTCAACCGCGCGAGCCAGCCATCGACGTCGTGCGCCGCCGCCGCGTTCGGCAGCTGCAGAAAGTTCTCCACCGTGAGCCCGCCGTGCACGAACAACGTCGCGCCCGCGCGAAAGCCAAGCTGGCAGGAATTCAAGTACGCGCGCAGCTCACCACCGGGTCCGAGGTCGGCCAGATACGTCTCGACCACCGCCTCGTCGTCGTGCGGAGCGCCGGTCTCCTGCAGCTCGGCCACCCGGTGCTCGAACGCCTTCGCGGCGCCCATGGTGTTCGCGAACGTCCACTTCAGCAGCTCGACGCGCGAGGGGAGCGGGGGCGCGCGGTGGTGCGGCTTGCCTGAGAGCTCGGTCACGAGCCGCGTCTTGTTGATGTCGCGGTTGCCGGCGAGCAGCACCACGCGCTCCCCGTACGTCCGCTTTGCCTTGACGAGCAGCGACACGATTCGCCGCGCGTGCGGGCCGCGATCGACGGCGTCACCACCGAAGACGAAGGTGACTCCGTCGGAGAGCCGCAGCTCCCCATCGACCAGCGCGACCGCGGGGTTGTCGCTGGTGAACGAGACCAGCTTGTCCCAGCGGCCTTCGACGTCGGTGAGGTAGGCGATCACTTCTTGTCGCGCTGGATCAACGCGGCGCGAATGAAGCCCGAGAAGAGCGGGTGCGGCGCGAAGGGCTTGCTCTTGAATTCAGGGTGGAACTGGCAGCCCACGAAGTGCGGGTGGTTCTCGAGCTCGACCATCTCGACGAGATCGAGCTCGGTGTTCATGCCGCTGAACACGAGGCCGCCCTCGGCGAGGCGCGCGCGGTACTGGTTGTTCACCTCGAAGCGGTGACGGTGGCGCTCGCTGATCTCCGCGGTGCCGTAGAGCTTCGCCGCCAGCGAGTTCGCCTTGAGCGAGCACTTGTACGCGCCGAGGCGCATGGTGCCGCCCTTGTCGCTGACGCCCTTCTGCGACTCCATGATGGTGACCACGGGGTGCGGCGTCTTCTCGTCGAACTCGAGCGAGTTGGCGCCGACGAGCCCGAGCACGCTGCTCGGAGCAGGTGATGCTCGCGAGGTAGCGGCCGCGCTCGAAGGCCGTCTCCCGCGGGAGGTTCCCCCAGCGGGGCCGGGAGGTGTCCACCTGCTCGGAGGAGACCTTCCAGGCGCCCGTCACCAGGCCCAGGCGGCCCTTCCAGGTCAGCGTCATGGTCCGCTCCACCGGCGGTGTGCGCGGCTGGGTCCGGAGGAAGGCGATGATGTTGGAGAGGTCCCGGTCTCCGAGGAACCAGAAGGTGAAGGAGCTCATCCCCACCGCGCTGCCCCCGTCTCGCTTGATGCCAGAGCGCACGAGCCGGGCCAGCTCGTCGTCCCCGTAGGCCGGGAGGACCTGCGACAGCGTGGGGGCCGTGTGTTCGAGCAGGCCGGCGAGTTCCTCCTGGCCCCCTTCACCGCGGGCGCCGTGGCAGCCGTTCCAACAGCCGACGATGCGCGCCAGCCGCTCGCCCTCCGCCAGGTCTGGTGCGGGAAGGGGCGGAAGCGGGACCAGGGGCGCCGAGCGGGGCCGGCGCCACACCCACTCCGAGGCTCCGTAGAGCAGCCCCGCGCCCAGCACCGGGGGCAGCAGGAGCACGGCAGCGACGATGCG
Source organism: Archangium sp. (assembly GCA_044371205.1). Classification (GTDB taxonomy): domain Bacteria; phylum Myxococcota; class Myxococcia; order Myxococcales; family Myxococcaceae; genus Archangium_A. Next base: position 7,110 of record JBILUC010000023.1, read on the forward strand.
GGCGAGGCGTCCCAGGGGGCCCTCAGCGCGCCGGTGCCGCGCCGAGCACGCTGAGCCCCGCCCACTTGTCTGCTGCGGAGCGGGGACTCGCCGCGAGCAGGGGCTGAGAGGGGTCGACCATGACCAGAACAGTGTACCAACCTTTGCTCGTGGGAAAGGGTGACGCGTCGATGTCCTCGTTCTCGACGCCCGCGGCCATCGAGGTGCCCGCACCACCCTTCCTCCGGCCTGCTCGAGCTGGGGTTCGCTTCGAATTCGTTCCCGCGCAGCAGCGGCTCACCGACGGCGGGTCACGCTCAGAGCTCCGGGTTGCCGAGGCTGCGGAGGTACTTCTGCGCCAGCGCGCCCGGGTCGAAGCCGCTCTCGGCGCGAATGTGGTCGATCATGTCTTGCATGCGCGCGGGGCGGCCGCGGTGCGCGAGGTAGAACGACGAGAGAATCGCATCGAGCCGCTGCGCGCCGATCTGAGCTGCCACGCGCCGGTAAAAGAAGGCGCCTTTGGTGTACGGAATGTTCGACCACAGGGGCGAGCTCAGCAGGTCGAGCGAGCACCCATCGGGCCACGCCACGCTGTCTCCCTGCGCGACGGCGTCGTCGAGCAGCTGGCGCTCGACGTCCCACTGGGCCTGCGCGGCGGTCGCCCCGCGCACCACCTCGACGGCCCGAATCGCGAGGTAGTCGGTCGTGCCTTCCGACAACACGAAGTCTTCCCAGCACGCGATGCGCACGCCGTCGCCAAACCAGCCGTGCGCGGCCTCGTGCGCGTGCACGTTCTCGTCGCCGAAGGCGGCCGCGGCGAGGTGCGAGAAGGGGTGGTGTTCCATGCCGCCGACCTCGCCGGCGCCCCAGTGCACGTCGACCGACGCGTACGCCGGGCCAAACGCGTAGGGGCCCAGCGTGCGCTCGTACCAGTCGAACAGCTCGACGAGGTGCGCGGTGGCGCTCACCACGCCGCCATCGGCTTCCTGCGGGAGCACGTAGTACCCGACCTCCGTGCCCGCGTCGGTCGAGCCCAGCCGAACGTAGCGGTAGTCGCCCACCGCGAAGGCCGGCATGTACGAGGGCGCAGGGTTGGGAATGCGCGTCGGCGCCACCACCGTGAGGCCCGGCGCCGCGCCCGTGACGCGCAGCGAATACGTCGCGCCTTCCTTCGGGTCAGAATGACAGGGGAACAGGTTCGAGCAGAAGTACGGCCAGAGGAAGGTCACGCCCAGGGAAGGCAGCCAGCCGTCGAAGGTGCTCCGCTCGGGGAAGCCGTAGTCGATGGTCACCGTGGAGGGGGACGTGGACACCGGCACGCCGATGTCGAGGCGACGCTGCCTGGCGAGGCCCTGCGTGACGGTGAAGTCCAGCGGCTGGCCGTCGAGCTGCACCGAGAGAATCGAGAGCGCGCCGACTTCGAACGAGAGGCCCGTGTCGGTCGAGGGGGCGACGGTGATGCTCGCGCGACCGGCGCGGGTGGCGAGGTCGAGGTCGAGCCCCACGTCGAGAACGTCGCGCGTGAGGTCGGCCTTCGCGGAGGGCTTCACCGGCAGGCCCCCGTCGGGCACGCCCGCATCGACCGGCGGCGGCTTCACGGTGCCGCACGCGGCCAGCACGAGTGAGAGCAGCGCGACGCGACGAGGCACGAGCATGCGCGCCTCTTCGCTCTGTTCCCGCGCTTCGCCGATGCAGAGCGCGTCCAGGGCCACCCGGCCCTGACGCCCTTCACTTCCCGACGGGCCTGATGTCACGTGGTGGGCACCGCGGGCGGGGGAGGCGCCGGAGGAGGCGTGGAGGTGATGATCATCGGGGGGGTACCGTTGTTGTTGACGAGTCGGCCGCCGCCCTCGCTCTCATAGCGACCGAGCTCGCGGTTCAGACCAGGGCCAGGTGCAGCGGGCGCGCGAGCGGGTGCTCGTGCCGGTGCCGGTCGCACGGGGGCCGGCGTGGCAGGGGCGGCGATACGCAGAGCGGTGTGGTTCTGGATGCGGGGCGACATGTGTGGGCTCCTGGTTGGGGGCCGAAAGCGGCCTTTCGAGAAAGCGGGCAACCGTCACTCGCGCGGGGCTTCGCGCTGCAGCACCCGGAACAGCGCCGGCGCGGCCCGGCGCACCACCTCGCGGTCCTCCGGATTTCCGCTGTGGTACAGCGCGAAGCCGGTCGCGTAGCACTCCCACGGGTTCGACGCCGCCTGGCGCGGGTGCTGGCCGGGGGTGTACATCGTTCCGCTGTCGCCTCCGTGCGTGCGTCTGTACTGCTCGAACGCGTCGGCGAGCTCGGGGTTCACCTGGGAGTGAAAGCGATCGGTCGGGCTCTGACCGCGACCCGCAGCGTCGTTGCGGACGTCGTCCCAGGCGTGGGCGAGCTCATGGCGCACGTCGTGCACTCTCGCGTTGGGGGGCACCTGAATCTCGTGGCTCTGTGGCAGGTAGCGCGCGCGGGCGCCGTGCATGTCGTCGCGCGCGGCGACGGTGAAGTGGATGCCGCGCTGCTGCATCCGTCGCAGCTGGGGCTCGGAGAAGCTGCTCGCCGCCTGCTCGATGGCGCGCCGCGCGGGGCCATCGGGCATGCCGGGCGGCATCATCTGCTGGATGAGGGCCTGGCGTCCGGCGCTGACGAAGCTGCTCTCGCCCGAGCGGCCAGGCGTGACGGCGGGAGCGGACTGTGCCGCCGGGCGAGGGGAGGGTCGTGAAGGAGCGGCGAGGCGGGGAGCAGCGGGGCGAATGCGCGGGGACATGACAGGGTATCGGTGCGAAGCGGGCCCTGGTGCCCGACATCGGTCGGTTAACCGATGCCTGCCTGTGAAGGGTCCTGCACTTTCGTTCTCAGGGTTTGCAGGCCTGCACGTACCAGCCGTTGTTCAACGCGCCAAACGAACACCTCAACGTCGGGCGTCAGGCCGATGTGCGAAGGCTGTTCTTCCCGGTCAACCTGCCGGAGCAGGGGACTCGGGGTGTGCTGAGTCGCGCGACGTTTGAGCTCGCCGGTCGCGACGCGTGGCTCGATTCCTCGGCTTGGGGGAATAACGAAGCCCTCGCCCGGATGATGCGGAAACGAGTGGCCTGCATCACGCCCAGGCAGGCGCCCAGTCGTGCAGCTGAGGGTCGCCCAACACGCGTGCCAACGCCACGCTCAGGCTCTTGGCGGGGATTGCCGCGAGCGCTGCGAGGAGGCGGGGCGTCGCCCGCTCCCAGCGAAGGGCAATGGGCCCGCCGATGCGGCGTTCCAGGAAGCGCTCGAGCCCGGCAGGTGGGCCGGCACCGTCATCGAGCAGCACCGCGACCGACCAGCCCTGTTCGCGGCGGTCAATGGTGGCGGCGCGGAGGCCGGGCCTTCGGGCCAGCTCCTGCTCGAGCAGGTCGAGCGACTGCCACGTCGCGTCGGGGCCCTTCACCCGCCGACCGGTCCGGCCCAGCACCTCGAGCTGCCCGTCGGCGTCGAGGGTCGCGAGGTCGCCGGTGTCATGCCACCCGCTCTCTGATTCCGGGCCGCACCACGCGGGGCTCTGCACGAAGAGCCTGCCGTCTTCGAGCCGCGCCGACACGCCGGGGAGCAGCCGGCCATCGAGCGACACACCGGGGCCAGCCTCGGTCAGGCCGTAGCCCACGTGAAGACGACCCCCGGCGCCCAGCCACTCACGTGCCGTTTCACGCAGCGAGGGGCCGACGGGCGCGCCACCCACCAGCACCCGAAGGGGCCCGCCCGGTGACGGCGCTGCACCCACCATCAGCTCGAGCACCCTCGGCACCGTGCACCACCACGTCGCCTCGACCTCCTTCAACAGCAGCGCGAGCGAGCGGGGTGACCACGAGGTCGAGAGCGGCGCGACCACCAGCGTCTGTTGCGACACGAGGCCCAGCAGCAGGTCGAGCACCAACCCGAACGCATGCGACCATGGGAGCGTCAGCACCCGCACGTCATGCGGAGCGAGCGCGAGCGCCCGCTGATGGGCCTCGAGCTGCCACACCAGCGCGGCCTGCGTCAGCAGCACCGATTTCGGCTGCCCCTCGGTTCCACTGCTCTCGAGCAGCACGCCCGAGGTGAGGGGGCCGCGGCCAGGGCCGGTGGGCCCGCCGTCGAGGTGCCCCGACGTCGTGTTGAAGCGCCACGCACCGCCGAGGGGCTGGGCGTTCGCCTTGAGCGGCCGCCACACCAGCCCACCCGCCAGGCACGCCAGCAGCCGCACCACCGCCTCGATTCCGCTGGGGCAGGGGTCCTCGACGACGTGACCGGGGCGCGCACCCTGCCGACGCCAGGCGTGCCACGTCTCCAGCGCCCGGGTGTGGAGCGAGGCTGCAGCGAGCACCGTCTCTCCTTCCACGCCGCGCTCGACCAACACGGGCACCGCGGCCCCTGAGCAGACCTGGGTGAGCCAGACCCAGAGCGGCTTGCCCTCAACAGGGCGCATAATTTGCATTTCAAAGTTTCCGACGGCTTTGACCACACCCATGGCGGTTCTCCCCCGGGCCCGGTGGCCCCAGAGGTTCCGCCCGTGTGCAAGGGCCTCACCAGTGGCCCATGACTCTCGACCGATCGCGATGGCTTTCGGCTCTTCTTCGACGAAGCGTCGGGGCTGGTGCGCGCGCTCGTGAAATCAGAAGCGGAGGGCCGCCTGCAGTCGGGCCGTCTGCTCCACACGCTCAAGGGCAACGCGTCGCTCTTCGGCATCTCGAGCATCGCGCACCTGTGCCACGAGTTTGAGGACCACATGAAGGACACGGGGGGCGAGGGCCTCGACGCGCTGCAACGCGCGCGGCTGTCCGAGCGCTGGGAGCACCTCTCGAACCGCTTCAAGAACCTCATCGGTGATTCGTCGAAGGGCATCACCCTGAGCCGCGCGGAGTACCTGCGGCTGCAACGCGCCGTACTCGAGGGTGCGTCGCGCGCCGACCTGCTCGCCCACCTCGAGGCCTTCGAGCTGGTGCCTCTGGAGCCGGTGCTCAACCGCTTCGCGGAGCAGGCGACCCAGCTGGGCCGACGCCTCGACAAGGCGACCCTCGAGACGAAGGTCGAGGCCAACGAGCTGCGCCAGCACCCGACCCGGCTGGCGCCGTTCTGGAGCGCGTTTTCCCACGTCGTGCGCAACGCCATCGACCACGGCATCGAGACCACCGACGCGCGGGTCTCGGCGGGCAAGCGCGCGGTGGCGACGCTCGAGTTCCGGGCCCAGCAGCGCGGGGCCGACCTCGTCATCGAGGTGAAGGACGATGGCCAGGGCATCGATTGGGACCGCCTCGCGCAAAAGGCCCGCGCGGCAGGCCTGCCCGCAGACACCCGCGCCGACCTCGAGCGTGCGCTCTTCACCGATGGCATCTCGTCGCGAGACGAGGTCTCCGACACGTCGGGTCGGGGCATCGGCATGGGCGCGGTACAGGCCGCGTGTCAGAGCCTGGGCGGCACCATCGAGCTCGAATCGGTGATGGGGGGCGGGACGACCTTTCGCTTCTGCCTCCCGAATGCCTCGGGCTCAGAGGAAGCGCCGGTGCACCGCGCAGCCTGAGCGGCGCCCCCTCACGGCGCGCGTGGAGTGGATAGGCTCTGCGCTCATGAAGCTTCCTCTGCTCGTGCTGTTCACCGTGCTCACGGCCGACGCAGCGGCCGCAGCCAGGCCCGTCTCGCCCGCGATTCAGCAGATCCGCGCGCGGTATCAGCAGGTGCTCGAAGCCCTCGAGCGCGCCGGCGGCCAGGCGCCCTTCACGATGGCGGTCAACCCTGCGGATTCGTCGTCGAAGGCCAGCGTGCTCGTCTCGTTCGCGGCGCCAGACGGCTTCGACGTCGAGTCGAATGATCAGACCCTGCAGCTCGCGCGCGTGGTCGAGACCTGGTCCAACCTGGGGCCGCAGACCAGTGAGTACCTCTACGACCCGCAGGGCGAGCTGCTCTTCCACTACACCCAGATTGCGCTCGATGGGACCCGTCGGAAGGAGCTGCGGCTCTGGTTCGACAAGGGCGCCGTCATTCGCGTGCAAGACGGGGCGAGCGTCATCGACACGCCCGTCGAAGCCCACCAGGCGCAGGGCGCGCGCGCGAAGCTGGCCGCGCAGAAGTGGCTCGGCTGGTACCGCGACCTGCGCGCGGTGAAGGTCGCACTGCCCTGACCCTGCGCCACGGCGAGCAGCTCGCGTAACACCAGCTGCTGGCGACGATCTCCGCGGCGCCCGCGACGGGACAGAATTGCCTCGAGATGCCTGCATCGCCCATCGGTTCGCCTCGAGGTTGGTACAAAAAAACTACTACTTCGCTCTGAGTGTGCTCGCTACGCAGCGCTCCGTCTCAAACCCCGGAGCCCACATGCACGCCCCAACGCAACGATGGCGAAGAGGGAGTCGCTCTCCGTCCAGTGGTACCTCTTCATTCCGCCTCTCGAGCGAAAGTGTCGAGCGCGGGCGCGCAGCTCACCATCGCCCTTCCCACTCGTCGTCGTCACGTCATGACGCGACCCCGGTCGTTCACGTTCCTGGGGGTCACATGAGAATGATGCGCGTTGGCTGTCTGGCGCTGGTGTTGTGCAGCTCGGTCTCACTCGCCCGCGACTGGTTCGTGCGCGACGGCGCGAGCGGGGGTGATGGCTCGCAGAGCAAGCCCTTCGCCGACCCGTGGCAGGCGCTCGACGCGTGTCAGGCCAACGACGTCATCCACGTCGCGGGCGGGCGCTACTACGGGCGCAACCGCGTGGGCACGTGGGCGGTGCCGTTCGACGGCGTGCAGGTGCTCGGCGGCTACGACACCGACTTCAAGACCCGCGACCCGTGGAAGAACCTCACCCGGCTCGAGTACGACGCGACCTCGAAGAACTGGCCGAAGGACGAGCGGCTCCGCTCGACTTCCCGCAACGTCGTCATCGACGGCCTGGTCCTCGATATGCGCGACCAGAACAAGTACGAAGACGACGCGCAGACGGGCCGTGACCCCTCGGGCACTGCGACCGACGCGATGTTCTTCAACCGCGCCGTCACCATTCGCAACTGCATCTTGGTGAACGCCGGCCAGAACGGCATGTCGCTCGTGCAGGGCTCGACCGTCGAGAACAACCTCATCATGAACGCCTACGGCTGGGGCGTGGTCATCAACCAGAGCTCGAACGAGACGGCCGCGGCGACGGTGAAGAACAACACCATCGTCTTCTCGCAGGACCCCAAGGAGCCGGGCACCGGCCGCTACCAGGGCGCCGCGCTGGCCATCCAGGGGCCGGCTGTCATCACCAACAACATCCTCGCCAACAGCGACAACAACGCCATCTACCTCAACGTCGACGCCTCGAAGGTGACCCTCACCGGCAACGTGTTCTCGATGAACCTGTTCTCGAACGTGAAGGTGCTGCGCGGCTCGGAGGAGATTGGCATCGCCGACGCCGACATGGACTCGCTCGACGAGGTCGGCTTCAAGGCGGCGAGCGACAACGCGGTGACCAACCCGAAGTTCGAGCTCGACCCGAAGTGGCTCGACCGCTTCTCGAAGCGCACCTCGTCGAAGCCCGGCAAGTTGAAGATGGACGATTGGAACGTCGCGCGGCAGTTGATGGGGCTGCCCCTCATCGGCACCGGCGGTGAGAACGCCAGCGGCGTGTGCCCCGCGTACGACCTCGACAAGGCCTTGAAGCTGATGACGCCGCGCGCGCAGCTCAAGGCCGGCGCCCGCATCGCGAAGCTGGAGGCGAAGTTCTCAGGGGGCGGCGACGCCGGCCCCGCGCGCACCTGGGCGAAGAGTGACGTCGCTGCCTGGGTGAAGAACGCCGCGAGCGTCGACGGCCAGGCGCTGGAGATTACCGTGGCGCTCGGCAGCACGGGTGCCAACGTGAGCAGCATCCCCTCCAGCTACAAGCCCGACGACTACGCGGGCGTGGTGCTCTACACGGCGAGCGGCGACCACGAGCGCCTGCTGGGCTTCTACAAGAAGGGCTCGAGCGCGCAGCGCTTCGTCGAAGAGAACGACGGTCAGTACAACGGCAGCGGCACCCCTCCGAAAGTCTACACCGCGAAGGGCGTGGCGTATGGGCTCAAGGGCCTGCCGAAGTCGGCGTTCCTCATCGAGAGCATCGACGCGCAGGACGCGGCGGGCTCCAGCTCGGCTGGCGCACGGCCGACGGGGCGCGACTGGTTCGTGCGCGCGGGCGCCACCGGTGGTGACGGCAGCAAGGACAAGCCCTTCAAGGACCCGTGGCAGGCGCTCGAGAAGGTCGAGGCCGGCGACTCGGTGCACGTCGCCGAGGGCGAGTACTTCGGCAAGCTGAAGGTCGGGAAGTGGAAGGTCGCCATGCCGTACGTCGCGCTCATCGGCGGCTACGACAAGGACTTCACCGAGCGGAACCCGTGGAAGCACCCCACGCGCCTCTTCACGCCCGCCGACTTCAAGGGCACGCGCGACGGCTACACCGTCGAGGGCAGCGATGATCACACCGGCGCCATCGTGGACGGCTTCGTCTTCGACAAGAAGTTGAACAACCTCTACGAGCCCAACGGCGACCTGATGTACTCCCAGAGCCCGGACAAGAAAGAGCACATCTGGTTCGCGAAGCCCGGCTGCATCATCCGCAACAACGTCTTCCTCAATGGTGACGAAGGCGCGCTGCGCGTGGCCGGCGGTCAGACCATCGAGAACAACATCTTCATCAACCACGCGTACCGCACCGTGCGCGTCGAGCGCGGCTTCGGCGGCGTCACCACCATCCGCTCGAACACCATGCTCTTCTCGTGGGACCCGATTCGGTTCGGGCAGGGCCACGGCTCGAACGGCTCGTTGCTGGCGCTCGAGGGGCAGACCCAGACCATCGTCGACAACAACCTCTTCGAGTTCGCCGACAACGACGCCATTCGCATGGCGGCCGAGGCGAAAGACGTCGAGCTCACCAACAACACCTTCTCGAAGAACCTCTGGTCGAACGTGCAGCGCGTGACCGACTGGGTGGCCGTCGACGACAAGGAATGGAGCTCGCTCGCCGACCTCAAGTTCAAGAAGCTCTCAGGCAACGTGCTGATGACGTCCGGTGTCCCGCTCGACCAGAAGTGGTTCGACGTCTACCTGAGTCGCGTCGCGCCCGTGCCCGGCAAGGTGAAGATGGACGACTGGAACCAGCTGCGCGAACTCCTCGGGCAGCCCGTCATCGCCACTGGCAGCGTCCCGGGCAAGGGCTTCGCTCCGGCGTACGACTGGCAGAAGGCGCTGCTGCTCTTCCCGAAGAACCCGAAGGTGACGTCGGGCGCGCGGGCGAAGAGCTTCCCGGTGAGCTTCACCGGCGTGGCGCGCACCGAAGAGAGCTTCGAGTACGCCGAGAGCTCGTGGGACGTGGCGAAGGACGGTGGCAAGTGGAACGCCCTCGACGGCAAGCGCGTGTCGATGAAGGTCGTCATTCGCGACCCCGACACCCAGTACCAGCTCGACGACGTGAAGAAGGAACAGTTCCAGGCCTTCACCGTCACCGGCGTCGAGGGGACCGACTCGGGCGGGCTGCCGATGCGCATGTACGTCAAGCGCGGCACGAAGCACGAGCGGCTGCTCAACGATGCCCCCAGCTACAGCTCGGGTCCGCCGAAGGCCTCCTACGTGGTGAAGGGCGTGGTGCGCGCGCCTCGGCAGATGGTCGTCGAGGTCATCGAGCGCGCTGACTGACACCGAGTCGGAGCAGCGGCGCCACGTTCGCGACGAAGGGGTTGAGCGGCGTGGGCTGGTTCGCGAGACCAAACTCGGTCGCCACCTCGCAGCGCGGCTCGAAGGTGCCGAACGCGCGGTCCCACACGACGAAGACGCCGCCGAAGTTCTTCCCGCGCAGCGACGGGTGCGTCGAGTGGTGGCCGCGGTGCACGAAGGGGCTGTTGAAGAACCAGCCGGCCCGGTCCATCCACCGTGGTGTGCGTGAGTGGAGCAGGAAGATGAGCCCGGTGTGCAGCAGGTACGCCGCGAAGTAGGTCGCGAAGGGCACGCCGACGACGGCGAGCACGAGGTGCGGCAGGAGCACGGACAGCGGCGCGAGCGCTGAGGTGCGCAGCGAGACCGAGGTGTCACACAGCTTCGACTGGTGGTGCACCGCGTGAATCGCCCACATGGCGGGCACCGCGTGCTCGAGCCGGTGCTGCCAGTAGTAGATGACGTCGAGCGCGATGAAGGTGGCCACGAAGAGCAGCGGGCTTGCCTCGAGGAAGTTCGTCGACAGCCCCCGGTAACCCGCCATCACCACGCCGCCGGTGACGAGGCCCACCGCGCCCGTCAGCGCGCCGCACGCCCAGTTCGACACCCGGTGCTGCCACGTCGTCTTCGCGTCCATGAAGACATCAACGCACGGGGGGTGGTTTCCGGTGTGTCATGAATCAATGGTCGTTCATAAAGCATCGGTTATCGACACACTCCCTCTCCCTGCGGGAGCGGGGAGAGGGCTGGGGTGAGGGGCTGTCGGCGCTGCAGTCGGGCCCCTCACCCGGCGCTGCGCGCCACCCTCTCCCCGCTCGCGCAGGGAGAGGGGTTTCTCGGTAGACCGCACGTCGTGAACAGCATCGGTACGCCCGGCACTCCCTGGGGCTTTGAAGAGAAGTTGCAGTGGCGCAGAACGCAGCCTGCGCGCCGCAGTTACGCCGTCGACGTGTTGTCTGTGCTCGAGCGGCTCGAGACCCACTTCGAGCGCATCGAGTACGGCCGGCTCGACTACGCGCCCGACGGCAGCTACCCGCTCTTCGCGCTGAAGAGCCGTGCGTGGAACGACGCGCTCCCCATCGGCCTGGTGACGGGCGGCGTGCACGGCTACGAGACGAGCGGCGTCTTCGGGGCGCTGCGTTTTGCCGAGCGGGACGCGGCGGGCTTCGCGGGGCGGCTCAACCTGCTCATCGCGCCCTGCGTCAGCCCCTGGGCGTACGAGCGCATTCACCGCTGGAACCCCGACGCGGTCGACCCCAACCGCTCGTTCAAGCCCGACGGCGCGGCGCTCGAGGCACGCCTGCTCATGGCCTTCGTCGCGCCGTACCGCGGCCGCTTCCTCGCGCACCTCGACCTGCACGAGACGACCGACTCCGACGAGACCGAGTTCCGCCCGGCGCTCTCGGCGCGCGACGGCAAACACTTCGAGCCCGGCGAAATCCCCGACGGGTTCTACCTCGTCGACGACGCCGAGAACCGGCAGCCCGAGTTTCAGAAGGCCATCATCGACGCGGTCTCGAAGGTGACGCACATCGCTGCGCCCGACGCGAAGGGCCGCCTCATCGACGAGCCGATGCTCAGCCCCGGCGTCATCGAGTACGCGGTGCGCTCGCTGGGCCTGTGCGCGGGCCTCACCGGGGCGCGCTTCACCACCACCACCGAGGTCTACCCCGACAGCCCGCGCACCACGCCCGCGCAGTGCAACGAGGCGCAGGCCACCGCGGTGCGTGCGGGCTTCGAGTTCGCGCTCGAGGGCTGACCCTCACGTCACCACCACGCCGTGGGGCATGAGCACCAGCTTTCCCTCGAGCTGCCCCGCTTCGAGGTGGCGATGCGCGTCGGCCACCTCGTCGAGCCTGAGGCGCTCGGCCACACGCGGGTGAATCTTCCCAGTGCTCAGCAGCCCCAGCAGTGCGGTGAGGTCGGCGACGAACCAGTCGGGGTGCTGCTTTCGCAGCGTCGTGATGGACACGAAGTGCGCGCTGCGCCCCTTCGAGAACGCGTTCCACCACCACAGCTTCGCGAACCAGAAGCCCAGCCGCGCGAGTGAGGCGTGTGACTTGACGCCCTCTGAGAAGCCGAACGCCGAGAGCCGCCCGTACGGGCCGACGGCGTGCCACGCGCGCGAAAACCCCGCCTCGCCGATGCCATCGAAGACGACGTCGAAGCCGCCTGCGACGACCTTCGCGAAGTCGGTGGTGTCGCTGTCGACGAAGGTGGCGCCTGACGCGCGAATCAGCTCCGCGTGATGGGCTCGCCCCGCGCCCCAGACCTGGCAGTCCGCGAGACGGGCCAGCGCCACGAGAGCCCGGCCCACGGCGCCAGCGGCCCCGATGATCAGCACGCGCTGACCCGAGCGAACGAGCGCGTCGCGATGGAGCAACTGAAACGCGATGACCCAACTGAGCACCAGCGTGGTGGCCTGCGCGACGTCGAGCGCCCGGTCGACGGGGACCACGCGGCTCGCCTCGAGCGTGCGGAACTGGGCGTAGGAGCCCGTCATCGTCAGGTCAGCGACCCGTTGACCGACCCGGGGGCTGACGACGCCCAAGCCGAGCGCGACGACCTCCCCGACGAGGTCGTAGCCCAGCACCAACGGCGGCTTCTGCTTCAGGTCGGGGTAGCGCCCCTGCCGCAAGATGACGTCGGTGAACTGCACGCTCGCGGCCGGCACTTTGACCAGCACCTCACCGGGCCCGGGCTTCGGCATCGGCTGCTCCATCACCGTGAAGGATTCGGGGCCGCCGAACTTCTCGAGCATCACCACGCGGTTGGTCGCCTCGTGCGTCTCCAGACGCTTCGGCACGCGCGCAGCCAGGTCATCGAGCCGCTGCATCACGCCGAGCGCCGTCAGCGCCACGCCCAGCAGCAAGTAGGCCCCGTGCAACGGCACCGAGAACGAGCGCAGCAGCGCCACCTGCACCACAATCCACCCCAACAGGAGCACGCCGGTGAGCACCACGCTGGCCGCTGCCCACGTTCGCTTGCGGAAGGTGGCCCAGGCGCTGACGAGCGGCACCACGCCGTTCACGAGAACGAGCAGCAGCCCCGGTGCGCGGAAGGTGTCGAAGCCGCTGTGCGTCAGCAGCGAACCGGGCAACCCCAGCGCCGAACCATCGGGCCAGAAGAAGAGCAGCCCGCCGCCAACCCACGCTCCCGCGGCGAGGAGCACCTCGAGCACGATGACGGTCGTCGCCCGTCCGGCGTGGCAAGGCACCAGGTGCTGCGGCAAGCTCTGCGCGAGGGACATGTCTGCGGGGGTTGCAAGAGAGACGCCGTCCGCGCCAGAGCGGCGACTTCGCGCGGTCGGTCAGCTTGATGCGTCACCTCTCGCGTTCCGAAAACGAGCGCACCAGTGGCTGCTTGCTACGGTGAGGCGATGACTCGAGTTCTCCTCGCGGCGTTCGGTGCAGTGGTGATCAGTGGGTGTGGCGCGTTTGGCGGCTCGTCGTTCTGCGACTTCCGCCAGGGCTCATCGAACGGCCCGGAGCCACGCTGTCAGGAACGCGTGAACACCATCTCGGCCGAGGTCTTCAAGGGCGCGTGCACCGCCGCAGGTGGCATGCCCTCGAGTGGCACCTGTCCCCGCGAAGGTGTCGTCGCCGGCTGCTTCATCGGCACGCAGGGCGACGGCAGCAAGGTGAACGACTGGTACTACGCGCCGAAGACGCGCGCCGACGTGATGAGCGAGTGCGGCAACGACCCGTTCCTCGAGCCGTGACTAGCGCGGGTTCTCCGCCCACGTTTCGGTGAGCGCCTCGAGCGAGTCTAAGGTCGGCCACCCGCTGGTGCGCAGGTCGATGCCCGTCCCGCGCTCCGCGGCGAGCAGCACGGCTTCCCACCCCGAGAGCACCGACTTGTCGGGGAAGAGCTTCGTCACGCCCGGGTCCGAGCCGCGCAGACGAAACGCAACCGGCGGGTCGTTCTTGAGCACCACCTCGACGTAGAGTTCCTTGCCCTCGAGCGTGGCGACGAGGCCGGGGTGCACCGCGGCAATCATCTTGAATGGCACCTCGTTCACGTTGCCCGCGACGTCGATGCGCAGCCCTGCGTCTCCGAGGCTGACCAGCGCGGCGTCGAGCAGCTTCGGCGCCTGGACCTTCGCTTTCGGGGCGAGCACTTCGCGCGCCTTCATCGACGCCACCCCGCTGCCTTCCGCTTCGGCGGTGAGCAGCGCCTGCACCATGTCCGCGTCGACCGCGGGGCGCGCCCGTTGAAGTCGCTGCGCGAGCTCCCACGCGAAGCCGGGCGAGAAGCCGCGCGGGTCGAGCATCGACCACAGCTTCGTCACCGTGTTCTCCACGCCGCGCGAAGAGTCCTTCATCGCCGCGCGCAGAGGGCGGTCTTCAGGTCGGGCCAGGCGGCGGCACTGGGCGGGGTGAAGGCGTTGACGAAGGGCTGGGTGTGCGCCGCGAGAGCAGGGCGCGCGACGTCGAAGACCTCGCCCGACGTCGAGAGGAACCACAGGCGCGCGTCGGGGAGGTTCGTGCTGACGTTCTGCGCCGACGCGACGGAGACGAGCCGCTCACTCGAGCTGCCACCGAAGCGAATGACGGTGGGCTTCATGCGCGTCGGTTATCGAATCGCGCGTGGGTGGTGACACGAAAGCTGCCACGGCCGTGGGGTGGCGGGTGGTGCGGGGGGTGAGGGCACTGCCGCGAAGCGATGCGTGCCCCTCGCCTTCGGGCCCGACGTGTTCATCTGACCCATATCGGTCGACTTGTGCATCGCGCCACGGTGCTCAAGTCGGCCGATATGGGTGAAATGCAACAAGAAGAGGACGCGGCGTGCCGAGGGGCTGATCAACGAAGCCGCTGCGCCTGAACGAATGGCACGACCACCCTCATCGAGGCCGTGTCTGCATCCGAAGGTTCGTCGGACGATCGCCATGAGGAAACGTCATCACGAACAGCGCCCCCTGCGGGCGGTGTCGCTCGAGAATGCGCTGCAGATCCTCTCTCCACGCCTCGTCCTCGAGCATCTTCGACGTCACCGTCAGGCACAGCCAGCCCGCCGCCGCGAGACGTGAGCGTTGCGCCGCATCGAGGTGAAACCGCGGCCCCATCGAGTGCCAGGTCGTGCCGTCGAACTGCGCACCGACGACGCATCGGCAAGGTGCGTCGTCGGGACCAGTGCGGTGCCTGCTCGAGTACTTCAGTCCGTTCCGCGGGCTCCTCGGGTCCCTCCTCGCCCTTGCCGCGCCTCGTCGCGCGCGCTCGGTCCGTTTTTCATCACCCTGCTGGCTCACGGCACCTTGCGCACCGTCAGCGTGTAGGGCCCGAAGCGCAGGTTGGCCCAGGTCGGCGCTGAGACGAAGAGCATCACCTTCTGTCCCGCAGTGAGGGAGAGCGGATTGCCCGGCTGGTTGTGATTGAAGACGCCGTTGATTTCCCGCGGGCTCGTGCCGCTCGGGCAATCGTTCACCGTGAAGACACGCGCGTCGGTGCCCATGGTCCCGTAGTCCTGCGCGCTGACACCGAGCGACGGCACGGTGCTGGTGAGCTCGATGAGGTAGTTGCCCGCTTCGGGCGCGGTGAACTGCAGCAGGTCATCTGGCGCGTCACCCCATTCGAGGCGCGAGCTGGTGAGCGTGTTGGGCAAGCCGGTGGTGTCGCCGTCGAAGACCTGCGGCAGCGGACCTCCGAGCACCACCCGCGGGCACGCGCCTGGCGTCACGGTGTGCGGGCTCGTGCTGGTGCACTCACACGTCTTGTTCTCCGTGACGGGGTTGCAGACCGTGCGCCCCTGCTGGCCGCTGCCGCAGGTGCACACCTCGTTGTCGATGCATGCTGCGGCGCAGCCGGAGCACACTGCGCCGTTGGTGAGGATGTCGCAGGTGGTGAAGCCCGTGCCGGGGCTTGACGGGCACTGACAAGACTCACGCGGCACCCCACCATCGGCGCAAGGCGGCTGGCGGTTGGTCTTGTTGTGCACCAGCACGCCGTCGGCCACGAAGTTGTGCAGCGGGTGCTCGACGGTGAGGTCGAACACGTCGTGCACGCCCGAGAACGTCGACACCGAGGTGACCTCGACGACGCGTTGCCCCTCGGCGGTGACCTGCAGTAACGAAGTGCGCTTGCCCAGCGCCCAGTCGCCGGCCGGGTGCCAGCCCTTCGAGGTGGGGCAGTACAGCGGGTGGTCGCTCGTGCACTGCAGCGCGCCGCCATCGAAAGACAGCGTCAGACACTCACGCTGCACCACTCGGCGCCAGGTGATGCGCGTGACGTGCGTGACGCCGAGCTCGGGGTCGACGCACAGCACCTCGTCACCGACCTCGAGGTCTTCGATGGGCCGACTTCCCCGAGGCGTGCGCACCCGCGCTCCACGCGCGATGCAACCGGGTGGAATGCACGCAGCAAAAGACAACGCGGCTCCCAGCAGGAGCTTCTTCATGGGCTTCCTCTCGCCTGTGACATCAAGGTCAGGGTCGATGCGATGCCCTGCGTCGCCCCGTTCACAACAGCGCAAGAAGACACCACCACTCGCTTGCGCCGCTCGCGTCTGTGCACGGTGCGCGCCAACCTCGAGGACTCAGCCGATGCCCAGCCACTCGCGCGCCGAGGAGCGCCCGTCGCCGATGCCGAACGTCGCGCCTGTCATGTCCTTCGGCGGGTGCGCATAGGTGCCGAAGAGCTGGTCCCACGCGCAGAGCAGCCCGCCGAAGTTGCGCTCGAACCCGCCGCGCATGTGGTGCATCGCGTGGTGGCGCGGGCCGATGAGCACGAAGTCGAGCGCGCCGAGCGACACCGCGACGTTCGAGTGAATCCACCATTGAAAGAGGAAGAAGACGGCCGACATCCACACCGTCTCCGCGAGAGACAGCGCCCAGAGCCGCGCGATGAGGCTGAAGGCGACCGCGAAGAGCACGAGGTAGAGCACCGAGCCCCGCATCGCCATGCCCACGTCGAAGTGCGTCGGCGTGTGGTGGACCTTGTGCATCGCCCACGTCCACTTCGTGTGGTTCAGGCGGTGGAGCAGGTAGAGCACCAGGTCGAACGAGACGATGGCGAAGACGAGGTGCAGCGGGCGCACGCCTTCGCCGGTCTCGGTGGCCGTCAGGGCACGCACCACGACGGAGATGCCCATCGCGAGCAGCACGCTGAAGACGTCTTCGAAGCGCTCGCGCCACGAGACCACGCGTTGCGCCAGCGGCTTGAGGCGCTCCATCACGAGGCTGACGCCCGCACCCACGAGGCCCGCGGCCGGTTCGACGAGCTCGAGACTCACGACCTGCCTCCTCCCTCTCCCTGCGAGAGCGGGGAGAGGGGCAGGGGTGAGGGGCCCGACCGCACGCTGTCGCCCCTCACCCGGCGCTGCGCGCCACCCTCTCCCCGCGTTGCAGGGAGAAGGGGAGTCGTTCGTGCCTTCATGCGCCCTCCATCGCGCGCAAGAACGCGCGGAAGTCACCGAGCACGAACCAGCGCTTCGTCACCGCGTACCGGGTCACGCTGCGTGACGGAAACCCATGCTTGATGACCGCGAGCCGCTGCAGGTACGGCGAGGTCTTCGCGAGCAGCCGCAGCGCCGCGTGCTGCAACCGCACCGGCACCCCGAGTTGCCAGTCGACCGGCGTCAACGGAATGAAGCCCAGGCTCAGCTCGACCGCGCCCTCGGCCGCGAGGCGCTCGGCGAGCAGCAGCACCACCGCCTGGTACACGTTCCACAGCTTCGTCGGCGCGAGGCGGAAGAGGTTGAGCAGGTACCCGCGCTTGCCCTCAGCGGTGCGGTACCCGTCGAGCACCACGAAGCCGACGACGACGCCCTTCTGGCGGAGCACGAGCGTGCGACCCATGCGCTCCTCTTCGAACTCGCACGGCCGGTTCAAGAAGCGCAGCTCGGTCTTCACCTCACGCGCCGCGAGGTACGCAGCCTGAACGCGACGGAGGTCTTCGCCGAGCGGCCCGAGCGACATCGGTTCCTCGAGCGTCAGCCCCGCCTTCGTCGCCTTGCGCAGCGCCGAGCGGGCCGTGTCGGGCACCGAGGCCAGCGGCAGGTCGAGCACGGTGTCTTCACCCACCGGCATCACCACGCGCGGAGGCAGCCGCATCGTCTGCAGGTGCTCGCCCGTCACGTAGAAGAACGTCGCGTCGGGGTGCGCCGCGAGGAAGGCGTTGGTGACCGTCTCGACCTGCGCGGGCTCACACACCGGAGCGCCAAGCGTGAGCGTCACGCCGCCCACGCGCACGAAGGGCACGCGGCCCAGCGGGTGTTCGAACTGCTCGAGGTCGGGCTGGAACGTCGAACGGAAGATGGGGTCGAAGTCGGGCAGGTTCGCGGCTTCGGAGGCGAGGTGGCTCACGGCTGCACCTCGCGGCGGATGGCCTCCACGCGCGCATCGAAGTGCGCGAGCACCGTGGAGCGCCGCAGCTCGAGCCAGGGGCGCAACACCACGAGCAGCGGCAGGCGGAAGAAGAGCTGGTCGAGGCGGGCGCGCCACTGCGCGGTCTCGGCATCGAAGGTCTCGCGGCGGGCCGGCGACATCGCGTTGCGCTCGTCGCGCAGGCGCAGCACCCCGTAGGCGAGGTGGCGGCTCTCGTCGCGCTGCAGGCGTTCCATGCGTGCGGCGAGGGCGCCCAGCGTGTCGCGCGTCTGCGGCGCAAAGAGGAGATTGCGGCTCTGCGTGGCGAGCGCGGTGGAGAACGAGTCGAAGATGGCGTGGCCGAGCGTCTCGATGACGAGGTGGCTGCCGAGGAGCAGCGAGGGCAACGAGTCGGCGCGCGCGGCGTCGGCGAGCATCGCGCCGAGGAACTCGTTCATCGGGCGGTTCACGCCGAGGCGGCTCTGTACCTCGACGAAGAAGTCGACGTGGCGGCGCTCGTCGGCGGCCTGTCGGGCGGCGAGGGTCCTGGCGTCGGCGTCTCGTTCGAGCTCGGTGGCGAGCAGGGCGGCCGAGAGCGCCGCGCGTTCACCTGCGAGCACCTGCGCGCCCGCATCGGCGAGCACGAAGCGGAGCCAGATGGGCAGCTGCTCGAGGCCATCGGGGGCGAGGACCGCTGAGTCGTCTTCAGGGCGGGAAGCGAGGGTGCGCAGCGAGGTCATGCACTTCGGCTGTGCAAGTGCGGGACATCGAGGCAAGTCACTGAAACCGCACGTTCCTCAGGCCGGAGGGTGTGCAGCGGGTTGCACACTGTAAACCTCCGCGTGCGGTCAGTAGCGGATCAGCTTGCGCGTGACGCGCACCTCGAAGATGCGGCCTTCGCGTCGAAGCGTCAGCCGCACGACGGTGTCGACGGGGCCGCGAATGCGCGTGAGCACTTCTTCCAGGGGGCCGACCGCGGGTTCCCCGTCGATGGCGAGCACTTCATCGCCGACGAGGATCCCGGCTTGGCTCGCGGGCCCCCCTTCGACGATGGCAATGAACTCGATGCCGACGCCCCCATCGCGCAGGGGTGACGTGGTGTTGCCGATGCCTCCGAATTCGCGCTCGATGCCGGCGTCTCCGGAGCGCGAGAGGGCGATGCGCACGTCTCGCTGGTGAGGGTCGACGGTGACGTACCTCGCGACGAAGCCGGGTCGGCTGACATCGAGCTCGAGGCGCCGCCCGGAGTCGACCTGGATCTCGAAAGCGCCGCGGGTGTTGGTCTGCAAGTCGAGCCCATTGCCTGCGATGTGCGCACCGACGATCGGAAGCCTGGTCGCTTCATCGACCACGACTCCGGTGAGCCTGGTGCTCGCGGGAAAGATGATGTCTCCGAGGTCGACCTCGGTCTCGGCGGAGGTGAGCTCGACGGTGCGAACGACCTTCGCGGCGAAGCGCGGAGCGCTGAAGGTCAGCGTGTGTTTCCCCAGGTCGAAGCCCCTCAGCGCGAAGGTGCCATCGGCGGAGACGACGTCTTCCGAGGAGTACTTGCTGCGTGTGACGCGGAGGGTGGTGACGGGCGCTCCTGTGGCGTCGATGGCGCGACCCTTCACCGAGCGGCTGCCGGGCATGCGCAGCGTGAGGTCGTCGCCGTCTTTGACGTCGAGGTTGGGGATCAGCCCGTCGACGCTGACGACCGTGAGCTGCGCGGGAGAGCCCCCGCAGTCGAGCTCGAAGCGGCCGGCGTCGTTGCTGTACGTCTTGCGACTGATCCGACCGGTCTTCGTGGTGCAAAAGACCAACGCGTTGCCGATGGGGTCGTCTTTGCTGCTGAGCACCAGCCCCTTCACGCGACCGGGAGCGAGCTGGCCCTCGCTCTGGAGCACGAGCCGCAGGAAGCCCGCGTCTTCGAAGTCGTCGAAGAGGTGCCGAGCGGGGATGGAGCCGGGGAAGGTGGCGCACACGAGCGGCATTGATTTGGTGATGGCGACGCGGAAGCGGCCCTGCGTGTCCGTTCCTTGGCCGTAGTTGATCGACGCGTCGGCGACGGGCACGTCGTCCTGGTCGACCACCACGCCGTCGATCCACACCACGCGCTCGAGCGGGATCTCGATCTCGAGGGGATCAGGGCCGGCGACCACGTGTACGGCCGGGCGCGCGAGGCCCTGCTGGTAGTTCTCCGTGCGCACCCGGATCCGCCACTCGCCAGCGGGCACGTCGACGACGGCGCGGCCTTCGGCGTCGGTCGTGGCGTCGACGCCATCGTTCCCGGCCGACCAGACCTGGATGCCCACGTCGGCGATGGGCTGCTGATCGCAGTGCACGAAGAGGTTGATCCGACCCGTCGGGCCAGGCGGCGTCGGGCGCCGCGCGCGCACCACCGAGGCGTCGGGTGTGGCCGCCATCGCGTCTTCTTCGTTCAGGTCTGCCGTGGCGAGCATCGGCTCGGCCGCCCGCGCGGGCTCGGGCGTCGAGCGCGTCGCCATCTCGTCGTCGGGGCGCAGCACGAGCACGATCGTGAGCAGCACGACGAACGCCACCACGCCAATCACCCACCGCCTGCGCATGGGGGCGGATGTTGTTCCGATGCCCGGAACGAGAACAAGTCGTCAGAGCACGCAGCCGGGCACGAACAGCCCCGAGCCGAGCACCGCGTTTCGCGCCTGCGCGCGCTCCCGTTCCCAGAAGCACAAGGTGTCACCCTCGCGCAGGTAACCGTATTGGTAGAACGTCGGGTTCACCGTGTTCCGCAGAATGGTCTTCGGCTCCGGGTCCCACAGCGCGCGCCGTCGCCGCGCCACGAGGTCCTTCGCCTTCGTCAGAAACGGCTCAGCCGCCTCGAGCTTCGCGGCGTCGTTGTCGACCGCGCCCGCGAACAGCGCGTGCACGAAGGCCATGCGCGCCGCGGTGACCTGAATTCCTTCCTTCAATTCCGCGAGCACGGGGTCATCCGACGACAACGCCTCTGCCTCGCTCGACAACACCGCGAGCTCGTCGGCGTGCACCTTGAGCTTCGCCACCACGCGCGTGCGGAACTCATCCTTCTGCACCTGCGTCATCGCGAGGATCTCCGAGAATTCCGGTCGGTCGGGCTGGCTGAAGATGCCCAGCGCGTCACCCGCATCGATGATCTGATCTCTCGACGCCGCGTACGCCGCGAGCCGCTCGATGATCAACGCCCGGTGCTGCGCGTCACCAAGCTTGCGGATCAGCTCACTCGCCGTCGCGCCCTGTGCACCCCAGCCACCGTAGAGGTCACTCACGGTGTCTTCCCACTTCGCCGGCCGCGTGTAGTTCATGCGCAGCGTGGCGGCGTCGGTGAGCCAGTAGCCCCACTCCCAGCCCGAGCTGAAGAGCACGTGATCATCGAGCTGCCCGGCGGCGCTCATCCGCTCGAGGTCGACGTGGCGCGAGCGGATGTAGACCGGCGCGAAGAGGGGAATGTTGATGTCGAACGCCACCCAGTACGCCGACTCGGGGAAGTACCCGACGGGCTTCCCTTCCCGCAGCCGGCCCTCGAGGTACGCGCGGTGCTCGTCGAACTCGGTGTGCAGGTACGCGAGCCCGGTGTCCTCGTACAAGTTGTAGAACATCGTGGTGTGAACCCACGGCACGATGGCCGGGTTCGCGAACTTGATCAGGAAGTAATAGAGCAGCCGCGACTCGCCCATGAAGTCCACGCGCAGGTTGTCGTAGTTGCCGACGTGGATGCTGGCCGACACCTCGACGCCCGGCTGCACGCGCTGCATGGCGGCGTACGCCGTGTCCACTTCGGCCACGAAGCGAGCGGGGTCGGCCCCGAAGAACTCACCGAAGCTCAGCGAGATGAGGTCGAACCGGCCGACGTCGTCGAGCACGAGGCGCAAGCGGCGCTCCATCTCGGGCACCGGGTCGACGGACAGGTCGTCGATGAGGTCGTACGCGTTCTGCAGGTTGCTCTGCCCGAACAACTGAATCGCGATGCCGGTCTTCACGCCGCGCGCGTGCGCGAAGTCGTTGAGCGCTGTGGTGTGCGCCTTCCACCCCGGCACGAGCGAGGGCGTCTTCACGATGTCGTCGAGCGCGCACCACTGCACGTAGTTGCCGCGGTTCTTCACGATGAAGTCGATGGCGCGCTTGCCGCCCTCGAGGTTCTCGGCGCCCTCGAGCCAGAAGTCGTACAGCGTCTCGATGGGGTGCAGCGTGTGCAAATGAAGGCCGCGGCGCTTCTTCACCTCGGGCTCGAACGTGCGGCCGAGCACCTCGGCCTTCGCGGGCGTGAACTCGGTCGGCACCTTCGTGTAGCGCGGGTGCGGGAAGCGGTAGCCGAAGGTCTCGAGCGCGTGCCACAGCGCGTACTGCTTGCCGAGCACGCCGCCGCCCTTCGCGTTGATCAACGTGCCGCTGCCCTCGAGGCGGTAGCACTGGTCGCAGACGCCAGCCGCTTCACTCACGGCGACCACGACGCCCTCGCGCGCAGCGAGCTCCGTCTCGGGTGACGCGACGACCTTCAACGTGATGCGCGGGTCGGCGACGAATCCGAGACCCTCTTTGAACAGCGCTTCGTCTTCAGCGGTGACGAGCACGACGAGGCCGGGCTCCTTCACCTTGCAGCCGGAGAGCACGAGCAGCGCAACGAGCAGAACGCGAGTCATGAGCGGCGTTGTGTGCGAGCGGCTGCCGAAAGGAAAGGGAAGGGCGCACGCCTCGGGTTCTCGGACTCAGAACCCGCTGCGAACGCCACGTGTCGCCCAGAACGAAGCAATGAGTGTCGTTCGACTCTCGACCCGTGCCTTGCGGAACAGGTGGGTCAGGT
This sequence comes from Archangium sp., assembly GCA_044371205.1. GTDB lineage: Bacteria > Myxococcota > Myxococcia > Myxococcales > Myxococcaceae > Archangium_A. Next base: position 29,807 of record JBILUC010000023.1, read on the forward strand.
GAAGCTCGACCGTTCGGGTCGCGCACTCAAGCTCTCGCGCGATCGCGTGCACTGCGAGTCCACGGGCCGCAAGTGCGAGAACCCGCGCCTCGGCAGGGGTGAGCTTCCAATCCCGCGTCGCCGCTTGAAGCCTGGCCAGAAGGGAACCCGGTGTGCGCTTCCGTATTGCCAACCAGTGGGGTGGGAACCCCTTGCCTTTCACGGGGAAGACCTGGAAATGGGAAGGGTTCCCGCGGATCGCGTCGATCAACTCGAGTCGCTGCACGGGCTCGGACTCTGCCGCCAGATTGCGCAGCACCACATGCCCGCCTTCATTCACGAGGTACATGGATTCGGTCGCTGAGTTGAGCGTCGTCTCCAGGGCCGCGGCGAGAAACGGTGCGTCGTGGAGACGCCGCTCGAGGATCAGACGTGCGCGCAACGCTGGTACCAGCCCAGACAGCGAGCGTCGGCCCCGCGTGTCAAAAGCCTCGGGGTCGTCACTCAGCACACCAAACCAGGCAAGCAGCGTCCTTCCTTCGGCCACGAGCACGCGCAGTTGCTCTCGCACTCGAACGCGTGTGTGCCTGGTTCCCAGCCGCTCGAAGTCGCTGCGGCCCGTCGGCGAGATCTTCCCGGTCCGACAGAGATCGCTCATCGTGAGGACTCGGTTCGCGTCGCGCGGCGAGATCCGCATGGGGTCAAAGGTCAGCGCCCCGGCGGCGAGAATGTCGTCACCCCATGGGCCGATTCCCGAGGCCGGCATGCCGGCGGCGTGACCCTGCGTTCGGAGACCGTCGGGTCCGTGCACAAACCAGTACATCAACCCGACGGGGCTGTTGAGCCCGTGTCGCACAGCGTCCATCACCTCAGGCCACACAGGTGTTCTGTCGAGAGCCAGTGTCTTGACCTCCTGCGCAACCGCCACCTCCCAGCGCGCGCTCACAGGCCCGAGATGTCGAGCGCGTCTGGCGCCTCGAGGTTGAGCGCGTGACCCGCACCTTCGACCCACTCGAGCTGCGCGTGAGGAATGGCAGCGGCGATGGCCCTGGCTTTGGCGGGCGGGCACGCCACGTCGGCGGTTCCAGTTCGCAGCGTGACTGGGCACTTCACGTGGCTCAGTCGAGAGAGCACGTCCGGCTCGCCCGCAAGCGCCTCGAGCTCGTCCGCGAGTGCTGCGGGGGAGGCAGCCCGGAGCCAGGCCTGAACCTGGGAAACCGCGGCTGCGTCGTGGGCGAGCTTCGCCAGAAAGCGAGGGCCCGCGAGCGCCGAGAGATCAGCTCCCGCTCTGAGCGCTGCAGCGAACTGCCGGAAGCCGGCTCGCTCTGCGTCGTCGAGATGTGCCACCGCCCCGAGCGCCAGAATCGCCCGCGCGGGCACCAGTCCATCGGCTGCCAGCTCCAGCGCACGCCACGCACCGCCTGAGAACCCGACCAGCACTGCGGGCGTCGAACCGACCCGCTGCTTCAGCTCACCCGCCAGGTCCGACATCACGGCGCTCCACCCATACGGCGTGACCGGTGGACTGAGGCCGTAGCCAGGCAGATGGGGAATCAGCACGCGGTGGGTGGGCTCGAGGCGTCGAACCAGAGCCTCAGCCCAGTCAACTGTACTGGGGAGACCATGCAGCAACACGACGGGTGGTCCAGCGAGACGACCGCTCTCTTCGATGTGCATCACGCAGCTCCCGCCCAGAAGGCAGACACGAGACTGGCCCGGTTCGAGACCCGAGCCTTGGTGAACAACCTCGAGATGTGCAACTCGACGACGCGCTCCGAACGCCCGAGCGCCTGCGCAATCGCCGCATTGGTCAACCCACGGCACACCAGCGCGAGCACTGCGGCCTCTTGCCGAGAGAGGAGCCACGACGACGTGGCGAGCGCGGCGCAGCCGTCGAAGTCGGGCCCTTCTGGCTGGCGAACGAGGAGAAAGTACTTCGCCAGCCCGGTGCCTCGCAGCTCGTGACGCCGGAAGAGCGACGGCGCGCGCAAGGCTTCGCGCAGCTGAAAGGCCGTGCCGCGGCGGTCCATCGTCCACAGCGTGCGCGCGGGCTGGTTCATCAGCACGGGGTGCGCGTTCGCGTCGACGATGAAGCTGGGCTCGACCGTCGCTTCGAGGAGGGCGTCCAGCGCCGCCGCGCGCAGAGGGGCATCTCGAAAGCGACGTTCTGCGATGAAGCGCCGCGTGACCGAGGGCGCGAGCGCGCGCAGCGCCCGTCGACTGTCAGGCCCGAAGGCGTCGCGTTCGATGGCCCCCGAACCAACCCACGCCAGAAGTCGGGGCCCTTCACACGCCAGGAGCCGAACCTGCTGCTGCATCTCGAGCCCGAAGCACGTCCTCGAAATGTGGCGCAGGTTCTCGCGCAGGGCCGCCACGTTCACCGGCAGCTCGTCAAGCACACTGACTTTGTTGCGCTGCACTGCGGGAACCTCGAGCGGATCGAACGAAGCGCGACGGCGCACCTCGGCGAGGTAGCGCGCCACGCCCATCTGCGGCTGAAGTGAGAAGCCGCCGAAGCCTTCGCCTTCCAGCGAGTAGATGCCGGCGACCTCACCCCCCAGAACGCCCTTGAGCCCCTGCGCAAGCTCGTCCCAGTTGGGGGCGGCGTCGAGGGGGAGCACGTCGAGCTGTCGCGCAACCTCTTTCCAGTGGACCATGGCGTTCAGGCGAGACTCTTCATCGAGCGACCTGCCCAGAAGGAAGCCACCAGCTCGGTTCGGCCGTCGACGCCGGCCTTTCGAAGGAGGTGGGTGGTGTGCAGTTCGATGGTGCGAAGGGCGCACCCGAGCTCCCGCGCGATGGAATGGTTGGGGAGCCCCTGTGCCAGCAGTCGCAGCACCCGCGCTTCTGCGGGGGTGAGCTGCCATTCGCGTTGCGCGAGGGCCAACCGGGCGACGAGGTCAGGCTGCGCCCGGTGCCTCACGAGCAGGCAATGAGGGGCGAGGCCCGCGCCGGTGACCGCGAACGTTCGGAACTCTGAGCTCTGCCCTCGAAAGGCGTCGACGCATTCCTGACGCGAAGGCAACGACGTCGCCCCGAGCCGATTGCAGAGCACGATGCGGCCGGTTCGATCGACCAGATACATGGCCTCGGTTGAGGCGTTGAACGTCGCGTCGAGCGCCGCGGCGAGCAGGGGCGCCCCCTCGAAGCGCTGCTCGAGCAACAACCGCGAGCGCAGGGCGGGCAACAAGCTGCGCAGCGCCGCGCGTGCACGAGGCCCCTCGAACGCCTCGGGGTCGTCGCTCAAGCCCCCGACCCACCCCAGGAGCGTCTTGCCTTCGCTGAGCAGTGCGCGCACCTGGCTTCGGGTTCGGCGGTGGGCGTACTTCACTCCGAGGTTCTCGAACTGAGAGCGGGAGTGCCGGGTGATGCGCCCGGTGCGAATCAGAGAGGTCAGCGTTTCGACCCGGTTCTGCTCGAGCCCTTTGACGTGCAGCGGGTCGAAGGTGAGCGCCTTGTTCTGGAGGAGTTCCCTCACCCATTGGTCCAGCGGGTCTCGCCCGATGCCACAGCCCTCGACCCGGAGCCGGTGGCCGGTTGGCTCGACCGCAATCGTGTACATCAGCGTGATGGGGCACCCGAACCCCTCTCTCATTCTCTCGAGCACGTGGGCCCAGGGTGACCCGCCATCGACTGAGAAGGTCCGTAGGGCGTGAGCGGCCTCGTGTGTCCAGTCCATGACACCCCCTGCATAGCCATCACGCTTCTGACGACAACTGCGGAAAACCGCAGTGTGCCGTGGGGCCGGCAAGAAACGAGTTGGCGCCGCGAGCGTGGCTTCCCCGTTTCGATTCTGCGGAAACCCGCAGTTTCGCGACGTCGCGCCAGATGCTCCTGTGCGTCACATCAACCCTCGACAGGCAAACGAACCATGAAACGGAGCTGCGCTTGCTGGTGTGTGGTCGTCCTCTTCATTCAGGCGTGTGGCATGGCTGTGCCACCCCCAGACGCCGGGCCAGGACCTGCCGGCGTTGATGGTGGCCAGGCCAACGACGCAGGCTGTGACCTTCCTCTGGTCGTGGAGAGTGAGGAGTACACGGGCACTCTGCCTTCGATGACGCTGGGGGCAGGGCTCAATACACTCAATGGCTCTGTCTCTGATGTGTGTGTTGAATTCACGCCGCCAAACCCGGCCTCTGGTGGCGCGAATCGGCAGTTCAGGCTCCAGTTCGTCGAGGAGCACAGCCAGCTCAAGCAGGCGCTCGGCATCTCAGCCTCGGCATCATTCAAGACGGGACTGTACAAGGGTGAGGCGTCCAGCAACTTTCTGTCGACGGCTGAACAGACTTCCGACTCGGCCTTTTTGTTGCTGGAGGTGCGCGTCGACTTTCAGCCTGTCTCCATTCCGACCGCGACCATCAAGGCCTCGGCGCTGGCGAGAATTCAGAGCGACCCGGCGGGCTTCGTGGCCCAGTGTGGCGACCGCTACATCGCCTCCATCACCTCGGGTGGCCTCTTTCGCGCGCTCTACCGTTTCTCCGGGATGAGTCAGCGCAGCCGGCAGGAACTCTCGACGTCTCTCTCTGCAGGGGGCCCGAACTGGACTGCTTCGGCCTCGTTCCAGTCGGCCATCGAGCGGGCTTCGTCGAGGTATCAGACCGACGTGTTCGTGATTCAGCAGGGTGGTTCGCTGCAGCCTGTCGCCGTCACCCCTTCCGATTTGATTGCACAGGCCCGCGCCTTTGGCACCGTGTCCGATGCCGGGGTGGGGCTCACGTTCGCCAATGCAACCCCAGTCAGCGTGAGCACCCGCTCGTACTACGCAGCCTCGAATTTTCCTTCCGGTGCGCGGTACCCGACCCCTGAGCGACAGCTGCGAGTGCTCTCGGAGCTCGGTCCCGTCTACGACCTGGCGCGTGTGGCGCGAGCCGACATCGACGCTCGGCTTCGGAGACCCGGAAGGCTCGACACTCCATCGTGCAGCGGCGATCGACAACGACTGGTCTCTCAACGCGACGCAATCAACAGCTGGATTCGAGAAGCCGATACGGTGGCCGACGCGTGTCGGGTGCTCAGCGCATGCGGGCCTTCTGCAAACTGCAAGGGGCCGAGCACGATGCCTCCTTCTGAGCTGCCGAGGCTCTCAGACCCTGTGAACTGTGGTCCCGCCTGCACCGACGGCAATGGCTCGACCTACGAATCTGATTCTCGTGGGTATTGCACGCGATGCACCTTCGCGGCCCGCTCGGCCCAGCCGGGTGTCATCAACGAAGCGCCGGGTGTCCTTCCCGCAGCGTGCAAGTACATGAGACCGGGTGCCGACGTGGTGGTCCGCGCCACGGGACAGGTCGCCATCCCTTCGAACACCGGGCAGGCGGGCGACGCCTTGTTCTGGTTGCAGATGACCAGCGGGGCCAACGTCGCCAGAGCGTGCATGCAGATGGCAGGAAATGCCTGCGCCTTCTCTGACAGCAGCACGGCGTGGGGAACCACGGCTCGGCCCTTCTCGTTGACCGACAACATCTATGTCGGCGGTGACGTGAACGTGAGCCTCTACCAGTATCGGTGCTACGGCGTCGGAGGCGCGAGCACCTGCGACTACCGCAACGTCACCTATGACGTCTGTGATGCAGACCGACCTGCCGGGTGCAACTGAGCCGCGCCATCAGGGCTCCCGTCGTCGTTCTGCAGTGACCACGCCTTTCAATTCAACGACTTGAATCACGGCCAGGGGCCTTGTGTGTCTCTGTCCTACACGTTACGGGGCGGCCATGTTCCGCTCCTTCTGCCTGGCCTCCCTCGTTCTTTTGGCCGCGTGTGGCGGCGATTCCCTCTCGGTCATCGACGAGCACGACGACTTCGAGGCCGAGTCGAGCGACGCCCTGACGAAGTTGGTTCGCGCTGACGCCGCCGGCCTGAGCATCAGCTTGAAGCCGGTGCTCGTGTCGCGGCTCGAGAACAACGAGAAGAAGTGGGTGATGCAGGGCACCGCGAACAAAGACCTCTCGGGCGCGTTCTCGTTCGTCCCCGACGACGCGTTCGGTGAGGCGCGGCTCACGGGCGCGCGCACCTTCGAGGTGGTGCTCGCCGAGGGGCACGAGCTCAACAGCATCCTCTCGGGGCTCAAGTTGCTGGTGAAGCTGACGCCGCGGTCGGGCAGCGAAGTCACTGCGGGCATCGACCTGCAGCCGCGGTTTCTGTCCATCAAGGGCTCGACGCGCATCGTCGTCTCGCCTGAGGTCAACCCGGTCTACGCGCGCGGTGGCCTCACCTACCGCGGTCGCGCCCGCGCCGCGTCCGGCACGCTCACCACGGTCTCGACGCCTGACGCCGCGACCATCAACGTCGCGCTGCGCACCGCGGGCCTCGGCGAGTACGACGTCGACTTCAGCTACGACAACCTCGCGCTGGCGCTCGACGTGCCGGGTGTGAACGCCGACCAGGTCGAGTTCACGGGCGTGTCCACCGCGGGGCAGCTGCGCAGCAAGCTCGCGGTGCTGGGGGTGACGGTGAAGGCCGCCGCAATGACGACCGGCGACCCGTACCAGGTGTGGCCGTCGGACCGTTGCCCGGCGGCGGTGCGCACCTGCCTCAACGCCACGCCCGTCGGGGCGACCGACTTCGGCGACTGCGGCTCGTACCGCGAGGTGAACGCGTGCGGCCTGCCGAACCAGATTCCGTCGCTCTTCCCCTCGCCCGACGACCTCACGCCGCTGAACCGCGCGCTCGCCGCGCTGCAGACGCCTGCCGGCAAGTCGGTGGCCTTCTCGGTGTTTGGGCTGCACTCGACGCGCAACGTGACGCCTGCGCTCGCCGCCCGCGCCTGGCTCGACCAGACCGGCACCACCGCGACGCCCGGCCCGACGCTGACCCCCGGTCAGGTCAACACCCTGCTCGACGGGTGGAACGCGCGCACGATGGTGCCTGCCGCCCAGAGCGCGATGTACCAGAACACCTTCCGTGCGATTCGCCTCGACGGCGCCACGGAGACACACGTGGTGTTGTTCTTCTCGTCGGCCGCTCGCATCGTGGTCATCACGCTGCGCTGACGCGTGAAGCGGACCGTCGTTGAAGCGAAGGCCGCGCTCGCGAACTTCGAGACCATCGGTGAGCTGCGCGAGGCTTTGCGTCAGGCGCCACCGGAGCTCGACCCGCGCCTCTCGGCCCGCGCGGTGTTCCCGATGCTCGATGACCAGTTCCCCTCGCGCTCGACGCTCGCGCGCGCCGCGCCGACGCTCCGGGCTCACGTGGTGCGGGCACTCCACGCGCGCTGTCTCGAGGCACCACGCAACCTGTCGCGCGTCTTCGTGCTCGAAGCGGTGGACCCGGGCGCCAGCGACCGCGAAGTCGAGGCGCAGTGGAAGCGCGCGGTGGAAGCGCTGGCGGCGTTCGACTCCTCTCGCGGCTGGGGAGACAGGCAGCTCATTACGCTGCTCAAGAAGCTGAGCCGCGATGCCCGGGTGTTGAACGCGACGACGGCCGGGGTGCTCGCCACACGTCGCCCGCCGCGCAACGCGCTCGCGTTGCTGGCCATCGAGGGCAGTGAGGCAGCGCTCGACGCCCTCATCGCGCACCGGGCCCGCGCGAGCTTGAAGCGCGAATTCAAATCACTCTCGAAGGTGGCCTCGCCGAAAGTGGCGGCGCTCCTCGAGACCTGAGGACGCGAGCGTCAGTCGAGCACGAGGTAGTCGATGGTGAAGTCGACCTGATCAGCGCCAGGCCCCACCCAGATGTTGATTTGGTCCCAGAAGCCCTGGTGCGTATCGAGCGGCAGCGGTTCTTTCCCGTCGACTGAGACCGAGACCGTCACCCGTCGATGGGGCTCGAGCACGGTGCACACCAGCTTGAGCGAGTGGCCGTTGGTCTTCAGCGTGCCTTCGCAGCCGAGGGAGCGGGTCGTCTGGCCCGGCATCACGCGCACGTCGAGTCGCTCGATGCGGTGGCCCTTGAGGTCGAGCCTCGCGCAGGCAGACTGGCCATGAATCTTGCCGCCGAACCCACGGCAATCTGGCCCGCCGTCGGCGGCGAGAGCCGGGGTCGCCGCGAGCGCGATGAGCAGCAGCAGCGCCCGGCCCCTCGAGACCGTCTCACGCGTGAAGGGTGACAGGGCGTACACCAGTTGAGCAGGTAGCACGCCATGGCCTTCGCGTCGTCGCGTTCGACGATGTCGACCGAGTCTTTCAAGCCGAACTGCTCGATGGTGCCTTCCAGCAGCCCGTGCCGACAGTCGATCAGCCGCCCACAGTCGGGCGGGAGCCGCGGCACGAACTCTTCGCCCGACTTCACCTCGGTCACGACGTAGTTGGCAGACGTTCGAAACGTCGCCTGCATGCGCAGCAGCAATCGTTTGGGTCCCAGCAATCGTCCCACCGTCACCTTCTTGCCGACCCAGCCCTTCACGTAGGCGCGGCCCAGCAGATGATAGCGGGTGCCTGGTGTGCCGAGCGTGCCGAGCAATCCAGCGGCGACATCGAGCGAGCTGAGGAAGATGGGCAGGGGATAGGCCGGCTCGAGGCGCTCGAGGTTCACCCCAGCGCGAGGAGTTTTTCGTTCGCAGCGGCGTCGAACCGAAACACACGCCCCAGGCCTTCGAAGGCTGTCGGAAAGACGAGCGGCTCGGGGGCGTTCACTCAAGTCGATGAGAGCAGATGCGGTGGCGCCGCGTCACTCCCCGGTCGTTTCGTACCGTTCGCCCACCAGCCGGTCGCGGCCCTCGGCCACGCAGTTGGGGCAGTTGAAGGACTCGTTCGAGCGCTCGACGCGGCCGCAGCCTTCGCAGACCTCCATGTCTTCGCAGCTGTCGCACAGCCAGGTCTCGGCCTCCTGACCGCAGTGGTCGCACCGCTGCGCCTCGTGTTCGTTTGCCTGTTCTTCGTGGGGTTCACGAACGCGTGTGGGCGGCAGGTCGAGGTGCCTGCTCACCAGCGATGTGGGCGCGGTCGTTTGGAGCGCCCCCTGCGCGTCGGGAGATTGCCCCTTCAACAGCAGCGGCCGTGCGTCCACTTCGGTGAAGCGCTCACACAGGCCGTAGATCATCTCGGTCGGCACCGTGCAGCCGAGGAACTCCGAGAGCGCGCGACCTGTGGCCGGCCCTTCGGCGGCGCACGAGAGACCGAACAGCTCTCCCGCCTCGTGGAAGGCGCGCACCTGCACCTCGTCGTCGCGTTCGGAAATCGAGAGCGCGAGGGCGCGAAACTTCTCGGCGCGAGGCAGGAACTCGGCGCGCCGGGCCAGCGACTCGGCGAGCACGTCGAGCGGCACGTCGGCGCCGACGACCTGCAGCGCCGTGCGGGGCTTCCCGTCGATGGTGTGGGTCGTCTCTCTGACGAAGACGTCCCGCACGCCCCGGTGCTTGCTGACCTGCACCACGGTGCGGTCGATGACGTCTTTGGGGGCGAGCCGGTCGAAGAGCACCAGCCCGCTCTCGGTGCTGCCGAACTCAGCGATTCGCTGGCGACCGAAGCGCACCTCGCGGGCCAACGTGCGGAGCGCAGGCTTGGCCGACATCGGCAGCTCATTGCCGCCCACCTCGACGAGGTCGAGCCGCGCGCCGGTGGCCGCGAGCGTTCGCACGCCTTCGTGCGTGAGGTCGGACAGGGTGATGGACAGCTCCGAGAGCCGTGGCAGCAACGGAGCCAGCACCGCGCAAGCGAGATCGGCCCGACCCACCCGCGTCAACGCCAGGCGCCTGAGCCTCGGCCGCTCGGAATGCGCCACCGACACCAGGAGCCGGGCCACCTCGAGGTTGTGGCCGAGCGTCAACGAATCGAGCACCGGCCAGGGCGCCGTGGTGACCGCGGCCCAGGTCTCCTCCAGCGTCCTGCGGGCGTGGAGCGTGAGGTGTCGCACGAACTGCGAAGCCGGGCTCTGCGCGATGAGGCGCACCAACCGGGCGCCCAGCGCGTCGTCGTCGAGCGTGAGCGTCAGCGTGTGGAGAAAGCCAAACCGCCACTCGAGCGCGAGCGCTGGGTGCTCGCCGGTGGTGAGGCTCGCGTCGGGGCCGAGGAGGCGACTCTCTTCCTGCGAGATGAGGTTCAGGCTCTCGCTCTTGAGGCGGGAACGGACCCTGGCGTCGGTCACCATCGCCAGCTGGTGCTGCACGTTCATCAACTCGCCGCGAGGCGACTTCTGTTCGACCAGCCAGTCGCCGTAGACCAGCCACCGCGTCACGTCGTCAGGGCGCTCGAGAATCAACGCCTCCAGCTCGGGGTTTCGGGCTTCGCTCACGTGACGGGTTTCAAGCCCGCCCGCGGGCCGTTCGCAATCTGCGGGCGGTCGAGTGTCGTCATGCTCCTGAGCGTCGCGGTGGCGTTGACCCCTGCTGCCGCGCCCGATGCCGGCCTCGCGGAAGAAGAGGAAGAAGCCCCCGCATGGCGCGAGTTCGGTGAGGGCGATGGCGACGTCGAGGCCCCTTCCGTCTTCGAGTCGGTGAAGCGCAGCACCGCGCTGACGGTGAAGCAGTCGAGCGGCTCGGGGGGCACGATGCACTTCAATGAGCAGACGGTCGTCTCATGCGGGAGGTGTGGCTGACCACCTCGTCGCGATCCCATTCTTTGGACATGCTCTTGAGGGCGCCCGGCAGCGTGAGGCTCTGCGTGCTCACCGTGCGTCGCGCCAGGTCGATGAACATCAACTTCGAGGCGCGCACGCTCGGCAGTGTGCCGGCGCAGCACGCGAGGGCGCAGCCGCCAGTTGGAGAACCAACCGTCAGCGTTTCAGGGAGCGCGAGAAGACGCGGTCGGCCTGAGCCTGCAGCTCGAGCGCGATGGCCCGGGTGTCACCTGCGAAGGCGATGGCGTCTGTTCTCTCGCGACGAAGGGAAAGGCCCCGGATGAAGAGTGGGCACGAGGGGCGATCGAAGCCGACCGAGCGCGCGTACGCGAGGTGACAGTCGAGTTTGCGGCTGACGTCACCGACGTCGACGTCGGGCTTCATCACCAGCTCGAAGCCGGTGGGGGTGTGGCGCACCTCGCGCACGTACGAGCCGAGCAGCGGGCACGCCGCGCGCTGACCCGTGGGGACGTCGCGACACGCCGCGTCTTCGTACGACTCCAGTGTGTTGGCCACGCGCAGGTGCTCGTTGGCGGCGCGGAACTCGGCGTCGGCCGAGAAGAGGTGGCTCTCGGTGGGGCTGTACGAGAACTCCGGCACCATGGCGCCGTCGGTGGGGTTGAGCGCGCCTTGTCGCAACGGCCGTTGCTGCTGAAGGGGGTCGAACTGGCTCTGCTCTTCACGCGCGCGCGCGCGGTGAATCGCCGCTTCGTTGCGGTTCTCGGCAGCGGTGAGGTCGGTGTGGGCGCAGGCCGACGCGAGGAAGAGAGCAGTCCAGGGCAGCCGCATGCACCGACTCACTGCAGCGCACGTGCCGCCGCGCGACGGCTCGCTTCGTTCTGGATTGGTGCGCGATGAGGGAACACTCCGTCACTTTGACGGAGGGGCGCATCGTCGACCTGAAGGGGCGGGGCGCGTGACGTTCTCGACGTGACACTGCGCCGGCTAGATTTCGTTCATCTTTCCGGGCTTGAGGTTCTTCGACTCCGTCGTGCCGGCGGGCGCCTTGAGCACCAGGCCCACCACCGCCTCCGTCGAGGTCTGCGTGGCGCGCAGATACGAGATGACGGCGACGTTCCCGTCTGCGGCCCGGGTGAGGACGCGGGTGTCGTCGAGCGCGCGCTCGAGCGGCACCGCGGCGTTGTAGAAAAGCCTGAAGCGGCCGACGATGACGAGGCCCGAGCCGTCGTGAGGTGAGCCCACTTCCCTCGAGGTCGCGGGGCACGCTCGACCTGGGACCTCTTCGGCGCAACGAGCTCGCCCCCCTGGCCCCGAGCTCGAGGTCGAGAGGCACCTCCGCGACACGCACGCCCCTCACCCCGGCCCTCTCCCCGCTTCGCAAGGAGAGGGAGGATTACTCGCGCAGCTGCGCCTCGAGCAGGTCGGCCGTGATTTTGAGGAAGTTCTCTTCCGTCAACACGCCCACCAGCTTCCCGTCTTGCAGCACCGGCAAGCACCCGATGCGGTGCTTGCGCATCAAGTGAATCGCCTCGAGCGTCAACGTCTGCGGCGTCACGGTGAGCACGTTCTTCCGCATCAGCTCAGCCACCGACGTGTCCTTCGTCGGCGCGCCTGACGACAGGAACCGCAGCACCGCGCGGTTGCTGATGAGCCCCACCAGCCGGTGCTCCTTGTCTTCCACGGGCACGTACCGCACCCGCTCGCTCGCCATGATGTGCGCGACCAGGTCGACCGGGTCATCGACCTCGACCGTGAACAGGTCCGTCGTCATGAACTGCTCGATGCGTTGATACGTGTGCTTGGTCGCGCCTGCTTCGCTCAAGTGTGCTTGCTCCCACTCGGAGACCGGTTTGCCCGTGCGCTGCCGCGCGAGCATTGCTGCCACGAGCGCCGAGGCCCGCTGGCCCGCGCTCCCTTCGTCTTTCATGCGGTGCAACGAGCCGGTCAACCACCGCGCCCCCGTTCGCCCCGTGCGCACCCGCGCCTCGATGATGCCCAGGTACCGCTTGATGTCGGCCTCGTTCACCTGGCGCGTGCGCAGCCCCGCCTCCGCCGCGGGCAACAACGTGTCGAGCACCAGCTTCTGCGCCGAAATCTCTTCACCATCGAGCCAGTGCATCGGCGCCACGTAGCCCTCGCGCGCCGCCGTGTAGAAGTTGCCCGCCGCGTGGTCGAAGTCGATGTGCTTCGTGATGTCTTCGTAGCGCCGCGAGAACTCCACCATCATTCCGCACCAGAAGGCCGCGTTCGCCACCTCGTCGGGCACGCTCGGCCCCGCAGGCATCACGCGGTTCTCGATGCGCAGGTGCGGCTTGCCGTCGATGATGCCGTAACACGCGCGGTTCCACCGGTAGATGGTGCCGTTGTGCAGCCGCAGCGCCTTCAACTGCGGAGCGCCCCCCGCATTCAGCACCGCCATCGGGTCTTCATCGAGGTCGGTGCCCACCAGCGCCCGGAAGCGCGCGATGTCTTCGCGGAAAATCTCGGTAATCGACTTCTCGATGAAACGCGTGCCGAACGTCACCCGCGCCGCGGCGTCACGGAGGTGCTGCGTCTTGCTGCGCGTGTCGACCGACTGCTGGAACAACGCGATGCGCGTCTCGGCCCACAACCGCTTGCCGAACAGCAACGGCGAGTTGCACGACACGCTCATCAGCGGGCCGGCCAGCACCTGCGCGATGTTGTACTGGTGCGCGAAGTCGTCGGCGTCGACCTGCAGGTGCACCTGGAAGCTCGAGTTGCACGCCTCGACCATCACCGAGTCGTGCGAGAGCTGCAGCTCGTCGAGCCCCTGAATCGAGAACTCGAAGTCGCTCCCGCGCATCGCGTGCACGGCCTTGCTCAGCGCGAGGTAGCGCGGCGAGGGCACCATGTTCTCCATGCCCAGGTCGGCCTTGCGCATCGTCGGCAGAATGCCGATGAGCACCGCGTGCAGCCCGAGTGACTCGGCCGTGTCGCTGGCCTTCTTCACCAGCGTCGTCATCTGGTGCTCGAGCTTCGCGAAGCCGTCGCCGCCAAACGCCTGCGGGTCGGCGTTCATCTCGAGCTGAAACGCGCCGAGCTCGGTCGTGAAGTGCGGGTCTTTCAGGTGCTCGAGCATCTTCAGCGCGCCAGGCGCCGGGAGGTAGCTCTGGTCGGTGAGGAACATCTCCTGTTCCGCGCCGATGCGGTGCGTGGCCTTCTCGAAGCGCCCTTCCGCCAACATGCGCTCGAGCGCGCGGAGGTCTGCCAACACCGCGCGAACGAAAGCTCGACCTGACCTCGCATCGCGTTCAACTTCGATTTCTTTGTGTGCCCGCGTCGTCTCGGTGCCCAAATCCCCTCCAGCCAGGAGACCGAAAGCATCGCACAGTCGTGACGCGGTGCGCGAAATCAGATGGTGTGGGAGATCAGCCGACCATCTGCGCGAGGTACTTCGGCAGCATGTCGCGCCAGGTCATCCAGTCGTGCGGCGTCTCCTTGCCCCACGAGTCGACCCGGTTGGGGATGCCCTTGGAGCCCAGCACCCGGGCCAGCGCCCACGACTCGCTGATGTCTTCGGCCTTGCCTTCACCCGAGGGCATCAACAGGAAGCGCGTGCGCAGCTTCTCGAGGTGCGGGCCCGACAGGGTGGGCACGAAGTGCACCGGCGAGCTGACGAAGAACTCTTCACCGAACGTGTCGGCCGACATGAAGCGGCGAATGTCGAAGGTGCCCGACATCGCGATGGCCTTGCTGAACACGTCGGGGAAGCGGCACAGCACCGCCGCTGCGTGAAACGCGCCGATGCTCGCGCCCGCCGAGATGACCTCGAGCTGCTTGCCGCCGCAGTCGTTGTGAATCGCCGGCACCAGCTCGTGGCGGATGTACTGGTGGAACTGGTTCAACACCCACTGGCGGTGGTGCGCCGAGCCCTCGCGCTGCACCATGGCCTGCCCGGCGATGGAGTCGCAGGAGTAGAGCTTGATTTTCCCCGCGTCGATGAGCGGCGAGAGCACCTTGATCATCAAGAAGCGCTCAATCTCTTCGAAGTCACCGCCGGCCGTGGGGAACAAGAGCACCGGCGTGCCGAACGTGCCCCAGCGGGCCATGCGCACGTCGCACTGAAGGCGATGTGAGAACCAACGAGCTGTCGTCTTCACTTCATACTCCGAGGGGGAAGGTGTTCACTTCTGATCAGCACGCCACTGCTGAATGCGTTTGAAGAACAGCTCGGTGAAGGGCTCGACCTCGTGCGCCGGGAACAGCGCCGTCACCTTCTTGCGAATCGCGTCCTTCGCGAGGTCGGTCGAGAAGAACTCCCACGCCACCTCATCGAGGTGCTTCAGGTGTTTGGCGCAGAACTCTTCGAACTCGTCGGCCTGCAGCAGCTTGCGCGACAGCGCGCCGTACTTCTTGAGCTTCTCGTCGTACGGGAGCGGCTCTTTCGCGATGGCGTAGAACGGCGCCCAGTCGAACGCCTTGCGCATCGGCCGCTTGGTGGTCGAGGTGAAGATCGCCCACTTCAGGTACGCCTTCACCATCCACGGGAAGTGGTAGTGCAACGACGTCACCTGCGAGTCGGGGCACGGGTTCGCGAAGTCGATGGGGTACCAGATGCTATCTGTCGAGCTGCGCAGCGCCTCGCACGAGTTGAAGTCCCACCCGAAGAAGGCGTTGATGGTGAGCGTCGTGTCCTGCAGCACCTGCGCGTCTTTCGCGGTGAGGAACTCGCTCTCCTTCTTCATCGTGTAGCGGTCGTGCAGCGGCGCCGCCGGGTCGTAGAACACCGAGTGCGTCTGCGGGCCGAAGCCGATGGTGCGCACGAAGCGGTCGTACGGCTCGACCGCCTTCTGCAGGTGCATCACCAGCGTGCCTGACTCGTCGTACGCCTTCTTGAGCGCGGCCTCGTCGGCGATGCGCGTGACGCCCTTCCAGCCGCCGCCGTCGTACGGCTTCATGAACAGCGGGTAGCCGATTTTCTTGCCGAGCGCGGCGAGGTCAAAGAGCTGCGCGTATTGCTTGAGCGTCGGCTTCAAGTCGGGGAGCGCGTCGTACGACTTGGGCGGCACCATCCACGTCTCGGGAATCGGCATGCCCAGCGCCGCCATCGCGGCGTAGCTGGTGTGCTTTTCCATCGACTGCACGGCCCACGGGTTGTTGAAGACGTAGAGCCCGTCCATCAACACGGCCTTCTTGATCCACTCGCGCGTCACGTCGTACCAGTGCGTGAGGCGGTCGATGACCACGTCGTATTTCACGGGCTGCGTCAGCGCGAAGGGCTCGATGGTCACCCGCTCGACGTGAAAGTCGACGGTGTCGCCCTGGTAGGGGATGCGAAGCGCGAGGCGCTTCATGATGTGCTCGAAGCAGAGCGGCCAGCAGATGTCCGCGCCGAGCGAGAGGCCAATGGTTCGGGTTACGTTCGCCACGCGCCGCAACCTAGCGCCAGTTCCCGCAACGGCCTTCAGCAATGTGAGAGCAGGTCAAGACGCCCGCATGTCCCGCAAGGCCCGAGCCGTCGGAGACGTGGCGAAGTGAACGCACACGAGCGGGCCGAGGTCGACGAGCCGTGCGCCCGGTCGCTCCCGCAGCACCTGCCAGCGGTCTGGCCGCCGGAGTCGGCAGTGTCATGGCTCTGTCACCGCGAATCCGACGGGCGTTGAAGAGAAGGGCCGGTCCTTTGTTGATTGAGACGATGACGTCCGACCTCCTGGCTGACCGCGACCTCGCGTTGGAGCTGCACCGACTCCTCTCAGACATCGACCCCGTTCGCTGGCGGAAGGACAAGGCCGCCACCATCACGCCGAAGCTGCGTGAGCTGCACCGCAACATCGAAAGGCGACCGAATTACGCCGAGTTGGCGAAGACCCTGGGCGCCGAGCTGCCGACGCTCGGTGAAGAGAAGTCGACCTGGCTCGCCTTCAAGGAGCGCATTCAGGCGCCGTACATGGAGCTGGCGAAGAAGCTCCAGGCGGCCTCGATTCACGTGCCGTCGCTGCGGCCCACCAACTACGCGCGCAACCTGATGCACGTGTCGTCGGCGGTGGGCGCGACGGTGGCCATCGCGCTGTTGCCGGCGCAGGCGCTCATCGGCATCGCCGTCGCGTGGGCCACCTTCGCGTGGTCGTGTGAGCTTGCGCGCCGCCTCAATCCGCGCATCAACACCCTGTTGATGAAGGCGTTCGGCCGCGTCGCGCACCAGCATGAGTCGTACCGCGTGAACTCCGCGACCTGGTACGCGACGGCGTTGGTGGTGTTGTCGCTCACGCACCTGCCGGTGCTCTGCCTCGCGGGTGTGGCGGTGCTCGGTGTGGGTGACCCGGTCGCCGCGCTCGTCGGTCGTCGCTTCGGTCGCACGCGGCTCCTGCATGGTCGCTCGCTCGAGGGCACGCTCGCCTTCGTGGTGAGCGCCACCGTCGCCACGTTGGGCGTCTTCGCGCTGTTGCAGCCGCAGCTCGGGCTCGGCGTCGCGGTGCTGCTCGCGCTCGGCGCGGCGGTCGCAGGGGCGATTGCCGAATTGGTGAGCCTCCGCGTCGACGACAACTTCTCGATTCCGCTCAGCGCTGCAGCGGGGCTCGGCCTCGTCGCCACGCTGCTCCACGTCGCCCTCTGACCTCTCCCCCTCTCCTCCCCCGGAGGAGAGGAGGCGAGCCCCTCAGCACCCGTTGGTTGCCGGGCATCGCCAGAGCGATCCACCGCGTCGAATGTTGAACGAGCTGCGGGTGCGCGGACACCACCGCGCATGCTCCGAACATTTTTGCTCACGCTCGCTGTCTCGTCTGTCGCTGCTGCGCAAGGCCTCGAGGTTTCGCAAGAGATCGAACGTCGCCCGTGGGACCACCTCTTTGGTCTCGGCGCGTACGCCACCGGCTGGGGTGGCTCGTACGGCGCGGCGGGCGTTGGCGCTGCCATTCGCGTCGAGCCCTTCACCTTCCTCGGCGTCGACCTCTTCGGTGAGGCGCTGTGGGTCGAGTCGCCGGCCGGCTTTCGCCACGACCACCCCATCGGCTTCAACCTCTACGTGCCGTTCCGCTTCGGGCGGTTTCGCCTGCGCCCGCTCATCGGCATGTGCGTCACGCTCAGCTTCATCGAGCCACTCGAGCGCGACGCACCTCGCGCCGACGACGTGCTGGTGGGTGCGCACGCCGGCGCTGCGCTCGAGTTCGCCCTCGCGCGCCGCGTGAGCCTCTTCGCGACGGGCAAGGCCGTCGTCTGGGTGGGGCACGACCGCACCGTCATGGGGTGGACGGGCGCCCTCGACAACACCGTGCAGCCCTTCGTCGTCGGTCAGGCCACGCTCGGCTTGATGGTTCACCTCGGTGAGCGCTGAGCAGCTCCAGCGGGTCGCGGCGCTCATGCTGCTGCTCCGACGGGTCTGCGCGGTGTCGCTGCTCCGACGGGTCGGGGCGCTCGTGTTGCTGCTCCAACGGGTCTTCGCCGCGTCGCTGCTCCGACGGCTCGTCTTCGCTGTCTCGTTGCTGCTCCTGAGTACGCTCGGTTGCGCGCAGCTCGAGGTGCACGACGGCACGTCGGCGAGCTGCGGCACCTGTCATCGCGCGCAGGCCGAGGCGTGGCGCACGTCAGCGCACGCGAACAGCGGCACCTCGCGCGTCTTCACGGCGTTGCTCCCGCGGGTCGAGGCGAGCTGGGGCCGCACGGCGCGCGCGCGCTGTGAGGCGTGTCACCAACCGGGCCACGCTGAAGAGGCCTTCGTCGGCTGCGCGAGCTGTCACCTCGCCGTCGGCAACCGCGAAGACCGCAACGGAGCGCTGGTGGTCGACATCACCGCCCCCGTCGCCGCGAGCACCGACGGGTCCCCGCGTGCACCTCACGCCGTGACGGCCAGGCGCTTCTTTTCGGCGCCCAACCTCTGCGGCACCTGCCACGAGGTGAAGGGCCCGGGCCACCTCGACGAGCCCACCCTCAGCGAGTTCTCCGCGTCGCCGCTCGACGCCGGCGCCTCGTGCTCGGGCTGCCACCTCGACGGCCACCGGTTCTCGGGCTTCTCGCCTGCGTTGCTCGACGCAGCGCTCTCGCTCGAGCTCGACGGCGACGAGGTCGTGCTCGCCAACGTCGGCGCAGGCCATGGCGTGCCGACCGGCATGACTTCGGTGCGTGACGTGTGGGTCGACGTGACGTTCGACGATGCGGCCGGCGCTCCGCACACCGTTCCGCGCGTCATCGAGCTCGGCGCGCGACTGGTGGCGCCCGATGGTGGCATCGCCGCGCTCTTCACCGACGCCGTGCGCAGCGAGTCTCGCGGCCTCGCGCTCGGTGCGTCACGGCGCTGGTCGCTGCCAGCGGGCGCGAAGAACGTGCAGGCCACGCTGCGCGCGAGCGCCGTACGGCGGGAGACCCTCACGGCCCTCGGGCTGCCCGGCGAGGAAGCGCCTGTGCTGGAAATAGAGCACGCCCCGCGCCGCTGAATTCGGAAGGGCCGTTTCCTCCGAGGTTGGAACTGAAGCGGAGGGTGCCGCGCTGGGCGTACGCTGCCGTCGATGCGCGCGTGGCTGGGCTGCGCCTGGCACTAACGCCTTCGGTCCCCCGCCGCACCTCTCTGGCGAGGGTGCTCGAAGAGGGGGGGACGGCTTGACCACCGGCGACCGGTGCCTAACGTCGACTCGACTCATGTCTATCGACCTCGAGACGCTGGCGGCCATTGGCACCTGGGAACTCACGCTCCCGGAGCTGACGCCCCAGTGGTCTGACGGCGCGCGAGCTCTCCTGGGCCAGACGTTGCCCGAAACCTTCGCGGCGGTGCGCGTCGGGCTGGCCGCCCCCGACCGGGCGCCCGACGGCCCGCTGCGCGGCCTCGTCCAGCAGCTCGAGCCCTCTGAAGCGGACGCAGTGGAGCGGTACCAGCAGCTGAAGCCGGGGCTCGCCGGGCGCCTCGGCGCCGCTCGCGCCACGACGCTCACCGCGGCGATCGAGCGGCTCCACTTCGATGAGGCTTCCGGGCTGCTGCGCGGCCTGCCCAGGGTGTCATGAAGCCCTCTGCGGTGGGACCCCACGAGGCGCGCATCGTCATCGTGGACGACGACCCCGGCACGCTGCTCGTCCTGGCCAACATCCTCAAGGGCCTGGGCAAATTGTACCTCGCCACCCGCCCAGGCGAGGCCGTCTCGCTCGCGCTCCGGGTGGAGCCCGACCTCGTCCTGCTCGACGTGCACATGCCAGACATCGATGGCCTCACGGTCTTGAAGGAGCTGCGCACCCACGCCCAGCTCGCCGACACGCTCGTGCTGTTCGTGACGAGCCACGGCGCGCCCGACATCGAGGCGCGCGCGCTGTCAGCGGGGGCCATCGACTTCATCGACAAGCCCGTGCACGGCGACATCGTCCGGGCACGCGTGCGCAACTACCTGGCGCTCAAGCAGCAGGGCGACGAGCTGCGCCGCTGGAGCATGCTCGACGGGCTGACCGGGCTCGCCAACCGGCGCGCCTTCGACCTGGCGCTCGATGATGAATGGGCGCGCGCGGTGAAGAGCGGCGAGCCGCTCGGGCTCGTGCTGTGCGACATCGACTACTTCAAGCAGTTCAACGACGTCTACGGCCACCCCGTCGGTGACGCGTGCTTGCGGTCGGTGGCGACGGTGCTGCGCGATGGCGCGACCACCCGGCGCGCCGTCGTCGCGCGGTACGGCGGCGAGGAGTTCGCGCTCTTGCTTCCAGGCGCGGCAGCCGCGGACGCGGCGCAGGTCGCCGAGGGGCTGTGCGCCGCGGTGTCGGCGCTCGTCGTCCCGCACACAGGCTCTCAGGTCTCGTCGCACGTCACGCTGAGCTTCGGCGTCGCGACGAACACCCCGGTGCCGGGTGCGCGCCCTGGGGTGCTGGTGCGCGCCGCCGACGAGGCCCTCTACCAGGCCAAGAAAGAGGGCCGGAATCGCGTGGTCCTGGCCCGCGGCTGAACCGCTGGCTGCATGGTCAGACGACCAAAGCGTTGCGACGTCGCTGAGTCGTGCAGCGGCACGCCCGATGCGTGCCCTGCCGACGCCCTCGCGCCCATGACGACGGTGTGCCGCGCGGCGACTTGTGTCGGCAACACCGCCGTCTCCCAGGCGACGTGTTCTGGCGGCTCGGTGATGTGCCCGGCCGAAGTCACCACCACCTGCCAGGACACCTGCAGCGCAGGAGCGTGCACAGGAGCCGGTGGAGCTGGCGGGGGCATGGCCGGTGGAGGTGGCGGCGAGGGGCCGCCCGCTGGCTGTGGCTGCGCGTCGAGCTGACCATGAAGCCCGGCAGTGTACCGCGTCACTCCACCCGGCCGGCCGAGACCTTCACCCACTTCGTGTCAGGCCCCGCGGCCTTCTGCACCAGCGCCGCGTCGGTGGTGGTGAGCAGCGTCTGCGCGCCCGAGTCGGCGAGGTAGCCCATCAAGAAGGCGTTGCGCTCGGGGTCGAGCTCGCTCGACACGTCGTCGAGGAGAAGCAGCGGCAAGAAGCCATTCTGCGCCTGGAGGTTCTCGATTTCGGCCACCTTCCACGCCAGCACCAGCGCGCGGCTCTGGCCCTGGCTGGCGAAGGCGCGCGCGGCCTTGTCCCCCAGCGTGATGTCGACGTCGTCGGCGTGCGGGCCGACCGAGGTGAAGCCGCGCTCGACGTCGCGCGTGAGGCGGTGGTCGAGCTGCGAGAGCATGCGCTCGGTGAGCTCGGCTTCCGACGCGGTGCCGAAGACGAGGCCGTCTCCGAGGTGGGAGGGCTCGTACACGTAGCTCGCCTCGAGCGGCGAACGGCCGATGCGCTGAAACGCCACCCGCGCGCGCTCGGCCAGCGAGAGCATCAGGCCGCGGCGGCGCACCCACAGCCTCGCGCCCAGCTTCGCCAGGGTCGCGTCCCACGCCTGCAGGTGGCTCATCGGCGCGCGGTCTTTCAACAGCCGGTTGCGGTTCTTCAGCGCGCGGCCGTACTCGCGGCTCTCGTCGAGGTACGCAGGCTGCACGTTGAAGACGCTGCGGTCGAGGAAGGCACGACGCCCATCGGGGCCGCCCTTCACCACCGAGAGGTCATCGGGCGTGAAGGCCACCACCGACACGCCGCCAAAGTACGAATCGAGCGACGCGGCGCGCTTGCCGTCGACGAACGCCGTGCGCCCGCCGGGAATCACCTCGACGCTGATTTCACGCTCGGCGCCGTTGATGAGAAAGCGCCCGCTCACCTTCGCCGAGGGCTGGCCGAAGCGAATCAGCTCGGACAGGCGGTTGGCGCGCAGCGGCTTGAGCGTCGCCAGCAGATACAGCCCCTCGAGGAGGTTGGTCTTGCCCTGACCGTTCTGCCCGACGGCGATGGTGGCGCGCGACGAGGGCTCGAGCGACATCGGCTCGAGGTTGCGAAAGTTCGAATACGCCAGGGACAGCAGCCGCATCGACGCGTCACTTCCGCTCGAGCGAGCCCAGCTTGATGACCTGGTCGGGGAGGAACACGTAGAGGTCGAAGTGGAAAAACCGCTCCGAGCCGCCGTCGGGCAGCGGCACGAAGAATTCCCTCACGTCGACGAAGAGCCTGCCCTCGGTGTCTTCGCCGAGGTCCCACGGCTTGCTGCCGTCGGGCATCGTCACCTCGTACCAGTCCATCGGCCGCGCTGCGCCACCGTCGAACTTGTTCTGCAGCTTCCCGTTCACGACCTCCCACTTCGCGATGAAGAGGCCGTTGGTCCCCAGGGCGATGGGCCAGCCACCGAAGTTCTCGTAGTCGATGAGGCGAATGGCAGTGCCCGCATCGCCCATGATGGCGTTGGCGAGTTGAAAGCCGCCGGGGAGCGTGAAGATGCGCCCGTCTGAGAAACCCACGCGGCCGAGCGCGCTGCGCTGCGTGTCGAACCACACCTCGAGGGGCTCCCCGCTCGCGATGGTCAACGGCGTGGCGTGCCAACGCGCCGGGGTGCCGCCGAAGCCCCACGAGAAGACGTTGCGCGACGTGACGAGGTAGCCGCGCGCCCGGTCGACCCCATTGGTGCCCAGCGGGGTTCGCTCGAGCGCGAGGGCGCGAATCGGCACCGACGGCTCGGGCTGCAGCACGGGCGCGAGCTCACGCTCGTTCGTCTCGGGGTTCGACACGAAGTACAGGCCGTCGTCACCGGTGACGAAGAACGAGACGACGCCCCCGTCGTTGATGAACGCTTCGCCGCCGGCCGAGCTGCGAATCGGGTCCCCGGCCGGGGTGACCAGGTTGGCGCCCGGCAGCAGCGTCGAGCCAGCCCCTTCCGCGACCGAGAAGTTCACGAGCAACCCATCGTCGAGCAGCCCCCAGCCTTCGACGCCATGCACCGATGCCATGAAGCGGAGGTCCTCCGCGGTCTTGAACTCCTCTTGCACGTCGATGCGGCGGAAGCCGATGGGCACCGACGCGTCGGGTTGGAGCACGGCTGCGTAGCTGTCGGTCAACACGCCGAGGGTCCGTTTTCCGGAGTTGGAGAGGGGGAAGACGTCTCGGGGTACCCGGTCGAGGCCGAACGGAGCCAGCCCGCTCAACGTCTCGCCAAACCAGATTTCCCCACCCGTCCCACCGATGGCGACGCCGACCTGGCGAGATGCCGAGATGGGTATTCCGTCGTCGAGGGAGACCCGGGTCTCGTCGAAAGGAAAGTCGAGCTCTTCACTGGTGCACAGGTCGGTGTCGATGACCGCGGTGCTCCCCGTCACGCGCCGCAAGGTGAAGCTGCCGTCGGCCTCGACACAGGCCACGTCGACGGCCAGCCCCTGCTCAGGGGGAGCGGGGGTCGAACGGAGAATTCGGCCCTGTGCGCACGGGGTGCAGTCGGGCCACGCCTGCGTCAGGTCGTGCTGGCGGAGGCTGTTGCTGAACCCAATCTGCCAGGTCGAGAGTACCGTCGTGTCGACGCCTCCGTCGCGCAAGCGCGCTGCGGCCTCGATGCTCATGAGCGTGTTGGCGACGTTGAAGCGCAGCGCGCTCGGAATCGATTGCAGCTCACCGGCCGAAATGAAATCGGCCCCGCGCTTGAGAAAAATCTCGCCGCCCACTCGCGCGCGCCGTTCGGTGAGAACGATGGGCGTGGCGACCGTACGCCCGGGGCTGCGGGTCAGCAGGCCGACCTCGAGCGCAGGCGGCAGCGGCAGCGTTGGAAGGGGAGGGTCGGGGTACGGTGTGAACCGGAGGCGATAGGTCTTCGGCACCGGCGCGACCTCGAGCTCCACGCGGCCGGCTTTCCCGTTGAGGTCGATGGCCTGTAGCTCCAGGCTGCTGCCACCGTCGACTTTGGTGGCGCGCAGGGTGCGGGCCGGGTCGCTCTCGTCGGGCGTGAATCCCGTGAAGTTGGTGCGCGTGTCGATGCCAATCACCAGGCGGTCGTTCAATACCCCCGCGAGGCCGCCCACCTCATCGGTGGCGCCGTTGGGCCGCGTGAAGCTGAATTGGGTGAAGAGCGCGTCTTTCGCGGTCTCGAGCCGGAACCCCGATGGCACCTGAAACGCAGTCGCCAGCTGGCCGCGGGAATTGATGGTGACGGTGCGCCGGTCCGCCATCGCCACCAGCAGCGCCGGGAACTCACCCGCCGCCGATGACGCGATGAAGGTGACGCGCTCATCGAGCGTCCTGGGGTGAATGCGTTCGAACCCGTCAGCGGCGAAGTCGGGGATGACGGCGGGGCCTTCGAAGCGCGGGCCCTCATAGAGGTACGCGTGGCAGAGGTTGTCGGTGCCACACGTGTCACCCGCGACGCAGGCCTGGTCTCGCGCACCGGGCCCGAGTGAGAAGTCACACGGGTAGGCGTTGCCCTTGTCGAAGTAGAGCCCGGTGCACGCCGCGATGGCCATGAGCAGCACCACCAGCATCGGCGCGCGTCGCAGAAACGCAGTCTTCATCACCAGAACCCCCCCACCAGCGCGAGCCCGCCCGGCGTGGGTACCAGCCGCGCGCTGATGCGGGTGCGCGCGTCGTCAGGTGGCATCAACCAGAAGCCCAGGCCCACCAGCACCACGCCGGCCCCCATCACCGCGAGCCCGATGGCCTTCTCCACGGTGAGCGTGTCCTGCTGCGCGACGTAGAACTCCCTCTGCCGCAGCGCGACCCCGGAGCAGCGACCATTGGGCTGTGGCCCCCCGGGGCAGAGCTCTTCGTTGAGCTGCGATTCCTTCGAGAGCGCGAGCACCTCGATGCCCCCGCCCACCAGGAAGGCCACGCCGCCAGCGACGAGCAACGTGATGGGCAGCGCACGCGAAGGGGGCGGCGGCAGCGGAGAGCCCGTCGCTTCCGAGGCCGCGTACGGCACCAGGTCGCGCATCGCCTCGAGGCTGCTGGCCAGCTTGCTGCTGCGGCTGCCCGTCGCGCCGCGCTCGGTGTCCACCAGCTGCAGCGTGAGCTGGTACGCCGAGCCCACCTTGCCGAGCTGACCTGACAGCACGAAGCGCGCGGAGAGCACCTTCGAGAGGTCGAGGCTGCAGCTCAGCGAGTCGTCGCCGCACCCCCCGAGCAACGCCTTCTGTCGCTCGATGCCCAGCAACGTCTGAATGTCTCGCGGGCCCATCACCTCGAAGAGCCCGCGCCCCGAGAGGTACGTGACCACCGCGTCGCCAATCGACTGCGCTTCCTGGCTCGTTACGCCCTGCGCGACGAGCTCGCTCACGGCCAGCCGCGGCTTCGCGGTGGCGGCAGGAGCAGCAGGCGCAGGCTCCTCGGCGCGCGACAGAAGAGGGGTGGAGAGCACCAGGGCTCCAAGACACCAGGTGGCCAGACGCATGACTCGCACCGTAGTCGAACCCCACCGACGCGACAGAGTTGCGTGGTTTCATGCCTCGCGCATGAGCGCGCAGGAGGAAGAGCTCGAGCTGAAGCAACGCCTCGAAGGCGGCCACGCGGTGCTGCAGGCCGCCGAGCTGCGCCTCGATGCGCTCGTCCCCGCGCTTGGCAGCTGGCGCTGGGAAGCGAAGGTGCGCGCGCTGGCCGACGTGGCGCGGGCCTTCGTGCGCGACGAGGTGCCGCTGCGCGCGCTGGTGGCCCGGGCGGCCCGGCGCGTGGTGAGCGAGGCGTGGCCGAAGGGGCCCACGCGCAGCCTGGTGGAGCACGTGGGGGCGCTCCTCGCGCGGCTCGACGTGTCCCTCACCGAGCGCGGCTTCCCTTCGCTGGAGACCCTGGTCCTCGCGGTGGTGGGCGCGCCTCGTCGGGTGTCGCTCGTGGAACGTGACGCGGCGGCGGCCGAGGTGCTCGACCCGGGCGACCCGTTGGTGGCGCAGCTCCTCACGCTGCAAGAGGCGCTCTCGTCGCTCTTCGGGCGGCCGCATGCGCGCGGTGGTGACGTGCCCTTCTCGCTGTCGGAATACGACGCGCTGCTCCCCACGTGGGAGGCCGGTCGCGGCGCGCTCGCCGAGGCGTGGGGTCGGGTGGGGCGCATCGACAACACCGGTGGCGTCGAGCGGTGGTTGCGGCGCCGCGCAGAGGTGGCGCCCCGCGCCTCGCACCGCACCACGCATCGGCTCGGGCCCGTCGCGCTCGCGGGCGCGGGGTTCTGGCACCGGCACGCCACCGCGCTCCGCCGGCAGTGGCTCGAAGAGCGCTTCGCCCCGGTCGAGGTGCGCGAGGTCGAGGAAGAGGTCTGCTTTCGCTTCGTGCTCGCGCGCAGGGACGACGGCGCTGCGAGGGTTGCGTCGACGTTTGAGCAGCGCGCAGCAGACACCCCGGCCACTGCGCGAGAGGCCTTGCTGATGCTCGCCCACGAGGTGCGCGGGGTTGGCGCGCGCGTGCCGTTGCAGGGCGGTGTGCGCGAGGTGCGGGCGTGGGCTTCGCTGGCCGACACCCGGCCGTCGGACGATTGGAGACGCCTGCGCGACGCGCTGCAGGTGGTGATGGGGCGTACGCGCGGGCCCGCGTTGTCGCCGCTCTCGCGCTCGCTCGAGGTGCCCCCACGAACGCCTGCCGCGCAGCGTCTCGCGGACTTCTTTTCCGGGTCGTGACATGAGGGCGGCATGAAGACGTTCTTCGCCGTGGTGGTGCTCTCGTCGTCTCTGGCGCTCGCAGTGCCGAACAAGAAGGGGCCGCCGCCGCCTCCGCCGCCCGTGACCGAGCCGACCGCGAAGGTGAGCGAGGCGTTGGGCGACACCGTGCTGGCGAGCGTGAAGGGCGCGACGAAGGTGCAGGTGTTTCGGGTGACCGACTCGGGCGGGCTGCGGCCTGACCCGGCGAAGGCCATCGCGTCAGACTTCGTGCGCGGCGCGGCCGGCGCGGAACTCGACGCGAAGCAGCTCGAGGCGCTGCGCAGCGTGCTCTATGACGAGTCGAGCTACCGGCTCGACGCCGACGTGTCGAAGTGCCGCTTCGTGCCGCACCTCTCGTTTCAGATGAGGGTGGGCCTCGAGTCGCTCGAGGCGTTGATCAGCTTCTCCTGCAACCAGGTGCTCTTCGTGGTCGGCAAGCAGGGCGGGCGCTGGGTGCCGCAGGGCACCTTCGACGTGAAGCCCGCGCGCAAGAAGCTGCTCGAGCTGGCGAAGACGACGCTGCCGCAAGACCGCGACACGCAGAACCTGAAGTGACGCTCTGAAACCACCAACGCCCTGACCTCTCGTGAGAAGTCAGGGCGTCGAGCACTGCGGAGGTCGAGCGCGGCTTACAGCTCGCGGCTCATCAACAGGCGGAGCTTGCCACTCTTCTTCGAGACCACCGTGGCGACCGTGGTGAAACCGGCCTTGCGGTAGAAGCTGACGGCCGGGCCGTTGGCGGGGTCGACGCGCAGCGCGAGCGTCTTGCGGTTCATGTCGCGCGCCATCGAGAGGCCCTGCTCGAGCATCACGTGGCCCAGGCCCTTCTGCCGGTACTCGGGCTTCACCACGATGTTGCGGAGGTACGCCGCGCCCGGCACCGGGCCGTCGCGCTCGATGGTGACGTAGCCGCTGAGGGTGCCGTTGAACTTGCCGACCGAGATGAAGGGTCGCAGCTTGGTGAGCGCCTCGAGGCTCTCGGCCTGGGTCTCGCCGCGCGACTTCCACGGGTCAGAGCCCGAGCGCAGCTGTGCGAGGACGTTCATGTCTTCGTCGCTGGGAGTGGCGAACTTCACCTGCTTCCAGTCCGTGGCCACGGGCATCGGGGGTGGAGTCGTTCCTGCGGGCCCTTCAAGCTGCTTTCCGGTCATCGCCTCTCCTCTGGTGTGCTGCCTCGGCCTGTAGGGTGATCCTAACCACCAAGTTCAACGGCGTGCACGACCAGACATTTCAATGACGACCGGGGTGTGGGCCTGA
The DNA here is from genome assembly GCA_044371205.1 of Archangium sp. Taxonomy (GTDB): domain Bacteria; phylum Myxococcota; class Myxococcia; order Myxococcales; family Myxococcaceae; genus Archangium_A. Next base: position 57,378 of record JBILUC010000023.1, read on the forward strand.
GGCTCACACTCCGGCGCTGCGACGGGAAGGCAGATCAGCTTCTCGCTTGGTGTGCCCGCGCATTGGGCTCAATACTCATCGACGTGCAACTGAACCACGCGCAGCGCGAGCTCACGGTCAAGATTGTCTATTACGGGCCGGGTCTCAGCGGGAAGACGACCAACCTGCAGATGGTGCACCAGCGCACGAGCCCCGGGGTGCGGGGCCGCCTGCTGACGGTCGAGACGCACGACGACCGCACGCTCTTCTTCGACCTGCTGCCCGTGTTCTTCAGCACCGCCAACGGCTTCAAGGTGAAGGTGAAGCTCTTCACCGTGCCCGGCCAGGTCATTCACAACGCCACGCGCCGCATCGTGTTGCAGGGGGCCGACGCGGTCGCCTTCATCGCCGACAGCCGCCGCAGCGCCGCGCAGGAGAACAACGCGTACTGGAAGAACCTGCAGGAGAACATGCGGGAGAACAACCTCGACCCGCTGCACGTGCCGGTCATCATTCAGTACAACAAGCGCGACCTCCCCGACACGAAGACCGACGCCGAGATTGAAGAGACGCGCAAGAAGGGCCGCGAGGCGGTCGTCGGCGCCATCGCGATTCGCGGCGTGGGCGTGCTCGAGACGCTCTTCACCGTGCTCCAGCAGGCGTACCGGAGCCTCGAGGCGCGCACCAACCTGAGCAGGAGCATCGGGCTGGGCGAGAAGGAATTCCTGACGCAGGTCTTCTCCAACATCGACGTCTCGGGCACCGAGCTCGAGAAGGTGCTGCCCCCGCGCGCGCCTGCAGGTGCGAAGCCGTGAGGCAGAACGAGTCGGTCCTCCAGCGACGCAGCTCGCTGGGCGAGCTGCTCGACACCGACTCGTTCAACGAGGTCGTCAAAGGCTTCGTCGAGCTCTACCGCGTGGGCATCAAGGTGTTCGACGAGCGCGGCGGCAAAATCGCCGACGTCAAAATCGGCAACGGCGATTTCTGCGGCTACGTCTTCAGCTTCCCCGAGGGGCGTCGGCGCTGCACCGCCACCGTCGGCCGCGTGAAAGACGGGCCGCTCGCCTTCTCGCATGGTGCGCGGCTGCCGGTGCTCGAGCCCGACCTCGTTCCCCAGAGCAAGGGCATGCTCGCCGTGCCGTGCTTCACGGGGCTGCGGTACCTGGTGGTGCCCATTCTCTGGGAAGGCGACACGCTGGGCCGCGTGGTGTTCGGGCCCTTCTTCCCCGAAGACCTGCGCGACTTCGCGCCGAAGACGCTCACCGAAATATCCAAAGGCTTCGACGTGGGCAACGCGCACTCGCTGGTCGAGAAGGTGCGCCGCGCGCCCGAGAGCACCATCGCGCGGGTGATGCTGCACTTCGGGCAGCTGCTGCAGACGATGTTGTTCGGCGGGCAGAAGATGTACCTCACCTCGCAGCTGCACATCGAGGCGACGCTCGACAACAACCGCGAGCTCGAAGGGCGGAACCGCAAGCTCGAAGAGGCGAACGCGCGCTTGAAGGAACTCGACCGCCTCAAGAGTGCCTTCCTCGCCACGGTGAGCCACGAGCTGCGCACGCCGTTGACCAGCATCATCGGGTATTCCGAGATGCTCGCCGAAGGGCTGGCGGGGTCGCTCAACAGCGAGCAGGTCGACTACGTGCACACCATCATGGAGAAGGGCGAGACGCTGCTGAAGTTGATCAGCAGCATCCTCGACATCTCGCAGATCGAAGCGGGCAAGGTGCGCCTCAGCTTCGAGCCGATGGACGCGGTGGAGTTGATCCATTCCTCACTCTCGTCGCTCAAGCCGCAGCTCCAGAAGAAGGGCGTGCTGCTCTCGGCGAAGCTGCCGACGCGCATGGCGCTGGTGACGGGCGACCGCGACCGCCTGCGCCAGGTGGTGACCAACCTGCTCACCAACGCGATGAAGTTCACGCCGAAGGGCGGCACCATCTCGGTGACGTTGACCGAGGTACAGCAGCAGCCCGACTTGAACGCCGCGGGTTACCGCATTCTCGTCGAGGACACGGGCGTCGGCATTCCGGCTGATCAATTCGAGAAGATCTTCAACAGCTTCTACCAGGTCGATTCGTCGTCGACGCGCGAGTACGGCGGCGCGGGCCTGGGGCTCGCCATCGTGAAGAGCTTCGTCGAGGGCCACGGCGGCCTGGTGCGCGTCGCGTCTGAGGTCGGCAGGGGCAGTCGCTTCACGCTCGTGCTGCCGATCACGCCGGGCGCGCAGCAGCAGGTGCTCATCACCCCTCCCGTCACCTCGGTCGGCTCGTCAGACGACCGCTTCTGAAGTCTCGACATGAACATTCTTTTTCTGAGCTCTGAGGTCGCGCCCTTCGCCAAGACGGGCGGGCTCGGTGACGTCTCGTCGGCGCTGCCCGCCGCGTTGCACAAGCGGGGGCACGACGTGCGCGTGTTCATGCCGCTCTACTCGCGCATCGAGCAGCAGAAGTACCGCTTCCGGTCCATCGATTCGCTGCGCGGGCTGCAGGTGATGTTTGGCAGCAAGCGCTTCGAGGTGAGCCTCTTCGCCGCGCAGCTGCCCGGCAGCACGATGGAGGTCTTCTTCGTGCACTGCCCGCAGCTCTACGGCCGCCACGCCATCTACGCGCACGACGGCGACGAGCACCTGCGCTTTCTGGTGCTCTGCTACGCGGCGCTCGAGTCGGCGCAGCGCATGCGCTTCGCGCCCGACGTGGTGCACTGCAACGACTGGCAGACGGCCATCGTGCCGCTGCTGCTCAAGACCCGCTTCGCGTGGGACGGCGCCATCTTCGGCAAGACGCGCTCGGTGCTGACGATTCACAACTTGAACTACCAGGGCACCTTCCCCGCGAGCGTGTTGCCCGAGACGGGCCTGTTGCGCGACGCGCACCTGCTGCACCAGGACCAGCTGCGCGACGGGCGCATCAACTTCCTGCTGCACGGCATCCTCTACGCGAGCGCAGTGACGACGGTGTCGCCGACCTACGCGAAAGAAATCCGCACTCCGGAGTACGGCGCGCACCTCGATGGTTTCCTGCGCGCGCGCGAATCGACGGTGTTCGGCATCTTGAACGGCGTCGACTACGACGACTGGAGCCCCGCGAAAGACCGCCACATCCCCACGCGGTACGACCAGGACCACCTCGAGGGCAAAGAGCACAACAAGGCGGCGCTCTTGTCGCGTGCGCGGTTGCCGTCGCTGCCGGGGGTGCCGCTGCTGGGCATCGTGTCGCGGCTGGCGAGCCAGAAGGGCTTCGACCTGTTGCCCGACGCGCTCGGGCTGGCGCTGCGCGAGGGCAAGTTTCAGCTGGTGGTGCAGGGCAGCGGTGAGAAGCGCTTCGAGCGGTTGTTTCACGACCTGCGTCAGCGCTTCCCGCGGCAGGTGCGGTTTCAGACGCAGTTCGACAACGCGCTCGCGCACTGGATTCAGGCGGGCAGCGACTTCTTCTTGATGCCCAGCAAGTACGAGCCGTGCGGGCTGACGCAGTTGTACGCGCTCAAGTACGGCACGGTGCCCATCGTGCGGCGCACCGGCGGGCTCAACGACACGGTGCAGCTGTGGTCACCGCGCACCGGGCAGGGCACGGGCATCGTGTTCGACGACTACAACGAGAAGGCCGTGCACTGGGCGCTCGAGGCGGCGTTCAACATCTACCGCGACCGGCCCGTGTACCGGCGGCTGCAGCGCAACGGCATGCTCCAGGACTTCTCGTGGGACCACCAGGTGCAGAAGTACGAAGCGCTGTACGCGAAGCTGCGCTGATCAATCGCCTTCGTCCCCGAGCAGCGGGCCCAGGTCACGCTTCGCATGGAGGGTGCGAATGACGGTGGTCGGAGGGCCCTCGAGGTAGAAGACGAGCCACGGGAACCGCCCAATTCGCAGGTGCCTGAGCCCCGAGAGCCCGAGCTCGTGCCCGAATCGGGGCGAGCCTGAGGCAGGGTGGCGGGTGAGCTGGGAAAAGCAGCGCCTGGTCGCGCGCACGAACTTCGAGGCGGCGAACGGGTCTTCCGCCCTCAGCGAGTCGATGATGGCCTCGAAGTCGCGTTCTGCGGCGGGCTTCGTTTGCAGTGCGATGCTCACTTCTTCAGCGGTCCGCGGGCCGCGCGCTTGAGCTTGGCCGTCCAGTACTCCTCGTTCACCTCGATGGCTGGGCCCGAAGCGATGCCTTCCATCAAGGCCTCGCGCAGGCGTTGGTGGGCCTGATCCTTGCGAATCAACTCGCGCACGTACTCGCTCGAAGTTCCGTAGCCACCCTCGCGGACCTGCTTGTCGATGTAGCGCCGCATCGATTCGGGCAGAGAGACGTTCATCGTGCTCATGCGACAGTCTTCAACGTCCTGGCAGAATTTGGCAAAGCGGGAGCCTGCTCTTCGTCGGCAGCACTCTGCATCCGGCAGGTCGACCTCGGCGGCGGCATCCCCGTTCACCTTTCAACTGCGTGCGCGCGCCCCGATGGATGCACTGGTAGCCTGCGGCCCATGCACGTCGTCTTCGTCGAGCCCCGTTTCCCTTCGAATCAGCGCTTCTTCGTGAAGGCGCTCAAAGAAGTTGGTGCCACCGTCACCGCCATCGGTGAAGGCTCGAAGGACTCGCTCTCGGGCGACCTCCGGCAGTGGCTGTCGCACTACGAGCAGGTCGACTCGGTGGTGAACGAGGGCGCCGTGCTGCGCGCCGCGAAGTTCATTCACTCGAAGAAGCGCATCGACCGCATGGAAGCGGTGGTCGAGGCGCACATCATGTCGACCGCGAAGGTGCGCGAGGTGATGGGCATTCAGGGCACCTCGGTGAAGACCTCGTGGCTGTGCCGCGACAAGCCGTCGATGAAGCAGGCGCTGCGCGAGGCGGGAGTTCCATGCGCGCAGTCGGCGGCGGCGAACTCCGTCGAAGACGTCATCGCGTTCGCGAAGCAGGTCGGCTTCCCGCTCATCATCAAGCCGCGCGATGGGGCGGGCGCGTCAGGTACGTCGCGGGTCAACTCCATCGCCGACATTCACCGCGCGGCGGCCGAGCTGGGGCTCGATCGCGGCCGCAGCGTCGCCGTCGAAGAGTTCATCGAAGGCCACGAGGGCTTCTACGACACCATCACCATCGGCGGCCGGGTGGTGCACGAGTTCGTCACGCACTACTACCCGAACGTGCTCGAGGCGATGCGCACCCGGTGGATCAACCCGCAGTTCGTCACCACCAACCGCGTCGACTCCGCGCCCGGCTACCAGGAGCTGAAGGCCCTGGGCCAGAAGGTCGTGCGCGCGCTCGACATCGGCACCTCGGCCACGCACATGGAATGGTTCGCGGGCCCCAGGGGGCTCAAGTTCAGCGAAATCGGCTGCCGCCCGCCCGGCGTGCGCGCGTGGGACCTCTACAACGTCGGCAACGACATGGACCTGTACCGGGAGTGGGCGATGGCGGTGGTGCACGGTCGGCCCGGCACGCGCCCCTCGCGGCGCTTTGCCACCGGCATCGTCGCGCTGCGCCCCACGCAAGACGGTCGCATCGCCGGGTACCACGGCCTCGACAAGGTCGAGCGCGCATTTGGCCAGTGGATGATTGACGCCCACGTTCCGCCCGAGGGCTCGCCCACGCAGCCGGTGAGCGCGGGCTTCATGGCCAACGCGTGGCTGCGCTTCAAGCACCCCGACTACGACCAGCTGCGCCAGCTGCTCAACGCGGTCGGCGAGACGGTGAAGGTCATCGCCCGCTGACGCACTCCTTCTCTCAAACGACTCCCTCTCCCCCCTCGAGGGAGAGGGGTGAGGGACTTGCCTCGCGCTCGAGCGTTCGCCTCCTCTCCCCAACCCACTTCTCCGCAGGAGGAGAGGGAGAGAGGCCGAAGTTCGTCAGGGCGGTTATGAAGCCGCGCATGTCGTCGCTGAACGAGGTCGAGCTGGCGGGCTGGGGTCTCTACCCACGCGTGAAGAGTCACCTCGTCGAGCCCGAGAGCGAAGGGGACGTGCGTGCGGCCCTCGACGCCGCGGGCACCATCGCGCGGGGCCTGGGGCGCTCCTACGGCGACCCGGCCATCAATTCCCACCGCACCGTGCTCGGCATGACGCGGCTCGACCGCGTGCTCTCGTTCGACGAGGCCACCGGCGTGGTGCGGTGCGAAGCGGGCGTCTCGCTCTCGACGCTGATTGATGAATTCGCCCCGCGCGGCTGGTTCCCGATGATTACCCCCGGCACGCGCTGGGTCACCGTCGGCGGCTGCATCGCCAACGACGTGCACGGTAAGGCGCACCACGCGCAGGGCTCGTTCCTCGAGTCGGTGGTGTCGATGCGGCTGCTCCTCGCCAGCGGTGAGGTGCTCACGCTCAGCCGCGAGCAGCACCCCGAGCTCTTCTTCGTGAACTTCGGCGGCCTCGGTCTGCTCGGCGTCATCCTCGACGTGGAGCTCCAGCTGCGAAAGGTGAGCACCACCTTCTTCAAGCAGCAGTCGTTCGAGGCGCGTGACCTCGACGAGCTGCTCGCGCTCATCGCCGAGTACGACGCGAAGTTTCCGTACTCCGTCGCCAGCATCAACCCGCTCGCGACCGGCGCGCGCCTCGGCACCGGCGTGCTCACCGTGGGCGACCATGCCCAGCCCGACGAGCTCCCGAAGAAGTTCGTGCGCGAGCCGCTGCGCACGTGCGGTGCGCCCCTGACCGACGTGCCCTTCGAGCTGCCCGAGTTGACGTTGAACCCGCTCACGCTGCGCGTGGTGCACTCCGTCATCCGGCAGGTGATGTTGCGCGGCGCGCCGGTGGTGCACGCCGACAACTTCTTCTACCCGCTCGACGTGCTGCTCGGAGAATGGAACCGCGGCTACGGCCGGCGCGGCTTCACGCAGTACCAGTTCGTCATTCCCCGCGCCGATGGCCCGAAGAACCTGCGCACGCTGCTCACCACCATCGTCGAGGCGAACCACCTGCCCTCGCTCAACGTGCTCAAGCGCATGGGCCCCGCCAACGCCGCACCGCTGAGCTTCCCGATGGATGGCTTCACCCTCGCCATCGACTTCCCCGTGCAGCCGACGACCGCCGCGCTCGCGCACCGGCTCGACGCGATGGTGGTCGACATGGGTGGGCGCATCTATCTGGGCAAAGACGCCTTCCTCGAGCCGCACTCGTTCAACGCGATGTACCCGCGGCACGTCGAGTTTCGCGCGCTCAAGCAGCGCGTCGACCCGAACGAGGTCTTCACGTCTGACCTGTCGCGCCGCATCGGCCTCACCGCGGCTCGATGACGGGCACGCCGAGCAGGCTCGAGGAGACCATGTGTGCAGGACCGTGGCGATCCCTTCCCGGGCTCACCGTCAAGTCTCCGCCGGGGTGCGACCTGCTCTTTGTGTGGCTGAGAAGGGGTGGCGCCTTGAGCGAAGCCACCATGAGGGGATTAGACTCTTCTTCAGATGACGCACTTCCACGCGGACGTGAATGGACACGAGTTCTCGCTCAGCGTGACGCCGACGCTCCTGGGCAGCCACCTCGTGCTCGCCGTCGACGAGCAGTCGGTCGCCCTGGGCCATGCGCTCTTCTTCACCGGCAGCACCCTCGAGGCGATGGTCGATGGCGAGCGCGTGCGCGCCGAGGTGCGGGTGTCGCTCTTCGGGGTGCAGGCGCGCCTCTTCGTCGGCTCGTGCGAAGTGGGTTGGGGCGGCGGCCCCACCGCGGGCCTGCGCATTCCGGTGGCCAACGAGGTCTCGGTGCGCTCGCAGAACCGCCGTCGCCGTCGCTAACTCTCTCTTGAGGTCTCGGCCTCGCGCCCCCATCATTCGGGCGCTGTGCGGTGTCTCTCTTTCCCAGGTGCGGTGACGTGAAGGGCGTTCTGCTCGGCCCCCAGCAGTTGAAACAGTCTCTGGGCGCGGCGGTGACCGCGCTCGACGTCGAAGGCCCCATCGCCCTCGTCACGGCGGGCTGGCAGGAACGGGAGGACCAGGACGAAGACCTCCCGGCCCTCTTCGGTCGCAAGCTCATCAACCTGCGCCTCTACGAACGCGGCGAGCGCGTCTTCGCCGAAGACCGCGACTACGCGCGGGCGCATCGCGCACGGCAAGACCAGCTGCGGCAGATTCAGGAATTCTACAAGCTGCGCCTCGAGCGCTCGTTCGACGCGGCGCTCGACATTACGCGCAAGGCCCAGAACACCGACCTCGAGAAGGAAGAGGTGCGCGTCTCGCTCGAGCACATTCGGCGCATCGACGCCGAGCACCTCGAGCGCGTGACGGCGTTGCGCGAAGCATACGAGCTGCAGACGCGCCCCCTGCAGAGCCCCGTCATCCTCAAGCACCGCGCCGAGCTCGAGAAGATTCTCTCGGCGGTCGGCATCGTCGCCATTGCCGGCGGGCACGTGGCGGTGTTGCTCAACCGGCTGCGCATGTTCGGCTTCGACGACTTGCTCCGCGAGCACGCCCTCATCGCGTGGAGCGGCGGCGCCATGGTCACCAGCGAGCGCGTGATTCTCTTTCACGAGAGCCCCCCTGAAGGCGCGGGCGTCAGTGAAGTGCTCGAGCAGGGCCTCGGCCTGCACCGCGGGGTGGTGCCGCTGCCCAACCCGCGGTTGCGCCTCAAGCTCGACGACCCGCTGCGCGTGGGCTGGTTGAGCCGGCGTTATTCGCACAGCAAGTGTGTCGCGTTCGATCAAGGTGAATACGTGCAGTTCGACGGAGACCGCTGGTTCGGCGCAGAGGGCACCACGCTGTTGCAGCACGATGGCCGCACCACCACGGAGTGGGCGCCATGATTACGGGCTCGCACCAGATTCTCGCCATCGACCTCCTCAAGGCGCAGGAACCCGACGCCGCGAAGGTCGACGCCTTCATGAACGAGCACGCGTTCCCGCTGGTCGAGGGCACGAAGGTGACGTTCGCCTTTCGTGGCGCCGTCGACGGCGTGCACTTGAAGAGCTGGGTGTACGGCCTGCCGAACTCGCAGCCGCTGCTGCAGGTGCCGAACACCGACCTCTGGTACCTGACGCTCGACATCCCGCGGAAGTCGCGCGTCGAATACAAGTTCGAGATTGTTCGCCACGGCCAGGGCCACTGGATTGAGGACCCCCTCAACAAGAACCGCGCGACCGACCCCTTCGGCGCGAACTCGGTGGTGCACGGCGACGGCTACGTCGTGCCGGAATGGACGCACCACGACCCCGAAGCGCGGCCCGGCACGCTCGAGCCGTGGGTGGTGAAGAGCAAGGCCTTCAACGACACGCGGGCCTTCGCCGTCTATTACCCCGCGCGCTACCGCAAGACGCGGCGCTACCCGCTCATCTGGGTGCACGACGGGCCCGACTACCTGCGCTTCGCCAACCTGCGCACGGTGCTCGACAACCTGATTCACCGTCTCGAAATCCCCGGGGTCATCGTGGCGCTCTCGGGCTCGCCCAACCGCATCGGCGAGTACGCCAACGACGAGCGGCACGCGCGCTTCGTCGCGGAAGAGGCGATTCCCGACCTCGAGGCGCGGCTCCCGCTCATCGGCAAGCCGCGCGGGCGGTGCCTGATGGGCGCGTCGTTCGGCGGCGTGGCGTCGTTGTCGACCGCGGTGCGCTACCCGGGCTACTTCGGCCGGCTGCTGTTGCAGTCGGGCTCGTTCGCCTTCAGCGACATCGGCACGCAGAACAAGCGCGGGCCGGCGTTCGACCCGGTGGTGAAGTTCATGAACAAGTTCCGCGAGAACCCGACGCTGGTCGCGGAGAAGGCGTTCATCTCGTGCGGCATGCACGAGTCGCTCATCTACGAGAACCGCTCGCTGGTGCCGATGCTGCAGGCCACCGAGATGGAAGTTCGCTACGTCGAAGCGCGCGACGGCCACAACTGGGAAAACTGGCGCGACCGGCTGCGGGAAGGGCTCGCGTGGCTGTACCCGGGGCCGCTGCGGCTCGTCTACGAGTGAGCTGCCGTGCGGCTTCGCAAGGCTGACCTCGAGAACCCGGTGTTCATCGCGGGCCTGCTGCGCGACGGGCACTGGAACCTGGCGCGCCGGTGCGGCAATGCCGAGGTCATTCGTGCGGCGCTCGATGAGCTCGAGGGCCTGTCAGACCTCGCGACGCTCTTCTTGCGCAGCGCGGTTCCGGGCCCCGCCGTGGTGGCCCAGTGGGTCGCTGCCATCGACGCGCTTCGTTCGCTGCACCGCGTGAGCTCGGGCTTCGGCGAGAAGTGGGGCTCCCGCAGGCGTGAGGCGCGCATTCGCGCCCTGGCTCAGGTGCCCGAGCTGGTCGAGGGCGTGCGGGCGGTGGTCGTGGCTTCAACCGATCTGGTCGAGCCCGACTGGTTCGCCGTGCTCGCCGCCGATGCCAGCCCCGAATCGGTCGATGCGTTGCTGCCGCAGGTGGCGCGCGCACTGGCTCGTGACCGGCAGACCCTGGACGCGTTGTGGGCGGTCGTCAGCCGGCCCGGCTTGCACGCCGCGCTTCGGCCACTGGGCGATGCGCTCGAGGCCGAACGACGCCGCATCTTCACCCAGGCGGGCGTGACGGCGCTCGCGACGAAGGTCGGACTCGCGGAGCACCAGCTCCAGTTTCGGCTCGAGCTCGATGCGGGTGCCGTGCAGGCGAGCGTGACGGTCGACGGAGCGTCCGCGCAGCCGCTCCTCGGCAGGGTCGACGTTCGCCGCCCTCGGCAGAAGGTGGCCAGCACCGACCTCGCTGGGAGAGACCTCGAGTCCGGCATGGCCGTCTTCCGTCAGGCGCTCACGAAGCTCGCGCCGGCGCAGCGCCTGGTCGAACTGTTCACCGGCTTGCGCGGGAAGAGGTCACGGCTGCTGGTCGAGTGGCTCGAGCGGGCGCTTCAAGCGAAGGTGCTGGTCGGAGGGACGCGCCCGCCGGTGCGGCTCGACGAGGGTCTGTTGAGCGCGTTGGCGAAGCTCCGCGTCCAGCAGCAGTGAGCACGTGCTACCCGACGGACTCGCCTTCGAAGGCGATGGGGGGCGCAGGGGTCTCGTGGGCGCGCACGTGGCGACGCAGCGCCACCGACGGCAGGTGAAAGTCGAGCTCGAGCACGCGTCGGCCCTCGACCGGGAACAGGCGCTGAAAGCAGAACGCGCTCAGGCCCTCGGCGACGCGGCGGCGGTGAAAGCGCGCGTCGAGCACACCCGCGCGGTGCACCGCCATCGCCACGTTCGGAGCGCGGAAGACACAAATCGCGAGGCGCCCATCCATCGCGGTGTCGAGGGCGAGCTCGAGCGCGAGGGCGTCATCGACCAGGTCGAAGCCCACCACGTCGAGCGGCTGCAGCCTGGTGGCGCGGATGAAGTCGTCGGGCCCGGCGTCGTTGCCCAGCATGAACTGCCGCGCAGCGCCGGGGCCCGGTCGCAGCGGGAGCCCCAATGGCTCCTCGAGCGACGCCACGTGGCGACCGTCATCGATGAGGCGCTGCAACAGCGCAGCGAGCAGCGTGGTGCGCCCGCTGCCCGGCTCACCTGAGAGCAACACGAGGCCGCGCTCGAGCTTGAGCAACGGGCCCTGCACCAGGGGCGAGACCCCCAGCCCGTCGAGCGTCGGCGTGACGCGAGGCATGGCGCGGAAGGTCGCGGCGCGAAACCCACGCTCGGTGGTGAGGGTGACGCGAAAGCGGCCGAGCGCCTTCGACGCGATGGACTGCACCGTCGGCCCACGGAACTCGAGCAGCTCGGAAGGCACCGCGTGCGCAAGCAGCTCGCTCACGTCGTCGGGCGTCAGCGCCTCGTCGCCCAACGCCTGCGAGCCGAACACGCCGTGCGCCGTGGGAGGCAGCCCGACGGTCAGCGTCAAATCGGTGCCGTCGAGCCTGCGCAGCTCGGCGAGCAGGGGCTGCAGGCGCGAGTCCCCCCTGTCCTGCGGGGGCTCGCTCGCGTTGGCGCCGGAGTCGCTGCTGGCGAAGGCCTCGACCTCGCGCAACAGCACCACGTGCTCTTCAGGGGCGCGCTCGGCCCGCATCGCGCCGCTCTCGAGCAGGTTGACGAGCTCGCTTTCCCACCCGAACTGCACCGTCTCGCGCGCCGCCCGCATCGACTCGCGCGAGAGTTGACGGGCGATGACACGCAAGGGCAACGAGCCGAACGCCCGCGCACCGACGCCACGCCGGTCGAGCCAGCCCCCCTCGAGCAGCTGCGCCGCGAGCGCGTCGTCACCGAGCGCGAGCGAGCTGATGAGCAAGAAGCGCTCTTCCCACTTCTCGGTGGATTCGCCGTCGAGGTCGAGCACACCCCCCGGCTCGCCGGCCTTCGAGATGACATGGCTCAGCGCGAGCGCAGCGTCGTCGTCGAGCGCGCCGGTATCAGCAGTCTGGTCGAGGGCGGGGGAGGGCTGCTCACGCAGGTGCGCGCGCAGCGCCTCGGGTTCGAGGAAGCGGGCGTGGAGGACCGGCATCAGATGTCGAGCTCGGCCTTGAGCGCGTTCTCTTCGATGAAGACGCGGCGCGGCTCGACCTCGTCACCCATCAAGAGCGAGAAGAGCCGTTCGGCTTCGACGGCGTCGCTCACCTTCACCTGCTTCATGGTGCGCACCTTCGGGTCCATCGTCGTCTCTTTGAGCTGCTCGGGGTTCATCTCGCCGAGGCCCTTGTACCGTTGGATGGCGACGCCCCTGCTCGCGTCGTCGAGCGCGTGCTTCAGCACGTCCTGGTACGTCTTCGCGACGAGCGTCTCTTCGCCGATGTGCAGCGTGTAGGGCGCCTCACCGAAGGTCTTGAAGGCTTCCTTCAGCTTCGCGAGCTCGAGGAACTCGGGCGAGGTGAGGAAGGGCACGTCGATGACCGTGTCGCGAGGGGAGCCGTTCAGCTCGGTGCGCACCGTGAACTGGTTGCTGCTGTGCTGCGGGTCGGGGCGCTTCTGGATGCCGTTCTCGAGCTCGCCCTTCGCGTTGGTGCGCTCGAACCACTGCTCCAGCTCGGGGCTGCGCGTGAGCAGGTAGTCGAGCATGTCGTTGAAGTGCTCGTTGGCGGCGGCGACGTCTTTCAGGTCGTCGGCCTTGATGCTCGAGCCCTGCAGCAGCGCGTCGATGACGCGGGCGTCTTTGCGCAGCGCCATCTTCTCGAGGCGCTTCTCGTACTTGATGACCTGGCTGAGCAGGTTCTTCAGCTCGTCGCCCTCGAGCTCGGTCTTGTCGGCGCGGATGAGGCGCGTGCGCTCCGACGCGGTCGAGAGGAGGAACTCGTCTTTCCCCTCGTCGTCCTTGACGTACAGCTCCTTCTTGCCGCGCGTGATTTTGTAGAGCGGGGGCTGGGCGATGTAGACGTACCCCTTCTCGATGATTTCCGGCATCTGCCGGAAGAAGAACGTCAGCAACAGCGTGCGGATGTGCGAGCCGTCGACGTCGGCGTCGGTCATCAGAATGATGCGGTGGTAGCGGACCTCGTCGGGCTTGTACTCGTCGACGTTGGCGCCCACGCGCACGCCCGCACCGAGCGCGTCGATGAGGGTTCGAATCGCGTCGCTGTCGAGCATCTTCTCGACGCGCGCGCGCTCGACGTTCAGGATTTTGCCGCGCAGAGGGAGGATGGCCTGGAACTGCGCGTCGCGGCCCTGCTTGGCCGAGCCGCCTGCGGAGTCACCCTCGACGATGTACAACTCGCTCTTGGCCGGGTCTTTCTCGCGGCAGTCGCTCAGCTTCCCGGGCAACCCACCGCCATCGAGGATGCCCTTGCGGCGAATCGTCTCGCGGGCCTTGCGGGCGGCGATGCGGGCGCGCGCGGCGTCACCGATTTTGGCGACGATTTTCTTCGCGGTCTGCGGGTTCTCTTCGAGCCACGACTGCAGCTTCTCGTTGACGATGCTCTCGACGAGGCCCTTCACCTCGCTGTTGCCGAGCTTCTGCTTGGTCTGCCCTTCGAACTGCGGCTGCGGAATCTTCACCGAGATGACGGTGGCGAGGCCTTCGCGCGCGTCGTCGCCGGTGGGCTGCTCTTTGATGTCTTTCCACGCGCCGCTGCGCTCGGCGTAGCTGTTGATGCTCTTGGTGAGCGCGGCCTTGAAGCCCGAGAGGTGGGTGCCGCCCTCGGGCGTGTTGATGTTGTTGGCGAAGGTGTAGACCTTCTCGTCGTAGCCCTCGTTCCACTGCATGGCGATTTCGACCTGCACGAGGTCTTTCTCGCCCTTGAAGGTGATGGGCTTCTCGTGAATCGGCTTCTTCGCCTGGTTGATGTACTCGACGAAGCTGGTGATGCCGCCCTCGAACTTGAAGTCGTGGTTCTTGCCGCTGCGCTCGTCGGTGATGGTGATGTGGAGCCCGGCGTTCAAGAACGCGAGCTCACGAAGCCGGGCGGAAAGCGTGTCGAAGTCGTATTCCTTCACCTCGAAGATGGTCGGGTCGGGGTGGAAGCTGACCTTCGTGCCGCGCTTTTCGCTGGTGCCGATTTCAGCGACCAGCTGCTGGGGCACGCCGCGCGCGTACTTCTGCTGGTAGACCTTGCCGTTGCGCTGCACCTCGACGTGCAACCAGTCGGACAGCGCGTTCACGCACGACACACCGACGCCGTGGAGACCGCCTGAGACCTTGTAGGCCGAGTTCTCGAACTTGCCGCCGGCGTGCAGCTTGGTCATCACGACGTCGAGCGTGTCCATGCCCGGGACGGTGGGGTGGGGCCCGACGGGAATGCCGCGGCCGTCGTCGACGACGCTGATGGAGTTGTCGACGTGGATGAAGACGCTCACCTGCGTCGCGAAACCGGCGAGGGCTTCGTCGACCGAGTTGTCGACCACTTCGTAGACGAGGTGGTGCAGGCCGCGGAAGAAGGTGTCACCGATGTACATGCCAGGGCGCTTGCGAACGGCCTCGAGGCCCTCGAGCACGGTGATGCTGGCGGCGTTGTATTCGGCCGGCTTGGAAGCAGCGGCGGCGGGCTCGGTCTGCGGTGACGTCGTGTCCATGAAACGGTGTTCTTTCTGGCCCAGAAATGCAGTTCGTCGGGCCCTTCGCGAGGCATGAAAAACCGCGCGAAATCAGGGGTCTGTGTCTACCATGTTCCAGTCTGTTGCGTTGAGCCGAATTGAGGCCCCAACATATGAATTTCATTCTTCTTTTGACGCTGTTTGCGGCCCCTCCGGAGGCACCGATGCGACCCATGGTTCCGTACGTGGAAAAGGCGAAGGTTTCGGGCCCGAAAGTCGAGCCGATCGACGCTCTGAAGGCGTGGTTGGCGGGCGTCGGCGAGGCGGTGATTCGGGTGCCGCTGACGGTGGTGTCGGGCGGCGTTCCGGGCGTGGGGCGCGTGGTGAAACTCGGGGCGCTCGAGGTGCGCGTCGACGACATGGCGCTGGGCGTTTCGTTCGATGAGCGCGTGCGGCAGGCGTGCGCGAATCAGCGGCCGTGTCGTGTGTGGGTCGAGGGCCGGTGGAGCGAGGGCACGCTGCGCGTCATCCACTTCGCGCGCGCGGTGAAGGAAGGCGAGGCGGCGGATTTCGTCGAGCGTGAGAAGTGAGACGTGCGCTCCTCGTGGTGCTCGTGCTCGCCGGATGCACGCCGAAGGACTTCGTGTACGAGCCACGCGGGGAACAGCTCACGGCGCTCACGCAGGTGGCGACGGAGTTTGCGGAAGGGCGCCTCACGGCTGATCTGCTCGACGTCGAGGGGCGCAAGGCGCTGCTGATCTTCGGCGCCAGCCTCGCGTACGAGAAGCGCGAGCGACTTCGCGCGGCGGTGGATCAGGTCAACGTGCGCATCGTGCTCGCGCTGGCCTTTCAGGTGCTCGGCGCGTGGAGCGTTGATCAATCGGACGCGATGATCGACTCCACCCTCGAAGCGCAGAGCAAGGCCATCGACGCTGAGCTGGACCGCGAGTTCGGGGTGTCTGCGGGCCAGTTGCTTGGCGGGAAGGGTGACGCGCTCTCGGCGCTGGTGACGCAGCTCAAGGAATCGCGTGAAGAGAGCGCGGCCCGATTGCTTGCCTCCCTGAAGCCTGAGGCCTCGTGCCGCTTCACGAAGTGGCTGGTCTCGTACGACGTGGGCCTCCTGCGCTTCACCACGTGGGAGCACGCGGATCGCTCGAAGACCTTCGCGGCGTGGAAGAAGCAGGCGCGCAGCCTTCACCTCGCCGAGGTGGTGTGTGACGGGAAGAGCGGGGTGGCGCTCTTCTCGCGCGACGACGAGCACCCGAGTCCGCGCGTGGTCGCGTGGCGGTTCTCTCCTCCTGATCAGCACGAGCGCCTCATCGGTCGGCTCTATGCGGCGCTGAAGGCGCCATGACCTCGCGCGCCGCCTTGCCTCTGTCGGATGACGTCGAGGCCGACCTCGCGCCGGCTCTGTCGCTCGATGACATCGAGCCCGAGCCGCACTTCTTGCGGTCGCAGGGGCGGTGAAGGCACCATGGCCGCGCGCGACGTGTTGCCGATTCCCAACGACATTGAGGCCGACCTTGCGCGGCCGTTGTCGCTCGGTGACCTCGAGCCCGAGCCGTACTTCTCCCAAGCGGTCGCAGAGGCGGTGAAGGCACCATGACCGCGCGCGCCGTGTTGCCGATGCCCGACGACAGTGAGGCCGACCTCGCGCGGCCATTGTCGCTCGGTGACCTCGAGCCCGAGCCGTACTTCTCCCGAGCGGTCGCGGAGGCGGTGAAGGCACCATGACCTCGCGCGCCGCGTTGCCGATGCCCGATGACGTTGAGGCTGACATCGCGCGGGCGCTGTACCTGCGCGACCTGGAGCCCGAGCAGCGCTACTTCTGGGCGCTGGAGGCGGCGTTCGTCTTCGACCGCCGGGGCTCGGTGAACGACGCGACCGAGGCAGACCTCGAGGAGATCGACGGACGATGGCGCGACCTGAACCGCGAAGGCGTGCGCGCCCTCATCCACGCGACGCCGGGGACGACGCGCCAGGTGCTGGCGGCGGTTGCTCAATTCCCCGCCGAGGATCGTGACTGGGCGTATGCGCACGAGCGCGCGCGCCTGACGGACCCGGGGCAGCAGCTGAAGAAGGAGGGCGCGTTCACCGCCGAGTTGCTCGGCGAGCGGTACACCGAGGACGTGGGCTGGCTCGCAGAGCTGGGAAAGTGGACGGGTCACGGTGCGACCGTGCGACGCGCGTGGCAGCGGTGGTCGCGAAGTGGGCCTCAGCTCGCGAGGTTGAGCGTCGAGCGGGAACCAGAGCTCATCCGGTTGCTCCTGCAGGAGCCCAACTCCGTGTCGCGGCGGCTCATGTACGCCGAGCGGCTGTGCGAGCACCCGAGCGGCCAGAGCTACGGGGAATATCTGCAGTTGGTGACCTCGGGTTCGCACTGGCGGGCGAAGGTGCTGCTCGAGAACGACGTGGGCGTGCTCGGTCCGATGGCCGGGTGTTGGATCGACCCGCAGTGGCGAGACGGCTTCATCGTCGGCGCACGGTGTGTCGATGAACAGCTCCCCTGTCTGCTCGCGCACCCCGGTTCGTTCACCCTCGCGGACCTGTGGCTGGAGACCGGGGGTGCGGCTCCGAGACTGACCGTCGAGCTCCCTCTTCTCGAGCAGCTTCGGCTCGAAGTGCGAGGTGCCATGAGTGATGCCGCACTGCGCGACTTGCGTGAGTGGCTGGTGGAGGTGGTGGACTGCTCTCGCCTCCAGCGAGTCACGCTGGACGCAGGACGGCGAAGGCACAGGCATCGGCTGCTCGCCGCCCTCGAGCCGCTCGCCGGTCGGGTTCAACTCGTTGATGCTTTTGAGGGCGGGGGCGACGAAGAACACGACGATTGACGGCGGTCCAGGTCGAGGCCGGTGACACGCCGCCGCCGTTCGCGGGTTGATCAATCGTCGAGGGTGAGCACGGTGAACTTGTTGTTCGGTGGCGTGGTGAGGGGCGTGATGCGCTGCGCGGGAAGCAGCGAGCGCACCATCGGCACGCGAGCGTGTTCGACGATGACGAACGCACGGCCGGGGCGCTGCGCGAGCGCGCTGAGCTCGGCGCGCGGGTCGCGGGCGCTGAGTTGGAGCACCTCGTTGCGCGTGTAGAACGTCTCTCCCTTCCAGTTCATGAGGAAGGCGCCCAGCGGCTCGTCGGGCCTTCGCGTGTCGAGGTAGGCGCGCGTGAGTTCGCGCTGCGTCCAGTGTGCTCCGAGGGCGGGCCAGTGGTGCCACGAGAGCGCGAGGGCGATGACGGCCGCGAGTGAGAGCATGGTCGCGACGAGCGAGCGTGCGTTGCGTCGAAGCACGCTGATCAATGCAGCTGCGGCGCTGATCAACAGCAACACCGTGAGGAGCGTCTTGAAGGGCGGCGAGAGCAGCACTTCGTCGGGATAGGGGCGGTCGTGGTTGTAGGTGAAGAGGTCGAGCAGGTGCCGCGGTCGGCGGATGAGGTCGAGCCAGACGAGTGACGAGAGCGTGGCGCCGAGCAGGAGGGCCGGGCGCTTCCCTTCGAGTCCCCGGGTCAGAAGGTCGTCGAGGGCGACGGCGAGCAGGACGGCGAGACCTGGCAGCACGGGGAAGACGTAGTGGTGGAAGCGGGTGGCGCTCGCGCTGAAGAGGGCGAAGGCGATGAGGGAACTGAGGGCCATCGTGGTGAGGGTTCTCCCCTCTCCCCGACCCTGTCCTGAAAGTCCCTCGCCCTGCGAAGCGGGGAGAGGGTGGCGCGAAGCGGGCGAGGGGCTGTCGGCGCTGCGGTCGGGCCCCTCACCCCGACCCTCTCCCCGCTTCCGCAGGGAGAGGGAGAGAAGACTTTCGTTCCCCGTGGTCGACGCAGTCGGTGTCGTCTCTCCCCCTCGAGGGGAGAGGGAGGACATGGAGAGCGGGATGAGGAGCACCCACGGCGCGATGGCGAACGCGCCCTGCTCGAGGAAGTAGGTGAACGTGCCTCCGGGCGTCGTGGTGTGCACGCCGCTCACGAGCCGGTCGAGGTGGTCGTACCCGAAGAAACGCTCGACGAAGCGGCGGCCCTCGTCGTCTCGCTCGGTGAAGAGCGACATCGTGACGTACCAGGGCGCGGAGATGATCAACGTCAGCAGCGGGCTCCACGCGGGGATGGTGCGCACCCGCTTCCACGCGCCCCGACCGTCGAGCGCCACGAACGACGCGAGCACGATGACGAGCGGCAGGAATCCGAGCAGCCCCTTCGCCAGCGTCGCCACGCCCATCGCCGCGAAGAAGCCGGGCCACCTCTCGCGCAGCGCGCACGAGAGCGCGAACACGAGGCAGGCCACGAACGGCCCGTCGGTCATCAACTGCCGCGCGAGAAAACACGCGAGCGGCATCGTCCACCACACCACCGAGGTGAGCAGCCCGATGCGGCGGCTCAGCGTGCGCGCCACCGTCTCCGAGAGGTGCGCGATGGCGACGATGAGCATCAACGCGACCGGGAGTCGGATCAACCACTCCACCCACGACGGCAGCGGACCGAGGCCGGGTGCGCCCCAGGGTTGAGCCCCGCTCACCAACAGGCCCATCGCGGCGAGCCACGGGACGAGCGGCGGCTTCGAGAAGAACCACGCGTTCTGCCAATACGGGTGCACCAGGTCGGCGCGCGCGAGCATCTGGCGGCCGACCTCGGCGTAGTGCGTCTCCCAGGGGTCCCACAGGCCGACGGAGCCGAGGAACGGCAGACACACCACGGCCCCCAGCAGCAGGCTGATTCGAAACACGCTCATCGTTGTCCTCAGGGAAGGGGGCTGATCAACGCACGCCGGAATCGACCGGCTCTGCGCTCATCGACAACCGCGTCACCGACTGGGGCGCGACGCCATGCACGCCTTCGGGTGGGCTCACGTCAGATGGCAGCGGCAGCGTCACCGCTCGCACCGACAACACCGCGAGGCACGCCACGAACGCCACCAGCGCGGCCTGCAGCCGGGGCGTCACCACCTCGACGGGCAGCGACGCGGGCGACACCACGCGTTGCGCTGACCTCGACAGCTTCTCCGCGCAGAACGCACACGCGCTGACGTGCGCCTCGAACTCCGCGCTCGATTCCCCGAGCGTCACGAAGGCGTGCAGTTCAAAGAGAGACACGTGTGAACTCATGACGCGTCCCCCGTGTGCCACTGCCGGGCGACCTCGACGTGCGCGTGGTGGTGGACCGACCTCTGCCGACTCACCAGGGGCGCCTCTGGTTGGCCCCGCAGTC
Organism: Archangium sp.; assembly: GCA_044371205.1. Classification (GTDB taxonomy): domain Bacteria; phylum Myxococcota; class Myxococcia; order Myxococcales; family Myxococcaceae; genus Archangium_A. Next base: position 77,307 of record JBILUC010000023.1, read on the forward strand.
GACGCCCGTCGTCGAAGAGTACGGGTTCGTCGTCTTCGAGTACGGGTGCCGCGTGGCCGAGGGGTCCCTGTGCATCGCGGAGGCAGGCGGTCATGCCTCGTCCCCCGAGAGGGCGGCGCGCAACTTCGCGCGCACGTTGCACAGCACCTGACGAAAGCGTTGCACCGAGAGGCCTTCGCGTTCGGCGAGTTCGCGGTGTGGCGCGTCGGGTGATTCGAGCACCGACCTGAAGACGCCCTGCTCGCGCACCGTGCTCACGGCGAGGCCGGCCTCGACGCCCTGCAGGAGTTCCCGCGCGAGCGAGGGTTGATCCGCCCGCGAGGGCGACGCGAGCTCCTGCGCTTCCGTCAGCTCAGCTTGCACGCGCAAGCGCCCGGCCCGCGAGCGGTCGGCCACGATGAACGCCGCCTGCCGAATCGCGAGGCCCGGCAGTTCGACGCGCGCGAGCCGACCGGCGGCGTGCACTTCCATGAGCCGCAGCCACGTCTCCTGTGCCACGTCGCGGGCGTCATCGAGCCGCAGCCCTGCCGCAAGCAACGAGAGCACCACCGTGTGGTCGTGCTGCGAGACGGCGTCTTTCCAGAAGTTCGACACGCTGAGGCCGAGAACGGATGACCTGGCGGGGCATATCGTTTCACTCGCTGTTTTTCGGGTGGGGTGACAGGACCACCGCATGCGCGCGCTCGTGAACGTGAAGGCTGGTGGCCCCGAAGTCTTGCAGGTGCAGCAGCGGCCTGACCCGATGCCCGCCGACGGTCAGGTGTTGATTCGCGTGAAGCGCGCGGGGCTCAACTTCGCCGACATCTCCGCGCGGGTGGGGCTCTACCCCGACGCGCCGAAGTTCCCGATGGTGATGGGCTACGAGGTGAGCGGCACCGTGCAGGCGCTCGGCCCCAACGCGAAGGGCTTCGCCATCGGCGACCGCGTCGTCGCCATGTGCCGCTTCGGCGGCCAGGCGGAGCTCGTCGCGGTGCCCGTGAACCAGGTGCGAAGAATCTCAGACGCGCTCAGCTTCGATGTCGCCGCATCCATTCCCGTCAACGCGCTCACCGCGTTCCACATGTTGATGTGGGTCGCTCCGATTCAGCCGGGCATGACGGTGTTGCTTCACATGGCGGCCGGCGGCGTGGGGCTCTTCGCGATTCAGCTCTGTCGCACCGTGCCCCACGTGAAAATCATCGGCACCTCGTCGGCGAGCAAGCACGACTTCCTCCGCGCGCAGGGCGTCGACCACTGCATCGACTACCGCACGCAAGACTACGTGGCCGAGGTGAAGAAGCTCACCAACGAGCGCGGCGTCGACCGCGTGCTCGACGCGCTCGGCGGCCCCGATTGGAAGAAGGGGTACGACCTGCTCAAGGCCGGAGGGCACCTCCACTGCTTCGGCTGGGCGAACATGGTCGGCGGTGAGAAGCGCAACCTGCTGCGGGTCGCCGGCCAGATGCTGCAACTGCCGAAGTGGTCGCCCCTGCAGTTGATGGACACCAACAAGGGCCTCTCGGGCACCAACATGGGTCACCTCTGGAACGAGGTCGAGCTGATGGCCCACCACCTCGACGCGGTGATGGCGATGGTCGAGGCGGGCAAGCTGAAGGCGCACGTCGACAAGGTCTTCCCGCTCGAGCAGGCCGGTGAGGCGCACGCGTGGGTGCAGGCGCGCAAGAACGTCGGCAAGGTGCTGCTCAACTGCGAGTGATAGACGCCGGTCATGGCTGACAACGACTCGCGCAAAGGCCTCATCTACTTCGACCGGGCGATTCTCGACTGGACGACGCAGCTGCACGCAGGCCACGACGCGGCGCTGCAGCAGGCCTTCGATGCGCCCGCGAAGCACGGCATGCCCGCCATTCAGCTCGCTCCGTCGGAAGCACGGATGACCGAGCTCCTGCTGCGGATGGTGGGCGCGAAGAAGGTGGTCGAGGTGGGCACGCTCGCGGGGTACTCGGCGGTGCGCATGGCGCGCGCGCTGCCTCCCGACGGAGAAGTGCACACCATCGAGTTCGACCCCCGGCACGCCGACATCGCGCGCGAGGTCATCGAGAAGGCCGGCGAGAGCAAACGCATCACGGTGCACGTGGGGGCGGGTCTCGAGGTGCTGCCGACGCTCGAGGCGAAGGGGCCGTTCTGCGGCGTCTTCGTCGACGCCGACAAAGAGAACTACGACCACTATGGCCGCTGGGCCGCGAAGCACGTGCGCCGGGGTGGGCTGCTCATCGGCGACAACGTGTTCCTCTTCGGTCAGCTGCTCGAAGACTCACCTCGCGCGGCGGCGATGCGGCGCTTTCACGAAGAGGCGAAGCAGCACTTCGAGACGGTCTGCATCCCGACGCCCGACGGGCAGTTGCTCGGTATTCGGCGCTGACCGCTTACCGTCGCACCGGCGCGTCGTTGTACGGAAAGAGCCGGATGGAGGAATCGAGTGCCATCTGCCGCTCGACCGACTTGCTGCGCATGGTCTGGTGTGCGCCGGTGCACCACCACGCGTCGTGACCGAGGCCCGAGCGCCGGTAGTCCTTCAGCACGTCGTAGGTCGACCAGTACAGCTCGCCCACCGCGCGCACCGTGGTGCACTGCGAGAGGTCGGCGAGATACGCGTCACGCACCGCGTCCTGTTGGTCGCCTGAGGCCTCGCCAGCGCGCGCGATGGCTTCGATGGCTGACTGGAGCCGGGGCGACACCGAAAGCGCCGCGATGCGGGGCAGCACCTGGTCGACGCTGAGCTCCGCGCTGCGGGCGTCGGCGAGCTTCGTGGTGCGCCGGTACGTCCACGACGAGGGGAAGTCGTGGAGGCCCCAGCCTGCGCTCCCCACTTCTTTTCGCACCGCGTCGCAGTACTCGTCGACCTTGGCGACGCTGGGCGCGCTCTCGATGGCCGCCGACAGCGCCTTCTTGATGCCACGGCGCTCGAAGAAGCTGAACTTGCCGTCGGCGCCTGCCTTTTGAACGAGGGTCGTCAACCGCTGTGTGATGGGGTCCATGCAGGGAGTGTCGGCTTGTGGGCAGGGGCCGACTTTCAGCGGCGATGTGCAGGGGGCTGACACGGCTCTCGCAGGTCGAGAATTGCGGCCAGGGGCTTGAAACCACTTGCTTCTGGCTGGGGCGTTGACGCGAGGACGGCCGCGTCTGGAACGCCTCCGTCTGAGGTGGTCCCCGCTTCGCACTGCCCCGCGCGGCAAGCGCCGACGCCACAGCGTTCGCGCCCAGCTCTCTGCCACGGTCGACCTGCTCGGCTGGGCCAGCGTGGTGCGCGACCTCGACGAAGCCCTGGCGCGCGACGCAGAGCTTGCACGCCTGACCGACCGTCGCGCGCTCGACGCGACAACTCTCTGTCGTCGCCGCTCGTCCCGTCGCCACTTCCGCACTCCGGGGAAGTTGATAGGAATGCCCCATGAGAAATCTCACGTTGGCTCTGGTTGCCGTGCTCGCCGTGCCTGCCTTCGGGGCGGACTCGGTCATCACCGTGACGTTTGATCAACTCGTCGCCATGCAGACCAAGCAGGGCGAGAAGCTCGACCCCACGCTCTTCAGCTTCGGCCCGGCGGTCGCGGGCGCCGCAGAAGACACGAGCCAGGCGAGCACCAGCGGCTTCGGCAAGCCGAAGGACGAGAGCTGCCGCTGGGCGCTGCTCGGCAGCTTCATCAAGCTGCAGAACAAGGCGAAGGCGAGCAACAAGAAGGTCGTCGGCGTGCGCACGTATGCGGGCGCGACCGAAGGGGCGAAGGCAGATCAGCTCGTCTGTCTCGCGGGTGCCATGGTCGTCCGCAGCACCGTGAAGGCTGGCTACAAGTAGCGCCGGTGAGCGTCTCCTTCCGCGCCGCCGAGCTGCTCGTCGGCCGGCTGCCGCCCTTCGTCGCGTCACGCGTTCGCTCGCAGGCCTTGCGCGCTGCGGGCGTTCGGCTGGGCGCGACGTCGATTTTCTGGGACTTCCCGACGCTCCTCGGCCGCGTCGAGCAGCTGCAGGTCGGTGAGTCCTGCGGCTTCAACACTGGCTGCTTCTTCGACCTCGAGGCGTCGCTCGTGCTCGAAGACCACGTGTCCGTGGGGCACGACGTGATGTTCCTGACGCGCAGCTACGAGCCTGGTTCTGCCCACCAGCGGGCGGGCGCGATGAAGGCGGCGCCGATTCTCGTGAAGAAGGGCGCGTGGCTCGGCGCCCGGTGCACGGTGCTGCCCGGTGTGACGATTGGCGAGGGTGCGGTCATCGGCGCGTCGGTGGTCGTCGACAAAGACGTGCCTGCGCAGACGCTGGTGATGGGGCAGCAGCGCATCTCGCTCGCGAAGTGGCGCACTCCGGGCGGCTGATCTGTCGCTCTCGAGAACCGGTGCACCCGCGGCTCGCTCGCGAATGATCAGACCGTTGGTGGCTGATCAGACGGCCGCGCGGAGAAGCTCGTTCAGCGCCACGTTGACCTCGGCGGGGCGGTCGAGTTGGAGGTAGTGCCCGCCGACGACGGAGACGAAGGTCGCGCGGGGACCGAGTCGGGCGCGCAGCCGCTCCTTCAAGCGCGTGAAGCGCGAGCGGGCGCCTGTGCGGCTCGAGGCCTCGAGGAACGCGACGGGCACGTCGAGCTGGTCGGCGAACGGCGCAAAGGGGAAGCCGCGCACGCCATCGACCGACTCCAGCAGCATGCGAGGGTGCTCGAGCGGCACCTGCTTCCGTTGCTTCTCCCACGCGCGCTCACGCACGGCCGGGTCGTGAAAGGCCCAGCGGAAAATCGGCCGCGCCAGCGCGCGACCCAGCCAGCCGTCGACCTGAAAGCTGCGCGCCACGGCGCTGACGAACAGCCGCAGAGGCCACAACACGAAGCGGGGAATCGGGACCGGCAGCGCGCCGCTCTCGGCGTACACCGGGTCGATGAGCATGACGCCTGCGACGGCCTCCGGGCGTTGCGCGGCCAACGCCATCGCCAGCAGCCCGCCCATCGAGTGCCCCACGAGGAACACCTTGCGCCCTGCAGTCGCGTGCACCGCCTCGAGGGCTTCGCGCGCGTCTGCGTACCAGTCGGCGAGCCCCGCGTCGGCGACCGGCTTCGCCTCACCGTGGCCGCGCGCTTCCCAGACGAAGGCGGCGTCGGGCAGCGCGTCACGTTGCGGGCCCCACGACCAGGCGGCACCGCCGACGCCGTGCAGAAACAAGGCGGGCGCGCGCTGCACCACCGCGGGGCCGTGAACGACGGCGCCTGATGAGAGTGACAGCACCGACCCGGCCATGCGCGAGGGACTAGCGCATGGCTCGCGCTGCGCGCGCGAACTTCTTCGCGCCCCCGCTCAGTTGACCGCGTTGCTGGTTGGTGGGACTCACCCGCTCCGATGAGATTCCTCAACCTCGACGGCTCCTCGCCTCCGCAGCTCGGCGCGGTGCTGCGGTGGGCGCTGGTCGATCGACTCAAAGGCTCGCGAAAGCCAGACACCCGGCCCTTCACGATGCCGCGCGTCGCCAACGACGGCGCTGCGCTGCGCGCCAACACCTCGTCGCCGTGGTTGACGTGGGTGGGCCACGCGAGCTGGCTCGTGCAAGTCGCCGGGCAGAACCTGCTCATCGACCCCGTCTGGGCACGCGCCATCAGCGGCGTCGTCAGACGTCGGAGCGAGCCCGGTGTCGCGCTCGCCAACCTGCCCCGCATCGACGCCGTGCTCGTGACGCACAACCACCGCGACCACATGGACGCGTGGACCCTCAAGCAACTCACCAGCGCGCAGGCCATCGTGCCCGTGGGGCTGCGCTCCGAGTTTCAAGCGCTCGGGTTCGAGCGCATCACTGAGCTGGAATGGTGGCAGTCGCACCAGGTCGGCGACGCCACCGTGCACTTCGTGCCCAGCCAGCATTGGAGCAAGCGCGGGTTGACCGACACCAACGACTCGCTGTGGGGCGGCTTCCTCATCGACGGCGGTGGCGTGCGCGCGTACCACTCGGGCGACACCGCCTACTTCGCGGGCTTCAAAGACATCGGCGAACGCCTCGGCCCCATCGACGCCGCCATGCTGCCCATCGGCGCGTACGAGCCCGAGTGGTTCATGCGCCAGCAGCACATGAACCCGGAAGACGCGGTGCGCGCCTTCGGCGACCTCAAGGCGCGGCGCATGCTGCCCATGCACTGGGGCACCTACCAACTCACCGACGAGTGGCTCGGAGAGCCGCCGGTGAAGCTCAAAGCCCTCGCTCCCGACGTCGAGTTGGTTGCGATTGGCGAGACCGTCAAGCTCGGTTGATTTCGAGGTCACCCATGGGTCCGCTTCTCTACGCAGCTGCTGCACTCTTCACGGTGTTCGAGTGGGTCTGTCTGGCACGGTGGCTCCAGGTGCCGGACCCCGCCGCCCACGCGTGGAGCTCGCTCACCGCCGACCCCTTCGTCTTCATGGCGTGGACGGACATGGCCGTCTTCACGGCGCTCGTGCTCGTGTGGCTCTGGAAGGACTTGAAGACGAGCCAGAAGTCGAAGCTCTACTTCGTCGCCACGCTGCTGACCGGGTGTCCCGCGCTGCTGGTGTACCTCGCGCGGACAAGACCGGTCATTCCAACGCCTTCAGCGCCCCGCTCAGCGCCCTGACCTGCTTCATCAGCGCGTCGAACTGCGTCGGGGTGAGCGACTGCGCGCCGTCGGACAGCGCCTGGTCGGGGTTGGGGTGCACCTCGACGATGAGCCCATCTGCGCCCGCCGCGATGCCGGCTCGCGCGACCGCGGGCACGTGTTTGCGAATGCCCATGCCGTGCGAGGGGTCCATCAACACCGGCAGGTGCGTGAGCGACTTGAGAATGGGCACTGCGTTGATGTCGAGCGTGTTGCGCGACGCGGTCTCGAAGGTGCGAATGCCGCGCTCGCAGAGCACCACGTTCGGGTTGCCGCGGGCGACGATGTACTCCGCGGCCATCAGCAGTTCGCGCAGCAGGGCGCTCGGGCCTCGCTTGAGCAGCACCGGCTTGCGCAGCTCTCCCACGCGCTCGAGCAGCGAGAAGTTCTGCATGTTGCGCGCGCCGATTTGCAGCATGTCGGCGTACTCGGCGACCAGCGGCAGGCTCTCGGTGTCCTTCACCTCGGTCACGATGCGCAGGCCCGTCTGCTCACGCGCGAGCGCCAGCAGCGAGAGCCCCTCTTCCCGCAGGCCCTGAAATTCGTATGGTGAGGTGCGGGGCTTGTAGGCGCCGCCACGCAGCAACTGCGCCCCGCTGGCCTTCACTGCGTGCGCCGCGGCCAGAATCTGTTCCCGCGACTCGACGGAGCACGGCCCGGCGATGACGCACGGCGTGCCGCCCCCGATGGAGACGTCGCCCACGCGCACCACGGTGTCGGTCTCCTTCATCTCGCGGCTCACGAGCTTGAAGGGTTGCGTCACGCGCACCGCGTCGGCCACGCCGGGCATCGCGAGGAAGGGCTCCCCGTCGATGGGGCCCGAGTTGCCAGTGACGCCGATGGCCATGCGCTCTCCCGCGATGGCGTGGGGTGTGAAGCCGAGTGAGCGAACGCGCGCCTCGACGGCCGCCACGGCCTCGGGGGTGCAACGGGGGTGCATGACAATCAACATGGGCGGTTCTCCAGAGCGTTGCGAAGTGAAGTGACGAACGGGGTGAGGGGTTCTTTGCGGGCGAAGCGGTCGACGAGCGCAGAGCCGACGACGACGCCATCGGCGAAGGCGCCGAAAGCCGCCGCGTGTGCCGGGCTCGAGACGCCGAAGCCCACCGCGATGGGCGTGCGGGTCGCCGCCTGCAGCCGTTCGACCTGCGCGCGAACGTCGCCCTGCTTGGTGCGCGCGCCCGTGACGCCGGTGACCGAGACGACGTAGACGAAGCCCGTCGAGCGCTCGAGCACCACGCGCTCCCGAGCGGGCGTGCTGGTGGGGGCGAGCATGAAGCACGTGCCCAGCCCCGCCTGGGTGGTGAGGTCCAACAACGGCCCCGCTTCTTCCGGAGGCAGGTCGGGGAGAATGAGCCCATCGACACCGGAATCGACGGCGGTGTGAACGAAGCGTGCGAGGCCGAAGGCCAGCACCGGGTTGAGGTAGCCCATCAGCACCAGCGGCACGTCGAAGCGCTGACGCACCGTTCGCGCCAGCGCGAGCGTCGAGGCCAGCGTGGTGCCCGCGGCCAGAGAGCGCTGCGCGGCGCGAGCGATGACGGGGCCATCGGCGATGGGGTCTGAGAAGGGGAAGCCGAGCTCGAGCACGTTCGCGCCCCCGGCCACGCATTGGGAGACCGCGTCGAGTGTGTCTTCGACGCCTCCGTCGCCGGCCATCACGTAGGTCACCAGCGCAGGCCGCTTCGCGAACGCGGCTGCGAGCCGTCGCGCGCTCACAGGGCCAGCTCCCGTTCGATGGTGGCGAGGTCTTTGTCGCCGCGGCCGGAGAGATTCACCAGCACCACCGAGCCTTGTGGAAGCGCGGGCGCGAGCTGGAGCGCCGCGTGCACCGCGTGCGCGGTCTCGAGCGCGCAGATGATGCCCTCGCTCCTCGCCAGCACCTGCACTGCGCCGAGCGCCTCGGCGTCGGTCGCGCTGGCGAGCGAGAGTCGCCCCGAATCTTTCAGCGCGGACAACTCGGGACCCACGCCCGGGTAGTCGAGCCCGGCGCTGATGGAGTGCGCTTCTGCAATCTGCCCGTCGCCGTCCTGCAGCACGTAGCTGTGCGAGCCGTGCAACACGCCGGGGCGGCCGCGCGCGAGCGAGGCCCCATGCGCCCCCGAGTCGAGCCCGCGCCCGGCGGCTTCGACCGCGAGCAGCGTCACCGATGCATCTCCGACGAAACCGCTGAACAGCCCGATGGCGTTGCTGCCGCCTCCCACGCAGGCCACCGCGACGTCGGGCAGCCGGCCCACGGCGGCGAGGCACTGTGCGCGTGCTTCGCGCCCGATGACGGACTGCAGTTCCTTCACGATGGAGGGAAACGGGTGCGGCCCCGCAGCGCTGCCCAGCACGTAATGCGTGTCGCGCACGTGGGTGACCCAATCGCGCAGCGCTTCGTTGAGCGCGTCTTTGAGAGTGCGGCTGCCCGACTCGACGGGCACCACCGTCGCGCCCAGCAGCTTCATGCGCACCACGTTGGGGCGCTGACGCTCGACGTCGACCGCGCCCATGTAGATGACGCACGGCAGCCCCAGCAGCGCGCACGCCGTCGCGGTGGCCACGCCGTGCTGCCCGGCGCCCGTCTCGGCGATGATGCGGCGCTTGCCCATGCGCCGAGCGAGCAACACCTGGCCCAGCGCGTTGTTGAGCTTGTGCGCGCCGGTGTGGAGCAGGTCTTCCCGCTTGAGCAGGAAGGTGACGCGCCCGGTGCCCGGCAGGTTTTTCGCGACGGTGAGCGGCGTCTGTCGGCCGGCGTAGGTCGCCAGCAGGTGCGTGAGCTCGTCGCGGTAGCGGCGCTCGTTCGCCGCGCTCGCCCACGCCTGTTCGAGCTCGTCGAGGGCGGGAACCAGCGTCTCGGGCACGTAGCGGCCCCCGTAGTCACCAAATCGTCCATTCACGTTCATGCGGCGCTCCTGGCGGCTCGCACGAAGGCGGCGACCGCGCGTGGGTCTTTCGTTCCAGGCTTCGATTCGACACCGCTGGCCACGTCGACGCCGAGCGGGCGAACGGTGGCGATGGCGGCGGCGACGTTGTCGGGGGTGAGGCCGCCGGCGAGCAGCACCGGGCGTTTCGCAGCGATGACGCGGGCGCGTGACCAGTCGAAGGTGCGGCCGCCTCCGCCGTAGCCTGCTTGCGCGGCGTCGAGCACCAACGCGCTGGCGCCGGGAAAGGAGGAGGTCGTGAGCCGCGTGGGGCCCACGTGGAGAGCGCGAAAAATCGGGCGGTGCAGTCGCGGCAGCAGCGACTCGGGTTCCTCGCCGTGGAGTTGCACCACGTGCAGGCCGACCTCGCGCGAGACGCGGTTGATGGTGGTGGCGGAGGCGTTGACGAAGATGCCCACGGCCCACACGAACGGCGGCAGCGACGCCACGATGCGGCGCGCCCGAGCGACCGAGACCACGCGCGAAGAGCGCTCGTAGAAGTTGAGGCCGATGGCGTCGGCGCCTGCGCGAGCGGCCATCAGCGCGTCGGCGACGGTGGTGATGCCGCAGATTTTCACGCGCATGACAGAGCTCCTCCGCGCGCGAAGAGTTCGCCGACGAGGAAGTTGCTCAACCCGGCACGTCGCAGTCGCTCGAGGTCTGCTTGCGAGCGCACGCCGCTCTCGGCAATCACCTTCACGCCCGCGGGGACGCGCGTGACGAGCCGCTCGCTCACCGAGAGGTCGACCTGAAACGTGCGCAGGTCGCGGTTGTTGATGCCAATCACCGTCGCGCCGGCGTCGAGGGCGCGCGCGAGCTCTGTCTCGTCGTGCACTTCGACCAGCGCGTCGAGCCCGCGACGACGCGTCGCCTCGAGCATCGCGCGCAGACCGCTCCCGAGGACTGCGACAATCAACAGCACGGCGTCTGCGCCCGCGGCTTCCGCTTCGTCGAGCTGGCGTGGGTCGACGATGAACTCCTTGCGCAGCACCGGCACCTCGAGCGCCGCGCACACCGCGTGGAGATCGTTCAGCGAGCCTCCGAAGTCGGCCTCGTTGGTGAGCACCGAGATGGCGGCAGCGCCCTTCGCGACGCAGTCGCGCGCATACGCGGCTGCGTCGGGAATCTCAGCGATGGGGCCGGCGCTGGGCGAGCGGCGCTTCACCTCGGCGATGAGGCGCGCGGGCCCTCCAACGGAGGAGAGCATCGAGAAGAAGCGGCCCGGTCCGTCTTGATGGTGCGCGACGTGGCGCAGCCCGGCGCGCTGCTCGAGTTCGTTGCCGCGAAGGTGAGGAGCGCCGGGGGCCTCGCTTCCCGCGTGCCTGGTCTCGTGCTCGCGAGTGCGGCGCTGTTCAGCGGCCTCCGCGTGGTTGTGCTCGGCGTCGCTCGCTTTCGCGCCGGCTTGAAGGTGAGGAGCGGCGGGGGCCTCGCTTCCCGCGTGCATGATGTCGTGGTCGCGAGTGTGGCGCTGTAGAGCGGCTCCCGCGTGGTTGTGGTCGGCGTCGCTGGCTTTCGCGCCGGCTTGAAGGTGAGGAACGCCAGAGTCCTCGCCTGCCGCGTGCATGGTGTGGTTGTCGGCTGCCGCGTGGTTGTGCTCGGTGTCGCTCGCTCTTGCGCCAGCTTGAAGGTGAGGCGCGCCAGAGTCCTCGCCTGCCGGGTGTTTGGTCTCCGCGTGGCGAGCCTCCTCGCCGGCTTGCGAGTGAGGAGCCCGATGCTGCACTTCGCGCGCGCCCGTCGCGGACTTGATCTCGTTGTTGCGAGTGCGGCTCTGCCCAGCGTGCGCGCCTCCCGAGCGGTTGATCTCGGCTTCGCGAGCCTTCTCGATGTGGAGAGCCGGGCGCTGCGCGGCGTGATCGCCTCCCGCGCGGTCCGTGGTCGGCAACCGCGACACGATGGCGTCGAGCATCGTGCCGTCACCGCGCTGCACCCGCAGAAACCGCTCGAGGTGTGCCCGCGCGGCGCCTGAGTCGATGACCTCCGCGGCGCGCACCACACCCTCGCGCAGTTCGCTGACGTGACCGCCCACCAGCAACGCCGCCGCGCCGTTCGCCAGCACCGCGTCGCGCGGTCCACCTTTCGCCCCGTCGAGCACCGAGAGAATAAGCGCCGCGTTGACGGCCGCATCTCCACCGCGCAGCGAGTCCATCGGGTGTCGCTCGAGGCCCAGCGCCTCCGGGGTGATGATCAACCGTCGACGCAACCCATCGCGCACCTCTTCGATGACGGTCGGCCCGCTCACGGAGATTTCGTCGAGGCCTTCGCCGTGCACCACCAGCGCGTGCTCGGCCCCCAGCTCGAGCAGCACGTCGGCCATCAGCGGCGCCAGCTTCGGGTCGAACACGCCGAGCACCTGCCGCTGCGCGCCCGCCGGGTTCGCGAGCGGCCCGATGAGGTTGAAGACCGTGCGCACGCCCAGCTCGCGGCGAAGGTTCGCCACGCGCTTGAAGGCCGGGTGGTGCGCCGGCGCGAAGAGAAACGCGAGGCGCGTCTGCTCGAGCAGCGCGCTCAGCGCCGGCACGTCGAGATCCAGGCGCGCGCCCATCGCCTCGAGCACATCGGCGCTGCCGCACCGCGAGCTGACCGACCGGTTGCCGTGCTTGGCCACCATGATACCGCACGCCGAGGCCACCAGCGCGGCTGCGGTCGAGACGTTGAAGGTGCCCTGCGCATCGCCGCCGGTGCCGCAGGTGTCGACCACCACGCCCCGCGAGGGCACGCGCACCGCGACCTCCCGCACCGCCAGCGCGGCGCCGACCAGCTCTTCGACGCTCTCGCCTCGCACCCGCAGCGCGCCGAGCAGCGCCGCCACCTGCGCCGCCGCGGCCTCACCGCGCAACACTTCGCCCATGCAGTGCGCCATCTCGTCGCGCGACAGCCGCTGCCCGTCGAGTACCCGGCTCAGGTGTTCACGAATCATGACGCCCTCCGCGCCACGCGCTGAAGCCACGTCGACAGCAACACGCGCCCTTCGGGCGTGAGCACCGACTCCGGGTGAAACTGCACGCCCTCGACGTCGAACTTCGTGTGACGCACGCCCATCACCTCGCCCTCGTCGGTCCACGCGGTGACCTGCAGACAGCTCGGCAGCGTGTCGCGCTCGAGCACCAGCGAGTGGTAGCGGCCGGCTTGAAACGGAGAGGGCAACTGGCGAAAGACGCCGGCGCGGCGGTGCCGCACACCCGAGGCCTTGCCGTGCACGATGCGCGTGTTGCGCACCACCTTCGCGCCGAAGGCCGCGCCGATGGCCTGGTGGCCCAGACACACGCCCAGCACCGGCTGCACGCCCGCGCAGCGCCGAATCAGCTCGATGGAGATGCCCGCCGACTCGGGAGCACAGGGCCCGGGGCTCACCACCACCGCCGCCACGTCGAGCGCCATCGCCTGCTCGACGGTCAACGCGTCGTTGCGGAAGACGAGCGGCTCTGCGCCCAGCGCGCCGAGCTCCTGCACGAGGTTGAAGGTGAACGAGTCGTAGTTGTCGAGAACCAGCAGCTTCGTCATGACCTGCCTCCGGTGGCGGCGAGCGCGGTCGCGACCATCTGCGCTCGCGCTTTGCTCAAGGTTTCCTGGAACTCCGACGCGGGCACCGAGTCGTGCACGATGCCGGCGCCGGCCTGCACCGACAGCCTCCGCCCGCGCTTCATCAGGGTGCGAATGGTGATGGCGAAGTCGAGCGCGCCGCTCGAGTCGAGGTAGCCGACCGCTCCGCCGTACGGCCCGCGACGACATGGCTCGAGCTCGTCGATGAGTTGCATCGCGCGCACTTTGGGCGCCCCCGAGAGCGTGCCCGCGGGGAAGGCCGCGCGCAGCGCATCGACCGGGGTGCGGCCTTCGGCGAGGCGGCCGCTGACCTGCGAGACGAGGTGCAGCACGTGTGAGTAGCGCTCGACGCTGCGGTACGCGTCGACCTTCACCGAGCCCATGGCGGCGACGCGACCCACGTCGTTGCGGCCGAGGTCGATCAGCATCACGTGCTCGGCGGCTTCTTTCGGGTCGGCGAGCAATTCCTGAGCGAGGGCTTCATCGGCTTCGGGCGTTGCGCCGCGGCGACGCGTGCCCGCGATGGGCCGCACCGACACGCGGCCGCTGCGCACCTCGACCAGCCGCTCGGGGCTGGCGCCGACCAGCTCGCGCTCGCCGTCCTTGAAGAAGAACATGAAGGGCGAGGGGTTCACCCGGCGCAGCGCGCGGTAGAGCTCGAAGCCTGCAATCGACGTGGTCGCGTCGAAGCGCTGCGAGAGCACCACCTGCTGCACGTCGCCGGCCGCCACGTACTCGCGGGCGCGAGCGACCTGCTTCAGAAAGTCGGCCTCGGCGGTGCGGGCGTGGAACGTGGGCGCGGGGTGTCGTCTGCGACGCGGCTCGACGAGCGGTGCGCGCAGCTTCTGCTCGAGCGCGCGCAGCCTCGACTTCGCGTCGCGCAGCAGCGCCGCGGGCTTCCCGTCGCCCGGTCGCACCTGGGCGAGCAGGTGCAGCTCGCGGCGCACGTTGTCGAAGGCGACGAGCGTGTCGACGTCGAAGAAGGTCGATTCGGGGAAGCCGAGCTCGTCGGCGCCGGGCAGCGTCACGCGGGGCTCGAGCCGCGCGACGGCGTCGTAGCCGAGGAACCCGACGAGGCCTCCCGTCAGCGGAGGGAAGCCGTCGGGCTGAACGCCGCGACCGGCGCGGGCGAAGCCGTCGAGCAGCGCGAACGGCCCGTCACCGCTGCCCGTCGTGGTGCGCAGCGCGCCTCGGGGGCGGGCCCCGAGAAACGAGAAGCGACCGACGCGCTCACCCGGCTCGACCGACTCGAGCAGGAAGGCCTGCTCTTCACCGCGGGAGAGCTTGAGGAACGCGCTGACCGGAGTCTCGGTGTCAGCTGGCAGCACCACGCGAAGCGGCGCTGCGAACCCCTCCCTCAGTGCTCGAAGAAGACCGCGCTCAGCTTCGCCAAAGAGACACCACCGCCCCGTTTGCTGGAGTGGTCGTGGTGGTCTTGAAAGTGCGCATGGTCCGAAGAAGGTACGTGCGCGGGCCTCGAGTTGTCAAATCGCAGGTCCTGATCAACGCGAAATCGAGCGCCTGGTACGCGGAAAACCACGACGAACGAGCTCCACGCTCACGAAATCGTTTCATGCGCGAAGGGTTCAGCCGGTTCCATCAATTAGCGTCGCGAGTCAGTCGCCGAGGTAGTGCAGCGCCAACGAGCGCCGATGCGGCGACGTGCGGTGCTCGAACACGTAGACCGCCTGCCAGGTGCCGAGCTGCATCACCCCGCCGCACACCGGAATCGAGAGCTGGGTCTGCGTCAGCGCCGCGCGCACGTGCGAGGGCATGTCGTCGGGCCCCTCGTCGGTGTGCGTGAAGCGCGGGTCTCCATCGGGCACGAGCTCGGCGAAGAAGCGCTCGAGGTCGACGCGCACGTCGCTCGACGCGTTCTCCTGCACCACGAGGCTCGCCGAGGTGTGGCGAATGAACACCGTGAGCAGGCCGTCTCGCGCGTGCTCGGCCTGAAGAAACCCGCGCAGCGCCGCCGTCACGTCGAAGAGACCGCGCGACCTCGTCGCCACGCTCAGCTCGTGGTGCGCCTGTCGCAACGTCACGGAGCGGCCACCACGTCGACCACCGAGCGGTACAGCACCTCGAGCCCGCGGTGCACGCTCTTCACCGGCACGCGCTCGTTCTTGCCGTGAAAGGTGGCCAGCTCTTCGGGCGTCACCTCGAAGGGCACGAAGCCGTACGCCCGCGTGCCCTTGCCGCGCGCGAGAATCGAATCGGTGAAGCCAGGGCTCACCACGGGCCCCGCGACCGCGTCGGTGCGCCCCCTCACGGCGTTGCGGGCGAGCGCATCGAAGAAAGGGTCATCGACCTCCGACACCGCGGCCTCGAACGCGAGGATGCGCTCGAGCGTGATGCCCTCGACGCCCTTCATCAACTCGGTGAGTTCCTTCTCGAGCGCGTCGGGGGTGGTGCCCGGCAGCAGGCGACAGTCGAGAATCGCCGAGGTCGACGAGGGGATGACGTTGGGCGCCGAGCCTTTCCCGTCGAAGCCGGTGACCTGGCAGGTGTCGGTCACGCCCGCGCGCGTTGGCGGTTTGGCGAGCAGCTTCTTCAGCGCGAAGGCGTCGACGAGCGCGGGCCGCTGCATGACGAAGCCCGAGAACCCGCCGTTCTTCTCGCCCGTGCGGCGCAGCAGCTCGTACATCGCAGGTTGAATGCGCGGCTTCGGCTGCCGGGCCGCGAGCTTCTCGAGTGCCTGCACCAGCCGGGTGGGCGCGCGGTTGTCGGTGGGCGTGCTGCCGTGCCCCGCTTCACCGCTCGCCGTGACGCGCAACCACAACACGCCCTTCTCACCGACCGAGATGGCGAAGGTGGTCTGCCCCTCGGTGAGCAGGCCCTTCACGCCCATGCCGCCTTCGTTGATGAGGTGCCCGCAGTCGATGTCGGCCCACAGCTTCCCGGTGACGAGCTTCATGCCGCCCTCGGCGACCTCCTCATCGGCGACGGCGAGCAGAATCACGTCGCGCACCAGCGGCACCTTCTTGCGCGCGAGCCAGCGGAAGGTCTGCAGCTCGAGCGTGCCCATGCCCTTCATGTCGAGCGCCCCGCGGCCCCACACCGCGTCGTCTTTCAACGCGCCCGAGAGCGGCTTCGCGTCTTCAGGCCAGGTGTCGGTCTCTGCGGGCACGACGTCGATGTGCGAGAGCAGACACAGCGGCTTCTCGCCATTGGGCTTGCTGGCCTTCAGGCGCGCGACCAGCGAGCCGCGGCCCGGCGCGAACTCGTGAATCTCGGACTCGAGACCGTCTTTCGCGAGCTCGGCCTTCAGGTACTCCGCGCCCGCAGTCTCGTTGCCCGGTGGGTTGGTGGTGTCGAGGCGCAGGTAGCCCTGCAGCACGGTGACCGCTTCCTCGCCGGCTTTCGCCCAGTCGATGTCGTTCGACCAGGTGTCGAGCCCGGCAGGCGCTTCGTGCAGCGGGCGCGGCGCGTTGGCGCAGGACACGAGGAGCAGCATCGCGACGACGAAGAAGGCGTGGCGCATGGCGCGCGGTCTACCTCGTTCTCCTCTGCTCTGCGCACCGCGCAGCTCGATTCTCGCGAGGAGGCGATGACGTCGCGCGCGCCAGGGGCCGAGCGCCCGTCAGGCAGGGTGCAGACTCGCTTCGCGGCGGGCGTCCTCGGGACTCTTCGATGTCGGTCGCCGGAGAGGAACCGGCCCCGCTGTGAGTGGACTCACCAGTCGAGCGAAAGGACCTCGGCGTTCTTCGAGCGGAACCAGCGCACGGTCGCCGAGCGGGTGCCGTCGAGCTTCGTCACCGACACCACCGTGAGCTGGCGCTGGTCGTCGTCGACGTTGAGCACGAGGTACAGGTGCCCTTCGTGCACAGTGAGGTGGTCGCCGCAGGTCGGCGCGCGCTGCGGCACGTCGGCGAGCGCGATGGGGCCGAGGTCTTCGAGGCAGCTCCGGTCGTCGGTGACGAGGTTGACGCGAAAGGTGAGCTCGTCGGGCGAGGTGGTGCTGGGGGTGAGGCTCAAGTCCCAGTCGTTGCGTTCCTTCGCGAGGGCGAGGTCGCCGAAGCGGGTGGTCGACGCGAGGAAGGTGGCCTCGTCGGTGTGCGGGGTGAGGGTGACGTCACCCAGCCACGGGCCGGTCGTCTCAGGGCCGCACCCGCAGTCTTTCGGCGCCGACGGGGTGACGCGGAAGTGCGCTTCGAACTCGGCCTCGCTGCCACCGCAGGCTGAGAGGGAAACCGCGACCACCGCCAGCAAGGCGAAGCGAAGGGCGTGCATGCCTCATGAGTTGCCGAGCGGGGCCCCGGGCGATCCACGAAGGTTGCTGTGGCGCGTGGAGCTGTGCACAGTCGCCTCGTGCTGACGCCGCTTCAACAGCTCGCTGCTGGGCTGTCGGGTTTTGCTGGCGGGCTCTTGTCAGGCTTCTTCGGCGTCGGGGGCAACGTCATCCTCATTCCGTTGCTCGCGTTGACGCTCGGCCTCACGCAGCAGCAGGCGCAGGGGCTGACGCTCGCGGCGTTGTTGCCGCCGTTGAATCTCCCGGCGGTGTGGCAGTACCGGCGTGCGGGCGTGGCGCTGTCGTGGCGCATCGTGGGGTACACGGCGCTCGGCTTCGTGACCTCCGTCGCGTTCGGGAGCGTGCTCGCCAACGAGGTGCCCGCATCTGCGCTGCGGGTGGTCTTCGCGGTGCTGCTGGTGCTGACCGCCCGGAGAATGTGGCGGCAGCCCGCGGTGACCGGGGGCGCGGCGCGGGTGGAACTGCCGGCCCGGGTGGGGCCCTTCGCGTTCGCAGCCGGGGCCGCAGGAGGGTTCGCGAGCGGCCTGCTGGGCATCGGCGGCGCCATCGTGCTCATTCCGCTGCTCACGCGCTTCTTGAAGCTCGGTCAGAAGGAAGCGCAGCTCACCAGCCTCGCGGTGCTGTTGCCGCCCATCGCGTTGCCGGGAGTCATCGTCTACGCGCGCGCGCAGGAACACCTGCCGTGGGGCGCGCTGCTCGCAGTGGCGTGCGGTTTCATCATCGGCTCGCTGCTCGGCGCGCGGCTCAATCGGTTGATCAGCGCCGCGCGCCTGCAGAAGGGGTTCGCCGTGCTGCTCGTCGTCAGCGCGGGGGCGCTGCTCGTCACCGCGCTGCGCTCCTGAGCGCACCAGGGCGACCGTCGTCCCCGCGATGTCGCTCCGTCACTGCACGGAGAACGTGAGCGAGACCTCACCGGGCTCGGTCGCGTCGTAGCCCTTGAGCACGATGAACACCGTCACCTGGGCCGCCGTGGTGTTGGGCACCATCAACGTCTCGTCGGCGTTGCTGCCACCGCTGTCGACGCACGTGCCGGTCGACATCGCCATGCACATGCCCGCCTGAACCACCGCCAACACCGGGTCTGCGATGGACGCACCGACGGGCGCGGCCACCACCGTCAGCGTCTGCATCGCGGGAATCGTCACGCTGTAGACCACGTCCTGTCCGTCGGCGCTGGTCGCGCAGTCGAGCGTGAGGTCGGCCACCGCGTCGGCGAGGTCAACCGAGCGCGATGCCATGCCCGCGGTGAAGGTCACCACGTTGGCGGCAGCGCACGTCTCGTTGGTGACCGGCCGCGGCGGCTCGACCGAGAGCTGAATGCCGAACTGGGTCTCGGTGCCGTTCGAGCCGAGCACCACGTAGTACGTGCCTGCGGGCAGGTTGTTGGCCGTCACCGTCTCACCGCCGGTCGACTCGTTGTCGGCGCAGCGCACGCTGGCGCCCGTCTCACACGGCGCACCGCGCAGCTCGAGCACCGCGTCCGAATCGACGCTGCCCGTCACCGTCACCACCACCCGCTGCGGCGCCGTCGTCGTGAAGGCATAGACCGCGTCGCCCCCGAGGTACGACGAGCAGTCGACCGTGTAGTCCGTCGCGGCGCTGGCGAGCTCGACCATCTGGCTCACGTTCGCCGAGAGCGTCGCGGGCGCAGTGCAGCTGTCGTTGGCCGGGGGCAGCACGGGCGCATCGAGCGCGAGCGACACCCCGAAGGTGCCCTCGGTCGTGCCGTAGGCCTGCACCACCACGTACCAGGTGCCTGCGGGCACGTAGAGCAGCGTGAGCACCTCGGGGGCCGACGACTCTGCGTCGACGCAGCCCCGCTCCGCGGTGCCCATGTCGCAGGGCGCGCCGCGCAACGAGACGATGCCGTCGGCGCCATTCATGCCCGTCGCGGTGAGGGTGACCTTCTGCGGCTGCGCGAGCGTGAATTGGTACACCACGTCGCCGCCCAGGCCCGTTCGGCACGAGAGCGTGTAGTCCCGGGTGCCGGTGTTCGCGTCGATGGTTTGCGAGACGTTGGGCATCAACGTTGCGGGGGCGGCGCAGGTGTCGTTGGCCGGCGGCGTCGAGGGCATGGTGGTCACCACCGCGAGGTCGAAGTCTCCGCTCGTAGCGCTCGCGTCTCCGTCGACCACGATGAAGTACGTGCCCGCCGCGAGCCGTCGCGCCACGGCGGTCGCCGGGGTGTTCGAGTTGCACGCCTGCTCGAACGTCGCGCCGGCAGCCCCGCACGTGGTGGTGATGGCGACTGCGGGTGACAACGCCGAGCCCATCGTCGGCGTCACCGTCACCCGCACGTCCTGCGGCTGGGTGAGCGTGAAGGAATAGAAGACGTCGGCCGCCGAGCGCGAGCTGTTGCTGCAGGTGAGCGCCGCGGCGCCGGTGTCGTTGAGGGCGCCGGTGGTGGTGCCGCTCACCATCGTCATGCCGTTCATCAGGGTGAGGGGCTGCGCCATCGCGCAGGTGTCATTCGCCGGGCCCGCCACCGGGTCGCGGAGGTCGACCGAGACGTCGATGGTGCCAGCCACGTTGGTGTCCGAGTAGTTCTCGACGAGCACGTACCAGGTGCCCGCGGGCAGGCGCGCGAAGTCGAGGGTCTCCGAGACGGCGCTGGTGTCTCTGCACTGCACCTGGCTCACGGCGGGGCACGGCGACGCGAGGAGCGTCAACGTGAGGTCCTGCGTCTGACCGCTCGTCGTGTCGTTCGCGGTGAGGGTGACGCCCTTCGGTTCGGTCAGCGTGAAGGCGAAGAGCAGGTCTGCGCCGCTGGGGCTGTCGGAGCACAACGCGTCGTACTGGTCTTGCGCCGCGGCGAGGTCGCCGGTGCCAACCGCCGAGGTACCGCCGTCGAAGGTGAGCTCGATGGCGCGGCTGCAGATGTCGCCGGGCACGAAGGTGCCGCCGTCTTCGAACGGGTCCACCACGAGGCCGCCCCCGCCAGTGCCGCCGCCGGTGGTGCCGCCGCCCGTGCCGCCGCCGGTGGTGCCCCCGCCGGTGGTGCCCCCGCCGGTCGTGCCACCGCCGGTGCCGCCGCCCGTCGCGCCCCCGCCCGTGCCGCCGCCGGTGGCGATGAGCTCGCACGCACCGCTGTTGGTGTTGCAGACCGAGCCTGCCGAGCACCCGGTGGACTTGCAGCCGGCTTTGGGGGGCGTGCCGCAGGCGAAGAGCACCACCGCGAAGAGCGCAGGGAGTGCGGCGAGAGAGAGACGATTCATGGTGACTCCGCGTGACAGGGGAGCCGGCGTCCTACTCCCGCGGCGCACCGGGGAGAACCCGCTCACGCGCGATGGGGCGAGATGACCACCGACGTCAGGCTTTCCCGAAAGTCGCGTCGCGCGCGACGTCAGTTGGTGAGCCTCGCGCGGGCCATGGTCGATTCCCTGCTGGAGCGAGTCACGCTGCTCGAAGGCGTCAGCGTTCCCCACCGCGAGCTCATCGAGCGTGCGGCCACGCGGCAGGTGCTGCAGCGGGGCGAGGTGTTGATTCGCCAGGGCGAGCTGACGAAGGCGATGCACTTCATTTTGCGCGGCACGCTGGGCGTGGCGTTGAACGAGGCGACGGCCGACCCCATCGCGGTGGTGCAGACCGGCGAGACGGTGGGTGAGCTCCCGGTGCTGACGGGTGAGACCGCGTCGGCGTTCGTCACCGCGGTCGAGGAAGCGGAGGTGCTCTCGCTCGACGAGGGCGCCGCGTGGGAGGTGCTGCAGGCCTCGCACCCGCCATGTTCGTCTCGAAGCGCTGACCTTGCTCAGCGCAGGGTCACTCGACCGAGGTGACCGACCATTGCTTGCGCTTGCCCTGAATCGTCACCTCGACCTCGTCGCCGTCACGCTTGCCCGACAGCGCTGCGCCGAGCGGGCTCGCGGGGGTCAGCACCTGCACGCCGCCTGACAGCTTGAGCCCGCCGCCATCGGGAGCGAGGAACCACGTCGACGCCTTGCCCTCTTCGTCTTCGGTCTTCACCACCGCGCCAGGCCGACTCACCGCCGTCGGCGCGATGGACATGGTGCCCACCGCCGCCACGCCGGCCTTCAATGCGGCGATGCGGTTGGCCTGCCCCCGCGCGAGGTAGCTCTGCTCGAGCGCGCGGGTGTCTTTGTCGTTCTCGGGCTTCGCCTCTTCGTGCGTCGCGGCTTCCTTCGTGTCGGCGTGCGCGGCGCTGAGCGCAGCCAGCGTCTTCTCGAGCGAGGCGAGCAGCTCGTCTTTCATCGCCTGCTTCGACACGTCTTTCTTCTTCACAGCCATGGCTCGTCACACTGCGGGCATTGCCGCAGGTGCTCCACTTCTTCGCGCGCGCCCTCGAAGGCACACACCCGGCACCAGCGCACCGGCCGTTGCGGAGGCACCGGCACCAACGTGGGCGACGGTGGCGCGGGTACCTTCTGGCCGGGTCTCCAGAGCAGCTCGAGGGAAAGCCCGTCGAGCGGTCGCGTCGTGCCCTCGACCGGCGGCGCCCGCAGCGCAGGCTCGAGTTGAAACGAGACGGTCGCCCCGAGCTTCCAC
Source organism: Archangium sp. (assembly GCA_044371205.1). GTDB lineage: Bacteria > Myxococcota > Myxococcia > Myxococcales > Myxococcaceae > Archangium_A. Next base: position 99,074 of record JBILUC010000023.1, read on the forward strand.
GCGGTGCGGACGCGCCGGCCTCGCGGCTCGGGGCCTTCGAGGTGCACGCCGAAATCCGGCCGCTCGTCGGGCTCGATGCGAAGGGGCACGCGCACGCGCACCACCCGGCCGTCGTGAAGTGAGGGCGTCGCGAAGCGCTCGAGCACGCGCTGGCTCGCGAGGCAGGTGAGCACCATCTGCACCTTCGGTACGGGCTCGAACGCGCTCTGCAGCAACAGGTTGGCCGCGAAGCGCCGGCCGTCGACGAGCTGCACCGCCTCGAAGTGCACGTGCACGCCGCAGAATTCCCGCGGTGACTTCCCCATGGCGTCGAGCACGTCGGTGAACACGTGAGGTCATTGTGGATCCACCGGTCGCGTAAGTGCTCGAATTGATGCGGGTAGCCGCACGTGGGGGGAGCTCGCACCCCCGGAATCGACGGCGTGGCGACCCGATTGTCGTCACAATGTCACCTCAGGGCCGGTCGAAAACTGGCTCACTCCCCGAAGTTGGTGCAGGCCACTCGATGAACCCAGGAGGAAGTATGCAACCTGAGTCCCTTCGTTCCGTCGCGCAGCGCCTCGAGGATTACTTCGAGTGGTATTTCCGCATCGACCCCGATGCGTCGTCGTGGGCCGTCTCGCTCGTCGCCCGCTTCAGCACGCTGGTGCGCGGGCAGGGTGACTCTGCCGAAGCGAAGCGCCTGCTCGAAGAGTCGAGCACGGTGTCGTTCGGCAGCCCGTGGGAAGAGATGCGGCTCGCGCTGCTGACCCTCGCCGCGCGCTGAAGAGGGAGTAAGCCCTCCGCGCATGGAGAGCTCCTTCTGGCAGGCGCGCTGGGCTGGCAACCACATCGGCTTTCACGAGGGGCGCGTGAACGTGCACCTCGAGAAGTACTTCCCGCAGCTGGTGCCCGGCGCGGGCGAAACCGTGTTCGTCCCGTTGTGCGGCAAGACGGTGGACCTGGCGTGGCTCGCGTCGCGCGGTCACCGCGTCGTCGGCGTCGAGTGGGTCGAGTCGGCCGTGCGCGCCTTCTTCGAGGAGCGCGGCCTGGAGCCCAGCGTCACGCAGGACCAGGGGCTCACGCGCTACGAGGCAGAGGGCGTCGTGGTGTTCGCGGGTGATTTCTTTTCGGTGACGCCGGCGCATCTCGGCGGGGCGACCGTGCTCTACGACCGCGCGGCGATGATTGCGCTGCCGGCGCCGATGCGGGACCGGTACGTGAAGCACCTGCGCGCGTTGATGCCGGGCGGCTCGCGGGGCCTGCTCGTCACCGTGAGCTACGACCAGGCGAAGATGGAGGGCCCTCCGTTCTCGGTGCCGGCGGAGGAAGTGGTGGAGCGCTACGCTGGCGCGAAGGTCGAGACGCTCGAGGTGGTCCCCGCATCGGGACCGCGCTTCGAGGCGATGCAGGCGAAGGAGACGGTGTTCTCGCTCGGGTTGTGAAGGCGCGCTCACAGCGGCCGACAGGGCGGCGATGGGTTCGGTGGACGGGCGTTGATGCCGAGCCCGCGCGTGCCCCTCACCGCCCACGTCGCGATATCGGCCGACTTGAGCACCCTGGCGTGATGCACAAGTCATCCGCCATTGAGAACCAGGAGCCTGTTCGACCTGCGTGCGCGGCCCCTTGCAGAAATGAAGGTCAGGAAGTCGTGACCTGCAGTTCTGCGAGCGGCTCAGACATGGCCACCCGGGGCTCGAGGCGAGGGGCTGCCGGCGACGTGCACTGCACAGAACGAGAACCCAGCGCCTCCCTCAAGGCTTGAGCAGCACCCGAGCGCTCCTCGGCGGCACGCGCAACGACGGCCCGCTCACACTCTCGAGGTTCAGCGCGTCGCTCAGCGTTCCGCCCGGCAACCCGGTCACCGTCTGCTCGACGTCGCCGCGGTTGATGGCGACGTACACCGTCTCCGTGCCGTCGCTCATCGAGTACACCCACGTGTTGTCAGTCGCCGAAATCGACGTGCGCGTCCCTCTCCGCAGCGCAGCGTGTTCCTTGCGCAGCCGCCCCAGTGCACCGACGCGCGCGCGCAGCCACATCTGGTCTGACGACAGCCCGTTCCACTGCATGAAGCGGCGGTTGTCGGGGTCGCCGCCACCCGCGAGGCCAATCTCGTCGCCGTAGTACACGAGCGGTACGCCCGGGCTGGTGAAGAGGAAGACGAACGCGTTGGCCAGCCGCTCGAACGGGGCCTTGTACCCGGGCACCTGCGGCGGGTTGTTGAACGCGCGGTCTTTGCCGTCTGCGTACGGGTTGCCCCACATCGGCACGTCTTCGGCCATGTGAATCACGCGCCCGAGGTCGTGGTTCCCAATCCACGGGCTCATCAGCGAGTTGGGCCCGTAGAACGTGTCGTTGCTCGCCACGAGGTCTCGCAGCGCCGTCATCGGCGCACGCCGCGTCACCACGCTCTCGAGCAACTGCAGCCGCAACGGGAAGTCGAACTGCCCGTCGAGCTTCGTCTTCGGGTCGACGAAGGACTTCAGGTAGTCGCGGCTGCCGAAGTCGTATGTCTCACCCACGAAGTAGATGCGCGGGCGCGGCGAGCGCGTGGCGGCCACCTTCTCGACCTCGGTGCGCAGCTGCGTGAGCCACGACTGGTCGATGTGCTTGATGGCGTCGAGGCGGTACCCGTCGGCGCCGGTGTCGACCAGCAGCTTCACCGCCTGCTGCACCGAGTAGTCGCGCGCCGCAGCCACCGTGTAGTTCCAGTGCGGCAGATAGTTGGTGAACCAACAACGTTGGCCCTGGGCGTTCCAGGGGCAGACGCTCCCGTCGTCACAGACGCACTGGCCCCCGTTGAAGGCGAGCGGCCAGAACCAGTCGGGGTGCTGAGTGAAGAGCGGCGAGCTGGAATGCACGTGCACCATCGCGAAGTCGAAGAGCACCTGAATGCCGTTCGCGTGCGCGGTGTTGACCAGGTCGATGAGGTCTTGCTTCGTGCCGAAGCACGACTCGGTCTGCTCGAAGTCGATGGGCCAGTAGCCGTGGTACGCCGAGTACGACCGGCCATCGCTGCCCGCGCCCGCCACGGTGGCGTTCTTCACCGGCACCGTGAGCCACAGCACGTTGACGCCGAGGTCGCGGAAGTAGCCGTCGGTGATTTTCTGGCTGACGCCCTTCCAGTCGCCGCCCTGGTACTGGCCCGACGGGTCGGCGCCCGGCACGGTGCAGTCGTTGGTGCGGTCGGCGTTGAAGAAGCGGTCGACGAAGACGAACGACATCACGCCGTCGCGCCAGTCGAACGACGCGGCCTGCGGTGCGTTGGGCTCGCAGGTGAACGCGGTGCAGCGCACGTCGCTGCGCAGCGAGTTGCCACCCGCCGAGAGCACGGTGTTCGCGGGGTCGGTCACCCAGATGCTGTTGTTGATGAGGAACTTGTATTCGATGGCGCTGCCGGAGCCGGCGCTCACGCGCGCAACCCACTCGTTGCCCTCGCGGCTCATGGGTACGCCCACCGTCCACCCGTCGGCGGCGAAGCTGCCGCGCAGTTGCACGCTCTGCTCGTCGAGTGCACGGAAGCGGAACTCGACCTCGCAGCGACGGTACGGCTCCTGGCAGTCGGTGGCGCCCGCGTCGGCCGCGGGTTGACCTGCGTCGGTGCCAGCGTCGGTGGTGGACTGAACGGGCCCGCAGGCGACGAAGGCGAAGGCAGTGAGGAACAGAGCGCGTGTCGGCATCAAGTCGAGGCGCATAGCCCAAAATGCCCCGTCGAGTCAGGGAGGGGGCTGCCCCGGCGGGCCGCAGCGGCGATTCCACGAGCAGGTGCCGTACCGCAGCACCTCGAGCGGCTCGTGGTTCGCGTCGGTGAGCGTCCACACCGCGAGACACTCGCTCCACACGAAGTCGAGGCACGCGAGGTCGACGCCGGCGACGGGGATGCTGTCGGCCGAGGCCACCTTGCGCGCCTCGCTGGGCGGCAGCGCAGAGAGCGACGCCGGCACGACGCAGTACGTGCCCGCGGGCAGCGAGACGGTGAAGGCTCCCTTCGAGTCTGGCTGCACCACGGCCACCGGCGTCGAGACCGTGTTGCGCGCACCGCGCTTGATGGCGAAGGGCTGCGTGTCGGGCGCCACGCGGTTGAGCGCCTCTCGCGGGGCAGCCATGCCGCCGCACCACGGCACCGTCACCGTGAAGCGGCCGGTGCGCGTGAGGTTCGGCCCTGCCTCGGGCGGGGCGGCGGGAGCCCCGAAGAGCGCGATGAACATGAGCGTGATGAGCACGGGCCCTCGACGGTGACGAGTGGAGCGCCAACTCAGCATCGCAGAGCCGCGTGGGTGCCGCCTCATTCGGCGAAGAGGGCCACGTCGGTCGAGAAAGCGCCGGCGCGCACCACCCCGAAGTCGAAGAGCGCGTGGAACATCGCGCAGCGCTCGCTCGGGTCTTCGTCGCGCGTGCACTGCTCGTGGGCTGCGAGCAGCTCGGACAGGGGGACGAGGGTGGGCGGCGAGGGCCGGAACGCGAGCGAGACGTGCGCGCCGGGAATCGTCGGGTGCGGCGTTTCTTCGCAGTGGCAGAGGCCGCAGGTGGTGGCGGGCGAGTTGAAGCGAAGGTGCGTGTAGGGCGCGTCGTCGCCGAGCGTCCCGGTGCGTGGCAGCACGAGCTCTCCCTTGAGCGTACGCGTCGGCGTGAGCCACTCGCTGAACTCGACGAGGTGCGCGCCGTCACCTTCCGGCACGAGGCTGATGGCCAGCGCGGCATCGAGGAGGAACAGCCGCGGGCTCTCGCGGCTCACCGCAGGCTGCGCGCTGGTGATGCTCGTGCTCGCGACGACCGAGAGCGGGCGCGTCAGTGAGGCGAGGAAGCACGCGGGTGACGAGGGCGGCAGCGTGTTCACCCGCGCGACGGCGGCGGAGATGGTCGTCAGGCGACCGTCGTTCATCGCGGCGCAGGCGCGCAGCTCGGGCGAGGCGAAGTGCGAAGGGCCGGGCGGCTCGCACGCCGTGAGGAGGAGGAGACTGATCAGCCCGAGCCGCACGAGGGTGAGTTGAACACCGCATCGCGCTGAAACGCTCGCGCAACGTCTGCGCCTGCAGGCTTTTGTGGCGACGATCTCCACTCGCTCAACGGCGCGCGGAGCTGATCAGCGCGAAGTGGAAGGCAGCCAGTCGGGTGTGCGTGCTCGTCGCATGGGGCCCCTCGGCGCTGGGTTCAATTCACGAGGTGATGCGCCAAGTCGTCGCCCCGACGACGTGTTTGCGCATCACCCCCCTCAGCTGAACAATTCGGGCCCGAAATCGAGGGGCTGCACGATGCGAGCACGGCGACGACACTCTTCACGAGCGCCCACCTTCCTGCCGCTTTGAAAAACGTTTGTCCTCAAAGCGTGCAAACGGGCAGTGCCGTCACCTCTGAGTACACGCGTTTTCGAACTCGCCGCGCACGAGGCAGAGAGTGGCGGGCCGCGCGCGACGACTTCAGGAGGGCGCGGAGAACCGGAACGAGCCGTGGAAGCCGAGCGGCAGGCCGACGTTGAGCTCCACCCGCGCCACCTCGGTCAGGTCCTTCGCGTCGATGACGAACAACGCCGAGCGCACCCCGTCGGCGTGACACGCGACCGCGAGCAGCACTCCGTCGTCGTCGCTGGTCGCACCCGGCCGCGGCACCATCACCGGCTCACCGTGCGTCCACCCCGCACTGTGGAAGCGCTTCGCCGGCTGGCCGTGCACCACCTTCACCACCGCAGCGTCGTCACCGGAGATGGTGGCGCCCCACACCACTTCCGTCTTCTTCGCGAACGAGCGCTTCAGGTTGACGACGGGGAACTCGAAGGGCTGCGCGTGCATCGGCTCGAGGTCGACCTTCTTCTGGCCCTTCTTCAGCCGCGCCCGCACCCACTTCGACTCGACCGGCGGGTGCCCCTTCGCCAGCAGCTCGGTCTTCAGCTGCCCGATGATGGTCGGGTCTTTCCAGGTGAGGAGGTCGAGCACCACGTCATCGCCCTCCTCGAACTGGTTGATGGCGTGGAAGCAGAAGAACGCGTCGGTCTCGTAGGGCGTCGACGTGCCGGTGCGCCGGTCCATCAGCCACAGGCGGGTGGCGCGCTCGGGCTTCCACTCGAAGTGGGTGATGAAGCCGCGTTCCGACCACAGCATGTCGCGCGGCAGCACCGTGAACGGGTGGTCGATGAGCGTCGCGAAGTGCTCACTCACCCCGAACGAGTGCACGTACGGCAACCGCTCGAGCTTCACCCTGCCTTCGATGGTGCGCGTCGGGTTGCCAGCGCTCTGCCGGTACACCAGCAGGGCGTTGGTGATGGACATCTCGCTGCCGACGTTCACCAACGACTTCGCGACGCCGGGGTTCGGAAACGCGTGCGCCGACAACACGGTGCGGCCGAGCCCGTCTCGAAAGCGGTACGTGCCGCGCGTCTCGAGCGTCTTCGGGTCGATGACCTGCTGATGCGAGGTCTCGGTCATCGCCAGCCAGGCGTCTTCCCACGGCACCACGTTCACGTTGGTGTTGTCGGTGGTGCGCGGAATGGGGTGGAACAGCCGGTTCCAGAACCCGCGCTTCATCTGCGTGTCGAATGAGGCGCGACTGGCGTCACCCCGCTCGAGCTCGCGGTACGACTCGGACTGCAACAGCCGCTGCTGAAAGCCGACCCCGTCGCTGCGCACCTCGAAGGCGTACAGCAGCGCGAGGCCGTCGAACCAGTGACCGGCCTGCCATTCCCCCAGCGCGTAGAGCGCCGGGGCGGTGCGCATCAACGTGCCCCGCAGCCACCCGGGCAGCGTGCCCTGCACCACGGGCGTCACTGCGCCCGCATCACCCGTCCACCCGAAGGGCGGCTTGAGGTTCAAACCGCACCCGCGCGGCGACGGCGCACGAACCAGAGCGCGGCGACGATGACGGCGAGAGGAGACGTGACGTTGCAGGAGCAGCCCATCACCCGGTCACCGAGCGTCTGGGGGGCGTTCACGAGGCGAATCGGGGCCTGCGTGGGCGCTCCCGCGTCGGGCACGCCGGCGTCGACCTCGGGGCACGAGTCGGCCGGGTCGAACGCAAACTGGAGGTCGTAAATCTGCCGGTCGCGGCGGCTCTGGTTGGCGACCGCGAGGTACACTTCACCGCCGCACGGCACGTTGATGGGCAGCGTCGCGCTGAGCACGCCCTGCGCGATGGCCGGCACGGTGCGCGCCATGGCGTCGTTGGCCAGCGAGGTGCCGTTCTTCGCGAAGGTGATGGGGCGGTCGGCCGCCGCGAGCAGCTCGAGGCGCGACATGGTGCCGAAGCTCTGCATCTGGCCGCTCATGCCGATGCTCTTCGCGCCGCGCGGCACGCGAATCTTCACCTGGTAGGGGCCGGGCACCGAGAGACCGTCACCCACGCCCGCGAACGACGTGCCGGGAATGCCGAAGAAGATGCGCGGGGTCGCCAGCGAGTTGGTGAGGTCGAGCACCTTCGAGCAGCCTGTCACGCCCCGCGCGGCGAACGCGGCGTTCATCTTCATGGTCGAGGAAGGGTCGCCCGGGAACGCGAGCGTGATGGCCTGGGTGAGGATGCTCGCCGCGCTGGCGAAGTTGACGTCGGGCGGGAAGCTGACGATGGCGGCGTAGAAGGCCGCGTCGAAGGTGTTGCCGTTGTCGGTGCCGAGCAACTGCTGGCGCGCCGCCCACACCGCGCCGGTGAAGTGCAGCGAGTCCTGGTGCGATTCACCCCAGAGCACGTCGGGGCACTTCTCCTGGTTGTCGACGTTGCGAATCGCCAGCGACGTGGGGTCGATGCGCGGGCCGACGTACTCACCGACGATGCTGCGCCCGCCCGTCATGGCCGCGATGAGGTCCGCCACGCCTTCGTGCAGCGCCGAAGACTCGTTGTTCGCCGAGCGCTGGTCGAAGGTGACGACCGTGTCCCAGTCGGCGGTGCTGCGGATGAGGCCGTGGCCGAACTCGTGCCACAGCACCGGGCCGTCGTAGGCGAAGTCGGCACGCTCGCCCTGGTAGATGACCAGCGCGTCGGAGTTGATGACCTGCGGCGGCAGGAGCAGGAATTCCATGTTCTCGCGCGCGAGGAACAGCGCGTTGTCGGTGCGGGACAGCGTGTCGGCGACGTACACACCGGCCGCGTTGGGCATGGCGTTGTTGAAGTCGGCGTCGGAAACGTTGACCCACACGGTGGGCAGACCCCCGCCAGGGCCCGTGTCGCGCATGCTGAAGGGCGAGAAGCCCCCGTCCCGCGCGAGGGGCCCGACCGACAGGGCGCGCATGGCCTCGTACGCCTTCGTGGCGTGGAAGTAGCCGTGCACCTCGGCGAAAGAGTCCCAGTCGGCGAGGTTGCCGAGGCTCACCGTCGCCGTGCGCGGCGGGTCGACGGGTGAGTAGACCCAGTCGCCGCTGGGGTGCACCGCGGGGTCGTTCGACGCGAGCTGGCGCTGGTCGCAGATGGCGACGTCGAACTCGACCGGGCCCTGGAAGGTCTGCGTCATGCCCGACGCGCGCGCGGGGCCGGCGTCGGGGTTGCAGTTGACGGTGGGGCAGCAGTTGAGCGCGCGAAGGCGGGTGCCGGTGAGGCGGCCCGCGTCGGGCACGAGGTTGAGCAACGGCTCGGTGACGGTGGGCGTCACGCCGACGCCCTGGCCGACGCCGCCGGGGCTGGTGGCATAGACGGCAGCGTTGTCGTTGGCCCACGCGCGGTTGCGCACCCAGAGCACCGAGCCGTCGGTCGCGTCGACCGCGACGTGCCAGCTTTCGGAATTCTTGAGCGTGGGGATGAAGGTCAGGAATCCGACGTGCACCTCGCCGTTGACGACGAAGAGCTGCTTCTTCGCGCCACCGTACGGCGTGCCCTCTTTCTGCAGCCACGCGCCGGGGATTTCGGCCGAGGCGACGGCGAGCGCATCCATCACGCTGAGCGAGGGCGTCAGCTTGAGCGCGCCGAGCTCGGTGAGCGTCGAGCTGACGCGCACCACGCGCTGCGCCGTGTCGAAGGTGACGATGACCTTGCGCGAGGTGATGGGCAGGCCGTTGATGGTTTGCGTGAGGTGAACCGTGCCGCCGAAGCGCGTCGAGAAGTGGCCCGTCGACATCAGCGTGGTGCGCGGGTCGAGGCCGAGCTCCTGAGCGCGCGAGGTCGCGAAGCGCAGCGCGGCCTGATCAGGCGAGCCGATGAGCGGCGGGGTGAGGATGCCAGTCTGGAAGCCGACGGGCACAGCACCGAGGACGAGGAGCGCAGGGAGAAGCATGGCCGGCGGCTGTATTGCCGCGCGCACAGCGGCGCAAGGGGGAGGGACAGCCCGCCGCGTCGAGGCATGACAGGCACGTCGCGGTTTTCGGACGACTCTGGTCGCCAGCGCACGCAACGCTCCTGGGGCACCATCGAGTACCTCGGTCGCACCAGGCCCTCCGACCTGCTCGCACCCCGCGCGGGCAACAGCGGCCCCTTCTCACTCGAGAGCGTCGTGCTCTGGGAAGCGGAAGACACCACGGTCGCCGTCTTCACCTTCTCGTTCTGTTTCGTGAGCTGCCGCGAACGTTCGCCGGTGGTGATTCGGCCGCGGTAGCGCTCCCGCAGCGCGCCTCGTCTCGGCGCACGATGGGGCACATGCGTGGCTCCGCCCTGGTGCGCGACCACGACGACTGGGGCGCGGTGGTGCTGACCTTCTCGAGAACGGCTCGCGGCTCGGCGTCGGGCGGAACCCCGAGGAGGCTCCCGCTCGCCGGGCCGCTGCGCTTCGACGTGTATGGAGACCGTCAGCCGCTGGTCAACGAGCAGCCGGTGCCGCTGGAGTGAGCGCGCGGCTCAGCGCTTGAGCCACGGCAGGTCTTGCCCGGCGAGGCCCCACATCGAGTCGGGGTACGCCTGCGCGGTGTTGAAGTTGCCCCAGTTCACGTTGGCGTAGCGGTAGCCGTACCCGCCGTGGTCGCTCTCGGCCCACTGCGCCTGCGGCACGCCCATCGCGCGCAACGTCATGCCGAACCACTGGTGCATGAAGAGGCCGGGGTTCTCCACTTCCATGCGGTTGCGGTCGTAGATGAGCGCGGTGTTGCGGTAGTCGACGTACTGGCCCGTCGAGAAGGAGCCGCTCGCGCCGCCGAAAGTGATGACCGGCACCGAGAAGGTGTTGTGGGTGAGGTTGCCGCTTTCCTGCGTCCACACCACCAGCGAGTGGTCGAGCAGCGTGCCGCCCTGCCCATCGGGCGTGGCCTCGAGCTTGGCCACGAGGTCGAGCATCACGTTCTCGAAGAATTGCTGGTTGCCGCCCGCGAGAATCGACTGCGGCGCGAGCGGCGCCTGATGGTCTGCCGCCGGGGCGAGCTGCTCTGCGCGGTGCGCGACCGACTGCTGACGGCCCGGCTTGCGGCGGGTCACCCATGGCGATCTGCTTTCCCTG
>JBILUC010000121.1:0-9465 GCA_044371205.1 Archangium sp.
TGCAGGCGACCAGCACGGCTCCGGCCACGACGGCGGCGGCCAGAATCTTTCGACGAAGTGCGCTCATGGGGGCGCGATGCTCACCGGTCTGCGAGCGTTGATCAACGCATCAAGCGCCCAGCACCTGCTTCCCCCGCGCCCAGGACGCGTCGCGCGCTGCCTTCCCGTGGGAGCCACCGTTTCACGCGGTACGTCATCGCGTCCCATTTCCCACGTCGGCGGAGGGTGTGGCGCGCGCGTTGACAGTCCTGCAGCTGGAGCGCCCCTGTCGCAGGCGACCTGGACCTCCATGCACTTCACCCAATGGTGTGGCGCGGCCTGGCGGTGCAGTCCGGTTGGAGTCGGGAAGTGGAGTGGCCCGACACTGCTTATATGGTGTCGCTCGTGAAGCGCTCCCCCGCCCTCGTCTGTCTCCTGCTCGCGGGCTGCTTCACGCAGCAGGCGTCCTGTCCCTCTCCTCCCGGCGGGCGCTGCGACCCGCGCAACGCCGATTGCCCCAAGGGGTACGCGTGCGCGATGGCCGAGGTCTGCACGAAGACCTGCGAGCAGACGAGCGACTGCTACACGAAGGTCGAAGACGGCTGCCGGTACACGGGCTACCTGCCCGGCTCCACGCTGCCCGATGGAGGCGTGTTCAACGACCAGATTGACGACGGCTTCTGCCCCGAGTCGAAGCTGGTCGAGTGCACCAACGGCTTCTGTCTGCGCACGCGCTGCGAGTCGCGCCGCTTCCTCGACGACGGAGGCTGCGACTACGACCTCTACGGGCCGTCGGAGTTCAAGGGCAACCGCTCACAGGGGCCACAAGAGTGAGCGCCCTGGCCACAGGCAGCGGGTGGTCTGCTCTCCTTGCGCTCATGCTCCTGCTGCTCAGCGGCTGCGGGCTCTTCGCAGCGCCCGGTCAGGCGTGTCGCAAACACGAAGAGTGCGCGGGCCTGAAAGAGGGGTACTGCTCGCGCGCGGAAATCTGCACGAAGGAGTGCTCCGACACCGTGAGCTGTCCTGAGAACTCGGCCTGCAGCCCCCAGGGTGCGCGCCGCGTCTGCCTGCCCACCTGCGAGAAGAACGAAGACTGTCTCAAGGGCTTCGCGTGCACCGACTCGGTGTGCCAGCTCGTCGCGCCGTTCACGCCGCTCCCTCCATGAAGCTGAAGCACGAAGTTCTTCGCGCCCCTGGCAGTGAAGCGACGAGCGCGGTGGTGATGCTGCACGGCATCCTCGGCAGCGGGAGCAACCTGCGCGGCCTCGCGCGGAGCTTTCTGTCATCGCCCGAAGGCGCCGGCCGCTGCGTGGTGTTGATGGACCTGCGCGCCCACGGCGGCTCGCTCGACGGCCCGGGCAACGCCGACACGGTGAAGCACGCCGCCGATGACGTGGTCGAGACCCTGGGCACCCTGCCGGTGACACCGTATGCGGTGGTCGGCCACTCCTTCGGGGGCAAGGTGGCGCTCGCGCTCGAGGGCCTGCCGCTCTCGCACGTGATGACGCTCGACTCCGCGCCCGGCCCCCGCACCGACGCGCGTGGGAGCGAGAAGACGATGGCGGTGCTCGAGCAGGTGCGCGCCCTGGCTCTCCCTCTCCCTGCGCAAGCGGGGAGCGGGGCAGGGGTGAGGGGCCCGACTGAGGACAGCAGCCCCTCACCCGGCGCTGCGCGCCACCCTCTCCCCGCTGTGCAGGGAGAGGGAGTGTGGTCGAGCCGTGACGCGTTCATCGACGAGCTCGTTCGCGGAGGTCAGACGCGCCCGCTCGCGCAGTGGCTGGCGATGAACCTCGAGCGCACCGACGCGGGCTTCCGCTTCAAGCTCGACCTCACGCGCATCGACGCGCTGCTGGGCGACTACCTGCACCTCGACCTCTGGCCCGTCGTGGAGCGCGCCTCGCACGTCGTCGGCCCCGGCCCGCGCCTGCACCTCGTCATCGCGCTGCAGTCGAAGGTGTACGAGCACGACGACCGCGTGCGCGCACAGTCACTCGAATCGGAGAGCGTCGCCGGCGCCCCGGGCGTCACCGTCGACCTGCTCGAGGGCAGCCACTGGATTCACACCGACAACCCCACCGGCGTCGTCGAGGTCATGCGCGCGCGGCTGTGAGCCTCACGGCGTGGGGAGCCGCAGCACCGTCACCTCACCGAAGTCGTTCACGTCGGCGAGGGTGGTGACGATGCCGGCCGCGCAACCCGAGGTGCAGTTGATGGGCTCGAGCCGCACCGTGCGCGTCACGGGCGGGTTGAACGTGGCATTGGGCAACAGGAGCCGGTTCAGCCGGAGGTGAGCCGAGGGGAAGGCCATGTGCGCCAACGTCGTGTTGCACGTCACCCGCATCGCACCGATGGTCACTCCGTCGACCTTCACGTTCATGATGATGCGGCCCGCCGACGAGCAATACGCGGAAGCGGACGCGAGGATGACGATGGTGCCGCCCGCATCGGTGAAGGTGCCCTCGAGAAAGCCCGCGCCGAAGGTCGTCGTCGGCGAGCTGGCGACCGATGCCGTCGCGCCGAAGCGGTCGAGGTGATGCCCGTGTTGTCGGCGAGCGCCAGCCCGCCAGAGAGCGTCAGCCCCGAAGGCCCGCCCGCGACGCTCGACGCGCGAGCGCAGCGACGCCACTTCGTCACGCAGGGCCTGCAGTTCGTTCGATGGGTCGGACATGCCTGCGCCCATAACCCACCTCAGGCCAGCGGGGCAGGTGTCGTCGCCACCCGCACCACCGAGCGAATGAGCCACGCGCCGAACGAGACACCGACGAGCCAGTACGGCCAGTCAGGCACCTCGAAGTCGACGAAGGTGAGCAGCAACAACCCCGTCGCCACCGGCACTGCCAGCGCGTTCGCCCCCCACAGCGCGGCCGAGCGCTGCGAGCGACGCAGCCGCAACAGGAAGTAGCCGAGCACCAGCACCGTCACCGCAGTGAGCGGGGCGGCGATGACGCTGGTGATGAGCTCCACCAGCCCGTCGCGCGGCTTCACGAGGTTGCCCGCCACGTCGGCGAGCGTCACCGGGCGCTCTTCACCATGCGTGGCCGTGGCCGCCATCGACAACATCGCGCGCGCCTCTTCAGCCGAGAGCTTCAACTCGGGTTTCCGCGCGGCCTGCACCGGAGCAGGCGTCTCTTCTTCCTCCGCGCTCCCGTCCTGGTTCGCGCCGCAATGCGGGCACGTCTTTGCGAGGTGAAACATCCACTTCCCGCACGACTTGCAGGCGGTGCGCTCGGCCGACACGGCTACTTCGTACCCTTCTTCTTCACCGGGGCTGCGGGCTTCGCGGGCGTCTTCGCCTTGAGCAGCTCGAGCACCTGCGTGAAGTCACCCTCGACGGCGACGCCCCAGCCATCGGCGCGGAACGCCTCGAGCACCTTCTTGCCTTCGGGCGACGCATCCATCCGCCCGAAGGTGGCGATGACGTCGTTCACCCGCGTCGGCGGGAAGAAGTCGCGCGCCGCGATGACCTCGTTGGGCACGTTGCCGGTGCTGGCCACCACCTTGAAGTCGCTCACCGGCGGCGAGTCGATGCAGCCCGACGCCTCGACCTCTTTCCCGGCGGCGGGCTCGTTGCCGAAGGTCGCGCCCACGTCGACCTTCCCCTCGCGCACGGCCTTGCACACCGCGAGGTGGTCGCCCGCGAAGAGCTCGTCACCGAAGAAACCGTCGGGCTTCTCCCCCGCGCTGGTGAGCACCTCGCGCGCGAAGAGGTAGCCGCTGGTCGAACTCTTCGAGACGAACGCCACCTTCTTGCCCTTGAGCGCGCCGAGCGACGTCACCGGCGAGCCCGCCTTCGTGAAGAGCACCGCGCGGTAGAAGAGCGACCCCTGGCGCATCGCCTTCGAGAGCGCAGCGACGCCGGCGTTCTTCTGCTGCGCACGCACGAAGGCGAGCGGCGGTATCCACGCCAGGTCAACCTTGCCTGCCGCGAGCGCGTCGGCGAGCGCTTCGTTGGTGTCGAAACGGACCACCTTCACCGGGCCCTTGAAGCCCTTCGAGAGGTACGGCTCGACCAGCGCCGGCACCTTCTCGGCGGCCTCGGCGCCATAGGGCTGGCTGATGCCGAAGGTGAGCGGGTCGAGCGGCTTCGGGTCGGCGGCGAGCGCAGACAGCGCAACACACGAGGCGAGCAGCGCAGAGCGTGGGGACATGCTGCCTTCCTACCTCAGCTCAGGGGCAACGCTGCGGCCTGAGGGTGGTGCGTTCAGGACAGGCATGACAAACACCCTCGCCATGCGAGTCATTCTCTTCGTCTGCTGTGCGGCAACCACGCTCGCGTGCTCGTCGATGCCGGGTCCCGATGCAGGCGTCACGGTGTGCGAGGTGCCGACCGGCGCCGGCACGACCCACTCCGGGGACATCATGGGCAACGAGCGGTGGACGGCGGCCGACAGCCCGCACCTCATCACCAGCAACGTGCGCATCTTCGCCACCGTCACGCTCGAGCCGTGCGCCGTGGTGCGGCTGGGCGAGCGCAACGGCATTCAGGTGGGCTCGACCACCCAGACCGGCAAGCTCGTCGCGCAGGGCACGCCGACGCAGCAGGTGACCTTCGCCGCGGTGGACTCGAGCAAGCCCTGGGGCTCCATCTCAGTCAACGTCCTGGGCTCGCTCGACTTCACCGACACCGTGCTGGTGGGCGGCGCGAACCCGGCCTCGGCGCAGAACGGCGGCGGCGTGGTGGTGGCCTACGGCACCGCGTCGAACCAGCCGATGCTCACGCGCTCGTTGCGCTTCGTGAACGTCACCATCAGCAACGCCGCGGGGCACGCCGTCAACCTGCAGCGCATGAGCGGCTTCACTGCCGACTCGAAGAACCTGCGCGTCACCGAGAGCGGCGGCATGGCCTCGCCCTGGCCCATCGTCGTCGAGGCGGGCGCGGTGGGCACGTTGCCGACGGTGAGCTTCCTCGCCAACCGCTCGCCCGACATCTTTGTCGAGCCGCGCGGCAGCATGCCCGACGACACCTTCAAGAACCTGGGAGCGCCCTACCGCATCGGCGGGCGCCTGCTGGTCGCGCCGAGTGTCGAGGGTTCGACCTCCACCCTCACCGTCGAGGGCGGCGTCACCCTGAAGATGGACACCACCAGCGACAGCGGGCTCACCGTCGGCACCTCGGACACGCGCCGGGGCGTGCTCATCGCCAACGGCACCGTGGCGGCGCCGATTCTCTTCACCTCGGCCAAAGACATGCCCGCCGCGGGAGACTGGAAGAACATCTACTTCCGCAACACGCCCTCGTCCGGCAACGCGATGACGTACGTGACGGTGGAATACGCGGGCGGCGTCAGCGGGCTGCAGGGCTACGGCTGCGGCCCCGCCGACAACGACGGCAGCGTGCTCATCGTGCCCGACAGCGGCCGACCGACGAGCGCGTTCATTCAGAACAGCACCATCCGCAACGGGGGCGGTGACACGGGCCTGCTGCTCGGGTGGCGCTCTGACATGTCGGGGCCCGACTTCATCAACACCAACACCTTTGAGCGCCTGCCTGCCTGTCAGGTGAGCCGCTGGAGCAACGACACTGGCGCGGAGTGCCCGGGCTCGACGAACGGCAGCCCGGTGTGCTTGTTGTGACTCCGTCTTGATCAACCTGAAGAACCACGACTTCGCCGGCTTCTGTGACGCGCTCACGCCCGTCGCCGCCAACCGCACCGAGCAGCTCAAGCTGTTCGCGTCGGTGTTCAGCCACGGGGCGAAGGTGCTGGCCGACGTGAAGCGGGCGCCGCAGGTGCGCGCGGTGGTGCGCGACTTCGTGCAGACCCACGGCGAGCTGCCCTCCCTCAAGGTGGTCGAGCGCCGCAAGGCCGACGACGGCTTCGTGAAGTACCTCTTCGAGTCACCGCTGGGCGGGCGCTTCGAGGCGGTGCGCATTCCCCTCTTCGACACCAAGCACGTGGTCTGCATCTCGAGCCAGGTCGGCTGCGCGCTGGCCTGCGACTTCTGCATGACGGGGAAGATGGGCTTTCAGCGCAACCTCGAGACCTGGGAAATCGTCGACCAGGTGCTCCAGATTCGCGCCGAGGCCGAGCTGCCGGTGCGCGGCGTGGTCTTCATGGGCATGGGCGAGCCGCTGCTCAACTACGCCAACACCACGAAGGCGGCGCGCATCCTCCAGCACCCGGCGGGGCTCGCCATCTCGGGCAAGAGCATCACCTTCTCGACCGCGGGCTGGGTGCCGGGCATTCGCAAGTACCGGGCGGATCAGCTGCCGTACCGGCTCGCGTTCTCGGTCACCTCCGCCATCCCCGAGAAGCGCGCGGTGGTGCTGCCGGTCGAGAAGACCTGGCCGTTGCCGACGCTGCTCGAAGAAATCAAGGCGTACGCCCGCGAGAGCGGCAACCGCGCGATGGTGGCGTACGTGATGATCAGCGGCTTCAACGTCGGCCGCGAAGACGCCGAGGCGCTGCGCGACGCGTTCCACGACATCCCCGTGATGATTGACCTCATCGACGTCACCGACCCCACCGGCAAGTACCAGCCGCCCACCGAGGCCGAGCTCGCTGCGTTTCGCGACCACCTCCAGGTGGTGAAGGCGCCCATCGCGCGGCGCTATTCGGGCGGCAAAGACATCGGCGCGGCGTGCGGCACCCTCGAGGCGTCCCAGCGCGGCGGGCTGCTGCTCGACGTGCCCTGACGTTTCCCAGCCGCAAAGCCACCCAGTTGGGGTTCAATGTGCTCCATGACTGATCCCAAGACGAGAACCGACCGGGTACTGACGAAGGCCGAGCAGCAGGCCCTCACGCCCGACGAGGTGCGCACGCTGCTGCAAGACGGCAACACGCGCTTCGTGCGCGGCGACATCACCCACCGCGACCACCGCTCGCAGGTGCGCGCCGCCGTGCTGGGTCAGTGGCCCAAGGCCGTGGTGCTCTCGTGCCTCGATTCCCGCATCCCGGTGGAAGACGTCTTCGACTGCGGCATCGGCGACCTCTTCGTCGCGCGCATCGCCGGCAACTTCGTGAACTCCGACATCCTCGGCAGCATGGAGTTCGCCTGCGCGGCCTCGGGCGCCAAGCTCGTCTTCGTGCTCGGCCACGAGTACTGCGGCGCGGTGAAGGGGGCCATCGACAAGGTCGAGCTGGGCAACCTCACCTCGCTCTTGAAGAACATCTCGCCGGCCATCGACGAGGTGAAGGGCGACCACGGCGAGCGCAACAGCAAGAACGCCGCGTTCGTGCACCGGGTCGCCGAGCAGAACGTGCGCCGCACGCTGCGCCGCATTCGCGAAGAGAGCCCCGTGCTGCGCGACCTCGAGAAGGACGGGAAAATCAAAATCGTCGGCGGCATGTACGACATGGACACCGGCGTCGTCGAAGCCATCGAGTGATCAGCGGCGGGTGAGGCCGTCGGAGAACGGGGTGAGGTCGAGCTTCGCCCCCAGCGCGCGCCCCATCGTGTACACGCCGCCCAGCTTGCGGTGCAGAAAGAGCAGCTGCGCCGGCGGAGGCGAGCACTTGAGCGCGCGGAAGTAGGTCTTCAGCCGCGCCGCCGCGTCGTCGACCAGCCGCTTGTCTTGAAAGTCGACCGGCTGCGAGGCGGGCTTGAAGACGCGGAGCACGGTCTCGAGCAACGCGTGCAACGCCTCGACGGCTTCAGGTGGCTCGCGCGGGTCGATGAGCTCGAGCGCCTGCGCGGCAGCGAGCGCGCCCGGCCGGTCTCCCGCGAGCGTCTTCACCAGCAGCGCCCGGTACTGCTCGCGAAACGCGTCGGGGTATTCGCGGGTGGCCCCGAAGTCGAGCAGCACCAGCTCGCCCTGTTGGGGACGGAACAAGAAGTTCGCGAAGTTGGCGTCGGTCTGCACGAGGCCCCACTCGAAGAACTCGCGGAAGTAGAGGTCGAGCAACTGCACTACGAAGCGGTGCTTCGCGTCGAACGAGGGCTGCGTCGCGAGGAACTGGTCGAGCGTGAGGCCGGGCTCGAACGAGAGCGCGAGCACCCGGCGGCTGCAGAGCGAAGGGAAGACGTCGGGCACGCGCAGCCCCGGCACGCGGTGGGCCTTCTCGCGGTACTTCGTCAAGGCAGCGGCCTCGTGCACGTAGTCGGTCTCGCGCACCAGCACCTCGCGCAGCTCGGCGAAGACGGCGGTGACGTCGAAGTGGCTGAGCTGCACCGAGAGGAACAACCGCGCGATGCGCTCGAGCAGCAACAGGTCGCTGTCGATGGTCTCGGCGATGCCGCGGAACTGCACCTTGAGCACCAGCTCGTGCACCTGGCCGCTCGAGGGCTCCGTCCACTTCGCGCGGTGCACCTGGCCAATCGACGCGCTCGCCAGCGGCGTGGGCTCGATGACCAGCTGCGCGACCTTCTCGTCGCCGAGGTCTTCGCGCACCACGCTGAGAATCTCGGCGAACTCCACCGGGGGCCCGGAGGCCTGCAGCTGGCTCAACATCGCGATGACCTCGGGCGGCAGCACGTCGCGCAGCTCGGTGCTGAGCATCTGCCCGGCCTTCATCGCGGCGCCCTTGAGCTGCCCGAGGCTCTCGACAATCTCGCGCGCCTGCTCGACCTGCACCTTGAGCTGCTGCGCCTGCCGCACCAGCTCGCTGCTGCGGTCGACGGCGCGGCCGACGCGGCCCTGCAGTTCCTTCTTCGCGAGGCCTGCGGCGAGGGTCATCAGACGAGCCGAACGGCTCCAGACGGAGCGCGGGGGAGCATTGCCGGACATCGTTCAGTGCCTCGAGGTGGCCAGCGGGGACGTCGGGAGCTCGAAGCGCACCTCGTTCTGACCGAAGGTGAGCTCGACGGTGCGGCGCCAGTGACGCGCACCCCAGCGCAGGGCCTGCGCGCGCACTGCGGGGAAGCGGCGCGTCGCCTCGTCGATGGGGCGCACCAGCCGACGGAGGGCCAGCGGCGCCACGTCCCACGCGCTGCGGGGCAGCTCGAGCGCGTCGGCGTAGCGGGGACCGACGAGGTGGCGACACAACCCGTAGCCGAAGTCGATGGCCGCGGGAGGCGCGCCGCGATCAGCGCCATCGAGGATGAGCGCATGGGTGAGCTTGCGCGAGTCGACGTCGGGCAGGCCCTGCGTGGCCTCGAGCATCGCCCAGGTCGCCCGCGCTTCGGCGGGGGAGGTCGCCAGCAGCTCGTCTTCGACCCCCATCAACCGGCCAATCGCGCGCCACTGGTGCAGCACGGCGTCTTCTTCGTCGGCGCTCACGCTGGCGCCGAGGTCGCGCAGGCCCTCGAGCAGCACCGAGCTGAAGAGCAGCACCGTGCCCGCCATGTCGTATTGGTTGATGGGCGTGCCCCACTCGGCCGTCTTCCACGAAGGCGCGTGGCGCAGCGCGTGGCGAATGCGCGCGTGGATGAGCCGAACCCGCACGGTGGTGGTGAAGCCCGGCGCGCCGAAGCGAAGACCGCGCGGGTGGCTCACCGCCTCGACGAAGCGCGCGGTCTCGGCGAGCCGGCGGTTGACGTCAGCGGTGAGGCGACCGGAGAAGACGAGCGGCTTGTTGCCCGCGGGGCTGCAGTACCCGAGCACCAGCG
>JBILUC010000122.1:0-9317 GCA_044371205.1 Archangium sp.
TCATCGGGCCGGCGCGGGAAAGGAACTCGGCCAACCCTGTCCCCGCTGCGGAAACGTCGAGCGCGTTCAGCTCTGGTCGCGCTGAATATTCCGATGCGCCTCGAGCGTCGCGGCGATCGCGGAGGCGATGGGTCCCGGTCAGGCGATGAAGCAGAGTTGACGTGGCGTTCAGAAGAAGGCCCGATTTTGCGGCAGGTTGCGCGTCACCACGGTTGCTCTGCGGACTTTGCTGACCGTTTCGCGCTCGGGTGAGCATGGCAGCAGAGTTCCGCGTTTTCGGGCGAGGACCCCTCCCGGCCCCCGCATCGAGAGGTGTGCACCCGGGCTCGAGGTCGAGGGGCTGCACGAAGGAGGCACCACCGCGAAACCCGCCACCCTGGCTAGAAGAGCCCGGCGTACTCGAACGTGAAGAGCGCGCCGCTGAAGGCGGGGCCGATGTTGGGAATCATGGAGATGGCCATCACCCCGTTGAAGGAGACCTCATGCGAGCGCTCTTCGCCGAACCGCACCGCGAGCACGGTGAGGGTCGGCCCGAAGGTGAAGGCGGCACCGAAGCTGTCGGTCTGCCCGCGCACGCCCGCGGCGATGCCCAGCCCGCTCGAGAAGCGCGGTGAGAAGTTCAGCCGAAGCTGCGTCTCGAGCATGCCCGAGCCCACGAAGTAGGGAGTATCGAAGCTGGCGACGAGCGCGCCTGCGGTGAGAGGGGTGCTGGTGCGCAGGCCCAGCCGGCCGAAGTCGAGGTCGACGAGCAGCGAGAGCTTCGCGGCCAGCCAGGTGCGCAGGGAGCTGTAGCTGAAGCCCAGCCCGGCGCCGATTCCTCCCGAGAGGCCGAGGCGGAGCGGGCTGCTGCGGGACGGGGGCCGTCTTTGAGAGGCGTCATCGACCGCGCGTGCTCTCGGTGGTGGGCCGCTCGCAGGAGGAGGCGCTGCTTCGTCTTCACTCGCTTCAATCTCTTCGAACTTCACGAGCACGTTGCCCGCGTCCGTTCGCAGCAGGAGACCGGCGCTCGTCTCGAGAATCAGCACGCCCTTCACGCTGCGCCCGTCGAGCAGGCGCAGCTGCAGCGTGCGGCCGTTGGCGCCGACTGCTTCCGGTGAGAGCAGTGAGACGGGCGAGGCGGCGAGGGCCAGGGCGAGCAGTGGGCTGAACATCGTGCGAGCTTTCTTCAGGCGGGTGGGGCTCGCCAGCCAAACCGTCGCCGAGGGCCGGGCATCGCGCTCACGATGAGCTGAGCCAGCCACGCAGGCGGCCCGCGAGGCCCTTCGACTCGTTGAGCCACGCGAGCACCTGCTTCACCCGCTCGGTTGCGTTGGTGAGTGCCCACGCCTGACGCCGCCGTTCCTCTGACAGTTCGAGGGCGATGATCACGTGGTCCGCCAGGGCCCCGCCTTCGAGTGAGCGCACGCGGTCTCGCGCCTCACTCGCCGCACCGCGCCTGGTGAGCTCTCCCATCGAACGCTCGACCAGCTCGTCGGTGAGGGCCTTCGCGACCGGCTCGTCGAACAGCACCTCGACGCGCACCCGCGGCACCGGAGCCTCGCTGATCGTCGCCTGAAGCCGACACCGCGCAAGCCCCTTCACCCACAACTCCCCGTCGCGAGAGACGACCTCGGAGATCGTCCCCACCATTCCGCCGTCTGTGGGGAATACGGCGACCAACGGGTGTGCCTTGACCAGGAGCGACTGGCCTTCTGAGGCGACGATGAAGACCCCGGGCACCACGACTTCTTCGATGCGCAGCACCGGCAAGCCAGGCGCTGCAGCGAGCAACCGTTCGTCTGAGCCGACCGGCAGCTGGGCTGAGAGGTGTGTCGCGACCAGCGCGTGAACTCTCCGCACACGTCGCGACAGCGCGGCCTCGTCCAGCACGGCCTGCTTTTCCAGTTCTGCCCCGCCGAGCGTTCCCGAGACGGCGTCGACGAACCGCTCGACCTCGGTGGTGCGCTCGGCGGCGGCGTTCAGCGCGCGCGACAGCTGCGGGTGCAGCGCAAAGACGGCCAGGACGTCGGCCCGCAGAGACGCCACCTCGTCGGGGAGCGCGTCTGCGACGGACACGAAGCGCTCGACCTGCACGCGCAACCCGGGCTCTGTGGTCAGCGTCGGTCCCAGCCGAAAGACTCGATGGACGCGGTGAGGAACGGCGTCTCCCTCACCGTCGCGACCGTGCGAAACCGGGAGAAGCCCTGCAGCACGGTCTCGCAGTGCGTCGGGTACTTCACCAGCTTCACGACCTGCGCGATGACGCCGACGTTGAAGAGCGCACCTGCCCCGGGCAGCTCGTCGAACGCGTCACGTTGCGCGACCACACCAATCAACCCGTCGCGCGAGGCGGCGTCCGTCAACGACCGTATGGTCGCGGCGCGGCTCACGGTCAGGGGCAACACCCCTCCCGGAAACAGCACGCTGTTGCGCAGCGGCAACAGACCGACCTCCCGGGGAAGCACGCCCATCGCCGCAGAATGGGTTGAACCACCGACTCGATTCAACGAAATCAAGAGCGGGCCAGGACCCGGGCTCTGCGCCGCGACTCATCTCTGCCTCACCCGCGTGTGACGCGGGCGGGGGCGAGACATGGGCTTTCAGACTTACCTCGGCAGAAGCGGCCACGTCGGCCCCCGCCTCCGGGACCTGCTCCTGCTGCCCCCTCGAGACGACCGACGGGACCTTGTGGGCCTGACGTGGCGATGAGGAGCGGCTCGACGCGCCAGGTCCACTTCACGCGCATCACGACCTCGTGGGGCGTGCTCGACGGCTCGAGGGTGACGGTGCCGTCGACAGCACTTGCAGGCAGTTTGAGGCACTGTGTACACGCGTCACCAATGACGCCCACCCCAGTCCGAACCTGCAGTCGATGCCGGAGCGCTGCGGTCGCAGTGAGCAGCACGAGGTGGAAGATCGCGCTTCCGTGGGTGAAGTCGGGCTCGGTCACCTGGCGCTACGAGTGCGGCGGTTGCGGTCACGCGTTCTTCATCGAGCCACTCGTGCAGGTGATGAGTCAGGTGCTCGTCAGTGTCGGCCTGATGGTGCTCGGCCCGGTGCTGCTCACGGCCGCGACGAAAGAGAAGGACCGGGCGATGGCCTACACGCTCGTTCTCGCCGGAGCGGTCGGGCTGGTGTACTCGGCGGTGCGGTACTTCATCGGGCGCCAGAATCCGGTGCGGGCCTGAGCGCTCCTGAGAGCCGAAGCGCAGATTGCGGACCTGACCTTGTGGCGGCTCAACGTCACGCCAACGTAGCAGCCGACCCATGATGCAAGATGACACCAGTGGTGAACAGGTTCTGGCCGACGCAGGCACCGATCCGCGCAAGTGGCGCGCGGTTGATCCCACCAGCCAGGCGTTTCTTCAGCGTGCGAACGCCAGCCGATTCAATTGGTCGGTGCAGACCGATGAAGGTGG
Source organism: Archangium sp. (assembly GCA_044371205.1). Classification (GTDB taxonomy): domain Bacteria; phylum Myxococcota; class Myxococcia; order Myxococcales; family Myxococcaceae; genus Archangium_A. Next base: position 3,399 of record JBILUC010000122.1, read on the forward strand.
AACCCCGAGCGCGTCTCTTCGAAAGGGGCCAGTTCTGCCTGAAGACTATGCGGGAAAGCGTGAATACACGCTGACGTGTGGCGTGCGTTGGGGCTCTGGTCATGTGTTGGGCCATCGCCCTGGCGAGTTCTCATCGGCTCGCATTGAGTACGCGACAGCTGACGATAAGGTAACCCTGGTTGTCTGCCCACGCGTCGTTGGTCTCTTTGAATTGAAGGATAAATTGGTCGCTGTTTCCGGAGGCGGTGGACTGCTCAGCAGAGTTCTCCACTCAAGCGCCATCGGAGCGCTGATTTGGCTCAGCGGAAAACCGACACCTCAAGTTTCCAAGCTTGAGTTGCTTTCGTTCACGCCCTACGCCGCGGTCAAGGTCCGGGACCTGATCTGGATCGCTGGCTCGTCTGGCATCGTGCGCGTCGACGAACACTTCGCAGTTCCCATGCACACAAAATCAGACGACTGGCGCCTGCTGTTCCCCAACTCTGTTGCTGTCTCGCCCGATGGGAGGATCTACGTCGGTATGAGGTTTGCGGTTGCCGAGCTCACCCCTGGTCGTGACGGGCGTGACTTCTCCGAGCTGTGGCGTGTTCCGGAAGTCCTGCTTCGACAGACGCCAGAAACTGACAATGAAAGCGGCACAGCATCGGGCGAGCTCGAAACGACCTGCTGGGGAGAGTAGCTATGGTCAAGCTGCTCACCTCGACCCCGAAGTGACGAGCTGGACCCCCGTCACTGGCACTCGTACCCGCCGACGCACTGGAAGGCGGTCTGCGAGCCGATTTCGATTTCGCCCTCGACGATGCTCGTCACGAGGTTGGCAGAGTTCAAGGTGTAGCCGTAGTAGCCGATCGAACGAATGGTGAAGCGGTTGCGAGGTTGGCCCGGGTCTTCTGAGCCGTCAGGGCGAGCCCGCCGATAGACTGAGAATTGGTACTGGAGCCCACCGCCAGCGCCAAGGCCAGCGTCGGGGCCGTTGTTGACGATGGCTGAATTGACGATGTTGGCGCAGGTGTCCGCGGCGACGGCGGCCTCAGCACAGGGGGGAAGGTTTTGGAGCGCCGCGACAACGAGGTTCCCGTTGCGAAGCTCACGAACACCATTCTTGAAGCCCAGGTCGGCGTTGGTGGCGGCGATGGTGACCGCGCTGCCCATCGAGTTCATGCTGGCTGCGTCACTGGCTTGCAGGAAGAAGGCAGAGGCCATGAGGGTGATGACGAAAACAACCATGAGCACGGCGACCATCACCCACCCACGGCGACGCTTGCGACTGATGACTGTCATTGGTTCATGACTCCGAGGTTGATGAGGGCCATGACCCGGCGCTCGACGGTGCGGAGGTCGCCGCTCAGGGCTGTGCCTGCGGCATGGTCAAAAAGGGCGGGGCGAACGAATCGCTCGAGGACGGCATTCGAGCCACGGCCCACGCGAGAGCGCATGCTGATGCCCGTCACTGCGACGTCGTAGGCCCTCAGGCGAAAGGGAGCGACCCGGCTGGCGTTGGCTGCGCTGCCGTCGACGATGGAGGCATTGACGTCGTACTCGGCACAGGCAGAGGTGGTGCCTGGGGAATTGTTGCACACGCAGCGCCCAGCCGTGCACCCAGTGCCGGTAACGGGGTTGGGGCCCGCGTTGTCGAGCACGGGTGCGAGCTGGAGATCTTCGACGCCCTCTTGCACGAGCTGGGGGACACCAAAGGCCGCGCCGCCCAGGGCGACTTGCTGAAACAGGCCGGGGCGCGCATCCGGCTGGGAAGCGGGAGGCTGACAAATCAGAAAGCGCACCCGTCGCGTGGCCCGCATCAGGTTGTACGAAGTGGAAGGGGCAGCGCAGCCAGGAAATGCCGACAGCGTCGCGGCAGTCAAGGCCTGATTGACAAGCTGCACCGGAATCGAGCTCCCCACCACGCCACTGGTCCCACCGCGCCCGAGGCACGACGCGGTGCCAGTGGTCCAAAGCAACAATTCGCCGGCGCCCTGGCCAGCGCCGTCGAAGGGGTTCAAGGTGGCGGCGATCAGGAGGGCGGTGGGGGTGCTGGGCGCAACCGGAGACGGGCTGGCGCTGCCGGGAACGACGAGCTCCGAGCCCAGCCTGAATTCGATGGTGTCGGAACCCGGCGCGATGCCCCAGTCCGCTAAGCCGCAGTTGGCGGTCGTGGAGATTTGGTTCCCTGCCGCAGTGAGCTCCGGTTCGGTGCCGTCGACGTTGTTGAGCCAGCGGGTCGCGAACACTGGCGAAGAGAACCGATAGCCGGCCGAGCGAGCCTCGAAGTCGATGAGTGCCAGCGCACTCATCGCGTTGCTCTTCACCTCGAGGCGGCGCTCATTCTCTCGCCGCGACTGGCTGACCATCATGACGACCTGGACGGCGGCGAGCATCACCACCGATGAAATAGCGACAGTGATCATCAGCTCGATGAGCGTGAGACCTCTGCGGGAGCGTTCAAAAGCCAGCATCTGGGACCTCCACCACCAGCAAGGTACCGCGGCTCGTTCGAGGGAGTGGAGGCCCCGCGCCTGTGAATTGCCAATCGACCTCGACCGTGACGAGGAGCGAGCCGATGCCGTTGGTGACGCCTTCGTTGGACACGATGATGCGCTGGGGGAAAACGCGGCCCACTTCGTCGACGAAGCTCGGTGGGGTGGTGGTGCCAACGGTGAACGACGCAAAAGGCCGGTCTGCCAGGCTGTTCAACAGACTGGAGACCTGCATGTCGGCAGTCTGGCGAACGCCCGAGTCGCGAAACCGGGCTACGCCGCCGAGGACCAACTGGAGCACCCCTGCCAGCGCCGTGATGAGCACCGTCGAAGCGATGAGGACCTCGATGAGCGAGGCGCCGCGTTGAGAGGTCCTCATGGCGCGGTTGCCCGCCCAGCCATGGGGACGACCACATCGCGCCAGGGCTGAAGGTCATTTCCCGGAACGGAACGAACTCGCATGGTGACGCTGGTGAGGCTCGAGTCTGTTGAGACGCCGTCCTGGTCGCCGTCGGCCCAGACAGACAATTGTCCCAATTCGTTCCAGCTCAAGCTGACCGAGCTGCTCGTGAGCCTCCCGCTGGCAACGACTGTCGTCGGCAAACCCAGCTCGAAAAAGAACTCGTTGAGGGCGTACTCATCGAGCAGTCGGTCACGCTGGGCCACGGCGAGACCTGGCTCGTACGCGCCCGTCGTCGACGCGCAGTTGTTCTTTCGATACAAGAACGCCACCGAGGCGCGTCGGGGAACGTCAGCCGTCGCTGAAGCCGGGTTGTAGGTGGTGCCGTTGATTTGCAATACAAACCTGCAGCGCTCGGCCATGGCGCGCTGCCGGGCGGTGGTCGCCAGCCTCGCCAACGACGTCGCTGCAGAGTTGACGCGACCATGACGAACGACGTTCGTCATACCAACCGCCGCCAGACTGCTCATGACCCCACCGATGGCGACAACCACCATGATTTCTACCAGCGTAACGCCCCGACGAGAGCGCTTCATTTGACTCTCCGGTAGCTGCGCACGCCACCGCCCAATCGAGCCGGGCTCACAGGCGCCCGCTGGAGGCCACCCACGCTGGTCTGCAGGAACAAGGTCTCGTTGACGGTGACGAGGTCGCTGGGAATGCCAACGCCACTCAACTTGACCACCGAGGTGGGCACGCCGGGGTTCGTGACTCCGGCGACGGTGATAGGGGCCGACACGAGGCATTTGGTGAGCGCGCCGGTGACGGGGTTGAAACCGTAGAGCGTGGTGTCGCCCTCGACGGAGCAGGCGGCGCTGACGGCGGGCGGGGTGTAGGTCGCCACGATGACGCACCCCCTGATGATGGCCGGCTCGCTGACGACTTGTTCCTTCCCAGGGAACTGCACGACCCAAAGCGCCTTCCCATCGTTTTCCGCGCCGTGGAGCTGTTGATTGAAGTCGTGCACAGCGTAGAAATAGTTGCCGTTTTGGAACTCGGGGCGGGGGTTGGCGGGGTCGACGACGTCGCCGGTGCCGACGAAGAGGTCAGGCTCGGTGCCGCCCGGCACGAAGACCGCCGCCACCTTCGGGCGGTTGTAGATGGGCGGGGCCTGAGCGGGCGTCAGGGGCAAGTTCTGCACGTCGGTCAGCCCATACTCCGCCACGGTGGTGGTGGTCGCAGGGACAGTGACGACGACCTGGCGCACTTTGGTGGTGGTTGAGGGGTCGTTGGCGTTTGACGTGTTGCGTGTCGACGTGGGGTCAAAGAGCTCATCGGGCTTCCACTTGTTTTTGTTGCCGTGCTGCTCACCAGACGGCTTCGAGAATCGCATCGCGTAGAGCGAATTGCTGGCGGGAACAAAGACAGACGTCATGTACGGCGTGGTAGGTCTACGGAAGAGCGCGGGCCGCCCGAGGATGTCACTGGGAAAGTCGTACTCATTCGAGCCGCGGTCGAAGCGGTTGAATTCCTCAATCGGATCTCCACTGAGGGCCTCCAGCACAAAGACGCTGTTTCCTTCTTGATCGGCCGTGTTCGGGTCATCGAGGCCGCCACCCATGACGCTCACGAAAAAGTCGTGACTGCCCCTCTCGGCACGGCCAATGACAGGCACGCTGTAGGTAAAGCCGAGGTCTCCGTCATTGAACTCCCAAAGGAAGTCCGTGGTGTTGGGGACCCCGTTGTCGGTGAGGTCGACGGCGTAGGCGCTGCGCCCGCCAGCGCGCTGGGTCCCGATGGCGATGGTCTTCCAATCCTCGTCTCTGCAGTTCTCGGCGTGGTTGTTTGCTCCCCTCCCGCAGACGTCAGCGACGGCCAGGGTGTTGTCGAGCAGCAGGTCCGCCCAGGCGCCCTGGGGCAGACGGAACAGAGACTGCACCAAAGACGGCCTGCCGTGGCCGGGGCGCCATCCCAGGGTCGACGCTCCGGGAATGAAGGACCAGGCCTCACGACCGTTGGTGCATGACGGGGAGTTGTCTCCAAGCGACGTGCAGGTGGCGTCGGTCACGCCATCGATGACGGAGTGAAGCATGCCGTCGTTGCCCTGAAAGTAGACCCGGGTGCCACGGCTGGCCGTATTGGTGACGAAATTGGAATATTCAGTGCGCGTGCCAGAAGTCGAGCCACCCCAGCCGACATCATAGGGCGACTTCGAGACCACCACAGGTGCAGACGCCACGATGGGGCCGAGTTTGCTGCTGCGTACCAGGGTATTGCCCCAGTACTGCTCGGTGTTTGACCTGACGAAGCTGATCACGTCGTCAGAGGTCTTCGTGGCGGGGAAATCGTCACGGTCGTTGAGCTGGTCGACGAGCTCGCCGTTCGTGTTGTCAAAATTACCCACCACGCGGTCGGAGTTTGACTTTTTCTTCAGCCCAACCCGAATGTTGCGGGCCGGGTGACTCGCGTCGTTGAGCTTGGCGCCATGTTCCCACCCAAGGCTGAGGTTGCCGTTCGTGTCGACGCGCCAGGCGGTGAGCTTACCGCTCCAGTCAGGGCCTGTCGACGGGCGTACAAACTGCGCCGAGTACAGGCTCTTGCCGTCGGTGCCGAGCGCGGGGCGCGAGCGCGAGAAAGTGCCCTGCGTAATCGACGTGAAGACGGCCTGCAGCGCCGTCTCGAGCTCCGAGAGGCTACCCGCAGCAAAGGCCTGGTTGGTGCCGCCTGCGCTGGCCACGTTGTTGAGGTTGCCGATGTTTTCGCCGAAGGCGACGACGAAGGTCTTCACGTCGGGGCGAGTGCGAACGCCGGTCGCCAGATTGCGGAAGCTCCCGACCAGCCCCTCAACATCAGCGGCAGGGTTCCCGCCAAGCACCCCGGCGTCAAGGGGGGTGCTCTCTTTGCCGTCGGTCGCGAGCACGATGAAGTAATCGCGACACTGCTTGTCATTGTCGTCGTTGGTCCAGCGGTCGAGCAAGTACTCGTGCGTGCTCTTGAGCGAGCCATACAGCGGCGTGAAGTCCTGCCAGGGCCAGCACTGGCGGT
>JBILUC010000068.1:0-30745 GCA_044371205.1 Archangium sp.
GCCTCATCACCCGTCGCGCGTATGGCTTTCACTCAGCTCAAGCCCTCATCGCGATGATCTTCCTCTGCTGCGGCGGCATCACGCTCTCGCCTCCGCTCCCGTCACCCACAGGAAGTCCATGAGGTCCCGAATTCGCGACCTGCGTGCATTCATCTGACCGAGGCAGCGGTGGCATCATCCAACCCCTCAGGCGCAGCACGACACCGGTTTTTCACTTGTACTGCTTTGTTCAATAACAAACACCGGATGAGTTCTCCCATGTTCAAGGAAACGACACACCTGACGGTGATGCTGTTCGCCGCTGCGGTGGTGCTGGTGGCGTCGACAGAGACCCGGGCGACTCACCAACGGCATCAGCGGCCAAACAAGCAACCACGGCTCGACGAGCGGCCAGCGGGGGTGGCGGCGGCGGGGGTGGTGGCGGGCCTCCCCGACCACCGGGGCCCTGAATTCGGTGTTCGGTGACGGGCCAAGGGCCCGAAAACTCTGGGTTCACCAGGGTGCAGTGTCACCGTTTCCCCTCGAAAAAAGTCTCACGCGACTTCGCCTCGCGGCGCGCCCTTGTGACTAGGGTCTCGGTCGTCTCTGCCGTTCCTTGTGGTCGTGGTCTCCCCACTTTCTGTCTGAGGATCCGATGACGAAGATTCAGCAAGCCAGCACCCAGTCCATCAAGCCCAAGTCGCTCTCGCTCACGCCCATCAAGCAAGACGCCAGCGCCGCGGCCGCGCTGAACAAGCTCGCCGCAGAGAACAAGGGCAAGGGCAGCATCAGCGGCGAAGAGATGTCGAAGGCCATCCTCGACGCGACGAAGGACCCGGACAACCAGGCCGCCGGCAAGGAGTTCGATGCCATCAAGAAGTTCGTGAAGGCGAACCCCGAGAAGCTCAGCCCCGAAGCGAAGAAGGTGTTCGAGGTCTACTCGCGTGAAGCGACCAGGGCCCGCGCCGCCGGCCAGACCGGCATCGACTTCCGCGTCTACAACTCGATGCAGCGCGAGATGCAGGCCGTCGCGAAGCCCAACTACAAAGACGTCAGCACCGGCAAGGCGCTCAACGAGCTCGCCGCCAACAACAAGAAGGCCGGCAGCATCAGCGGCCGCGAGATGGCCGAAGCCATTCTCAAGGGCACCAAAGACCTCGACGGCAAGTCGGCCACCAAAGAGTTCCAGGACGTCGAGAAGTTCGTGAAGGAGAACGCCCAGCTCCTCTCGCCCGAAGCGAAGAAGGTGTTCGAGACGTACTCGAAGGCCGCCAAGGCCGCGCAGGCGAAGGGCCAGAGCGGCATTCCGCAGAGCGACTACAACCGCATGGCGCGCGACATGATGCGTGCGGGCACGCCGAACTACAAAGACCTCTCTGCGGGCAAGCAGCTCGAGGCGCTGGCGGCCAACAACAAGGAACCGGGCTCCATCTCAGGAAAGGAGATGATGGACGCGGTCATCAAGGGCACCCAGGACCTCGACGGCAAGGCAGCCACCACCGAGTTCAAAGACATCCAGAAATTCGTGAGGGAAAACGAGCAGCTCCTCTCGCCCGAGGCGAAGGCGGTGTTCGCCACCTACGAGAAGACCGTCAAGGGCGCGAAGAACGGTCAAATCGGCCTGAAGGACTTCATGAAGATGCAGGGCGAGATGGCGAAGGTCGCCTCGCCGAAGCACGCCGACAAGTCGATGGGCGCTGCGCTCGACTCGCTCGCCGCGGGCAACAAGGCGCCCGGCAGCATCAGCGGCAACGAGATGGTCAACGCGCTCATCAGCGGCGCGCGTGACTACGACGGCCAGGCCGCAGGCGCCGAGTTCCGCGACGCCGCGAAGTTCGTGAAGGAGAACGGCCAGCTCCTCTCGCCCGAGGCGAAGGCCGCGTTCGGCGTGTACCAGAAGTACGCCGCTGCAGCGCAGGCGAAGGGTCAGGCCGGCATCGACCCGAAGGACTTTGCGCGCATGTCGCTCGAGATGCAGCGCGCGGGGGCTCCGCGGTATGGAGACCAGTCGACCGCGCAGGCGCTCAACGGGCTCGCCGCGGGCAACAAGACGCCCGGCAGCATCAGCGGCCGCGAGATGGAACAGGCGATCTTGAGTGGCACCCGGGACCTGGACAACCAGGCCGCCGGCAAGGAATTCGCCGACGTCGCGAAGTTCGTGAAGGAGAATGCACAGCTGCTCTCGCCGCAGGCGAAGCAGACGTTCGCCATCTACGAGAAGTACGCGAAGGCCGCGCAGGCGAAGGGCCAGACCGGCATTCCGCAGGGTGAGTTCACGAAGATGCAGCTCGAGATGAGCTCGCTCAACAAGCCGCATTTCCCCGCCATCACGCCCGCCGCGCAGATCGCCACGGCCGCCGCGGGCGCTGCGACGTCGGGCGCGCAGGTCGGCGCCGCGGTCAACAACGCGCTGCAAGACATCGCCAACACCTTCGGTCAGCTCGGCTCGATTTTGCCCGGCTCTCCGCAGTTCCCCGGCGTGAACGAGGCGCTCGCGCAGGTCGGCGCGCAGTTGAGCGAGCAGTTGATGAACGGCATCGCCGACAAGCTCGTCGCCGCGCTCAACGAGGCCTTCGTGAAGTTGAGCGGCCAGCCCACGAGCGAGAAGGACCCGCTCAACCTTGGCGAGGCGCTCGCTGACTTCAAGAAGGAGATGCACGAGCTCTTCAACCCCGGCAAGCCCGTGGCGCCTCCCCCGCTGCCCAGGCCGAAGCCCAGGCCCTTCATTCGCCCCGACGCCAGCGCCGCGGCCGCCGTCAAAGAGCTGCTCGCCAACAACAAGACGCCCGGCAGCATCAGCGGTCGCGAGATGACCGAGGCCATCATCAAGGGTACGGCCGACCTCGACAACCAGGCCGCCGGCAAGGAGTTCGCCGCGTTCAAGAAGATGGTGAACGAGAACCCGGCGCTGCTCTCGCCCGAAGCGAAGAAGGCCTTCGCGGTCTACGAGCAGCACGCGCGCGCGGCGCAGTCGAAGGGCCAGACCGGCATCCCGATGGGCGACTACCTGCGCATGCAGACCGAGATGCGCAGCGTGTCGGGCCCCGTCTACAAAGACGTGTCGGCCGGCAAGCAGCTCGAGGCGCTCGCCGCGGGCAACAAGCAGCCCGGCAGCATCAGCGGCAAAGAAATGGTCGACGCCATCATCCAGGGCACCATCGACAAGGACAACCAGGCCGCCGGCAAGGAGTACGCCGACATCAAGAAGTTCGTGAACGAGAACAGCCAGCTCCTCTCGCCCGAGGCGAAGAAGGCGTTCGCGGTCTACGAGTCGCACGTCAACGCGGCGAAGGCACGCGGCCAGACGGGCATCGACCTGCGCGACTTCGCGCGCATGGAAGTGCAGTTGCAGAACGTCGGCCGCCCCGCGTACCAGGACGCGTCGATGGGGCAGACGCTCAACGCACTCGCGGCGGGCAACAAGCAGCCGGGCAGCATCTCCGGCCAGGAGATGACCGACGCCATCCTCAAGGGCACGCGCGACCTCGACAACCAGGCCGCCGGCAAGGAATTCGCCGACGTCGCGAAGTTCGTGAAGGAAAACGAACAGCTGCTCTCGCCCGAGGCGAAGAAGGCGTTCGCCGTGTACGAGAAGCACGCCAACGCGGCAAAGGCGAAGGGGCAGACCGGCATCCCGCTCGGCGAGTCGCTGCGCATGGGCGCCGAGATGCGGCAGGTCTCGAGCCCGCAGTACAATGACGCGTCGGCCGCGAAGCAGTTGAACGCGCTCGCCGCGGGCAACAAGCAGCCGGGCAGCATCTCGGGCCAGGAGATGGCGAACGCCATCTACAACGGCATCAAGGATCTCGACGGCAAGGCGGCGACCACCGAGCTCAAAGACATCCAGAAGTTCGTTCGCGAGAACGAGCAACTGCTCTCGCCCGAAGCGAAGCGCGCCTTCGCGGCGTACGAGCGCGCGGCGTCGGACGGGAAGATCACCACCGGCGACCTCGAGAAGTTGCGCACCACGATGAACCGCGTCGGCCAGCCCAGCTACCAGGACTCGAGCGCCGCGGCGGCGTTGAAGGACCTGGCGGGCAAGAACAAGACGCCGGGTTCCATCAGCCCCAACGAGATGCGCGACGCGATTCTGCGCGGCACGCGTGACCCCGACTCGCAGGCGGCCGGCAAGGAGTTCGCCGACTTCGCGAAGTTCGTGAAGGAGAACGAGCAGCTGCTGTCTCCGGGCGCGAAGAAGGTGTTCGCCGCCTACGAGAAGGCCGCCAAGGCCGCACAGGCGAAGGGCCAGACCGGCATCGGTGAGGCCGAGTACACGAAGATGTCGCGCGAGATGATGCTGCTGTCGTTGTTCAAGTAAGCGTCACCGGGGACTCATGTCGCAAACGAAGGGGGGCGGGCGGTGACCTGGCTGGCGCTGGTGCTGGCCTGCTCCCCAGTGCAGCCCGATTGTTCCTCGGCCGAGTACTGCCGGGCACCGTTCGCGGGAGACGATTGCGCCGGGGAGGGCGTCTGCACGCCGCTCCCTGAGTCTCCTGCCGAGCTGGTGCTCTGGTTGCCGATCGCCGCGGGTGAGACCCTCTTCTGCGCGAAGGGGGGGCTTCGGCCCCGCGGCTCACACGGCGTGTGCTCGGACACCGGCCGCTTCGCGCTGGATCTGGCCACCCCTGCGACGCTCGCGCCCCACGTCATCCTCGCTGCGGCCGACGGCACGGCCTTCCCGTTCGGGGGCTGCAGTTCCACCAACCTCGACCGCGGGCACGATGACCGGTGCAACCTCGGGTGGGGCAACGTCGTTCATGTCGAGCACCCGGGCGGCGTCTTCACGCTGTACGCCCACCTGTCGTCCATCTTCGTGCAGGCGGGCGAGCACGTGGTGGCTGGCCAGCCCATCGGGGTCGAGGGCAACACGGGCGCGGCGGGTGGCAAGCACCTCCACTTCGGACTGCAACGGGGCGACGCGAAGGAGCTGGGCGCCGGCACTTCGCTGCCTATCGCACAGCTGAAGCTGGACGGTCTGACGTTGCCCTCGACTGCGGTGCCCTGCGGAGATTGGACCGCGGATGGCCAGGTGCACGCCGAGACGCAGCTGAGGTCGCAGACGCCGCGCGTCGCGCCCACGGCCAGCCGCTTTCTGGCGGAGGGGACAGAGCCGCACCCACCGGCTGGCCCCGAGGTCGCGACGTGGCCCTGGGGGCTGGTGGCCCTGCCGGCGCTCGCCCTCGGGTGGTGGCTCGGTCGTCGGGCTCGGTGACCCACCCTGCATCTTGCTCAGGCGCGGCGGATGCCAAGGTGCACGTGGTCGTAGTGGCCGCTCACCCGCCACAACAACTGCACGCTGAAGCGCTGCCCATCGACGTTGATGGTGTGCCGGTTGTACGTGCCGATGCTCGAGCGGGGGATGCCGTACCGGTCGGCGATGCGCCGCGCGAGGTCATCACCGCGCGAGCCGCTCACGCCGAAGTCGGCCGCGTAGGCGTTGGTGTTGCCGGTGAAGTGGTCTGAGCCCGTGTTCGACCCGACGCGCCGCGTGTCGGCCAGGTTGCGCTTGGTGCTGGTGACCGGAATCCCCATCGAGCGCGCGATGGACTTGGCGGCATCGGCGACGCCTTCACTGCCACCCCACCCGCGACCGGCGCGCACGTTCCCGGGCGCTGACGGCCCGCTGGGCCTGCCCTGAAAGTCGCTCACGCCGTCGAAGTACTTCGTGTCGCGCGAGCCGAAGAGCTTCTGGCTCGTGTCAGCCCCCACGATGCCGTCAGCCGTCAGCCCCTGTGAACGCTGAAACGCGATGACCGCCGCGCGGGTGTTGTTGCCAAACGCGCCGTCAACGCCCCGGGGGTTGAAGCCGCGGTTGGTGAGCGACTGCTGCAAGCGCGTGACGTCGCTGCCACGCGCGTTCGAGTGGATGGAGAGGGCCATATTCGAGCTCCGGTCGGGTGGTGCCCCCCTGACGCCGCGGCGAAGGGGACAAAAGATGCTCGGAAGAATGCCCCGCCGAGTTTCGTGCCGAATTTCAGGTGTTTCGGGTCGATACAGTGGAGCGCCGACGCTCCGTGTAGGTCTGGAGCACGGCGGATCCACTGACGAACTCCGGTCAGGGGTGCGAGAAGAAGACGAACTGCGCGTGCACCGCTTCGACGACGCCAAGGTCGTTGCCCTTCGGTCGCCCCGCCGACGCCACGCGCGGCAGGCCGTCGTCACCACCGCCACCTGGCCGCACGATGGCCAGCTGACGCAGCTTCACGTCTTGCGGCACCACGAAGACCAGCTCGCCGCGATCTGCCGCATCGATGGCCTCGCCCGGGTCGAGGAACTTCTTCCACCCGAACTTGTGAATCGACTCGAGCCGCAACCAATCGATGGTCTGCGCGAGCGTCATCTCGCGGCCGTTCTTGTAGTGGGGAATCTCGCACTCCATCGCCATCGACACGTCCCACGCGAAGACGTGCGCGCGGTGCTCGGCGGCGGGGTTCTGCACCACGTAGCGGGGGTTGGTGCCGACGGCGAACTGGTCGAGGAGCGTCCACAACACGCGGGCGCTGCGCCGCTTCGTCGAGCTCTTCACCGGCGCCTTGAGCGCGCGCCAGGTCGACTTGGTGCTGACTTCTTTCGCGGCGACCTCGCCGTCGTAGAACTGGGGGCCGGCGTTCTTCTCTTCGTCGAGGTCGAGCTCGACGCTCTTGGTCCGGCCCAGCACCACTTCCATCTGCGTGCGCTCTTCCGAGTCGAAGGCCGACGCGTTGAGCTGCTTCTGAATCACGTTCGACTTGCGCCTGGGCATCGAGGTGAGCGCGGGCGTAGGCCCCCCGCTCACCTTCGGCAGGTTCTGCGCCGAAGCGGTGGTGACCCGCTTCAAGTCTGAATGGCTCGCCCCCGCCGTGCGCTCGTCGTCGGCAAACGGGTTCTTCGCGGCTGGCATCGACGTCACCGAGGGCACGCGCGGCAGCGACGTGAACGACGACTTGCCGCCGATGGTCGGGAGGTCGAACGCCGAGTCGGAGGTCCCCCGCGGCGGCACGGGGCGTGTGGCCGCAGGGCGCATGACGCTGCCGGGCGCAGCAGGCTTCACCGAGCCCGGCACCTTCGTCTCGGAAGTGGGGCTGGGCTTCCCGGGAGGGGAACGTGGCTTTCCGTCGCCGCCAGACATGCTCCGACTCTAACCCCGTCTCACCCGCGAGGCTTGGGCGGAGACTTTGGAAGAACGCACCCGCGCCTGGCTCCGTCGTGTGGGCTGATCAGCACCACCCGCTCACTGCCCGGGCGGCGGCGGCGGCATCATCGGTTGCGGCGCCATCGGCATCGGCTGGGTGGGCGCCCCCATGCATTCCCATTCGGAGGTGATGGGCGTGACGATGCCGATGGTGACGATGCCCACCAGGTACGAGTACCAGGGCCGCCACATCTCGACCTCCTTGAGGCCGTACTGACACTGCTTCGCGCCGTGCGTCGGCGTGGTGATGCCCCAGAAGAGCGAGGCACCTGCCGACGAATAGCGGTCACCACGCGGCCCGTTGGCGCGAACGATGGACGAGAAGCAACCCTGCATCAGCAGCGCGCACGCCAGCAGCACGAGTTTGTTTTTCATGACGTGCGGCGTAGCACGCCCCCGGTTTCAACGACGAGCGCGACGACGACGGGCCAACGCAAGGAGGCCTGTCAGCGCGAACACCACCGCGTCGGTCGGCACTTCGTTGCAGCTACAACCGGTCGACTTCGGCTGCTCCGGCAACCCGGGGAACATGAAGCCGCCGCCCACGCCGCCATTCCCGGCTCCCGCGCCGCCGGCTGTGCCGCCACCGAAGCCACCTCCGACGGGAACGCCGCCGCCCGTGCCGCCACCGACGGCACCGCCGCCCGTGCCGCCGCCGACGGGAACACCGCCGCCCGTGCCGCCACCGACGGGAACGCCGCCGCCCGTGCCGCCACCGACGGGAACGCCGCCGCCCGTGCCGCCACCGACGGGAACACCGCCGCCCGTGCCGCCGCCGGTCGCGCCTCCGCCGCCACCTGCGCCGGTGGTGGTGCAGTTGCGCAGGCAGAAGTTGCCACTGCTGGTGCCCCAGCACCCGAAGTTGGCCGGGCACGGAACGCTCGCGCTGCACGTCGCCGCGCCGACGGGGATGCCGTTCGAGGTGTTCAAGTCAACGCACGCGAAGTTGCCTATGCCCGACGCGTCGACGCACGAGGTGCCCGCCTGAGTGCACGAGCCCATGGTGGTGCCACCGCCACCGCCGGTCGCGCCGCCACCCCCACCCGTCGCGCCTCCACCGCCCCCGGTGCCCGTGCCCGCGCAGTCGACGAGGCACACCGCGCTGGTCTGGCTGACGCCCCAGCAGGTCGAGCCCGCCGCGCACGCGCCGGTCGCCGAGCAATCAGGCGCGCCCGCGGGCACCTGGCCCGTCGAGCTCAAGCACGCGAACTCGCCCATGCCCGTGGCGTCGAAGCACGCCTGTCCGCCGGGGCAGGTGCCGGTGCCTCCACCGCCACCCGTGGTGCCACCGCCGCCGCCCGTCGCACCCCCACCACCGCCCGTCGCCCCGCCACCACCGCCAACGGGGATGCCGCCGTCGATGCCGGTGCAGGGGTTGACCGCGGTGGTGCCTCCCGTGACCCAGCTCGCCGCGGTGTAGCCACCGGCGGTCGCCGCAGCCGCCGCCTGCTGCTTGATCCACGTCGAGTGCCCGAAGGTGGACCCGTAGACGGCCTGGGCGCACGAGCTCGCCGAGCCGCGCGAGACGGCGCCCATCACGCGACGAAGCGAGTCGAGGGCAGGGCCACCCGAGTCGCCTTCGCACACGCCCCGCGTCGAGGAGTTCGAGACCGCGTACCACTCCGTCGCCTGCGCGAAGCCGGGCCCACAGTTCGACGGGCACTCGACGCGCATCGCGCCGTTCAACGTGTAGCGGGTGCCTGCAGGCGCGCTCTGCGTGGGGCCCGTGGCGCCGAAGCCCACGGCCGTGAAGGCCTCGTTGGTGTTGAGCTGCGTGTCGACGCGGGGAATGAGCGGGCAGACGCTGTTGATGTTGGTGCTCAGGCGCAGCACCGCCATGTCACCGCCGCAGATGCTCATGCCGGTGTGCGCGATGGCGCTGACACCGAACCACTGTGAGTTGTCCACGTTGGGGAAGACGCCGGTGTTGAACACGTTGGCCGGGCCGTTGGTGTTCATCGTCACGCGGAAGGCCGACGTGGCGAAGTTAGCGCCGAAGTGCGTGAGGCTGCAGTTGCTCAAGTCGGCGGTCGTGTCGTTCGCCACGCAGTGGTGGGCGGTGAGCACGAGGTTGGGCGCGATGAGCGCGCCGGTGCAGATGAAGAGGCCGCCGTTGGCGTCGATGAGAATGCCGACCACGTTGCTGCTCGTCGAGTCAACGGTGCCACCTTGAACGGCCTGCACATCGCCCTGGGGGCGCACCTGCACGTCACTCGAAAGATGCGGGGGTGCCGACTCGACGCCGCACCCGACCGCCGCGAGCGCGAAGGCCATCGCCAGCAGAAACAGACGCAAGAACATGGGAACTCCAATCAATAGGAGCGCGGGTCCGCTCCGCCGGCCGGTGGTGCTCGATAGCCGCATGGTCATTCAAAGAAAAGCGCCGCTGTGTAACGGGGGCCTGCGAACCTCGCCGCATGACTCAGCGCGTCGCCTCGTCACACTTTCATGACCTCGCGAACTGAGGCATTGATCGCCCCATGCTTCACCTCACGCCCGCTCGACAGACCCGCCCCGACAAAGACGTCATCTTCGCCCTCAACGCCGAGGCCACGCGCCGCAAGCAGGCCGGTGAATCCATCGTCAACGCGACCATCGGCTCGCTGATGAACGACGACAGCACGCTCTCGATTCTCGAGACGGTGACCAGGACGTTGCGCGAGGTGCCCGCCACGCAGTGGGCGGCGTACGCGCCGATTCCCGGCACCGCGGCGTTCAACCAGGCGGTCATCGACGACACGTTCTCGACCCAGCCTGCGCTCAAAGCGGCGGCGACGTCGGTGGCCACGCCGGGCGGCACGGGTGCGCTGCGGCACGCGCTGATGAACTACCTGCAGTCGGGCCAGGCACTCTTGACCCCGAACTTCTACTGGGGCCCGTACCAGACGCTCTGCGAGGAGCACGAGCGCACGCTCGACACCTTCCGCATGTTCACCGACGCGGGCGCGCTCGACGTCGCGGCGCTCGACGCGAAGCTCGGCGACACGTTGAACAAGCAGGGCCGCGCGTTGCTCTTCGTGAACGACCCGTGCAACAACCCGACCGGCTACTCGATGACGCAGGGCGAGTGGCGGCAGGTGGTCGAGGTGTTGCTCAAGCACTCGGGCAAGCCGGTCACGCTGCTGGTTGACATGGCGTACTGGCTCTACGCCGGCGGTGGTGACCCGCGCGCGTTCCTCGCCGAGCTGGTGCCACTGCTGGGCAAGGTCGGCCTGCTCTTCGCGTGGAGCGGCAGCAAGTCGTACACGCACTACGGCCTGCGGGTCGGTGCGCTGGTGGCGTGCGTGCCCGACGAAAAGGAGCGCAACGCGACGCAGGCGGCGCTCGCCTACGCGTGCCGCGGCACGTGGAGCAACTGCGTGCACGGCGGGCTGGTGGCGGTGACGAAGCTGCTGACCGACGCGCAGCTCAAGGCCGCGTGCGACGCCGAGCGTGAAAAGTTCAAGACGCTGCTGCAGCGCCGGGTGCAGGCCTTCAACGCGGCCGCTCAGCCCAAGGGGCTCAAGTACCCGCGCTACGAGGGCGGCTTCTTCGTGACGGTGTTCCACCCCGAGGCCGAAGCGCAGGCCGAGAAGATGCGGGGCAAGGGCGTGTACGTGGTGCCGCAGAAGGGCGCGCTGCGGGTGGCGTTGTGCAGCGCCTCAGAAGCCGACGTGCCACGGCTGGTCGAGGCGCTCGCGCTGTAGGTGCGCCGCTGCACGACCGGGATGGGTGCATCACCTCGCGCGGGGGTTGCGACGCTGCTGGGGTCGCGCCGTGCCAGCACCAGCCCGCGAATCACCACACGAACAAACCGCCGAGCGCCACCATCACCGACCACCGGGGCAAGGGCCCCGCCGGCCGAACGAAGCCTGTGGATCCCTCGAGCACGTAGCCCGGCGCGACCTCGAGGACGATTCTGGGCCCGCGCCGTGACAAGAGCTCCGGCGGCCGCTCGAGAAAGGCGAACTGCGCCCGCAGCGGCACCTGCACCGCGGCTGCCGAGGGCAGGTCGCTGACCCCGAGGGCGAGGATGGCCCCGAGCCCCGCCCCGACGAACCATCGATCTGACAGCGCGTAGTCGACGCCCAACGTGGCCGCGCCATTGGTGAAGACGAAGACGGACGTGAGGTGACCACGTACGGCGATGGTGAGGCGGTCGTCGAGCGTGACGCCGAACTCCAGCGTCAAGCCCGGGCTGGGCGAGCGCATGAACTGCGTCAGGAGCGCTGCTCCGATGAGGCCCATCGCACCATGCAGGCGCACCGCGGCGCGTGCCTCGGGGGTCTGTGTTGGGGCAACGCCGCGACCTTCAGGTGAAGCGGTCAGCAACAGCCCTGCGAGCAGCAACATCATGGGGTCACCTTTCGCGCCCCGCATGTTCGGGTCAAGGGGGACGACGTCCTGGTCATGGTGAACCGACAGGCGTCGTGGTTCTGTGTGCGTGATGTCGAACACCCCGCCCCGCACTGAATCGTCTGAGTTCGCGACGACTCTCGATTCCCCTTTGTGGATGGTGTCGCAAGCGCCGCACCTGAACGCGCTGGTCGTCGCGCTGCAGCGGCACCGTGAAGCGCTCGATGCAGGCCAGGGCGGCGAACGGCTGGCGTTTTCCCGCGCCGAGGTGGCCCGCGCGCGCGCCGAGTTCAGCGACATGATTCGTCGTGGCGAGCGCGACCTGCACCTGCTCGCGAGCCTGCTGGCCGAGCGTTTCCTCGGCTCGGTGCAGCGCCGCAGCGTGGTCATCGGGGAAATCGAACGCACCCGCGAGCGGTTCACCTTGACGCTCGACGTCACGGAAGAAGAGGTCATCGGCACGACCGACATCGACCTCGGCAACCGGGTGCTGGCGCGGCTCGCCATCGCCGACCACCGCGGCTGGCTGCGCGCGTCGTTGATCAGCAACGTCGTCGAGTACGAGGCCGACGCGCCGAACCCAGACTCCGTGTACCGGCTGCTCACGCGCATCAAGGCCGAGGAGGAGATCTGGAACAAGGTCGCCGATGAAATCTTCGAGCTCGATCGCCTCGTGCTCCGCGACAAGCAACTGCGGCACCTGGGGCGGTACGTGAAAGACGTGTTCGGCGTGAAGGTGGTGGTGGGTACGGCGGCCGAGGCCGAGCGGCTGCAGAAGGTGATTCAGACGCTGCGCTTCGATGACGCAGCGCTCGTGGCGCGCAAGCTCCCGCTGACCGAGGAACACCGGGCGCTGCAGTTCATCGAGGTGAAGAACTACCTCGAGACCGAGTCGCGCAAACGCTCGGGCTGGTCGGCGATGAAGAGCGTCGTCGCCTGGGCAGGCCGCACGTTCGAGGTGCAGGTCCAGCCGCTGTCGAACTTCCTCCACGAGCGCGAACGGCTGACGCGCGAGAGCCACGCGTCGTTCAAGAGCACGCGCGAACGGGTGCGTGACGAGATCGCAGCGCGCATGCCGCTGTTCGGGTTCTACCGGTCGCTCCTGCGCTGGTTGTTCGTCGACCCCAGCGAGGCGCCGCCGATTCACGAGGGTGTCGAAGTCGTGCTCACGGAGTGACCATGCGTGGCGTCGAGCAGATTCCCTGGCTGTATGACGCGATGTGCGCCGCGATGGAGTGGACGGGCCTCGCGAAGTGGCGACGCTGGCTGGTCGGTGGCGCGAAGGGCCGCACGCTCGAGGTCGGGTGCGGCACGGGGCGCAATCTGGAGAGATACGAGAGCGCGGCGCCGCTCATCGCGCTGGAGCCGGATGCGGATGCCTTGAGGAAGGCGCGCACACGGCAGGGGGCTGCGTTGTTGGTGCGGGGGAGCGCGGAGGCGTTGCCGTTTCGGGAGGGCGTGTTCGACACGGTGGTCTCGTCGCTCGTGTTCTGCAGCGTGCCGCGGCCGGAGGTCGGGCTCGCAGAGGTGCGGCGTGTGCTGCGGGGAGACGGAGAGCTCCGCATGCTCGAGCACGTGCGCAGTGACGGGTGGTACGGGCCGGTGCAGGACTTCATCCAGCCCGCGTGGACTCGAGTGGCCGGTGGGTGTCACCCGAATCGGCGCACGGAAGAGACGGTCGCGGCGAGCGGGTTTGCGCTCTCGGAGCAGCGCGCGAACGGGACGATGCGGCGCTTCGTGGCGAAGAAGAAACAGCAGCCTTGAGGAAGCAGGGGTGCAGGTCTGGCCGTGCTTGACCCGGTGCAGCCCCTCACCTCGAGCACGGGTCCTCACTTTTGTCCTCGATGATGACGAGGCAGAGGGGGTGCGGCCCCCTCAAAAAGCTCGTCCGCGATGATGACAAAACAGACATGCAATCGAGCCGCCAAAATTTGTCATCATCGAGGACCACGTTTTCAGAGCCTCGACCCCCCCTCTGGCTCGTCATCATCGCGGACAAGAGGTGAGGCTCTTCGCCCGAGGTGGAGAGGCACACCCGCTTCTCGGCACCGCCGAGACCCGCCCCCCCCACCCTCATCAAGGCGCAGTGAGCTTCGTCAACCGCCGCCACACCCGCTCGAA
Organism: Archangium sp.; assembly: GCA_044371205.1. GTDB lineage: Bacteria > Myxococcota > Myxococcia > Myxococcales > Myxococcaceae > Archangium_A. Next base: position 13,607 of record JBILUC010000068.1, read on the forward strand.
CGGCCCGCGACCCAACGTGCGCTCGAGCCACGGAGACGCCGCCACCTGCACCAGCCACACGCTCGCCGCGAGTGGAACCAGCTGCCACCGCGCCAACGCGCCGAACAGCCCCAACCCGAACCCGTAGAACAACCACCCGGCCAGCAGTGACTGCGACAGGTAGTGCGTCAACGCCATGCGGCCCGCGGCAGCGAGCGCACCAAACCGCGCCGGCCAGCGACGCAGCGCCATCAGCACGCCACCGAGCAACGCCAGCGCGAGCGGCAACGACGCGACGTAGCTCACCAGCCCCATCGTCAACGCGGCGCTCTCGGGGAAGTCGTTGAGCAACAACACCACCGCGCTGGTGACGCTCAACGGCACGCCGAGCAGGAGGCCGAAGCGTACGAGCTTGCGCTCGACCTCGGGGTGCTCGCCCGCCAACACGCCCGAGCGCGCGAGCGCCATGCCCAGCACCATGCACCCCGCGGCGCGCCACACGTGGAGCAACAACGCGAACAGCTCGCTCTCCGACGTCTGCCCCGCGCGGAACCGCAACTGCGCGAGCCACGGCCCGCGGTTGATGGCCGTCTCGCGCGCCAGCGCCTCGACCGACGGCGAGAAGCCCTCGTGCGCCAGCTGCTGCAACTGCCTCGGCAGCACCGACAGCCCGCCCTCGAAGAGCGGAATCAAGAGCACCGGCAGAAAGAACAACACCGCCGCCGCGATGAGCTGCTTGCGCACCGGCCACGTGCGCAGCGCGAACGTGAGCGAGCCCGCAACCGCATACGTCACCAGAATGTCGCCGAACCACACGAGGTACGCGTGGGCGAGACCGAGCATCAACAACCAGAACTGGCGCGACCAGAACGTCCGCGGTGGCGCGTCGGCGAACACCACGCCCGCACCGAACAACATCGCGAACACGCTGATGAACTTGAACTCGCACACCAGGTGCGTGAACAGCCAGCCCACCAGGTCGAGCCCCTCGAGCGGCGCCACCAGCGTCGGCCGCATGTACCCGACGAGCGGGAACGCGAAGAGCTGCACGTTCATCTGAAAGATGCCGAACAGCGCGACACCTCGCAGCACGTCGGGCGCGAGGACACGGCCCTGCTTCATGTCGCCCTCGGCTTGCGCGCGATGAGCTGAATTTCACGGCGCAGGTGCGTCGCCTTCGACACGCTCGTCCACGTCTTCAGCGCGGCGAAGCGCAGGACTTCCCACGGCGCCGCCGGCCCCTTCGCGAGCCGCTTGCGCATCATCGCCTTGTCAGTCGACACCACCTCGAGCCCTGCGCCCACCAGCCCGCGGCTCAGCGACGCGATGTCGTAATAGACGTGGTGCTGCCACCCGAGCCGCTCGGGGCGAAAGTACTTCCCGCTCTTCGGCGCCGCGCTCACCCGCCAGTACTGCGCGTCGGGCACCACGATGAGCGCCACGCCGCCTGGCGCGAGCACTCGAGCCATCTCAGAGAGGCCCCGCAGCGGCACGTCGACGTGCTCGAGCGTGTGCTTGGCCGTCACGATGTCGAACGCCCCGTCGCGAAAGGGCAGCTCGGTCAACGACGCCGTGGCCGACGGGTACCCGCGGTCTTTCGCCAGCTTCGCGGTGTAGCTCGCGATGTCGATGCCGATCGCTTGCAACCCCAACGAGTCACCGGCGGCGAGCACGTAGCCGGCGCTGCAGCCCACATCGAGCGAGCGCTTCGCGTGCGGGGCGAACTCGAGGCACATCAACAACTGCCGTCGGCACTTCGCCACCCGGTGCGCCCACCGCTTCAGGTACTGCGCCTGCCCGTGGATGAAGTAGTCGGCGTCGTACTTCTTCGAGAGCCGTGCGCGCAGCCCACGCTCTTCTTCTGACTTGTAGATGAGCCCGCACTGCGCGCAGCGCCCGAAGCGCAGCTCGGGGAAATCGACGACGGTGCTCGACTCGGTGCTCCCGCAGATGGGGCAGGCGGCGAAGAAGGGAGCGCGATCCATGGTCACGTCGTCACTGGGCCGGCGGGGACGGCGCGTTCTCTGCCGGTGGCGCAGGCATGGAATTGACCACCTGCACGGGCGTCAACCGCCCCTGGCCCAGCTCGTACGCGACGGTGCGGCCGCAGCCGGTGATGACGAACACGTGGGTGCCCTGCGTGTACTGCCGGGTGAGCTGCGTCGCGGGGCAGCCCAGCTCGGTCTCGGCGCGCATCTCGGGCGCCTCGCGCCAGTTGCAGATGCCGGTGCAGTGCAACAGTGCGTGGAAGCGCTTGCCACAGCCGTCGACGCGGTACGCGTGGTAGTTCGTCTCGAGCGAGCCCTCGAAGGCGCCGATGAGCGTGCTGCGGTCACACTGCAACCGCGCCGCCGCCTGTTCGAGGAGCGTGTGCTCGCGCTTGGTGTTCATGCCCGGGCCCGCCACGGTCTGAACCCGGCGACGACCGCACCCGCTCACCGCCAACGCTGCCAACAGCACGACTGCCCATCGAGTCATCGTCGCCTCGGGTTCAAGAGACAAAGCGAACCGCTCTCTACCATCTGACACCATGGCCGCCATGACGGAGCGGCTGTGGTTTTCCCACGCCATCGACGGCGTCTTCGTGCGCGGGCTCGCGAAGATCAAGGCGGCGGGCATCGACCTGAGCAAGTCGCAGCCCGAGCGCATGCAGAAGAACTTCCGCCCAGGCGGCAACTCCATCGAGACGCGCTTCGAGGAGCTGGGCCCGAAGCACATCGAGCTGTTGATTTCAGACGTGAGCGAGATGCCCTGGCTCTCCGTGGGCATGATGGAGGAAGGCGCACGTATGACTGGCACGAAGAACTTCAGCGTCACGCTAGTCGACCAGACCCCGCCCAGCCTCACCCTGCACGCCGCCTGGGGCTGGGCCTCACCAGAGGACAGACTGGTCCTCGGTCACGCCCGGCGCGTCTTTCACCACGTACGTGCGGTCGCCGACCTTCAGCTCGCCTTCCCACACGCCGACGGGCTGGTTGAAGCTGCTCTTGACCAGCACGAGGTCGCGCAGCTCCTGGTGCATGCCGAAGGGCTTGAAGCGCAGGTCGACCGCGCCATCGATGGTGCGCACCGCCCACGGCGCGAGGAGGTTGTTCCTGTCCCACGTGAAGCGCGCGCGCCCGAGGGGAATGAGCTCGGTGCCCAGCCACAGCGCGTTCTCGTTCACGTCGTCGCGGCCCTCGTTGAAGCCCTCGACGAGGTTGAGGCCGAGGGGCGTGCCGTCATCGAGCCGCCCGCAGAGGAAGGCCCAGCGCCACGCCGTCTTTCGCGCGAGGTAGCCGTGCGTGTAGTCGAGCCCGCCGACCCCGCCGTCGAGGGCGTAGCGGCGGCCATCGCATTCCAGCGTGCCCGTCGCGAGCAGGCCCGCCCACTTCTGCGTCATGTTCACGATGCCGCCGTCGACGGGCGCCACGACGGTGAGCGGGGGTGGGCCCCCTGCGGCGAGCAGTTCCCACGTCAGCTCGAGCTTCGGTTTGATCACCGGAATCGGCAGCCCCACGCGCACGTGCCCGTGGAAGCGCTCATCACCGAACGTGCGCCAGAAGCGCCACTGCCCGTTGGGGCGACGGAAGTTCACCTCGAGCCCGGCGCCGGGGTGATCGTTCACCGTCACCAGCGGCCGTGGAGGCCCGAGCACGCCGACGTCGACCATCGTGCGCTGCGACGCGAAGTCGAGGGCGAGCACGAAGGCGTTCGACGAGTAGCCGACGTCGACCACCGCGAAGAGCGTCGCGACCTCGCGCGTGGCGATGAAGCCGTAGACCCACTTCTTGTGCATGCGCAGCCGCTCGAGGCGGTTGGGTTGGTACGCGCCACGCAGCCGCGAGAGGTCCACCACGTCGAGCGCGCCCTGGTAGGTGCCGTACCGGGGCGCACCGCCAGGGTCCTCGATGGAGGCAGGTGCAGGAGGCAGTCGTCGTGCCGGACCCATCCACGCACCATACTCCTCGCCCGCGAACGGATTGAGCTGTGTTGAACTGCGTCACTCGATGGCGATTACCGGGGAACGACTTCGCAGAGCGTGGTTTCGCCACCCCCTCGTCGCTTTCGTGCGGCATCGGAGACTCATCACCTTCTACGCGCAGCTCCACTCGTTGATCAAAGCGGGCATTCCCCTGCCAACTGCGTTCAACCAGCTCGAGTCGTTCGCGCCCGACGCCGTCATGGCGAAGGGGCTCGGCTCGGTCGCGCGTGACGTGCGCAACGGCACCACGCTGGGCGACGCGATGCGACGCCACGCGGCGCTCTTCGACGACGCCAACGTCGAGCTCATCGCCTTCGCCGAAGAGGCGGGCCGCCTCGAGCCCATCGCCGCTGCCATCGTGCAGCACCTCGAGCGGGTGCAGCAGCAGCGGTGGAAGGCGCTGATGGGCGCGCTGTGGCCGATGTACCTCGCCGCGGCGTTCGTCTTCGTGGGCCCCCTGCTCGGCGTCGCGCAGTCGGGGAGCGCGAACGTCGGCGGCACGTACCTCGTCGGGTTGATCAACTCCGTCTTCACGGCCGCGCTGGTGGTGGGTGGCGTGCTCAGCGTGCCGTTCGTCATCGCGGCGCTCGACGTCGAGGTGAAGTGGGACCGCTTCAAGCGCGGGCTGCCCTTCGTCGCGGCGCCCATGCGCACGCTGGCAGCGTCTCGCTTCGTGCTCGGGCTCGGGCTCGCGTCGGCCTCGGGCATGGAAATGGTGCGCGCGCTGCGGCTCGCCGCGAAGGCGACCGTCAGCCCGTCGGTCATCGAAGACGTCACGCTCGCGGAGAAGGCGCTGCAAGGGGGCAGCTCGCTGACGGAAGCGGTGCGCACGCTCGCGGTGCTCGAGCAGCGATCGCTGGGCATCCTCGCCATCGCTGAGACGACCGGGACGCTCGATGAGGCGCTGCAAAAGGTGTCGAAGGACCTCGAGGACTCGTCGCTTCGGGCGCTGCGGTTTCTCACCATCGCGGTGACGGTGCTCGTCGCGGGCGTGATCCTGGTGAAGCTCGTCGCCAGCATGCTCGGCGTGCTGCTCGGGCCGGTGAAGGCGTTCTACGACGCCGCGGGCTCGGGCAAGGTCGACGGCGTCGATCTCGAGCGCTGACCTCGCCCCCTTTCCCTGCGACCACCGCGGGGAGAGGGAGAGAGGTGCCCATCACGCCATCCCGGAAGGTGACACACGCGGCACCTGAACTTCGGTCTCTTCGGTGGTGCTGGTGGTGCGCGCTGGCTGAGTTGAGCCACAGGCCTGAAGCATCGCCCGACCCGCGCGCTCGCAACAGTCCTTGAACGAGGTCACCGCTCGGGCTCAGCTTCGGCCCATGAACCCTTCTGGTCAGCCCTTTCCCAATCAGTTCGGCGGTGGTCCCGGTGGTGGGCAGATGCCGCCCCCGAATGATCCCGCGCGGGAAGCGCTCAATGTGCCGAGCCTTCTCTTCATGGTCTTCGGCGGCATCAGCGTGCTGTACGCAATCTTCGCGCTGCTGAGCTCGGTGCTTCAGGGAGACACCAGCGCACAGCTCCAGCCGCTGCTCGACAACCCCGACCTGCCACCCGCAGCGAAGAAGCTGGTCGCGACGATGGTGGGCCCCGGCGCGAAGATGATCAACCTCCTCAGCATGGGCCTCGCCGCGTTCATCGCGTTCGCCGGCTTCCAGATGCGCAACTTGAAGAGCTACGGCGTCGCGGTCGCCGGCAGCATCGTGATGATGCTTCCGTGTGGTTCGTGCTGCTGCATCATCACCATGCCCATCGGCATCTGGGCGCTGGTGACGTTGATGAAGCCTGAGATCAAGAACGCCTTCACCTGATCAGCCCTTCGAAAGACACCATGGTCTCCAAGCTCACCCGCACCGAATTCACGACGTCGATTCAGGACAAGAAGATCGACGTCAACCAGGCCAGGGCCGACCCGAGGCTGGCTGGCGTCGACGTCGCGAAGGCCGACCTGAACGCCGACGGGAAGATTACGGGCGCTGCCGAGGCGACCGCGCTCTTCAAGGAAGTCGACCGGTACGACCGCAACGGTGACGCCCAGTCCATCGCGTTGAGCGGCACCGACGGCGCGCAGACCCGGGCGGGGGTCATCGCCACGGCGCTCCAGTCGCGCGCGGTGTTCGACGTGGTCGACCCGCCGCCCAAAGACGCGGCGCTCAAGAACGCGTTCTCCGCTGCCGATGCGCTCCCGCTCGCGCGCGGCACGAATGGAGATCGCGCCTTCGCGGTGCAGTACGCCCTCGCGCGCCTCGGCGTTCCCGTCGGCACCGTCGACGGCAAGTTTGGCCCGCGCACCGAGCGCGCCGTGAAGGCCTTCCAGACCTCCGCCGGGCTCCCGGCCACCGGCATCGTCGACGCCAACACGCTGCGCGCGCTCGACGCGAAGGTGAGCACGCTCGATCTGCGCACGCCTGCCGAGAAGAGCGGGGACCCGCTCAAGTACATGGCCGAGGCCGCGGTGAAGACGAAGCGGCTGCCGGAAATCAGCGACCGCTCGAAGCCCATCGACTGGAACCACCCCGAGGTTCAGAAGGCGTACGGCAGCTTCGTGGGCGAGTACTGGGAACAGATGAAGGCGAACCGCGTCGAGGCCGACTGCAAGACGCTCTCGCTGTTCCTGATGGACCAGTTCCGCACCAAGGTGAAAGCCGACCTCGGCGTGCAGCTGCCGCGCCCTGCGGGTCTGCCCAACACGAGCTGGGTGGGCGCGACGTCGGCCGACCCGAAGGGCTTCTTCAGCCGCTTCGAGACGCTCTCGCAGGTGCGCCCCGGCTACGACCACGCGCAGACGCTGCAGCGCCTCGACCCGACCGCGTCACAGCTCGCCGGCCTCAACGTGCGCTTCGCGGGCGTCGACGCGAACATGGCGTCGCGGTCGATCAAGCTGTCTTCCCCGTGGGACGTGGCGCGCGACAACGCGGGCGACCAGCTCAAGCCTGAATTGCCGCTCGAGAAGTTGAACCCCGGCGACCTCATCGTCATCGACCACACCGGCGACGGCCGCAACGACCACATGGCGAACGTGGTGAAGATCGAGCGCGACGCCGCGGGCAAGGTCACCTCGATGGTGCTCGCCACGGGCAGCTTCGACGACATGAAAGACGCAGACGGTTCGACGGCGCCCAACTCGCTGGGCGAGGTGAACAACTACTGCGAAGAGGTCACGGTGAAGTTCGACGCGAGCGGCAAGGTGACCAGCTCACAGGTGACGTGGAGCTCCGAGCCGAGCTGGCTGGTCGAGTCGCGTTATTCCGCGCGCACCCTGCTCATGGAGATGAAGCCCAACGGCACCATCGCCTCGGGTCGCTGGGCGCAGCCGGCGTCGAGCACCGGCGCGGTCGGGTGAGATGACACTGGCGCTGGTCGTCTCCCTTTTCCTCGCCGACATCGACATGGCGGAGGCTGTGCGCCAGTGATGTCGTTGATTGGCTCTCCCATCGCGTGGGCGACGACGAATGACACCCTGTTCGTCACCTTCCCCGCGGGGGGCTTCATGGCGCCTGCCCCTTCTCCGACGCGGCGTCCGAGGTCACCTACCGCTTCGCGAACGATGGCGGCTGGTCGATGCTGCCGGGTGCTGCGACGACGTGCCTGTGGCCCTGAACTCCTGCATCAGGGGGCAAAGCGCTTCACGGCATCGTCCCACGCGCGAACACGCTCATCGTCTTCACCCATGGCATCGACCATCAGCGAGCGGACTCGAGTGGTGTCGAGCTGAACGTTGGTCGCGACCAATCTCTCGAGATCGAGCAGGTCCCTGGGCCGGAAGAACAGCAGCTTGAAGCACGCCAACAACTCGGGAGAGAGGAACCACGCCTCCTGGTCCCCAACCTTGACGCGTACCCGCGATCGCATCGCTTCCCACGAGAGCTCGATGCTCGGAAGGAACACATCGACGCGAACGGGGCCGGCCCAGCAGAAGAAGACGCCGTCGCGCAGGGCTTCATCGCGCGCCTGCTCGCGGGCGACGGTGACCCCGGCCGAACTCAAGACGGCGAAGACCTCATCGAGACGCGGGGCCTCGACGAACACGTTGAGGTCAACGTCGCTGGTCGCGCGCACCACGCCGTGAACACCGAGCGCGAGCGCTCCACCAATGGCGTAGGGAATCGTCGCAGCCTCGAGCCTTCGCCCGAACTCGACCGCGATCGAGAGAGGATCTTCAGCCACGAGACCTCGCCCGTTCTCGCAGTCGCTTCAGCGCTGCCTCACTCGAAGGGGGGAGCGGATCTCGCCACGCGAGCGCCTTCTCGCGCAGCTCGGGCCGCATCGCCTGAAGCGTAACGAGGGTGGCTCGAGAGATGGCCTGGAGCTCGGCAACTCGCTGCTCCTGAGTGAGCGCACGAAGCCGCAGGAGTTCTTCCGCATCGGCGCGATCACTCGCCGCTCGCATCTTCGCAATCCACTGGCGCACGGGCACCGTCATGACGCCCTCGAGCGTACACCGCCGTCAGTGGCGCGGGGCACGGGCCCGCACGGCAGCGACCGCGAGCCCCTGGCTGTTGAGCTCGAGATCGAAGCGGATGATCTGTCGCTCTTCCGCCGTGAGCACCAGGTTCCGCTTCAGCGCCGCGTCTTCGAACATCGACTCGAGCTGCCACTTGAAGCGCTGCTCGAGGGTGTTGTGCTCGTCACCCGTCGCGGCCGCCTGCGCGACCATCGCCGTCGCTCGCTCGAGCCACGGCACGAGTTGCTCAGCGATGACCTCCACGTCGTCGAACAACCCGAAGTGGGTGAGCCCCACCGCGCGCGGCTTCAGGTCGACGACACGACGAAGGCTGGCGATGGCGGCCGGCCCGTCGAAGTCGGTCGGTGACGTGCTCGGGTAGGCGAAGCGCCCCGCGCGCTGCAGCGCCGGGTACACGAGGCCGAAGGTGTCACCAGTGAAGACGACGTTCTCCTTCGAGTCGTGCACCACGAAGTGGTGGTTGGCGTGCCCGCGGGTGTGGAGGAACGTGAGCGTCGCGCCGCCCAGCGTCTCGGTCGCGCCATCGTCGAGCGACTTCACGCGCGCCGCGTCGATGGGCTCGATGACGCCGTAGAGCTTCGTGAAGACCTCCTGTCCGTAGACCTGCGTGGCGCTGGCCACGAGCTTCGAGGGGTCGATGAGGTTCTTCGCCGCGCGCGGGTGGGCCAGCAGCGTGGCGTTGGGGCAGGCCTTCATCAGCGCCGACGCACCGCCGGCGTGGTCGAGGTGCACGTGGGTCACCACCACGAACTTCACCTGCTCGCGGGACAGCCCCTCGCGCTCGAGCGTGGCCAGCATCTTCGGCACCGCGAGCGTGGTGTTGGTCTCGATGAAGGCGACCTCGCCGGCCTCTTCGCGCAGGTACGCCGCAGCGAACTGCGGGCCGACGTAATCACAGTCGATGGTGATCAGCCGGCCCACGGCTCACTCGCCGCCTTCGTCGCTCTCTTCGCTCTCTTCGTTTCGCTCGTCGTCGCGCTGCTTTTCCTTCTTCTCCTTCTTGTGCTTCTTCTTCTTGTCCTTCTTCTTGTCGGACTTCTTCTCGTCGTCGTCGTGGTCCTGATCTGGCAACACGGGGAACTCACCGTGCGCGTGCATGACCCCCACGTCGCGGAGCATCTTGCGCACTTCGAGCCCGTGCATCTCTTCCTGGGCGATTTGGGTGCGGGCGAATTCTTCGAGGTACACGCTGCGGTCTTCGACCACCTCGAGCAGCTTCTTGTAGATGTCGAGGGCCATGCGCTCGTGCGCCAGCGATTCCTCGAGGATGTCCTTCACCGAGTGCTTGTAGCTCTCGGGGATCTCCGCGATCTGCAGCGTGGGGTGGCCACCGAGGCCGACGAGAATCTCGCCCGCAGTCGAGGCGTGCAGGAGCGACTCGGTCGCCTGCGCCTTCATGAACTGCACGATGGGGATGCGGTTCGGACCCGCGACCATGAGCGAGTAGTGGGTGTAGCGAACCACCCCCGCCAGCTCGAATTCCATGATTCGGTTGAGCAGCTTCTGGGTCTTCTTGACGTCGAGCTCTTTCATCATGGGCCGACTTGTAGCCCTCTCACTTCCCCTTTTCGAACAGCATCTTCTTCTCGCGGTCAGTCGCGACCCGCATGCCGAGCAGGTCGACGCGCACCAGCCGCCCCGCGCCCCAGTCTTCGTCGCCGCCGCCGAAGCTCAGCGTCTCGCCCGCGGCCTTCACCTCTTGCTTCACTTTGGCGACCTTGCGCACCTTCTTGTCGACCTCGGTCCTGCCGAGCGTGAAGCCCACGCGGGCCGAGAGGCCGAAGCGGTTCTTGTCGTTGAACTCCCTGGCCTCGGTGAGGGACTTGATCATCAGATCGAAATGCACGGGCGCGGCCGTCCACACGTTCTGGGAAAACTCGGCTTCCGCCTTCGCCGCCGAATTGCCCGGGTCGCCGGCCTTCGCCTCGGTCCACGCGAGCGCGATGCGGCCGATGGAATCGGTGCAGTCGACGGTGCCGATGACGTCGAGGTTGAACTTGCCGGCGGGCGCGTCGTACGGCGAGAGCATCACCTGCTGCGCGCCGCGCAGCTTCACGAGGTACTTCTTGCTCTTCGCGGCCTCGGCGAGCTCCTTCTTCTTCGCGGCGTTGGCCTTCTTCTCTTCGGCGTTCGCGCCCGGTACCTCGTTGAAGAGCGCCCACAGCCCCTCGGGGCACGGGCCGTCGGGCATGATGACCACCGCCTGCGTGTCGTCGAAGGGCGGGTCGAGCTTGATGACCTCACTCGGCAGCGGCACGGGGGCGTTTTCCTTGTCGCGCTTCGCCCTGGCGTCGGCTTCCTTCTTCTTCTGCAGCGCGGCGAGCTGCTCTTCGGCGCGGTTGGCGCTGCTGCTCTTGCCGGAGCAGGCGGTGAACGAGGTGCCGCACAGCAAGGCCACGAGGACGGGAACGAGGGCGCGCATGCGCCGCGGAGTGTCGCCCACCTCGCGCCCGTCCTCTACAAATCGCAGACGCTGCGCCACACTCGTTCCGTGCGTCGCGCAGTGGAAAGGGAGCTGTTGCACCACGGCGGGCGCGCCGGTGCGTGGGGCAGCCTCGGCTTGTGGGCGGGGGCGGAGGACTACTTTGGCGCCTGCGCCGCGCTGGCCACCGCGGTGGGTGAAGCCGCTGGGCTCCAGGCTGGCGAGCGCGTGGTGAGCATCGCGTGTGGCGACGGCGAGGAGCTGCGGCTGTGGTCGCAGCACTTCGGCGCCAACGCCGTGGTGGGCGTCGAGGCCGACGCAGGGCGTGCGACCTGGGCTGTCCAGTCCCTGCAGTCGGTGTCGGGCATCACGGTACGGGTGGGGTCGGGCACCGGGCTGACGGCGCTGGGCCTGACCCCGGGGAGCTTCGACCGGGTGCTGTGCGTCGACGCCGCGTACCACCTGACGCCGCGCGCGACGTTCCTTCGAGACTCCTTCGCGTTGCTGCGACCGGGCGGCACGCTGGCGTTCACCGACCTCGTGTTCGACCCCGGCGGGCGGTGGCGGGAAGTCGCGCTGGCGGCGGCCGCGCGGCTGTGTGGACTGGGCAGCGACGCCGTGAGCGATGGGCCCGCGCAGGTGCAGCGCCTGCGGGAGGTCGGCTTCACAGCGCCGACGCTGCAGCGACTCGACGACCTGGTGCTCGGCGGCTTCGTGCGCTTCGTGGACCGACAGAGCAACCAGCTGCCGGGCGGACCGAGCCAGGCGGGCTGGCGGCGCGTGGCCACCACCGCGTGGTTGATTCCCCGCTGCCGCGCTGCGGGCCTCGGGTACGCGCTGCTCACCGCTCAGCGGCCGTTGCGCTGAGACGGTGGGGGCAGTTCTCTGCCTTGCCTGGCTCGTCTGCCGGAGCGGGAGTGGTTGCGCTCGAGACCGACTCGACGTGCGTCAGCGCTCTCCCTCGCGGGGGGGCCGGGAGCGGTTGCGTGTCACGTTGCCTCGGCTCGTGTCACCCCTCTCCCCGACCCGCTCAACACGGGGGAGCGGGAGAGGGTGCGTCTGACGCTGGCGCACATCCTGAGGAAGGCGCGCGAGCGGTTGCGCGTCACGCTGACTCGCGTCGGGACGCGTGCGAGTCGACTTGCTCGGCCACCGCCAACGCAGAGCGCACCGCGCTCTCGAGCAACGGCACGCCCGCCTCCGCGTACGAGCCGCAGCACCAGACCCGGCGGTCAGGCTGCGCATGGAGTCGCTGCAGGGCGGCCAACGCGTGCGCGCTGCCCGAGTCGACCAGCGGTCGCTCGAAGCGTGCGTGGCCCAGCATGAGAGCGTCCCGAGGCATGCGCTGTGGCATCACCGTCTGGAACAGCGGCGATGCGCGGCGGAGCGCAGGTTGCACGCGGTTGATCCAGATGGTGCTCTCGGGATGCGGGTGCTGCTCGCACACGCGCGCGTTGACGGGCGACCAGTCGCGCTCGCGCGCCGGCATCAGGCCCGGGTCGCGGTGCATCACCACCTCGAGCGCGCGGTAGCGAAAAGCGGCCAGCGCTGCGGTCTCCTCGGGCGTCGCGTCGGCCAGCAGCGCCAGCGCCTGATTCGCCTGCGTGGCGAAGACGACGTGGTCGAAGGTCTCTTCGACTTCGGCGCGTTGCACCACCACGCCCTGCCCCGCCCGTCGCCGAACGGCCGACACGCCCGCGTTGCACTGCACGCGCGTGATGGCCGCGACGAGTCGGCCCGCGACCGCATCGGCCCCTTCGCGCGCCCGGTGCACGCTCTGCCGCGACAGCCCCGCAGCGGCGTAGCGGGCGACCACGGCGGCGGGGTAGGCGCGCGCGTCATCGGTGCTGCAGGTGGCGATGGTGGCCACCGCGGGCAGCAGCACGCCCTCGACGAACTCGGGCGCGATGCGCTCGGCCGCGAGGAAGGCCGCGAGGGAGGCGTCGCCCAGCGCATCGGCGGCCAGCGCCGCCCGCGCCCGCGCATGAAAGCGGAGCGCCCCCCGCACGATGTGTCGCACTCGCCGGCTGGCGAGGTCTTGCGGCAGCACGAAGGGCAGCGACCAGCCCCCGAGCCGTGCGTTGCGCCACCGGAAGTAGAGGTGCCCGTCACCTGCGGTGAAGCTGGTGGCGTAGTCGACCGGCTCGGTCGCCACCCCGAGCTGGGAATAGAGGCGCGTCAACGTCGGGTAGTAGCCGGGGTAGAAGACGCGCAACGGCACGTCGACGCGCAGGCCATCGCTCAGCGCGACCGAGCTGGCGACGAAGCCCGGCAACGCATGGCGCTCGAAGAGGGTCACCTCGTGGCGCCGAGAAAGGCTCCACGCGGCCGCGAGACCGGCGAGGCCGCCACCGATGACCGCGATGCGCATGGCGCGCACCGTAACAGCCGCACGGAGCGCTCGCGCGGGCGGCGAACTTCACCTCGTGCGGCGCAGCACCTCGAGCGTGATGCCGTGCTGCGCGAGGTCCTTCGGGCGCTCGCAACATCCATCGCGCCGGTGCTCACGGCCGCCGGTTCAGCGCGCAAGTCAGGGGAAGAGGCGAACGGGAGCTCATGGAGCCCCGGTGCAGTGAAGGTCGCGCCGTCGTCGAAGGCCGCCAGAATTGAGCGGAAGGCGCGGCGACGCGCCTGCGTTGCAGAAGGGCCCTGAAGGCCTCCGTGTCTCTTTGGGGGCGACGCAGCGAATCGAGTTGGTGTTTCATTTCACGCTCGATGCGGCTGCTCCTGGTCTTTTCCTCGTGCCTGACGCTCGCCTGCGCGACGACAGGCGGCCCCCCTGCGCCCCAGCCGACCCAAGCCGCCGAGCCCCCCGGCGCGGGTCACGACGAGCTCGCCGCAGCCTTTGACCCGCAGCCCGTGAAGGCCGCCGCCGCGCCGGCGCGCCCGCCCGAGCAGGTGAAGGTCGACCGTGCCGCCGCCTTCAAGAGCGCCCTCGCTGACGCGCAGGCCGCGCTCAAGGCGAAGAAGCCCGACGACGCCCGCGCTGCTGCAAAGAAGGCGACCTCCGAGGCCGTGTCGCTCGATGGAGAGGCACGCTTTCAGGCGCACCAGCTGGCGACGAAGGTCGAGCTGACCTCCGCCAGCGCCGACGCCGCCGAGACTGCCGCGCGCGCGTGGCTCGCCGCGTGCGGCCCCGAGAAGCTCGACGCCTGTCGCACCGCCGCGCTGGCCGGGCTCGCCTCGGCGGCGAAGGTGAAGGGGGCCGACAAGAAGCTCGCGCGCGAGGTGAACGAGCGGCGCGACGCCGAGCTGTGTGCCGTGAAGGCCGAGAAGCTCGACAAGCCCGCGCCGTGCGAGGGCGCGACGCTGGCTCTGGCTCTGACGCGTCGGAGCAAAGACGAGCTGCTGGAGCAACGGCTGATGCTCGGTCAGGCGCTGCGCGAAGACGACGCCCTGAAGCAGGCGCGGCTGCTCGAGAAGGCCGAGGCGGCATGCACGCTCGCGCAGTGCAGCGGGCTGCGTCGCCGCGCGCTGGGCAAGCTCATCGCGCTGGCGCGCAGCAACAACGACGTCGACGGCGCGGTGAAGCTCGCGCTGCACGAGGTGGAGATCATCGCCGAGACCCTGCCTGACGACGAAAAGCGCTGGGCGCGCACCGCCACGCTCGACCAGACGTGTCTCTCGTACGACGCCAGGCACGCCGTGGGCGCCTGCCGCTTCCTCGAGAAGAAGACGCTCGGCCGGTTGACCTTTCACGACTACAGCCGCGAGGCGCCCTCGGGCGAGGGGCTGTCGGCCGAGCAGGTGAGCATGGTGAACGAGCACTTCGCGCCCCTGTTGCAGGACTGTCTGGTCGAGCAGGCCAAACGCATGACGCCGCCCGATGCGCAGCGCTTCGAGGTGCGCTGGGTGGTGTTCAACGATGGGCGGGTCGGCGAAGCGCACCTGCGCCGCGACCTCGACCAGACGCCGCTGGCGAAGTGCCTGCGCGCGCAGTTCGCCGGGTGGCGCTACCCCCGCTACGAGGGGGAGTACCAGAACGTCGAGCAGGCCTTCACCGTCACCGCCAACGAGCGGCGCATTCGGTGACCCTGAGCCGCTATCGCGCGCGCGGGTGAGTTGGTACGCAGGTTTCCCGTGCGCCTCTCCCTCCTCGCCTTCGCGGTGTCCTTCCTCGGGTGCGCCGCGCCCTGCCCTTCGCAGCCGGTGAGAGGCGCTGACGGCGGCACCGCGGGCTGCGTGCGCGTCACCGACTGCCCGGCCCCCTCGAGTGTGCTCCTCTGCACCAACGACATGGACAGGCTGCGCGGCTGCATCGCCTGCGAGAACAACGCCTGCGTGCAGTACGCACCGACGGGGGCGTGCCCGTGAAGCGTGCGGTGCTCGTCGCTGCGCTGGCGCTGGCGTCGTGCAAGAAAGACGACGCGCCCACGCACCTCGAGGCCGCCCGCGCCGCGCAGTTTGCGCAGAAGCTCGACGTGGCGCTCGCCGAGTACAAGCTGGTGCTCGACCGTCTCGAGCGTGACACGTCCCCTCAGGCGAACCTGTACCGCGCGCGCGCGCTGCGGGGGGCCGCCGACCTCTATGCGTTTCACCTGAACGACCCGCGCCGCGCGGTCGAGGTGTACCGCGAGCTCATCACCGTCTGCCCTGAGGCGCCCGAGACGCTCGAAGGCCGTCTCCACCTCGCCTCGGTGCTGTGGCACGACTTCCGCGACTTGCGCGGCGCCATCGCCGAGTACACCGCCGCGCTCGCCCGAAACCCGCCGCAGTCGGCCGAGCTGACCTTCACCGTCGCGCGGCTCTACTTCGAGCTGCAGGACTATGAGCAGTGCGAGCTCGAGGCAGGCAAGGTGATGGCGAAGTACGAGACGAGCACCTTCGTCGACGACGCGCTGTACCTCCGCGGCCAGGCGCTGGGGATGATGGACGGGCGCAAGCCCGAGGCGCAGCGGGTGTTGAGCGAGCTGTTGCAGCGCTTCCCCGAGTCTGACCTCCGCCCGCACGCGCTGGTCGAGCTGGGCCGGCTCAAGGCCGACACGGAGCCCGAGAAGGCCATCGAGCTGTGGATCGAGTCGCTCAAGCTGCACCCCACGCCGAGCGCGGTGCAGCAGCAGATTGCGTTGGTGCGCGGTCGCATTCGGGCCACCACGCCCGACCAGGTGGGTGACGCGGTGCGCGCCTTCGACTGGGACAAGCACCCCGTCGTCGAAGAGCGGCCGGCGAAGACGTCTGCCGAGGCGGTGGGCGGCACGGCGGAAGAGGCCGCGCAGGAATCGAAGATGCCGGCCGAGGGCGCCGCGCCCTCGACGCCGTGATCAGGGCTCGAACTGCACCACGTAGAACGTGAAGAGAGACGTGGCGTTGTTGTCGCCGCGGTTGAGCGTCACGGCGTTCGCTGAAAGCGAGAACGTCGCCACGCTGTCGCCAATTTTGTCACTGCCGGTGGTGTCGTAGGCGGTCTCGCCCGTGGCGAGGCCCGCGGCCATCATGCCGCCTGAGAACACGAGGGTGCGCGTGGGGTCGACGGTCGAGATGGGCTGCGTGGCCTGGCTCTGGTTGCCGACGATGCTCAGGGTGAAGGGCTGCACGGTGGCGCGAATGGCAGGCGTGGTGATGACCAACTGCGTCGGCGTGCTGCCACCGCCGCCCGTCGCGCTACCTCCGCCCGTCGCGGCACCTCCGCCCGTCGCGGTACCTCCGCCCGTCGCGGTACCTCCGCCCGTCGCGGTACCTCCGCCCGTCGCGGCACCTCCGCCCGTCGCGGTACCTCCGCCTGTCGAGGTACCTCCGCCGGTCGCAGCACCTCCACCCGTCGCGGTACCACCACCCGTTGCAGCGCCGCCACCGGTCGCGACACCTCCACCCGTTGCAGCGCTGCCACCGGTCGCTGCGCCACCACCCGTTGCGAGACCACCGCCCGTGGCATCACCTCCGCCCGTCGCCGCACCACCGCCCGTCGCGGGACCTCCACCTGTGGCCTCACCTCCGCCCGTGGCCGCACCTCCGCCCGTCGCGGCACCTCCGCCCGTCGCGGTACCTCCGCCCGTCGCGCCGCCTCCACCTGTGGCGTCGATGCGCACGCATTCGCCGTCGACCGGCGCGCTGCAGCGGAAACCAGGCCCGCAGTCCTGGTCTCCAGCACAGGTGAACCGGGCATCGGGTGTAAGCACGCCGCACGTGCACCCGCTGATCCACACCAGGCCCAGAAGAGCGAGCAGTCTCAAGCGACGGAGTCGAACCCCAGCCCCGCCCCGAAAACGAAAGGTCAGGGCTCGAACTGCACCGCGTACCAGGTGAAGGTCGACGTGGCGTTGTTGTCGCCGCGGACCAGGGTGACGCGCGAGTCGTTGATCAGCTGGAAGA
>JBILUC010000069.1:0-30580 GCA_044371205.1 Archangium sp.
GCCCTGTGGGCCGCACGGGTTGTTATTCGCGCAGGTGGCGTTGCGTTGCTCGCAGTAGGCGCCTCCACGGTCGGGCGCGCAGGCGCAGGTGACGCGGCCGCTGTCTTCACTGCACACGCCGCCATCGCCGCACGTGGATGCGGTGCACGTGGTGTCGAGCGCGCAGCCGCCGTCGCCGGTGGAGTGGTACCCGCCGCGACACGAGGTGCACGTCGCGCCGGTGTAGCCGACGAGACACGCACAGACGGTCTCTCCGTTGGCGACCTGGCACTCGCCGGTGGTGCCGCACATGCCGGGCTGACACACCCCGTCGGCGACGCACCTGTCATCGGCCGAGCGGTGAAAGCCGTCGGCGCAACGCGAGCAGACGATGCCGGTGTAGCCCTCGGCGCACGCGCAGGTGGGGCGCGTGTCACGGAAGGTGCATGTGCCGCGCGACGAGCAGACCGTGTCGGGGCACGCGGCGCCGTCATCGGGGAAAGACTGCGAGCAGCCGAGGGCGGCGACACACGCCGCACCGGCGAGACACATCAAGAAACGAGTCATGGGGTTCACGAAAAAGAAGGGGGAGGTCAGCGCGCGTAGAGCACGAAGACGAGGCCAGGCACGCCATAGCTGAACTGGGAGCCCTTGGTGATGTCAGACGTCTCACCGACGCCGTACGAGAAGCTGGCAGTGCTGACGTGCGAGTAGGCGGTGCACTCGGTGGCCTTCGCCGATTCGTTGCTGCCCAGCCACATGCCGTTGCAGATGCCCATGGTGTTGTTCTGCGGGGGCGGCTGAATGGCGTTGTTCGGGTTCGCGACGTTGTTGGTCCACTGGTACGGGTTGCTGGTGTGGCCCCAGTTGCCGAACCACATGCCGACGTACGGCACGTATTGCTGGCTGGTGAGGCCGTTCACGCCGTCGGGGAGGAAGCGGTGCACCCACCCGATGGCGATGTCGGCAGGGAGGCTGGAGCTGCTGATGGACCTCTGCAGGTTGACCCCGAAACGACGGCACCAGCCCGTGCGCGCCGGCCAGGCCACGTTGCCCGGGTCGTTGTTGAACGGGTACGGCGCGAGGCTGCTCTGGGAGTAGGGGTACGCCTCCGGGGCGCCCGAGATGGTCTGCGCGCAGTAGTCCCACCGCGAGGAATCGCCATTGTTGTTCGAGAAGCTGTAGAAGCCGGCGGCGGGCCCGAGGCGCCACTGGCCGTTGACGACCCAGGGCGTGGGCGGCGTCGGGTTGACGGGTGGCACCATGCGGAAGGAGCCGCTGTCGAAGATGAGCGTGCCGCCGCGGAACACCTGCCAGCGGAACGTGTCGGCCGGCATGGCGTTGGTGATGCTGCCGGAGTTGATTTGCACGTTGAACGGGAGCGCGTCTTCGGCGGCCACCGACGAGCCCGAGTAATTGATGGGGTTGCCGTGCAGCGAGGGTGCGTAGAGCACGCTCCAGAGGCCGTTGCCGTTGCAGTGACACACCGTGCCGGTGCACGGCCCGCCACCGACGTCGTTCTGGCAGGTGTTGCCCGGCGAAGAAGACGAGCAGGTCTGGTTGAACGAGATGCTGCAGGCTTCGCGCGACGTCATGTTCTGGCTGTTGCGGAAGATGTCGTAGAACCGCGGCTCCGAGGTGCTCCAGAACGAGTTGGCGTACATCACCGGGGTCCACCCGCCCGTGCCGCCGACCACCGCGTCGTCCTGCATGTGGCAGTACGTCGAGTACGGCTGGTGGAAGCCCACCGCGCTGGTCTGCTGCCACGGCCCGTCGGGGTCGATGACGTACATGCCGTTGGTGCGCGCGCCCTGCTGGTAGTGCTCGAAGCAGGTGCGGGGCACGCGGGGCACGCAGAGGTTGGTGGTGCCGCAGTACTGCGAGCCGCAGTGGTAGCCCTTCGTGCAGGCCTGACCGACAGCGCAGCTGTTGGGGCACGCGTTGCCACCGCAGTCGATGTCGGTCTCGTCCTGGTCGCGCACGCCGTTCTGGCAGAGGCTCGCCACGCACAGCCGCGTGGTGGTGTTGCAGATGTTGCTCGCGCAGTCGGCGTTGGCGTTGCAGCCCTGGCCCACGGCGCAGCGGGTGGTGCAACTGCCGCCGCAGTCGACGCCGGTCTCGTCGCCGTCTTTGAGGCCGGTGGTGCACGACGAGCTCGAGCACGTCGCGTTCGAAGCGCAGAAGCCGTCGACGCCCTGGAGCATCATCGGGTTCGCGCAGTCGGCGCCGCTCAGACAGCCCTGACCCACGGCGCACTTCGTGGCGCACTGACCGCCGCAGTCGATGCCGGTCTCGTTGCCGTTGATGCGCCCGTCGCTGCACTGGTCGCTCGCGCAGCGGGCCATCGCGCAGGCCCCCGACTGGCAGTCGGCGTTGACGCTGCACACCTTCGTGGCGCCGCACTTCGGGTCACAGCTCCCGCCGCAGTCGACGTCGGTCTCGGTGCCATTCTTGAGGCCGTCGAAGCACGCGTCGCTCACGCAGCGCATCGTGGTGGCGTTGCAGACGCCCGAGGCGCAGTCGACGCCGGCGGTGCAGCGCTGGTTCACCGCGCAGCGCTTGCTGGTGTTCATCGCGCCGCAGGTGCCGCCACAGTCGACGTCTGATTCGCTGCCTGCAGTCAGCACGCCGTCGTCACACGGGCCCGCCGCGCACTGCTGCAGCGTGGTGTTGCAGAGGTTCGAGGTGCAGTCGCCGTTGGCGGTGCAGCGCTTGCCGCTCGCGCAGCGTGCGGTGCAGGTGGCGCCACCGCAGTCGACGTCAGACTCGGCGCCGTTGCGCACGCGGTCCTGGCATGCGTCGGAGATGCAGCGGTTGCCGACGCAGAGGTTCGACGCGCAGTCGCGCGCCAGCGTGCAGCTCAGGCCCGTCGCGCACGCGTTGGGGCAGCTGCCACCGCAGTCGAGGTCGGCCTCGGTCGTGTCCTTCACGCCGTTCTCACACGCGCTGCCGACGCACCGGCCGCCGCTGCACACGTTCGAGGTGCAGTCGGTGTTGGCGTTGCAGCTCTTCGAGAGCCCGCACTTGAGACAGGTGGGCCCGCCGCAGTCGATGCTCGACTCGTTGCCGTTGAGCACGCCGTCGCCGCAGCCGGGCGGCTCGCAGCGTCGCGTGGTGGCGCTGCACACCGCGTTGGTGACGCAGTCGCCCTGACCGAAGCGGCATGTCTCACCGATGGCGCACTTCGCGGTGCACGAGCCCGAGCAATCGACGCCGACCTCGTCGACGTCGACGCGCCGGTTCTGGCAGGTGGTGGCGACGCACTGACCCGGCGCTCCGTAATAAGGAGGTGTCGCGCACACGCCGCTGGCGCAGTCGGCGTTGCCGCGCTGCGTGTAGTTGCATTCCAGACCGACTGCGCACTTCGCCTGGCAGCTGCCACCGCAGTCGACGTCTGCCTCGTCGCCCGTCTTCGCGCCGTCGACGCAGGTGTCGGTGACGCACAGGCCCGTCGTCACGTTGCAGGCGCTGCTCGCGCAGTCGGCCGCGCTGTTGCAGCGCTTGCCGACGGCGCAGAGCGTTCCACAGCCCTCGGACGCGCCGCAGTCGACGTCAGATTCGCTGCCGCTCACGCGGCCGTCGCGGCAGAGGTTGCGCGTGCAGCGCCGCGGGGTGACGCCGTCGTTGCTGCAGAACGAGATGGCGCAGTCGCTGTCGGCGGCGCAGGTGGGGCCGGGCTCGGTGAGGAATTGGCACGCGGGGCAGGTGGGGCCGCCGCAGTCGACATCGGTCTCCTGCTGGCCCTTCACGCCGTCTTCACAGGCGCTCGCCACGCAGAGCCCGTTGCCGCCACAGACGCCTGACAGACAGTCGGTGCCAGCCGTGCATCGCTGGTCCTTGAGGCAGCGTTGGCACACGCCCGCGCCGCCACAGTCGACGTCTGACTCGGCGCCGTTCTTCTGCTGGTCGTCACACGGCACCTGGCACCACACGCCGGACGTGGGGGTGCCGCGGCCCGGCGTGGGTTTCGCGAGCGGGTAGGTCACGAGGTCGAGCCACGGGTAGGTGGTGATTTGTCTGGGCTGGCAGAAGAACTCGAAGTCACAGCCGGGCACGTACGCCGGGTTGTCAGTCACCACCGCCTCGCCGGAGCGGAAGTTCTTCCGGTACACGTTCCACGGGCCGGCCTCGAGCTTGATGATGCGCATGACGTCGATGGCGATGCCGACCTGCAGCGCGGTGTAGGCCTTCACGCCGAGGGTGACGCTGGCGTTGGCGGCGTGGTCTTTGGGCGACGGGTCGGTCGCCGCTGGCGGGCAGGTCTCGGCGTAGTCGATGTGGGGTACCACGTCGCCGCGCACCTGGGCGTAGGGGCCGGCCGCGCCTGCGATGAGCAGCGTGCTGCGCACGATGAGGCCGCAGTCGAGCGTCGCGCTGCCGCCGCCCGCGAGGAGGTCGCCGGTGACGGTGGGCGTGGTGAGGGGGAAGGCGCTGATGCTCGTCCACCCATCTCCCTTGTGCCAGCGCGCGCCGAGCGTGGGGTTGATGGTGGCGCGGAAGCCGCCCTTCGCGCCGACGGCACCGGTGAACTCGGTGGTGCACTCGAGGTACGCGCCGGTGGTGATGACCACGGGCACGACGCCGATGGTGCCGGTCTTCACGATGGGCTTGCCGATGGGCTTCAAGTTGCTCTCCTTGAAGGGGTTGTTGGGCAGGCCCGCGAGCAGCAGGTTGATTTCAGGCAGCGTGATGGGGCCGCGCGGGTCGACGCGGTACGCGAGGTCGTAGTCGGCGCCGAACTTCATGTTCCCGCTGAGGCTGAACTCGAAGCTCTGTGGGCCCTTGAGCAGGCTCACGTCGTAGTCGAGCGTGATGGCGGGCGTGAACTCGAGCACCGGCGTGATGATGGCGCGGCCGACGAGGTCGATTCCGAGGTTGGGGTTGCCGTTCACGCGCAGCGACTTGTTGACGTTGATGAAGGTGAGCGGCGTCGACGGCACCGAGAACGTCGGCCCGGAGATGGACACCGCGTCGTACTTCTTGCCGAACAGCGGGAGCGTCGGGCCATCGAGCAGCGGTTGCTGTTGTTGACTGGGCTGCTCGTCCTGCTTCGGGCCGCCTTCCCAGCCGAGGCCGACGGGGAAGGCCTGGCCCTCACCGAAGGCCATCGGCACGTCGTAGTCAGAGAGGTCGGTGTCTTCGGGCAGCTCGAGCGAGGGCGCGCTGCTCAGGTCGATGCTCTTGCGGAACTGGCCGGTCACCACGTCCTCGAGGAGCGCGGGCTCGGTTTCGACGATGACCTCGTTGTTCTCGACGCGCGTGCCGCTCACCTTGCGCAAGAAGCCGAAGGGGTTGGTGCGGCGCGCGTCCATGTCGGTCGCGGGGCTGCCGACGATGACCTTGCCGGCGGGCCAATTGGCCATCACCTCGCCCGCCATCTCTGCGGGGAAGATGAGGGAGGACTTGGTGACGCGCGTCTTGTTGCTGACCTCGGCGGGTACGGTGACGACGCCTTCGCGGGTCTTGATGGTGTCGACTTCGGGTTTGCCACCAGGCCAGGGCGAGCGGGCCTTCTCGGCACAACCAACGACGAGGACTGCGGACACAACGAGCGAAGCGAACGACGTGCGTGCTGAATGCATAACGCTTTTTCGCAACGAACTGCGAGCCCTTCAACTGCTGTCTCGATGTAGGGCGCGCACCTCTAGAAGCTCACTTCGGGAAGCAGACCTTCTGCACGACGTGCATCAGGCGGGCACAGTCTTGATCTCCCCCACGTTCGCGCGCGGTGCACTGCTCGACGGCCCAGGTCGCGGTGGCCACTACCTCTCCACGCGGAGGGACGCCCTGGCAGAAGTCGTCGGGTCGCTTCGCCACGAGGAGACAGTGCTCGACGAAGAGGTGGTTGAGCGCCTGCTTCACGATGCCTCGCTCTTGCTCGAGTCGCCGCAGCCCCTCGGTGACGCAACTCGTCGCATCGCTCGAGCGGCCAAAGGCCTCACCATCGGTCTTCGCCTTGTCACCGTCGGCTTTGAGCTCGTCTTTGTTGGCGTTGAGCCAGCCGGCGAAGACGAGGCTGCCTCCCACGCAAAGCAACACGAGCGCGCCGAGCACGAGCAGCACGACCTTGAGCCATTTGGGCATGCGTCGAGGATACGCTGCGCGCCCCATGCCTCCGAAGCCTTCGATGTTGTTCCGCGCGATGGCGTTTCTCTCGCATCGCCTCGGGCCGCCGACCGAGACGGTGCCCGTCGAGCGCGCACGGCTCGGGATGCGCAAGTCGATGAAGACGAGCGCGTTCGTCGTCGGGCGGCGCGCGGTCCTGGCGTCGGTGAGCGACTCGAAGGTGGCAGATGTGCCCGTGCGGCGCTTCGTTCCTGCAGCCGCGAAGCCGGGCGCGCTCGTATTTTTCCACGGCGGCGGTTGGGTGCAAGGCGATGTCGAGACGCACGACGTGGTGTGCAGCCACCTCGCTGCGGCGACGCAGAGAGAAGTGGTGTCGGTGGAGTATCGGCTCGCTCCCGAGCACCGGTATCCCGCAGCGGCCGAGGACTGCGTGGCGGTGACGCGCGCGCTCGCAGCGACGGGGAAGGTGGTGGTGGCGGGAGACAGCGCCGGGGGAAATCTCGCGGCCGTGGTGTCGCTCGAGTTGCCGCGTGACGTGACGGCGCAGGTGCTGGTGTACCCGGTGCTCGATTGCGCCGCCGAGACGCCGTCGTACGCGCACTACGCCGAGGGGCACCTGCTGACGCGCGAGACGATGCGGTACTTCCGACGCGAGTACGTGCCCGACGAGGCGAAGCGCAGCGAGGTGAAGTGTTCACCGCTGCGCGCAGACTCCTTGCGCGGTCAGCCACCGACCTACGTGCTGCTCGCGCAGTGCGACGTGCTGCACGACGAGGGCGTCGCGTACGCAAAGAAGCTCGAGCGCGATGGGGTCGAGGTGGTGCTCGATGACGTGCCCGGGACGATTCACGGGTTCTTCTCGTTGCAGGGGCTGGGGCCGTCGAGGGCGGCGCTCGCGCGCGTGGCGCAGTGGTTGTCGCCGCGGTGGTGATTGGCCTGGGCTGATCTTGATCAGGCCGCTCTGGAGAAGAGCGCAGTGCGTCGCGCGCGCACCATGCGTGTCTCGAAGTCGAGTTCGTTGGTGACGACCTCGAGTTCCATGCCGAACTGGCGAACGAAGAGGGCGGCGGTGCGCGCCGTGACGGTGCCCTGGAGGCCGCGCGTCGCGACCGTCACCCGAACGGCCCGGGCGGCCCCCGCGAGGAATGCGCGCAGGACGCCAACCACCGCGCGGTCGCACCCGTGCATGCGTCGCGCATCGACGAGCAGACGCAGCGGCTCGGCAGTTCCCGCCGCGAGGCTGATCAGCGACGGGAGTTCCCCGCCGGTGGAGGGGGTGAGGTGGCCCTGAACCCGGATCCACAAGTGACCCGGTCGCAGCTCTTCGACATCCACCGAACCTCGTGTGTCACTCTTCGTCCAGATCGCGCCCATGCTCTGCAGAGCTGCATCTGGCAGACCAGCTTCGGCTCGGCGGAAGCCGCCGACTGATCAGTACGAGGGCCCGCACAGCACGTTGCCATCGCGCGCGATGCAGCGCCCCCACGGCACCGACGCGCACGCCACGCGGCCGTTCGACGTCTTGCAGTCGTAGCCACAGGCCGCGACCCCATTGGTCGTCTTGCACTGCACGCTCGGAGGCACCTGGCCCTGCGAGAACGCCGCCGGAGACGGGTCACCGCAGAACACACGCCCATTCGTGGTCACGCACCGACCCCACGGCGTGCGGGCACAGGCCGCGGTGCCATTCGTCGTCTTGCAGTCGTAGCCGCACGCGCCGGTGCCGTTGGTGGTCACGCACTCCACCGGAGGCGGGTCGCGCAGCACGAAGTACGTCTCGTACGAGGGGTCACCGCAGAAGTCGCGACCGTTGGTCGTCACGCAACGGCCCTGCGGCGTCTGTGCGCACGTGAGCACGCCTCCGTTCGAACGGCACTCGACCTGCGGATACTGGGAAATCAGGAGCGCGGAGATCAGCGTGAGCACGACGCGACAGACGCGCGAAACGGCAGGTGATTCACTGGCGACGTCGAGGCGCGCCAGAAATTTCAGCAGGCGCGGCGGCGGGTAGCTGCGAGAGCGAGCGCACGATGGCGAGCTTCGGCAACATGGCCGGCTTCAGCTCGAGCACCGCGGCGATGTACCGGGCGTGCGCTTCACTTGCGTAGGCGAGCTCCATCGACTCGGCCCTCCGGTCTGAAGTGAACTGCCGCGCCTTCGCTTCCTGAAGAAGAGTCGCTCGAGGCCGAGGGGCTCCTGGTGACGAGCGATGCGTCGACCATTCGTCGCACCCGCCACCATCAAGGTCCGCTCGCTTTCATGGAGACGAGTCGCCCGAGGCTCCGCGCGCGACGTGTGTCCGCTCCCCCGCGACGACGAGCACGAACTCGTCTTCGAAGATGACGCGCCCGAAGAGCAGCGCCGCGCGCCACACGTGTCACCGCACGGAGGCCGCTCGAGAACGTGGCTGTGGGGCACCGTCAGTTCCCTCTGCGAGCCACGGCAACAGATTGCCGCTGACGTCCTCTCTCCCTCTCCTCCCGTGGAGCAAGAGCGTGAGCAGGAGCGCCGCCACCGCCTCCGCCTGCTGCGACACGAGATCTGTCCATCAATCGAGCAGAAGGAACTTCAGTGCGTCTCGGCGCGCCTGCGCGAAGCCCGTCCTCGTCACCTGAACGCGAAAGCTCGCACTCGAACGTCTCGTCATGAAACCCGAGCAGAGAGTGATGCTGTCGCCCCCAGCGACTGGGCATGCTGCGGGTACACTGAATTGAGAGGTGAGCGCGGAAGGCTTCGAGCCCCCGGCCATGCAGGGGTGCCGGCCCGACTGAGCGCGAATTCGCTGTGCTCGTGTTGAGCGCGCTCCTCGCAGAGCTCGTCGGGATGCCGTTCTTCATGAACTCGGACAGCTCCGTCTGGACGATGACTCAGCGTTGAGACGCGCGAACGCCTGCCGACGGTTCCATTCACGCGCCCACCCGATTGGCGCGACGTCGGTGGAGATCTTTTGTTTCGCCGCTTCGTTCGAGGGGCACCACCCAAGGAGGAATTTCCATGACCGCACTGAAGCGCAGTGTGGTGACGGCACTCGTCTGCCTCGCCACGACCTCGTCCCTCGCCGTCGAACCGACTCAGCAGTGCAAGCGGCCCACGCCCACCACCGCGACGAAGCAGAGCGACGCGAAGGCGCGCGAAGCCGCACACAAGGGCTTCACCTACCTCGCGAAGTCGTCCACCGAGTGGACCAGGCGCAACAACTGCTTCGGCTGCCACGTGCAGGCCGTGACGATGGAGGCGCTCACCGCCGCGAAATACTTCCAGTACGACGTGATGCCCGCCGACCTGAAGGAGATGCAGCGCGCGCTGAAGATGGGCGTCACGGCAGGTGGCCACAGCACCGGCGTCGCGTTCGAGGGCGCTGCGTGGGCGCGCTTTGACCGCTTCATCGACGAGTCCGAGACGAAGGAATTGCTCAAGTACGCCGACGAGTTGATGCGCATTCAGGGCAAGGACGGCGAGATTCGCGACGACGACGCGCGCCTGCCCGTCACCGGCGGCACCATGCAGACCACCTATCAAGCCGCGCAGACCTGGCGGCAGGCCTACGCGCGCACCGCCAACGACAAGTACCTCGCGCCGATGCGCAACGCCGAGCGCTTCCTCACCGCGCGCGCGAAGTCGTGGAAGGCGAACGACAGCACCTACGTGCAGGACCTCTCGTTCGCGCTGCTCGGCCTCGCGTCAGCGGGCGTGACGCGCAGTGAGGCTGCCTCGCAGCGGCTGCAGGAACTCCTCCTCTCGCAGCAGAACAAGGAGGACGGCGGCTGGGCGCTCGATGGGAAGACCTCCGATGCGTTCGCCACTGGGCAGGCCGTGTACGCGCTCAAGATGGCCGGCTTCAGCGACAGCGACCCGGCGGTGGAGCGTGGCATCGCGTACCTCCTGAAGAAGCAGAGCGCCGACGGCGCGTGGCGCACCGCGAAGTCAGGCCAGAACGGCAGCGAGAAGGGCGAGACGATGTGGGCGGTGCTCGGCCTCGTCACCGTCGACGTCGCCACCGTGTCCGTCAGCGGCCTCACCGACGGGCAACACGTCAGCGGCGCGCTGGTGCTCGACGCCAACGCCATCGACAACCAGTCGGGCGGCATCGTCGAGCTCTCGATGTCCATCGACGACACGAAGGTGTTGACCGAGTGCGGCCCGAAGCTGCGCTTCACGTGGGACACCGCGAAGCTCACCAGCGGCAAGCACGTGGTCGACGTCGTGGCCATCAACGGCAAGAACAAGCAGAGCCGCCGCCGCTTCGAGGTGTTCGCGGGCGACGTCTTCCTCACCGAGGTGGGCGCGACGTTCGATGAGCGCGCGCAGAAGACCAACGTCTCGCTGCGCAACATCGCCGACCCGAAGGTGAAGGGCCGCGTCGAGGTCGAGGTGTGGTCGCTCGAAGAGAAGGCGGAGACGCCGAAGAGCAAGGTGTTCAGCACCAGCCTCAAGGCCGAGCCCGGCGCCATGCAGTACGCGTGGGATGGGATGGATGGGAAGAAGCAGCCGCTCCCGCGCGGGCGCTACCTGGCGAAGGTGAACTTCAAAGACGAGCAGGGCGCGGTGAAGCAGACCGAGAGCACCGTCTTCGTGCACGACAGCGAGGTGGTGCAGCGGCAGAACTTCGGCGAGGTCGAGGGCAACTTGAAGCTCGGCCAGCTGGGCATCGGCAGCAGCAACACCTTCGTCGACCTCGTCGATGACGACGGCAAGGTGCTGCAGACGGTGCGCTCGACCGAGCAGGGCAACTACCGCTTCAAGAGCATCAAGCCCGGCAAGTACAAGGTCCGCGCGCGCAAGGAGGGGTACAAGCCGCTCGAGGCGCCCGTCAGCACCTCCGCCGGGGCTGAGGCCACGAAGGCCGACATGGGGTGGTGAGGTTTTCGCCTCGAGCCCAAACGGGTGACGAACCGGGGCACGTCGTGAGTAGATCCACGACGTGCTCTTTCTCCTCTCGCTCGTTCTCGTCGCGGCCCCACCTCATCGGGTCACCGACGACACGGGTTGCAACAAAGGCCTCGACGCGAACAACGAGCTCGACGGCGAAATCATCTGCACGTTTGGCGACGGCACGAAGAAGTACGAGGGCGTCTACGCGCACGGCAAGCGCGTGGGGCTCGCGAAGTCATGGCGGCAGAACGGGGTGCTGGCGAGCGTCGACCGGTTCGTCGACGGAAAGCGTGACGGCCTCTGTGAGGAATACGGGCTCGATGGCTTGCTGACCGAGGCGTGCGTCTACAAAGCCGACCTCAAGGACGGCCGCTGCAAGCTCTACGGCCGCGAAGGGAAGCTGCGTGAGGAGCGGCTCTACGTCGCCGGCCAGCAGCGCGGCGCGTTCACCGCGTACTGGCCCAACGGCAAGGTGGTCGAGCGCGGCGCCCTCGATGAGTCAGGTCGCCCGCACGGCGTGAAGGAGCGCTTTCGCGAAGACGGCACGCCCGACTCGCTCGAGACGTACGTGCACGGCGAGAAAGACGGCGTCGAGCGCGAGTGGCACCCCAACGGCAAGCTGCGCCGCGAGCTGTGGTGGAAGAAGAACGTTCAGCACGGCCTGATGAAGGACTTCCACGAGAACGGCGGCCCGCAGAGCGAGTCCTGCTACCAGGACGGAGCGCGCGTCACCGGCACCAACCTCTGCACCGGCAAGAGCGGCCCTGAGGTGGTGACGCGCTTCTTCCCCGACGGGAAGCCGTACGAGACGACGGCGGTGAAAGACGGCAAGCGCAACGGTGAGCACCAGCAGTTCGACCGCGAGGGCAAGCTCGCGTTCTCCGAGCGCTTCGTCGACGACCTGCGCGACGGGCCGCAGCGCGAGTTCAAGGCGGGCGTGCTGCAGCGCGAGCTCAACTTCGTCGCGGGCAAACGCCAGGGCCTCGAGAAGCGCTTCTTCGAAGACGGCAAGCTGAGCGAAGAGACGACGTGGCAGGCCGAGCGCAAGGTGGCCTTCACCGCGTACTGGATGAACGGCAAGAAGAAGCTCGCCGAGAAGCGCGACGGTGACGTGCTGCTGCGCACGCGCTGGTACGACGACGGCACGCAGGAAGGCGAAGAGACCCTGCGCGTCGGGTACGACCGCGAGGTGCGTGCCGGCCCCGCGCGCGAGTGGAGCGAGAAGGGCACGCTCGTCGAGGTCTCGAACTGGAAGGCCGGGCGACGTGACGGTACGCAGAGGGCATTCTTCGCGAAGAACGGCGCTCCCTGGTTCACCGAGGAATGGAGCGGCGGCTCGCGGCGCTCACGCATCGAGTGGGGCGAAGACGGCGCCGTGGTGAAGGACGAGAAGTACAACGCCGACGGCTCGCGCCAGTGAGTTGATCAGAAGCCGGCGAGATCATCGCGCTGCAGCGAGCGGCCGCCCCAGGTGAGCGAGGCGGGCAGGCTGGAACGCGAGATGGTCGAGGTGAAGGTGCTGCCGGTGCGCGCCTGCAGCGAGGTGATGCGGTCGTTGGCGACGTCGATGACCACGAAGCCGCGCGGTGAGGCGCCGGTCGTGCCGATGAGCGGGCGCGGGCCGGCGCCGACGCAGGGCGCGACGACGTGGCGCAGGCCGTTGATGGCGCCCGGGAAGTAGCCGTGCTGGTGGCCGCCGATGAAGACGGCTCCGTGCGTGCGCAGCAGGTTCTCGAAGGTGACGTCGTTGAGCGTCTCGCTCTCGCGGCCGACGGTGGTGGGGAGCAGCGGCACGTGCCCGAAGACGATGCGCACCCGGTACGGCGCAGCGAGGAGGAGCTGTTGTTCGACCCACGCGCGCTGCGCTCCGGAAAGCGGAGCGACGGTGGTCGCGTCGAGGGCGATGAAGAACGCGCCCTTGAAGACGAACGAGTAGCGGAAGGGAAAGTTCGTCGCGTCGATGAACTGCACGGCGGGGCGACGCGTGGGCTGCCACTGGCGTTGGTACTCGTCGCGCTCGACCTGGTAGCCCGGGTACGCCGACGCGTCGTGGTTGCCGGGTGCGGGCGCGACGGGAATGCCTGCGGTGGTGAGCGGGGTGGTGACCGCGGCGTGAAAGCCGGCCCACATCGCGGGGTAGTTGAGGCCTGCTTGCTGGCCAGCGACCATGTCTCCGCTGATCAACACGAGGTCAGGCTGGAGCGTGGTCTTGAGGGCGTTGACGGCAGCGTGCACGTTCGCGTCGTAGGTGGTCGCGCCGTAGCTGCCGTTCAAGTCGCTGAGCACGACGATGCGCAGGGTTGCTCCTGCGTCGGGGCTCGGCGTGCTGCCTGCGTCTCGCGTGGTGCTTCCGGCGTCAGGTGTCGTGAGGCCAGCATCGGCCGTGGTGATTCCGGCGTCGGCAGGTGTGGTCCCTGCGTCGGAGGTCTCGAGACCCGCGTCGGGAATGGACACGCCCGCGTCTGCGTTGGTGGTCCCTGCGTCGAGCTCGGAGACGAACAGGTCTTCGCCTGCGTCGGGTTCGGGCCAGTCGGGGTCGTCCATCGGCGGGCCGCAGGCGATGAGCGAGGTGCTGATCAGCGCGACGAGGGCGAGACGCATGCAGGTGAAGTACTGCATCCCGGGGGACGGGCGCGAAGGCTCGGTGCGCTCGCTGTCACCTCGACGCGTCACTCGCGGCTTGCTCGTGACGTCAGCGGGAGGTCGGGCGTCGGCAGGCCTTGAGGTCGAAGTGATGGCGCGGTCCGGCGCAGTGCCCAGCGCACGCGAGCCTCTCGATACGACGTCAGGGTTCCACTTCACGAGGCTTCGTGATGGGCGCGCTCAGGTTTGACGATTCTCGCAACGTGGCCGAGGGGCACGCACGACACGAGCAGTGGGAACATCTGTCGGACCCATCGCCTTCCCTGGAGAAACAGCACGCGGGGTGGCTCTGACGCGGCGAAAGTCATCACTGCGTCGCGACTGACGAACCCCGACCCCTCGACGCTGTCACTTTGTCAGCCGCCCACGAGCGCAGCGCCGGCACATCAGCCCGCAACCACACGCGACGCACCCGTGGCACCACCTTCGCAATGACCGCGACGCGATGACTCGACTCTGCGCCGCCGTCTTCGTCGCCCTGCTTCTTTCGCTCACCGCCCGAGCTGAACCACGCGCCGGCTGCGCCGAGCTCCGCAAGACCGCGCGCTTCACCGTCTACTTCGAGCACGTCGAGCTGGAGAAGCTCGTGCAGACCATCAGCGACGCCACCTGTCGCTCGTTCATCGTCGCCGAGGGCGTGAGGGGTAAAATCTCCATCGTCGGACCCGAGAGCGGCAAGGTGATGCTCGACGCTGATCAATTCTACGCAGCCTTCCTCGCCGCCCTCGACGCCAACGGGCTGGCCGCCGTGCCGCAGGGCCGCTTCACCCGCATCGTCGAGAAGAAGAGCGCCCGGCAGTTCCCCATTCCCCTCATTGCGGCCGACGGCACGACCCCCGGAGGAGTGGACGTGCTCACCCGTATTCACCGCCTGCAGCACGTCGACACCGAGGCCGTGCGCGCGGCGGTGAGCGCCTTCTTGAGCCAGGGCGGAGACCTCGTCGTCGCGCCGCCCGACCTCCTCATCGTCACCGACCTCGCGCCCAACCAGCAGCGCATCGAGCAGGTGCTCATGCTCGTTGACGTCGCGAAGCCTCCGAACGAGCTGACCCGCATCGTCACCGTGCGCCACGCTGCCGCCGAAGAGCTGCTCGACAAAGTGTCACGCGCGCTCACCGCGAAGACGCCGCCCAAACCGGGTGAAGCGCTCACCTCGCTCGCCGATGAGCGCACCAACCGCATTCTGCTCAGTGGCCCCGCCCCGCTCGTCGAGCGCGCAGAGCAGCTCATCGCCCAGCTCGACATCGAGGTCGTCGGTGACGCGCGCGCCCGCGTGGTGCGCCTCAAGAATGCCGACGCGAAAGACCTCGCCGCCACGCTCGAGGCGATGACCAGCGGTGGCTCGAGCAAGCGACCTCCGGTACCCGGTCTGCCCGTCGCCAACACCGGCACCACCAGCGGCGACGTGCGCATCACCATCAACGAGGCGCTCAACGCGCTGCTCATCGTCAGCAACGCCAACGACTTTCGCGCGCTCTCGACCGTCATCGAGGAGCTCGACCAGCCCGTGCGCCAGGTCTTCATCGAGACAGTCATCCTCGAGGTGAACCTGCAGCGCGACTCGAAGTTCGGGCTTTCGGTGCACGGGTCGGTGGGGAACGCCGAAGTGGGCGCGGTGTTCGGCAGTCAGCCTGAGGGCGCGCCGAGCTCGCTCTCGCTCACGTCGCTGGCCACGTCGGGCGGGCTCGTCTTCGGCCTGCAGGGCTCGGTGCTGACCGAGGTGGCGAAGGTGCTCGGCATCAACGTACCGACCTTCGGCGTCACGCTGCAGGCGTCGCAGGGCACCAGTGACGTCAACGTGATGTCGATGCCGCACATCCTCACCGCCGACAACAAGGAAGCCGAAATCACCGTTGGCCAACGCGTGCCGTTCAACCTCGGCGTCAACCAGAGTCAGCTCGCGACGCTGCTGCAATCGGGCGCGACGTCGGCGGCGAACCTGACGCAGCTCACCGGCAACATCAGTCGCGAGAAGGTCGAGTTGAAGCTCACCGTGAAGCCGCACATCGGTGACGGCGATGACATTCGTTTGGAAATCAACCAATCGGCCGAAGAGCTCGCGGGCTCGACCACCTCGGCGGGCCCCATCACCAGCACGCGCACGCAGAAGACCTCGGTCGTCGCGAAGAACGAAGAGACGCTGGTGCTCGGCGGCATCATGCAGGACCGTGAGCTGGAGCAGGTCAGCAAGACCCCGCTGCTCGGCGACATTCCGTTGCTTGGCATGCTCTTTCGCAACACCACGAAGACGAAGACCAAGGTGAACCTGGTGGTGCTGCTCACGCCGCACATCGTGAACAGCGCCGCCGACTTCAAGCGGCTGGTGGCGCGCAAACTCGAAGAGCGCGCGCGCGTTCTCGAGAACCTTGCGGGCGGGCGGTCCGACTTCGACCGGAGCATCGACTACGACAAGAAGCCGGGCCCGCTCGCCGCCGCCGCGCGCATCATCGAGCGCGAGACGCGCATCATCGAGCCGCAGTGAAGGGCGTCACCGGCAGGAGCCGGGTGAGGATTCTATTTCGACCCGGGGTTGGTTCGTGTTCAGGCGCTGACGGAGGCGGTGGTCCGCTCGCGAAAGAGATCGGCTACGACTCGTGCGTGACCACAGCACCCGAAATGAGTGCGCGCCTCGCGCTGGTGTCGCTCTGCTTCGTGGCCTGCGTGAACGTGGCGCGGCCTGTCGAGTCACGCAGCGCCGAGCCGACGGTCGAGGTCTTCGTGCTCAGCCCCACGCCGTTCGCCGACGGCCAGCCGGTGCAGGGCTTCTCGGGCCTGACGCTCGACGCCGACGGTGGGCTGCTCACCGTGACGGACAATGGCTTTGGCAGGCTCGACAACTCCAATGACTTTCACCCCTCGGTGTATGCCCTCGCGCTCCGAGATGGCGCGCTGCAGCCCACGCTTCGCTTTCAGCTGAAGAACCCGCAGGGCCGGCCGCTCACCGGCGCGGAGATTGACCCCGAGTCCCTCGTCCGCGCGCCCGACGGCACCTTCTGGGTGGGCGAAGAGTTCGGGCCCTCGCTGCTGCACTTCGACGCGAAGGGCGTGCTGCTCGAGGCGCCGTTCCGCGTGCCGCTGGGCGACGGAGGCGTGCTCCGCTCGGTCGATGCGCCTGAGCTCACCTGGCTGGTGCGCTCGATGTTCGGGCTGCGCGCTGCGACTGGCACCGCCATCGTCTCCCCTGATCATTCTCTGCTCACCTCGAAGCCGCTGGTGGATCAACTCCACGCTGCGGGCTTTCGCGTGGTGCCGTGGACGGTCAACGAGCCCCAGCGCATGCGCGAGCTCGTGGCCTTCGGCGTAGACGGGCTGATCAGCGACCGCCCCGACCTCGCTCTCGCGCTCGACGCCGGCGTCGAGGTGCAGGGACACCGTGGCGCGCGGGGCCTGCGCCCCGAGAGCACGCTGCCGGCGTTCGAGCGGGCCCTCGAGCTGGGCACGCCCACGCTCGAGTTCGACCTCTCCCTCATCGCCGACGGAGGCGCGCTGGTCTGGCACGACGCCCGCCTCGACGCGCCGAAGTGCAGCGGGCCACGCGATGGCGGTCTCGAGCTGCGCACGGCGCGGCTGGCCGAGGTGAAGCAGTGGCGCTGCGACGGCCTGCTCTCGCAGCGCTTTGCTGATCAGCGTCGCGAGGTGGGCCCGGTCACGAAGGCGTTCGTCGCGGCGCGGCGCAGCAGCCCGTTCACGCCGGTCACGCTGCGCGAGCTGCTCGACTTCCTCGAGGCGTGGGGCGGCCAACACCCGAACGCCGCTCCGCCGCTTCGTGCCCGGTGACGTCGAGGCGCTGCGCGCGCACCTGCTCGCGACGCTGGAGGGCACGCCGTGGGAAGCGCGTTCCACCCTGCAGAGCTTCGACTTCGCCAGCCTCGGCGCAGGGCCGCTGCCGACCGTCGCGCTCTTCGAAGGAGGGCCTCCCGCGGCCGTCGCGAACGTGAACCGCAGCAGCGGTTTCGAGAACCTCGCGTCGTCACCCGACGGCGCCACCCTGTACGCGATGCTCGAGAAGCCGCTCGACGACACGCGCGTGCTGCACGCCTTCGCGTTCGATCTGAGCCGGCGCGAGTTCACGGGGCTGGCCTTCCGCTTCCCGCTCGACCCGCGCGCCGTCGCCGTCGGTGACCTCGTCATGGTCTCCTCGACGTCTGGCCTCGCGCTCGAGCGGGATGACACCGACGGAGACCCGAAGGCGTACAAGCGGCTCGTCGCCTTCCAGCTCCCCGCGCAGCCCGGAGGCCTCGTGAAACGGCACGAGGTCGCTGACCTGATGAAGCTCGTCACCGCAGACGGCGGCGCCTTCACCTTTCCCTTCTGGACCATCGAGGGCGTGAGCGTGTTGCCCGACCGGCGCATCGCCATCGTCGCCGACAACAACCACCCATTCGGTCGCGCGCGGCATCCCGACAGCGGGGTGCCCGATGAGACCGAGCTCATTCTGCTGACCTGGCCCCGCCGGCTTCACTGCGGTGAATGACGAGATCATCGCCCACGGGCTCGGGCGGCACCTGTTTCAGGGGCTGAGCGAAGCGCAGAAGACCACCCTCAAGAACGACCTCGCCGCCTTGCTCACCGAGCGTGGTGAGACGACGACGGCGTTGTTGAGCCAGCGGCGCAGCGAACACCACTTCAGTGACCTCCTCGCTTCGGTCAGCGCGACGCAGAGGGGCGACCGGGTGCGCGTCAACCTCGAGCTGCAATCGCTCTGTTCAGCGCGGGTAGAGGCGCGCCAGCAGCCCCGCGAAGAGCGTCTGCCGCTCGGCCGGGGTCGCGGACAGCACGTGCTGTTGCTGCAGCGCTTCAATCAACGCCAGCGGTGCAACGCCGTCCTCTCCGACCACCGCGGCGTGCCCCTGACGCAGCTCCATCACGGTGACGCGCGGGTCGCTGCTGACGAGCGGGCTCTTCTGTTCGTCGAGCCCGAAGACGAAGTCGTCAACCTCGCAGGTGCCATCGCGGCGCCGCTGGCGACAGGTCGCGCGCTCGTCGGTGACGATTTGCAGGTGGCGGGTCGACACCGGCGGCGCCGGGTTGGTCATGAACTCAGAGCCCGGTGGAATCTCCGGCCACTTGTTGCCGGTGATGGCCATGCACACCAGCACCGTTATCGAGAAGCTGAGCACGTGCAGCCACGTCTTCCCGCAGTCGGCCGACGAGGCGATGCCCGCGAAGGGTGAGGAGATGGTGACCAGCCGGTAGCTGAAGCCATCGCGCGTCTTCAACGGGCGCGGGAGGTCGGCTT
This sequence comes from Archangium sp., assembly GCA_044371205.1. Lineage (GTDB taxonomy): Bacteria > Myxococcota > Myxococcia > Myxococcales > Myxococcaceae > Archangium_A. The sequence continues at coordinate 18,800 of JBILUC010000069.1, forward strand.
GCAGCGCGCGGCGCGCGACGAGGCCTCCCTGGCTGTGGCCGAGCACGGTGATTTCCCGTGGCTCGAGGCGGCGCTGCAGCGAGCTGAGCGCGGCGGCGAACTGGCTGGCCGAGGTGTTGAGGAAGTCGCGGTCGTTGTAGTTGAAACAGATGGTCTGCTGCCCGTTCGCTTCGAACACCGAGGCGAGCGTCTTGAAGCGCGCGCCCGACGAGTTGCAGCCGTGCACCAGCACGGTGACGGGTTTCGACGGGTCGAGGTCGAGCACGCCGCGGCCCCCGACTTCGCAGGGGAAGAGGCCGACGATGCGCTCGTCAGCGAAGTCGTCGGAATGAATGACGGCGCCGAGGTTCCGCGCGCACGAGGTGAGCACGAACAGAAGGGCCAGAGCATGAAGGTGGCCGCGCATGAGAAAGCCTACCGCGCTGGCGCACCATCAGGCGACTCCATTGCATGTTCCGTGAGGCTGGCACTTCCACCGTCGCGCACAGGGGTGGAATGACGAAGTTGGAGAGGCCCTTGCGGTCAGGGAATGGTGAACGAGGTGATGGTCACGCCAGCGCCCTGGTTGCCGCCCGTCGACTGGCCCGGCTGAAAGCTGCCGCAGTACCAACGCGTCTGGCCGTTCGCGCGCACCTCGACCTCGTAGGGGATGGTCCTCGTGGCGGAGCAGCCCTGGTAGTAGACGACGCGCACAATGTACGTACCGCGTGGCGCGATCGTGCCCGGCGAGTAGATGACGTTCTCGACGTTGATGTTGTCGATGCGGCACGCCGCGTTGGAATCGACGTCGAGCCACCCCTTCGCGCCGCAGTTGGGGATCGGGAAGGGAATCGGGAACGGCGGCGGAGGCGCGGTGGGGTTCACGCCCGGCTGCGCGTAATAGATCTCACACGTGCCCGCGTCGGCCAGCGGCTCGACGACGTGCAGATCGAGATCTTCGGGCTGGTCGAAGCGCAGCGTCACCTGAACCGGGCCCGTCGAGCCGCGCAGCCTGCAGAGCCCGCTCACGCACTCGTAGCCCTTCGGGCATTCGTTGGTGCAGGTCATCATGCCGGCGTCGAAGGGCAGGCAGCGCGCGGTCATGCCCGCATCGTCGAACACCGGCAGCCCACCACCACCGCCGCCGCCAGAGCCACCACCCGTGCCGCCGGGGATGCAGCTGTTGGTGTTGAGATCGCAGGCGCTCCCGGGCACGGGGCAGTCACTGCCCTGCACGCACGCCACGCACGCGCCGTTGGGGAAGATGGTCGGGTCGCATGCGGGGGTCGCGCTGCCCTCGACGCACCCGCGCTCGACCGTGCAGGCCACACACTTGCCGAGGCCGCCGTTGCTCAGCGTCTGGCAGATCGGCGTGGCGCCGCTGCAGCCCAGTGAGTCCGTGCAGATCTTGCACGTGTCGGTCGCCGGGTCGCACACGGGCGTGGTGCCGCTGCATGCGGGGCTGCAGGTGCCGACCTGCGCTCCGCCCCCGGTCGAGCCACCGCCATTCGACGAGCCGCCACCCGTCGTGCCCCCGCCGGTCCCGCCTCCCCCGCCGCTGGCAGGCACGGCGCACTTCCCGGTCGAGGGCTCACAAACGAGGCCGGCACTGCACTTCACCGTGGCGCAGGGGTCGGAGTTCGAAGGGCCGCACTGACAGCCGAACCACGTCGAGACCACGAAGGCGATGATGAACGCGCGCAGAGACATGGCGGGCCTTGTACACCGGCCTCGCGGGCGTCGTCAGCGGCAGAGGCGCGCAGCGAGTGACTGGGCCAACCCGCCGGTTACGGCGTCGATCGGGGCTTTGACGAGGCTCGACCTCGCCAACTCATGCGACACGGTGACTTCGCCGCAGCGAAGCACCGACGTGACGACGGTCAGCGGCATCAGCATGGCTTCGTCAGGCAGCTCTTCGTGCGACGAGAACTGCAGAGAACATTCGAGCTCGGGGCCCGCGCCCTTCGCGGCGGCAGCCCACCGTTCCTGCAAGGCCTGCGACGTGGGTGACGGCGCCTTGAACTTGAGGCCAGCGGGCAACCGGTCGCAGCGCTGCTTGAGTTCGAGGGGCACCGGCGGCGACTGCTGCCTCCAGGGGTCTCCTGGCTCCGCGACGAACAGCCGGTTGACGACCGTGCGAGTTTCGCGTGAGCCGTCGTTGGCGAGCAGCTTCGCGAACACCTTGCCGACGACCCTGTCTTCCGTACCCACCGGTCCGCTCTGCGAGACGACCAGTTGGTCAACCCCTTCAGGCGTCGAGCGGGTGCCACGCACCACCACGCCATCGCTTTTGGTCACCGAGGTCTGAAGGATGAACACGTCGGTGGCCGGCAGCGAAGTCAGATACCGGTCCCACAAGTAGAAGCCGAGTCGACGACCGCAACAGCGGCCCCCCGGCAATGTCTGTCGCCACGGCGGAGGGCCGGAGACGTCGAGGCAGTACGCCAGCCCGCCCGTCCACACGTCCTTCAGCGCGACGGGCCACCCAGCGACGGGCGCCTCCGTGAACGCCTCGAAGTCCTGAAAGCCGAACATGCCCGTCGGCGCGAGGAGGTGCTCGTAGAGCGCCGAGCCGTCGACGAAGGTTCGCCCCTCCGGTGCAACCTTCAGCGCCGCGGGGCGAGCGCTGGCCGGGAGCACGACCAACACCTCGACGGGCGCAGCAGAGAGGACGACCAGCAGTGCTGTGAGCATACGGCGATGCTAACTCACTGAGCGGGTGCTCGAGCGCGTCGAGAAAAGCCTTCACCGTTCTCGGCCGTCTTGAGCACCACGTCTTTGAGCTCGCCGAGTTCCTCGCCGAGCGCGGCAACGCTGCCGGTGACGCGCACGACGGGATGGTCTTCAGACCCGCCCAGCCGCGCCTGGTGAGGCAGTCTGTTACAACCGCCAACCTAGTGTCCCGGTACGTCTTATTCGCGACAATCTGCTGCGGAAGCGTCGCGCTGGCTGAGGTCGCGGCGAAGGGCGGGCTGATGACCACGTTCGTCGATAGAGGCGGCGCGTACGTCATGCATGTGTTCAACAGCCCAGGAAGCCTCGCGGTCACCCATGGCGGCACCATCGAGTACCTGGTCGTCGCAGGTGGTGGAAGCGGGAGCCTGGGTGCATGGGAGACGGCCGGCGGTGGGGCAGGCGGTGTGCAGACGGGCATCATCACGCTCGACGCGGGTGCGTACGTCATTGCCGTCGGAATCGGGGGCTCGGGGTGCCGCAACGGCAGTGACTCATCAATCGACGGCCTCGTGACAGCGATTGGAGGAGGTTACGGCGGTGGCACGACCTGCGGTCCTCCATCGTCGGGTGGCTCGGGAGGCGGAGGGCACCACTCCGAGGGCTCGCTGGGCGCGCTCGGAACGCCTGAGCAAGGCTTCGCTGGCGGTGAAGGTCGTGACATCAGCGACCGGAGCTCCGAAGGTGGAGGAGGCGGAGCCAGCTCGGTCGGGAGCAACGGGCAAGCCGACGCGCGCGTGCCAGGAGGCGCTGGCCTGACGTCGACCATCACGGGCGTACCGGTGACGTATGCGGTGGGCGGCCGGGGCGGCACACGCAGTCAGCCCGGCAACGGAGCCGACGGCGCTCAAGGGACTGGGAACGGCGGCGATGGGTGTGGAATGGGACAGAACGGCTTTGTGGGCGGGGTTGGCGGCTCGGGCATCGTCATCATCCGGTACCCCATCACCCTCGAGCCCGACGCGGGAACCTCCGGGTCGAACCCAGACCCCGATGGCGGTGCAGACGCTGAAGATGAGGCCCAGGTGCCCTGATGCTGCTGCGAGGCGCCCGTCACGCAAGGCGACGTTTTGCCGCCTGAGACGTGACGTGGCTCGTGCAGGGACCTCCGCCCAACGCTCGCCCACTCACTACGACTCGAGGCTGGTCAGTTCGACACTCAGGGAAACGCTCCGACCGCTACTGAGGAAGACACGGTTGGGAGCTGACAGACCCTCCGTCCGTGGTCGCAAAGAGCGACGAGGTGCAGGTACCTCCGAACCAATTGTTGGGGGCATTCATCACGCCCTGCCCCAGGTGCTCGATGGCGACGGCCCCGAAGTCGGTGACTCGGTTCCACTCGAACGAGAACGTCTTCCCAGTGAAGTCGAACGCCCCTTGCGGACCCGTGAAGCCCGGAGACGAGAAGCGAACGTCGTTTCCTGAGAAGACGGCGTCATTCCAGCAGGGCGTCGAACCCGCCAGGAACTTGATGCCGCCCTCGCCCGGTCTGCCCGTCGTGTTCGCCCGGACGACGGTGTTGTTCGTGATCCGGTAGGCGCTCCCGCAGGCCGTGGAACTCCAGCCCGCGTTGATGCGAATTCCGCTCCAGCCGGCGTCGAAGACCTGATTCTCGATGACCCGTAGCCCGCTGAGGTTGCCGGTGACGATGCCAGAGCGAGCCGTGTTTCGAATGAGGTTGTTTGAAATCAGGAGATCGGTGGCATCAACTCGATTGACCGCCAGTTCAATTCCATCTCCATGCAGTGAGCCATACTGACTGACGGTGTTGAGATCGATGTTCTCGACTCTGTTGTTGTCAATGACCCAGCCACTGGCGGGTGACGTGGCAAAGGCGAGCGCCGAGCCGATGAGATCGTGGAAGTAGTTCATTCGAACCACCACTCTGTCTCCTACGCCCCCGAAGGCCTGGAAAGTACCAGCCATCATGGCGCCGGCGGACTCGCAGCTCTTGTTGGTCGTAATCTCGAAACCCCGAACCGTGACGTCGCTCGCTCCTCCTACGACGAAGCCGCAGCGTGGCTCGATATTGCAGTTGATCGGCTCACTCGGAGGGCAGCCGAGAATGCCATTCATTGTATTTGGAGTCAGGCGAGCCTCTGGTCGGCGCGTCCCCGTGACGGGCGACACGTCCCAGTTCGGCCCCAGGAGCCGAAGCGACTTCAGCAAGTTGACGGGGTTGTAGCTCCCGCTGTCGACGTAGATGAGGCTCCCGGCGCCAGCCACTGCGTAGGCCTTCGCCAGGGTCGCGAAGGGGGCAGCCGCTGTGCCCGCGTTCGAATCGTCTCCCGGGGCGGTCGTGAAGCGGTCTCCCACCGTGCTGCTGTCGTTGACGTAGAAGACGCGCCCCGCAGTTGCCGGCTCGCACACTCCCGCCGTACAGACACCAGACCCGCAATCGGCCGCGACGCTGCAGGCGGCTGCCACCTCGCACTTCGTGACGCAGGGGCCGCCGCAATCGAGATCAGTCTCGCCGCCGTTGGTGATTCCGTCACTGCACGTCGATGCCACACAGGCCCCTCGAGAACAAACGCCCGAGAGACAGGCCAATGCCCCCGCGCAAGGGGCGCCCGCGGCGCCACCGCCCGCGGCGCCACCGCCCGCGGCGCCACCGCCCGCGGCGCCACCGCCCGCGGCGCCACCGCCCGCGGCGCCACCGCCCGCGGCGCCACCGCCCGCGGCGCCACCGCCCGCAGCGCCACCGCCCGCAGCGCCACCGCCCGCAGCGCCACCGCCCGCGGCGCCACCGGTCCCACCGCCCGCTGTGCCGTCCAGACCACCGTCCGCTGCACCGTCAGGGGCCTCGCCCGACGCTTCGATGGGACAGTGCCCCGGGCCCGACGCGGGTGGTGGCAAGGGCCCCGACACTTCGCAGCCCACGCGGTACGAGCAGACGGCGATCACGAGGGCTAGCGGGAACTTCATCCACATGGCGAGATGATACAGCGGTTGCTCGGTCTTGACTGCAGGGCGGGTTGCTCGTGACGTTGGGTGTGGCTCCACCGCGTCGTCGAAGCGACCGCTCAGGGCCAATGCGGCGGGCACGGCCCTCAGCGGCACCCATCAAGGCGCGACTGCTGGGGCTGCACACACGGGGGCGGCAGGCTCATCGTCGGGCGGCGGAACTCGACCCACGCTGACGGCGGCGAGCAGCCGCGTGTTGCACGTCGCCACGCGAAAGCGCCGCAGGTCGGTGGTCTCGGGCAGAACAGGCCCTGCGTCTCGACCGCACTGCGCGTCACCACACCAGCGGTGTCTTCCTGCTCGACGGTGCTGAAGGCCTTCACCGGCACCGCGTTCGACCACTGCAGCCGAATGCCGGGGGAGTTGGGGTTGATCGAGACCGACGCGCTGGCGTTGGTGGGCGCGGCCTTCGGCAAGGCGAACTCGACCTCGAGGGCCCGAGCACGTGGCGTTTCTTGTCGGTGCCGCATTCAACTTGCGGCGCTGGGCGACGCTGCTGCCGACCGCCTGAGTTGATCAGCGAGAGCTGATCAACGAGGCCCCGCGTCCAACTAACGAAGCTGGTTTGGTGAGTCGATGGGCACGTTGATGCTGGTCGCGTTGCTGGCGCAGTTCGATGGTGGAGTCTCGCCGGCAGAGTGCTTCAGCGCACGGATCTCCGCCAACCGCGCCACGGTGTTTCTCGGAGACTTCTACCCACCCAGGAAGGTGCCACCCAGGTAGCTCGTCTTTGTTTTGAACTCAACGGTTCGAACTGGCACATTCAGAGAACGAGTCGATGGGCCCGGTCCGTGCGAGTCGAGCGAGTCGAACTTTCTCGAGAGAACGACTGCGATCTACCGAGTGAATGGCCGTGCTCCAAAACCTCCGCGGGGAAGCGGCTGGACCACCGTAGATCAACCGGCTGTGGCGTTCGAGAGCAGCATCGGTCGCTTCAAACTCGTATCACCACGTTCGCAGCAGGCCCCACGCGACCCTGACGCTTTGGCCGCAGTGCTCGAACGTGACCCCTACTTCAAGACACACCTCGAGGCCTCGCCCGACGGAGGGACCCCAGACCGGCAGATGATCCGACGGTTGCTTGAGAGTTACGACTCCAGGGCTGTGGGCCCATTCGAGGAGCTCACGCCAGCCCCGGCACGGTGGCCGTCCGCCCTTCCTGCCGCTCTGGGGAGGCTCCTCTTCGCAGGCGGGCAGCTTCGGTGGGAGCAAGGCTACGGGTTTGTCTGGTTCATCACCCTCGATGGCAGGCTGGGCTGGGTCTTCGAAAGTTGTGTGGACGGTTCTGGGTGTGCGCTGGTTCTCGAAGCTCAGCGCGCTGATGGTGGGGTCGAACGGGTCGCCTCATGCGGCGACGACTACGTTGAGTGCGCCAGCCCTTGATGCAGAGGTTACGGGGGCTGTGGCGCTCGCGCTCTGCACAGGCAGTGCGACGGACGCGTCGAGCGCGGGAGTCGCGCTCGGCGGTGAGGCAGGCGTTCCCGCGTCCGCTGTCGTCCGCATGCGGTCGGCGTGCGCGGTCGCGCTGAGTGCGATGATGGCGAGCACGGCCAGCGTCGCGGGCCGGACGGAAGCTGGGGCTGAGCGGCGCGCGGGCACGTCGGAGTATTGTCCGCGCAGATGGGGGGACGAGAAGTACCCGGCCTTCAGGTTGCGACGAACGAGGTGCCGCATGGCTCAACGAATACCAACAACAGCACGCAGACATCTGCGGACCACGCCCGATCACTCAAGGGGCGCGGGCCCGTCTACGGTTGAAGGGGTGCGCTCGCCACGCCTCCCGGTTTCGTGGGCTGTTCTTCTCAGCGAGCGCAGCGTGGGCCCGGGGCCTTGGCCGCCACGCCGGCTTTCACTCAGCGCGTCCTGCACCGCATGGTGGCTGAGCCATCGAAGGTGGTCATGACCCCCGCGGTGGCCATCAACCCCTGGAGCACGTAGCTCGCGTACGTACCGTTGTTCAGCGTGCAGCCCGAGCATCGGACGCCGTAGCGGTAAGCGTTGGTGGTCGCGGGTTGCGCCGCGGGGTAGCCACAGTCCTGCCCTGGGTTGCCGTAACCGAACTGACAGCCGTCTGAACCCACGAGGTTGCGGAAGCCCATCTGGGTGCAGGTGTCGCCGTTGGTGCTGTCGAGTGGGTACCCATTCCCACTGTGGCGCAGCGCGTAGAGCTCACACACGCCAGTGCTCAACAGGCGCGACATCATGACGTAGGGGAGCGCACTGCCGTCGCGCATTCTCCCCGTGTGGCTCGCGTAGGTGCCTTCAACGCACAGCGGAGCGGGGAGCTGCATGTCGCAATAGGTGAGCAGGCCCGACCCTCCGATGAAGTACTCGCCGTCAGCCGCTGAGGGGTGCGCGGCCTTGAGCGAGCCGCAGGTGCTCCTCGGCGCTTCACACACGCCCGCCATGCAGTTGCGACGCGTTCCACAGTCCGAATGTTGCGTGCAGGCGCGACACGTTCCCGAGACGCAGACGTTGTTCCCTCCGCACGACGTGCCGGTCGGCTGATTGGTCATGGTGTTGGCGCAGACCGCGGTGCCGGTGTCGCATTGGGTCGTGCCGGTCACACACGGGTTGGGGTTGGTGGTGCATGACGAAGCGGCGACACACGCATTGCAGGTACCGCTGCCGTTGCAGACCCCGGTGGCCACGCTCATGGTCATGCACGCCGACCCGGCGCTCCGGGCCGCGCCATTCACGCACGTCGGCGTGCCGCTCGAGCAGTCGAGCGTTCCCTGGCTACAGACGTTGGGATTCGTGGAGCACGAGCTCCCGGCGACGCACGCCACGCAGCTGCCGCTGCCGTTGCAGACCCCCGCGCCCCCCATCGACAGCGTGCAACCGGTCCCCGGGCCCTTCGGTGCACCGTTGACACAGACACTCGCCCCCGTGGCGCACGAGACGACGCCCTCGAAGCACGAGTCCGGGTTGGTGGTGCACGTCGCGCCGGAAGTGCAGGCCACGCAGGTCGCCATGCTGTTGCACACCCCGGCGTCGATGCTCATCGTGGTGCACGAGGTGCCCACCGTTCTCGACATGCCGTCGACGCACGTCGGCGTGCCGGACATACAATTGAGCGTTCCAGCGGCGCAGGGGTTGGGGTTCGTCCCGCAGGCCGAGTTCGCCACGCAGGCGATGCAGACGCCGGAGCCGTCGCACACGCCCGACCCACCACCGACGAGCGTGCAGCTGGTGCCAGCCGATTCCGTGGGACCGTCGACGCACACCGGCGCGCCCGAGCTGCACTCGGTGACACCCGCTCGGCAGCGGTTGGGGTTGGTGGTGCACGAGGCGCCCTGGGTGCAGGGCAGGCAGCTCCCACCGTTGCAGACGCCGTTGCCACCACCGCTCGCGATGCAGGCCGTCCCCGCGTCCTTCGGCATCGCGTCGACACAGGCTCGGCCCGACGCGCTGCACTGTTCCGTTCCCCGGCGGCAGGCGGAAGGGTTGTCGGTGCACAGGCTCCCGGTGGAACACGCGACGCAGGTCAACCCGACACACACGCCGCCGTCACACGCAGTTCCCGCGGGCACCATGGAGATGCTGGTGCACTGGGCGCCGCCGCTGCCGCACATGGTGAGCCCCGCCGTGCACTCAGAGGGGTTGCACACCGTGCCAGCGGTGCACGCCAGACAGTTCCCCGTCGCGTCGCACACCCCGCCCGGACAGAGGGTCCCCGCCGGCTTGATGCTCTGCTGAACGCAGCTGGCCTGACCCGACGCGAGACACTGCACCACGCCATCGCGACAGGGCTCGCCGAACACGGCGCAGGCCGCTCCAGCGGAACAGGGAGCGCCGCACGCACCTGCCGCGCACACCCCGCCATCGCCGCACACCGAGCCGTTGGGCGCGTTGACGTTCGAGTCGATGCACACCGGGGTTCCCCCATCACACGAGGTGATGCCGAGGTGGCAATCGTTGCCGGCCGGTTGGCACGCCGTGCCTTCCGTGCAGGTGCGGAGAATGCACACGCCGCCTTCACACACACGACCGTTGGAGCAGGTGATGCCCGCACAGTCGGGGTCGAGGCAGGAGCCGTTCACGCACACCTGCTCTCCCGGGCACGTGGTCCCATTGCAGGCGCGGCTGCGACAGGCGCCCTGGTAGCAGGCCTGGTCCGTGGGGCAGGTGACGCCGACGCAGTCACGCTGACGGCACCGCTCGCTCACACAGACCTGGCTGCTGCTGCAGTCGGTGTCGGTGCAGTCGGTCGCGAAACACGCTGCCCCTGCGCACGCCATCGACGCGCTGCACGCGTTGCCGCACGAGCCGCAGTTCGACGAGTCTTCCTTCACGCTCACGCAGCGCTCGCCACACTGGGTGGTGCCGGTGCCGCACATCAGGCCCCCCGCATCTTTCGGGAAGGCGATGACTGACTCTTCACAGCCCAACAGGCCGAGGAGGCCGAAGCCGCAGAGCAGAATTCGTTTCATGGGGCATTCTCCGTTTCAGTGCAGGGAACGATGACGAACTCGACGCGGCGGTTGTTGTCTCGCCCGTCGGCGGTGGCGTTGCTGTCGCGAGGGAGCGTGTCGCCGTAGCCAACCGCGGCGAGGCGCTTCGGGGAGGTGCCCTTGCTGACCAGATAGTCGCGCACCGAGTCGGCGCGGCCCTTCGAGAGCTTCTTGTTGGCGGCCGGGACGCCTTTGGAATCGGTGTGTCCTTCCACGCGCACGCACAACGTCGAATGGTCTTCGAGCGCTTCGGCCACTTCGGTCAGCACCGGGAACGACTTGGGCAACAGCGAGGTCAACGCGTACGCGAAGTAGAGCTTTTGTTTGATCTCGATCTTCGACCCGGTCACCACCACCTGGGCGTAGAGCGGGCAGCCACCGTTGTCGGGCTTGCCGGGCTTGAGGGGGCAGCCGTCCTTGTCGTCCGAGACGCCGTCGTTGTCTGAGTCAGGACAGCCACCGGCCTGCTTCGAGCCCTCGGTGTACGTGGGCATCGAAGACGAGGGGCTCTTTCGCTTCGCGAACGGCGCGCTCACGCTGGTGAAAGACACGTTCAAGCCCCATCAGCTCGCGGCGCGCGACGAGCTCCTGTGCACCGCGGGCGAGTACATCGTAGGCAGCCCCGATGGCGTGAGCTTCAACGCCACGGGCATGAAGGTGGTCACCCCCCTCCTCGAGGGCCGCGACCCCCTGTGGACGTGACGACGCCAATGGCCATTTTTCTCTGCGCGAGGCGGAAGATCGCTGTCCACGCCCACCGGTGAAGCTTCTCCTTCTCCTTGTCCTCGCGTGCGACAGGGACTACACAAACTGCATGCTCAGCAGGCGAGCGGCCGGCTCGTCGTCTCGTGGGGCTTGATGACGACCTCGATGAGGGGAAATCGACCAGAGCGCGGGTGATGATCGATGGCGACCCCGCGGTGCTCCCCGCGGCTCGGGTGTTGGAGCTGCTACGCAGCGGGGCGCACCCTGCGGTGAGGATGATCGCGCGAGACGTCTGGCCTTCGTTTTCTGGAGTGGCCGAGGTCGTGTGCGTGACGCTGAGCCCCGAGGCCTCGGGGTGGCTCGCCGATGGACAGGTGCTGCCGGATCAGTTCGGAGTGCGCCCCGAGTCCTTCACCGAGCACCTCGACGACGACCGCGCGGGTGGTTTGATTGAGCGGGTGCTGGCCACCAGCGGTGCCTCGCTCGCGTGGCTCACCAGAGACTGAGCCGTTCTGCTCGTTCTCAGCCGGTAGCGTTTTGAGAAGCCGAAGAGGAGCGTCCACGTCGTGCGTGCCACTCCGACGACCACCCGGAGAAGACGCATGGCGAGTGGTGGTAGCCGAAGTTGCAGGCCGTGAGCCGCTTCCCACTTTCGTGACACACTTCTGGTCGAACATGGTGCTGCGGGTCATTCAGCGAGACGAGACTGGGTTGGTGCAGGCGCTTCGCGAGGGCCGCCGCGATGCGCCGACCGCGCTCTGGCACCGCTTCGGCCAGCGCATTCACCGGCTGGTGCTGCGTACAATCGGGCCCGACGTCGCGGTGGAGGAACTGGTGCAGGAGACCTTCACGAGGCTGCTCGAGCGAATCCCCACCATCCGCCACGAAGCGGCGCTCGAAGGGTTCGTGGTCGCCGTCACGCTCAACACGGTGCGGCTCGAGCTGC
>JBILUC010000025.1:0-104223 GCA_044371205.1 Archangium sp.
GATCAACGACACCAACGGTCACCTCGCGGGTGACTACGTGCTGCGCGAGCTCGCGGCGGTGATCAGGCCCCGCGTGCGCAAGGAAGAGTGCTTCGCCCGCTACGGCGGTGAAGAGTTCGCCTACGTGATGCCCGAGTCAGGCGGCGAGAACACCCGCAAGCTGGCCGAGAAGATCCGCCGCATGATCGAAGACCACCGCTTCACCTTCGAAGGCAAGGACATCAAGGTGACCTTGTCGGTGGGCGTGTCTGATCTCGTGGGCGACATGACCGAGCCGCTCCAGTTCATCAAGGTCGCCGACGCCAACCTCTACAAGGCCAAGAAGAGCGGTCGAAACCGCGTCGTCGGCTGAAGAAGAAAAGGCACCCGCGCCGGCTGCGCTCATCAGCTGGGGGTGAGCAGGATCAGAACGCGAGACGCACTGACGCGTTGCCACCGATCCACGTGTCGGTCGCGCCGGCCGCGACGTAGGTGTCGCCGGTGTTGGTGCGGAAGGTGAGCCCGTAGTTGATGAACTCGAACGACGCGCGCACCTGGAGCATCGGAAGAATCCACACGCCGACGCCACCGTTCGCCTCGAAGCCGAACGTCGACCCGTTGGGGAAGAACGCGCTCGAGATGATCTCGCCCGAGCTGAACATCGGCAGCACGAGGAAGCGGCCGAACAGCGACAGCCGATCGGGGATGATCGGCACGTCGAGCATCAGGCCCGCACGCAGGCCGAAGTAGGCGATGCCCGGCAGGCCATCGAGCCGCGTGCCGTTCGCCTCGCCGACGGTGAAGGTGTGGTGCCGCACTCCGACCCACGGCGTGATGGTGAGGGGAAAGCTCGCGCTCGGTACGATGTCGAAGCGCAGGCCGGCGTCGAAGCGCGTGGTGCTGGTGGGGTAGGGGTCTCCCGCGCTGATGAGGCGCGACTGGATCCACGTCGCGAACGCGAAGTTCACGTCGACGCCCAGGCCCCCGATGAGCCCGGGGTCGCGCCCCAGCGCCAGCGGGTAGAACTGCAGACCGATCGACGGCTGGCCCGTGGGCGGCAACGTGTAGCGGCGCAGGTTGGGCGTGGCGACCTGCTGGTACGCGAAGGTGCGCACCACCACGTCGGCCCCCGCGTCGACCACGAGGAACTTGTGCTTGTGCTTCTTCGAGCTGACCGGCGGCGCGGGCTCAGGCTCGATGGGGTCTGCCGGGCGGTCGCGCTTGTTCTGGGGTGGCGGGTTCGACGGCGGTGGGGTCTGTTTGGTGGCGCCCGAGGTCGGGGTCTTCGCCGGCGGGGTGACCTCGGGTTCTGGTTCCGGCTCGGCCTTCCCTGCGGCGCCCCCCGCGAACGCCGCGGTGAGCATGTCCATCGCGGACTGCAGCGTCTTCGGGGCCAGCGTTCCGCCCTTGTCGAGCGCGAACGCCTTGCGTGCCTTCGGGGCTCCCGCCGTGTTGAGGACCTGCAGCTCGACCGAGAGCGCCTTGCCCTTCTTGAGGACCGTGCCGTTCACGAAGAACAGCACCGACTCCTTGCGCGCCTTCTTCCAGTCGGGCTTGTTGCCGGTGGTGGTCTTCGTCGAAGTCACGCAGTCGGCCGCGTCGCAGACCGCGCTGACCAGCTGGTTACGCACCGCGGCGGCGCCAGGGCCCGCGAAGTTGGTGATGGTGATTCGCTGCGCGAAAGAGACCGACGAGAACACCGCAAGCACCGCGAGCAGTCGGAAAGTCATGGAGTCCTGCGAGTGTAGCCCTGCAGCCGTGCTAGAAAACGCTTCAAATGAGTTCGCCCAACCCGGCACTCGCCCAGTTCATCCGCAGCATTCCGTTGTTCTCGCTCGTCGATGACAACGACTTGAACGAGGTGCTCCGCCTGTTTCGCCCCGTCGAGCTGATCGGCGGCGACGTGCTCTTTGGTGAAGGTGACCCCGGCAAGGCCATGTGGGTGCTGAGTGAAGGCACCGAAGTGTCCGTTGCCACCACCGCCGGGCAGAAGAAGCCCGTGGTGGTGGCGTACGCCAGGAAGGGCGACGTGCTTGGCGAGATGGCGCTGGTCGATGATGGGCCTCGCAGTGGTACCGCCATCGTCACGCAGGGGGGCCCGGCGCATCAGATCGACGCCAACGAGTTTCACGCCATGCGCGCGAACTTCACGCCCGTGGCGTTCAAGGTGCTGCGGAAGATCTGTCTCGATCTCTGCGCGCGGCTCCGCCAGACGAACGAGCGCATCGTGGCGTCGGGGCAGAGCGACATCCGCACGCCGCCGCTGCCGCCCGGGCCGCACCCCGAGACCGCGGTGCTCGATCAGTACCCGCCGTTCCGCGGCTTGCCGGCGATCGTGAAGTTCGCGCTCGCTCAAAAGCTCGAGGTCATTCGTCTCGACGACATGACGCCCATCTTCGCCGAGGGTGAGAAGGCCGATGGCGCGTACTTCATCGTCGAGGGTGAGGTCTCGGTGGGCCGCAACGGCAAGACGCTCGCGAACCTGCCCGCGGGCAGCATGTTCGGCGTGGTGGCCTGCATCGACGCGGGCGTTCGTTCGGCCAGCTGCGTCGCGACCGGCCCGGCCTTGCTCTTCAAGATGACCGATCGCGACTTCGATCAGCTCTTCGCGTCGGGTCACCGCTTCGCCTTTCAGATGGTCGATCTGCTCGCGCGGCAACTGGTGCAGCACCTCCGCGACGCGAACCTGATGCTGCCTCTCCCGGGCCGCAGCTCGGGCATCGCGAAGGTCGCCAAACCCGTCGAAAAGATGCTGCCGTCAGAGCCCTCGGTCGACGATCTCGACGCCATCTCGATCGAGCTGGAAGTCGAGGCGGCCCTGCCCATTGAGATGGAACTCGACCTGGGCGAGTTCACCTCCGAGTCCGAAGCGCTCGGGTGACCTTGAATGCCGGGCGCAGGCCCGTTAGTGCAGCACCCAAGGAGCGCACACATGTCCGTCAACATTCAGCTCGAGTGGACCCCCAACCCCAGCACCCTCAAGTACGTGGTCGACACGGCCCTCTTGCCGCGCGGCGCGATGAACTTCGCGAGCCGCGACGTCGCCGTCGAGAAGTCGCCGCTGGCCAGCAAGCTGTTCGACATCAAGGGCGTGCTGGGCGTGATGCTGGGCACCAACTTCGTGACCGTCACCAAGGGCGATGAGGGCGAGTGGGACGAACTCAACGATGGCGTGATGCTGACGCTCGAGAAGCACCTCACCGACGGCGAAGTGGTCGTGAAGCCCGAGGTGCTTGACGCATGGACGGCAGCGTCGGCCAACCTCACGGGCGGCGCGATGGAACAGCGCATTCGCGAGATCCTCGACGCTGAGATTCGGCCCGCCGTCGCGATGGATGGTGGCGACATCACCCTCGACCGCGTCGAGAACGGCACCGTGTATCTGCACATGCAGGGCAGCTGCGCCGGGTGCCCGTCGTCGGTCGCGACCTTGCGCATGGGCATCGAGACCCGCCTCAAGGAAGCGTTCCCCGAGATCGTCGAAGTCGTCGCCGCCTGAAGCGTTTCACTGATGAAAGCCCGCGAGGCGGTCGAGGCGAAGCAGGTCCGCCGCGAGCTGCTTGAGAATCAGTCGATCGAGCTGCTCAAGACGCTGCACCTCGTCACCCGGGACGGTCAGCTCAACGCCGACGCGCGCCGCAAGCTCAAGCAGGTCAACCACTTCGTCGGGCTGCTCACGCCCGCACTCGACGACGCGCTCGGTCGCTTCGAGGCACCCGTGTTGGTCGACGTCGGCAGCGGCAATGCGTACCTCGGCTTCATCCTCTACGAGCTGTTCCTCAAGGGGCGCGAGACGGGCGTGCTGGTGAACGTCGAGTCGCGCGACGAGCTGACGAACAAGGCGAAGGAACGGGCGGGCGCGCTGGGCTACGGGCGCATGCAGTTCGCCACCGCGCACATCTCGAAGGCGAGCTACCCCGAGAAGATTCACGTGCTCACCGCGCTGCACGCCTGTGACACCGCGACCGACGACGCGATCTCGGTCGCGCTCGCGCACAAGGCCGAGCACATCGCGCTGGTGCCGTGCTGCCAGGCCGAGGTCGCGCAGCAGCTCAAAGACGCGCGCCCGAAGGTCGACTCGGCGATGCAGTCGTTGTTCTCGCACCCGTGGCATCGACGCGAGTTCGGCTCGCACCTCACCAACGTCATCCGCGCGCTGGTGTTGGAGGCTGCGGGCTACCAGGTGACGGTGACCGAGCTCGCCGGGTGGGAACACTCGCTCAAGAACGAGCTCATCCTCGCGCGGCGCGTGGGGCAGCCCAACCGCATCGCCCAGCAGCGCCTCGACGCGTTGCTCGCCTCGACTGGCGTGACGCCGAAGGTCATTCGCTCTCTTTCCTCCCTCTCCCCTCGCGGGGGAGAGGGTCGGGGAGAGGGGTAACACTTCGTGGAACACCTCTTCGTTGGAGCCACCCCGGGGCTCGAGCACGCCCTCGGCGAAGAGCTCGCGGGTCTCGGCTTCTCAGGCGAGCTCGTCAACGGAGGCGTCGAGCTCGCCGGCCCCGTCGGCAGCTTCTGGCGCATCAACCTCTGGTCGCGCCTCGCGAGTCGCGTGCTGTTGCGCGTCGCCGAGGTGGCGTCGGTCTCGGCCCTCAAGTCCCTCGATCTCTCGGCGTACGGGCGCGAGTTCGAGCTCGACGCGTTCGGCGAAGACCCAGGCACGTGGGGCGTCGCGCTGCCCTCGAAGCCGGGCGCGGCGGTGAACCTCAACCTGCGCGGTCTCAAGCGCGGTCGCTGTCAGGTGAGCGTCGACACCTCAGGTGAGCTGCTTCACTTTCGCGGCTACCGGCAGGAAGTCGGCCGTGCGCCGCTGCGGGAAACGCTCGCCGCCGGTCTGCTCCAGCTCGCGAAGTGGCAGCCCGGCGAGGTGCTGTGGGACGTGATGTGCGGCTCGGGCACCATCCTCATCGAGGGCGCCGAGCGGGCTGCGGGGCTCGCTCCGGGTCGCAACCGGCGCTTCGCGTTCGAACACTTCCCCTCGCACGACGAGGCCGCATGGAAGGCGTTGCCCCGCAGCGTGGCGCCGACGAAGACGGTGCTCCTCGGGAGCGACCTCAACTCCGGAGCGCTCGGCACCGCGCGGCGCAACGCCAAGCGGGCGGGCGTGTTCGAGTTGCTGACGCTCGAGCGGCTCGACGCAACGAAGTTGCCGGTGCGGCCTGAGCGGGGCCTCGTCATCGCCAACCTGCCGTACGGCAAGCGCGTGGGTGAACGCGACGAACTCGGCACGCTGTACCGGAAGTTCGGGGGCGCGCTGCGAAAGTCGTGCGCCGGCTGGTACTTCGCGCTCTTGCTCGAAGAGGGAGTCGAGCACCTCGGCCTCGAGATTCAGGAAACGCACCGGGTGTCGAACGGTGGTCTCGACTGTCAGCTCGTGCTGGGCGAACTCTAGAATCAGCGCCCATGGAATTCGCCTACCGCGCGACACCCACCCGAAAGTCTGAGTCGGTCCTCGACGCCTTTCGCCGCCTCGCTGCGAAATACGACATCGTCGCAGGCGATCTTCTTCCGCAGGCGCGCTCGGTAGGCGACCTCGAACCGCTCCGTGAGATCTGCACGAACGCCTCCGCGTTCGTTCTCGATGTTCCGCTGAAGATCGCGCCGGGAAGACACTGGGCGGCGCTCCAGAAGAAGGTGGACGCGCGCGGAACGAGGGGGCTCGAACTCCTCTTCGTGGGCTACGGGACCGTCGAGAAGACGGTCGAGCCGTGGAAGGCGCCTGGGCTCGCGATCTCGACGCCGATCGAACGTGCCGTCCGCACGGGGTTCGACTTCGCCGCGGGACGTGTGGGGTTCGAAGTGAGCCTCGACCGTTCGCGCGCGGCCTCGAAGCCGACCTTTCGCGCGAATGAGGCGCGCATCACGAGTTTCCTCGACCAGCATCAAGAGGACCTCTTCCGACAGCTGCCAGCGGGGCGCGCAGCGAGCAACGAGCTCGAGGGTCATCGATGGGCCACCTCGAAAGCGCGGGGCGGTCGGGTATTCCTCACGCGATGGCTGAGTGAGCATGCCGGGCTCAATCACCTCACGATTCACGCACGCGGCACGGCGGCAGCGCTCTTTGACCACGCTGAGCTGTTCCCCGAGGCGGACAGCCACCACGTCATGGCCTTCATCGACGAGGCCATCGAGCTCGAGGCGGCCATCGCCATGTTCGGCAGGCGAAAGACCTACAAGGGGCTGTTGAGCTTCAGCGTTGGTGCGGGTGACAACGCAGAGGGCCTCAACGGGTTCTCTCTGTTGCTCTCGAAGAAGGGCCTCGTGCTCGAAGTGACGGCCCTGGATGAACTTGATCCGAAGGTTGGCAAGGCGCTCGGCCTGCGCTTCGAGCTCGCAGACATCGATTGAGTCTGAACTAGAGCTGCCCGGCCTCGCGGCACACCTGCGCGACGAGCGCACGGAGCTGGGCGTCGCGGTTCGAACCGGCGGCGCGCGTGGTGATGCTGCCGAGCACGGTGCGATCGCCGCTGCGCGTCACCAGCACCTTCAACTCGAGCGCGCGGGGAAAGACGGCGAGGCGGGGCTCGAGCACCAGCGGGGCACGCGGCGGGGCGTCGTCACAGGTGCGCAGGCGGCGATCGACTTGATCGATCAGCGTGCGTGCCTCGTCTGACGAGACGGCCTCGCGGCCCCATCGTACCGAGTACGCGGGCCGCGGAATGGCGAGCGCAACTGCGGCAGTGAGCAGCACCGGAACCAGCACGAGACGAGCGAACATGACGCTCCCTGCCGAGCGACGAGCGCCCGATCTGTCTGCAAAGACGCTGTGGGGAAGCCCTGCTACGTGCGTGAACCAACCTGTTGCAGAAGACGGTAGCAGCGCCGATTCGGTGCGCGAGTTTTCGGAATCACTTCCTCCCGGTGAGGCCCTGCTTCGACGCCTCGAAGTGCTTCGCCACCACGGCTGCGACGGCCGCGGTGACCCTCTTGCCGGTCGGAATGTGGAGGAACTCGTTGGGCCCGTGCGCGTTCGACTGCGGCCCGAGCACGCCGGTGATCATGAACTGCGCGCGCGGGAACTTCTCACCGAGCATGCCCATGAACGGAATCGTGCCGCCTTCGCCCATGTACATCGGCGGCTTGCCGAACGCGGTTTGCGACGCGTCGTCGATGGCCTTCGTCAACCACTCGCTCATCGCCGGCGCGTTCCAGCCACCCGACGCCTTCTCGAGCTCGAAGCTCACCTTCGCGCCATAGGGGGGGTTGGCGATCAGCGCGGCCTTGAGCGCTTCGCCGGCCTTCTTCGCGTCGGTGGTGGGCGGCAGGCGCATCGACAGCTTCACCGCAGTGAAGGGCCGCAGCACGTTGCCCGCGTTGCCCAGCGGGGGAATGCCATCGACGCCGGTGACCGACAGGGCAGGGCGCCAGGTGCGGTTGAGGACGAGCTCGGTGAGATCGCTCACTGCGGGTGTCATCCCGTCGACGAAGGGGAACTTGTCGTACACGGCCTTGTCGAGCACCTGCGCGGCCTTCTTCGCCTGCTGCAGCCGCTCGGCGGGGATCTCGGCGTGCAGGGCGTCGACCTTCACCCTGCCGGTCTCGAGGTCTTCGACGCGCGAGAGCACCTGCCGCAGCACGCGGAAGCTCGACGCGACGATGCCCGACGCATCACCGGAATGGACGCCTTCCTTGAGCACGTCGACGCGCAGGTTGCCGCCCGCCAGCCCGCGCAGCGACGTGGTGCACCAGAGCTGATCGTAGTTGCCGCAGCCCGAGTCGAGGCACACCACCAGCGACGGCTGGCCGATGCGGGGCGCGAGGTGCTCGACGTAGGCGGGCAGATCGAAGCTGCCCGACTCTTCACACGCCTCGATGAGCACCACCGCGCGGCAGTGCGGAATGCCCTGTTCCTGCAGCGCGAGCAGCGAGGTGAGCGAACCGAAGATCGAATAGCCGTCGTCGGCGCCGCCGCGGCCGAAGAGCTTGTCGCCCTTGAGCACGGGCTCCCATGGGCCGAGGCCCGCGTCCCAGCCGGTCATCTCGGGCTGCTTGTCGAGGTGGCCGTACAGCAGCACGGTGTCGACGTCGGAAGTCGCGCCGTTGCTGCCGGGGATCTCCATGTAGATGAGTGGCGTGCGGCCCTCGAGGCGCACGATCTCGACGGTGAGGCCCTTGATGGGCTGCTTCTTCGCCCAACCCGCGAGCAGCTGCGTCGCCGCTTCCATGTGGCCGTGCTTCGCCCACTCGGCGTCGAACATCGGCGACTTGTTGGGGATGCGGATGTACTCGACGAGACGGGGAACGATGTCCTCGTCCCACTTCGAGGCGACGAACTGCTGCAGGCGGGCGAGATCCACGGCGAACTCCTGAGTGAGAGACCCCGGCGTTCTACTCCGTCAGTTGAGGGTCGGCACGCCTGCCGTTCACGCGCGCCGACCGCGTCGCTCACGTGAGGCGTGGGCTCGAACCGCGCGCTGACGAGGCGACCGTGAAGTCGCTTCGTGCCCGGCTGCGCACCATCGAACGCGCACGCTGAACAGACGAAAGGCGCCCCTCCGCACGGGAGAGGCGCCTCGTCACTTCACGCTCTTCGAGACTTCGTCAGGGCGTGCAGGTGCCGGCGACGCAGCGCTGCGAGGTCGGGCAGTCGCAGTTCGTGGTGCAGACCACCGAGGTCGTCGGCAGGCAGTAGCCGATGCGGCACTGGAGGCCCTGGGTGCAGGCCGCGGTCGCGGTGCAGCGGTCGCGGCAGTTGCCGTCGACGCAGTCCTGACCCGTCGAGCAGTGCGCGCTGCTGCTGCAGGTGCCCGCCGGGCGCGTCTTGCAGAGGCCGCCCTGGCACGAGTCGCCGCTCTGGCAGTCGCTGTCAGCCGAGCACCCGAAGAAGCAGGTGCTGTTCACGCACCAGGCACCCTGGCCGCAGTCGGCGTTGTAGGTGCACGAGCTCGTGCCGCCGCCACCGCCGGTCGCCGTGCCGCCACCCGTCGCGCTGCCGCCGCCCGTCGAGCCGTTGCCACCGCCGGTCGCGCTGCCGCCGCCCGTCGAGCCGCTGCCGCCGCCGGTCGCGCTGCCACCACCGGTGGAGCCGTTGCCGCCGCCCGTCGTGCCGTTGCCGCCACCCGTGCCTGCGTCGACGGACGCGGGCGCAAGGCCGCAGAAGCCGGCCTGGCAGGTCTGACCGCTGCTGCAGTCGCGATCCTGAGCGCAGGGGCGCACGCAGAAGCCGTTGATGCACGTGTCCATGCCGCACTGGGCCGAGCTGGAGCAGTTCTTCGACCCCGGAGGAATGGGACGGCAAGTGCCCGTCAGGCAGAAGTTGCCGCTGCCACACTCGGTGTTCGTGGTGCACGCGCTCGCGGTCGGGCGGCGCTGGCACGTTCCGCTTTGACAGCTGCAGCTTGAATGGCACTCGGCGTCGCGGGAACAACTCTCACCCGGGCAGCCAAAGGTGCAGTCACCGAATTCGCCGTCGGTGTTGATGAGGGTGCAGCCACTGATGGCCAAAACGGGGACGAGCAACGCAAAGCGTCGAAGGACATTCACGGTCATGTGTTCTTTCCAGGGAGGAGGCGGCGCTCTCCACATCGCCGCGTCACTTCTCTTCGATGCCGACTCTTCAAAAAGTGATCATCCGCGCTGCTGAAAGTTCGATTTCTCAAGCGTGATCACCCGAGGGGCGTCCGGCAACGAATGGGTCATGACGGCTGAAGCCCTCCCGCTGCCGAGATTGGTCCCGACGCCCCCTCCCACCGGTCAGACCGAAGCCCGGCTGCTGAGGCTGGTAGACCGCATCAAGAAAGACGACGCGCTGGCCTTCGAGGAGCTGTACCGCCTCACCCGCGACGACGTGGCGCGCACGCTCTTTCACCTCGTCGGCCACCGACCGGATCTCGAAGACCTCATTCAGGAGACGTACTTGAAGCTCTTGAAGGCGGTGCCGAGCTTCCGTGGCGACTCGCAGTTCCGCACGTTCCTCTACCGGGTGTGCGCGAACGTGGCGTTGATGAACCTTCGCTGGTGGCGCCGCAGGAAGGAAGACCCGACGGCCGACCTGCCTGAAGGTGTCGTCGACTCTGGCGTCGACCCCGAGCGTGCAGCCCAGGCAGCGCAGGCCTCACGGCTCGTGCACCAGGCGCTCTCGAAGCTCACCGCGAAGAAGCGGATCGTATTCGTGTACCACGAGCTCTGCGGCATGGGCCCTGAGGAGATCGCGCAGACGATCGGCGCCTCGTACAACACGGTGCGCTCGCGGCTGCACCACGCGCGGCTCGAGTTCACCGAAGCCCTGCGCGAGATCACGAAGACGCAGCCCACGTTGAAGGAGGTGGCGCGATGACCCGCCACGACATGCAGCTGTGGTCTTTCGCGAACAAGGAACTCGAGCTCGGAGAGCACCGCTTCATCGAGGCGCACCTCGAGGTGTGCCCGGAGTGCAGCGAGCAGCTCGCGGCGATTCAGGTCGCGAAGCAGGCGCTCGCGCTGGCCCGGGAAGCGGGGCCCTCGGTCGGGTGGACTCGAATCGACGAGCGGGTCGGCGCGATGGTCGAGAAGCGCCTCACCGCGCAGGCTCGCGGGCCGCTGTACCGACGGCTGGGGTGGGGTGGTGGCGCGCTGCTCGCCGTCGCTGCGGCCGTGACGTTCGTGGCGTGGCCGAAGCCCGAGCCGCTCCCCTTGCCGGAAATCGACGGCACTGTGCCGACCTCATCGTGGGCTCGTGTCGAGCGCGCCGAAGGGTTGTCGCGCGTCGGTGGCGAGAAGGGCTCAATCGTCGACGGCACCGAGCTGCACGGGGGCGACGTCATCCGCACGTCGATGGTGGGTCGCGCGTTCGTGCACCTGCCCGACCAAAGCCACCTCCGCGTGGGCGCCGGCTCGCAGCTCGCGTTGACGCGCACCGAGGCCGATGACGTCGCGCTGACGCTCGAGCGTGGGTCGCTGGCGGTGCGTGCGTCGCACCAGCT
Source organism: Archangium sp. (assembly GCA_044371205.1). Taxonomy (GTDB): domain Bacteria; phylum Myxococcota; class Myxococcia; order Myxococcales; family Myxococcaceae; genus Archangium_A. Next base: position 10,881 of record JBILUC010000025.1, read on the forward strand.
CCGCAAGGGCTTCGTGGTGCACACCGGCGGGTTGCTGGTGCAGGTGGTGGGCACCGTATTTGGCGTGGCGAACGACGCCGACGTGGTCGAGGTGTCGGTCAGTGAAGGGCGCGTCCGCGTCGAGCTGCCCAATGGCGAGGCCGCGTTCGTCGAGCCCGGTCAGCGGCTGCGCTTCGACACGCACACGCTGAAGACGAAGCAATTGAAGGTGACTGCGGCGATGGAGAAGCAGCTGAGCGAGGTCGTCGCCGCTGACGACGCGGTCACCGCGGTCGAGAACAAGGCAATGGTGGCGGCGGTGGGTGGTGCGCCGAGCGCGCCTCCGATGATCTCCGCGCAGGGCACACCGCGCAGCCTGCCCCGGTTGTCTGCAGCCGAGGCACGCGCGCGCCAGGTTCAGGCACCGGTGACGCTGCAGCCCGTCGACGTCGCGCCGGCCACCGCAGAGAAGGCCCCCGAGCCAGCGACCGTGGTCGTCGTCGAGAAGAAGCCCGACGTGGTGGTCGAAGCCCCGGCAGACATCTGGCCGTCGCTGGGCGGTGGTGAAGTGATTCGGGGCGTGCCGCCGCGCCGCGAGCCGACCCCTGCTTCGCAACCCTCGGAGTGGAGTCCTCCTCCTGCGGCTGATGCGAACGAGTGGAACGCGTTGCCTGCGGCCCCTGCGCCCGCCCCGGCTGCGCGTCTTCAGGAGACAGAATCGCCTGCGCCGGCTCCTGCTCCGGTCGTCACCACCACGAAGAAGTCGCCCGCGAAAGATCTCGAGGCCATCTTCATGTCGCGCGCGGAAGAGAGCGTCACGGCGGGCACCTGCGACCGCTTCCTTCTCGGCCTCGAAGAGATCGCGCAGGACGCACAGCACACCGCGCGTACCGAGCAGGCCCGCGTGCTGCGCGCTCGTTGCTTCGACGTGCAGATGCGCCCTCGTCAGGCGATGAGCGAGTACCGCAAGTACCTCGAGGAATACCCGCGCGGTCACTTCGCACCGGAGGCCCACGCGGCCCTCGGCGAGTGAGATCAGGGCGAGAAGTCGACGGCTCAGGCGCCCCCATCAGCCCGGGAGCACCGGTTTGCCGGCGTTGGCGATGATCTCCACGGTGCTCGTCTCGTTGAGCGCGCGCCCGTCGCCGCGATCTTCGGTGTTGCTGATGCGAATCACGTCGCCCCGGCTCACCTTGAAGAAGAGCCGGTTTTTCTCGTTCTCGTGCTTGTCCTGCATCGCGAGCCCGACGCGGCCTTCGGGGCCGCACCCCATGAAGCGCTGACGGCCCTTGCCGGCGAGCGCCTCGCTCACGATGCGGAACACCGAGCCTTCCGGTGGCTTCGCCCAGCTCTCACCCTTCGGGGCGATGACGAGGTAGCTCATCTTGAGCGATTCCTTGTGCAGTCCGGCCGAGCGCGCGAGCTCTTCGACGAGCTTGGGCATGCGCCAGCTGCGCTCGGCGTGGCACCAGTCGCTCTCCTTCACGAGGGCAGGGCAGGCGCCGCGAAACAGACACGGCGCGCGAATGGCGTAGCCGCGATCGACGAGCAGGTCGCGCACCTGCAGCAGCGCTCGGGAGGTGTCGCGCAGCGCAGGCTCGATCACCACCAGCGAGCCGTTGGGGTTCACGCGCTCGAGGATCTTCTCCAGCAGCGCCGCACGCGGGGCGATCTGCCCATTGAACAGCTCGTTCACCACGTGGCCCATGGTGATGAGGTCGAACTTCCCGTCGGGCAGCGGTCGCTCGGGGCTCCATTCGCGCACGCCGATGCCTTCACCCGCTTCGGTCGCCAACGCGCGCGCGAGCTCGAGGGCGGGCTTGCTGCGATCGGCCGCGACGACGGTGCCAGCCCCCGCGTCGAGCGCTGCGAACGCGAGCGGGCCAGGCCCTGATCCGAGGTCGAGGACCTCCTTCGGCCGCGAGACGAGCTCCGAGAGCGTCGAGCGGCCCTGCGCGTAGCTGACCGGCCAGTAGAAGAGGAGATACGCGCCAAGCAGCTTCGGATCGTCCATGTACCGCGCGCCGGCGAGCTGCCGATCTCGGGTGAGGCCCATCGACAACTGCTTCACGCCCGCACCGACCTCGCGGATCTCGTGCGGGGTCAGCGTGTCTTGAGGCAGCTCGTCGTCGAAGCGCTCGTGCCGGGCGCCGCGATGACCACCGCTGCGCTGCTGCGGCTTGCCGCCGCCACCCTTGCGGTGTTTGCGCCAGATCTGGATCAGCCGGGGAATCCACTGCTCGAGATCCCGCGTCGGGTCGCCCATACGCGCTTCTCTCTCAGGGAATGAATGGCCACGCAACGATGTCAGGGCGTCGGGAGGTGTGCCGTCTCCACGGAGTCGTTTCGGTTCAGGTCCGTAGCTCAACTGGCAGAGCAGGCGCCTCTTACGCGCGAGGTTGAGGGTTCGATTCCCTCCGGTCCTCAACATGCGGGTGTCGCCAAGAGGAAAGGCATCAGGCTTCCACCCTGACACGCGCGGGTTCGATCCCCGCCTCCCGCTCAGCTCGCTGTTTTCCCAACCACCGCGTGACGCGGCGACGATCGAGCAGCCACGCTGCCCGTGATCGCGGCCTCGCGGGGTCAACTCGGTTACAAGCCCGCGCATGATTCGCGTCAGCGGGCTCAAGAAGCACTACCGCGTGCACAAGCGGCCTCCAGGCATGAAGGCCGCCCTCAAGTCGCTCTTCTCGCGTGAGTACACGTGGGTGAAGGCGGTCGACGGCATCGACTTCGAGTTGAAGGCCGGTGAACGCGTCGGCTTTCTCGGCCCCAACGGCGCCGGCAAGACCACGACGCTCAAGATGGCGAGCGGGCTCCTGCACCCCACGAGCGGAGAGGTGATCGTCGACGGCCACCTGCCGCAAAAGCGCGAGCCCGAGTTCCTGAAGAAGATCATGTTGGTGATGGGCCAGAAGCAGCAGTTGTTGTGGGACCTGCCGCCTGCCGAGACCTTCGAACTCAACCGCGCCATCTACGACGTGCCGCGCGTCGATTTTACCCGCCGCGTGAAGGAGCTCATCGAGCTGCTCGAGCTGGGCGATCTCGTGAACAAGCCGACGCGTCAGCTCTCGCTGGGGGAACGCATGAAGTGCGAGCTCGTCGGCGCGCTCATTCACGGCCCGAAGGTGCTCTTCCTCGACGAGCCGACCATCGGCCTCGACGTCTCGATGCAGGCCGCGATGCGTGACTTCATTCGCCGCTACAACGAAGAGACGGGCGCCACGCTGATCCTCACCTCGCACTACATGGACGACGTGGCTGCGCTCTGCCCGCGGGTCATCGTCATCGACAAGGGCGTGCTCTCGTTCGACGGCAAGCTGACCGAGTTGGTGCAGAAGGTCCGCCCCGAGAAGCGGGTCACCTTGCGCTTCTCGGCCACCGTCTCGAAGGAACAGGTCGCCGCGCTGGGTGACGTGGTGAAGCACGAGTCGAACGAGGCGGTGCTCCGCGTGCCGCACGACGCCATCAACACCGTGGTGTCGAAGGCGTTGGCGACGTTGCCGGTGCAGGATCTCAACGTCGAGAACCCGCCGCTCGAAGAGGTGATGAGCGAGCTGTTCTCGCGCAGCCGCGCCGAGCGAGAGGAAGCCGCCGCGTGAGCAGCGTGAGCGCCGCCGTGCGCGCCTTCCCCACGTTGCTCAAGGTGGGCTTCGCCGAGGCCGTGGCCTACCGCGCGGAGATGTTCGTGTGGGTCTTCAGCACCACCATGCCGCTCATCATGATGATGCTGTGGACCTCGGTCGCCGCGGTGAACCCGCTGCAGGGCACCGGCGGTCGTGAGTGGGGGAGCGGGGCGTTCATCTCGTACTTCCTCGGCGTCTTCATCGTGCGCCAGCTGATCAGCGCGTGGGCCTCGTGGGAGATCAACTTCGAGGTGCGGCGCGGCAACCTCTCGATGCGCCTGTTGCGGCCGATTCACCCCGTCATCACCTACGCGATGTCGAACCTCGCCTACATGCCGATGCGCACCCTGATCACACTGCCGGTACTGCTCATCATGTTCGTCACGCAGGCCGATCATCTGGCGAAGGGCCCGGCGATCTGGGCGCTGTGGTTCGTCGCGATGGTCGGCGCGTGGATGATCAACTTCTTCGTCAACATCGCCGTCGGCGCGATGAGCTTCTTCATGGAGAGCTCGCTCAAGCTGATGGAAGTGTGGCTCGCCTCGTTCTTCGTCTTCTCGGGCTACCTCTTCCCGCTCGAGCTCTTCCCGGAATGGCTGCGCACCATCACCGACTACCTGCCGTTCAAGTACCTCATCGCGCTGCCGGTGGAGTTGATGACCGGCAAGCACACCGTCGAGACCGCGCTGCCGCTCCTCGCGCGCCAGTTCACGTGGGTGGTCGGGCTCGTGACGTTCGCGCTGGTGTTGTGGAACCGGGGCGTGAAGCGCTTCCAGAGCTTCGGGGGCTGAATGCGCTACCTCCGGCTCTTCATGGTGCAGTTCCGCACGAGTGCGCTCCTCGCCGCGCAGTACCGGTGGGATTTCGTCATCGACGGCGTGCTCGGCTTGTTCTGGGTCATCGCGGCGACGATGCCGTTGTTCGTGGTGTACGGCGGCGTCACCGATTCCACGCGCCCCGGCATTCCCGGCTGGTCGTTCGGCGAGACCCTGCTGGTCGTCGCGTGCTTCACCACGCTGCAGGCGGTGCTCGACGGCGCCATCAACCCCGGCCTGTCAGCGGTCGTCGATCACATTCGGCAGGGCACGCTCGATTTCATTCTGCTCAAGCCGGCCGACTCGCAGTTCCTCGTGTCGACGGCGCGTTTTCAGCTCTGGCGCGTGTCGGGCCTGCTGCATGCGGGCGTGGTGTTCGGCGTGGCGTTCTATCAAATCGGCCACGGGCCCCCGGTGAGCGGGGTGTTCATCGCGCTCGCGCTGCTCGTCATCGCGACGATGCTGCTCTACTCGTTGTGGATCCTCATCGTGTCCACAGCGTTCATCGTGGTGAAGGTCGACAACCTCACGTACCTCTTCACGTCGATCTTCGACGCCGCGCGCTGGCCCTCGTCGGTGTTCCGCGGGGCGATGAAGTTCATCTTCACCTTCGTGGTGCCGTTGACGGTGATGACCACCTTCCCCGCGCAGGCGCTGCTCGATCGCCTCGAGTGGCAGACGCTGGCGTTCAGCGTGCTCGGCTCGCTGCTCTTCGTCGCCGCCGCGCGCGCGGTGTGGCTGCGCAGCATTCGCTTCTACACGTCGGCCGGTGGCTGAGTTTGGGCATGGCGTTTGCGGTGAAGCGCTCCATGCGGCTGGTGGGACACAGGAATCTCCTCATTGCCGTGATCTGCCTCTCGATGCGCGCGGCTGCTCAGCCACTGGTGCTCGAGCCGCTCCCGTTGCCCGGTCGGTTCACCGATCTGCAACAGAGCTCGCGAGGTGATCTGCTGGTGGGGTACGGCGCCTGGTCGGAGTGGGGCGGTGCCCGGCTCTCGATGCTCCGACGCGCCGGCCGCTGGATGCCCGTCCCAGCGGGTGCAGCGTTCGAGTGGCGCGACTGGCTGGTCTTCGAGGGGCTCTTTCCGGTGCCGCACGTCGATGAGGAGTCGGCTCCGCCACGCTCCCCATGGGATGGAGGAACGCGCATCGTCACCCTCGGTACGGACGATGTCTTCGTTCGTCGCGTGGTGCTCGTGGACGCGAAGAGTGGTCGCTCGTTCCACGCGCCGTGGGACTCGCTTGCGCCGCTCCCGCTGGGGAAGGGCGACACCTGGCTCGTGTGGCGATGCCCGGAACGCACGCAGCCCGATGGAGGCGGGTCGACGGGGTGACGGCGGCCTCCCGTTCCCGCTGACGCCCAGCCTCGGGGGCGGCTTTGCAGTCCATGAAAACCTCGTGTTCGCAGATGAAGGGGTCTTCTTTCTGCCGAAGGGCGCGGCCCAGCTGATGCATTGACCCCCGCCAGATGGGAGGGGTGCCATGTGGGCGTGGCTGCGAAACCTGTTCGGCGCGAGCGAGGAGACCCCCGCTGCGCCACCGATCTCTGAACCAGTCCGCACCGATCCACCCCGGCTCCGAGTGATCGACGGGGGCTTGAGCAAGCCCGCCGGCCTCGCGCAGCTCCTCGCGCTGACGGGTCAATCGGCACCCGTTCACCACGTCCTGACCCAGGACCAGCTGCTCCGCGAAGAGGAGCTGGCGGCGAAGGTGCTCGAGCACTTTCAGAAGAACCGCCCTGCGCCCTCGGCCCTGCCGGCCATCTCGTTGCAGGTGCTGAACCTCGTGGCCGAGCCCGATCTCTCGCTCGCCGAGCTCTCGCGCGTCGTCTCGCAGGACCCTGCGTTCTCGGCCGCCATCCTCAAGGTTGCGAACTCGCCTGCGTACGCCGGGGTGCAGCAAATCCAGACCCTGCGTGACGCGGTGTCGCGCCTCGGGCTCACCGAAGTCGGCCGCGTCGCGGGCATGGTCTCGGCGCGCTCGCTCTTCCAGCCGCAGGTGCGCAACGAGTTCGCCGCGTTCGGCACGCGGTGGAACGACGTCTTCGCCGAGTCGGTGGCGAGCGCCCGTTCAGCGGCGTGGCTCTCGATGCGGCTCAAGCGCTCGCGCAGCGATCACGTGTTCCTCGCGGGCATCCTCCACGATCTCGGCCGCTCGGTGGCGCTGCGGTCGATCGCTGCGCTCTCGATCGCGGGGCACTGCTTCGAGCTCGAAGGTGACCAGATCGACCGCGTCGTCGAGCGCGTCCACGTCGAGATCGGCGGCGAGGTGCACGTCGATTGGAGCCTCCCTCGTTTCTCCACCCTCGTCGCGGTGCGCCACCACGAGCTCAACCTGCCGACCGACGGTGAGTACATCGACGTGCACATCGTTCGGCTCTGCAGCGCGCTGGTGCAGCTGAAGCGCCAGCGCTGGCGCATCGAGCTGCTGCGCGGGGAAATCGACGAGAGCTGTCGTGCGCTCAACCTCGATGGCTACGCGCTGCGCACGCTCGACACGCAGATCCGCTCCGACATCGACGCGGTGCACGCCTCGTTCGATCCGCGGTCCCGTCGGCGCGCTGCTCACTGAGGCCTTGTTGCTGCAGCGAGGCGGTGGCATTCGAGCCGCGTGAAGATCGCGACCTGGAACGTGAACTCCATTCGGGCCCGGCTCGACCGGCTGCTCGAATACTTGAAGCGCCGCTCGCCCGACGTGCTCTGCCTGCAGGAGCTCAAGTGCGTCGATGAGCAGTTCCCGCACGAAGAGCTGAAGGCGCTCGGCTACCAGGCGGCCGTCTTCGGTCAGAAGACGTACAACGGCGTGGCGATCGTCTCGAAGACGCCGGTCAGCGACGTCACGAAGAACCTCGGCGACGACGACGATGAAGCGCGCGTCATCGCGGCCACCGTGCACGGCATTCGCGTCGTCGGTCTCTACGCGCCCAATGGGCAGGCGCTCGGCGCGCCGCAGTACACGTACAAGCTCGAGTGGTACGCGCGGCTCTCGCGGTGGCTCTCGGTGATCAAGGGGCCGAAGCTGGTGTGCGGCGACTTCAACGTCGCGCCGACGGAAATCGACACCTGGAACCCCGCAATGTGGACGGGCGTGACCCTCGCGTCACCGAAAGAGCGCGAGGCGTTCTTCTCGCTCGTGCAGCACAACGCGCTCACCGACCTCTTCCGCGCCAAACACGCCGACGGTGGCCACTACACGTGGTGGGATTACCGGGCGGGTGCGTTCAAGAAGAATCAGGGCCTGCGCATCGACCACATCCTCGTGAGTGACGACCTTTTGTCGCGCTGCACTGGTATCGAGGTCGATCGCGAAGCGCGCGCCGGGGCCCAGCCGAGCGATCACGCGCCCCTCGAAGCCGATTTCACGTAAGGTGCGCCTCCGAAAGGGGAGGATCACTTCATGGAATTTTCATTCGCGGGCTTCCTGTTCGGGGCGCTCGGCTGGTTCATTCTTCGCTACGTCATCTTCGGTTTCTTCACCGTCAATCAGAACGAGAAGGCAGTGAAGACGTCGTTCGGCCGCGCATCTCGGCTGACCACCACCACGCTCGACAACCCGATGGCCGAGTACCTCCGGCCTGACGAGCGTGAGCGCTACAAGTACCCGCAGGTCGAGGTGATTCAGCCTGGTGGCCCCTACTTCAAGTGGCCGTGGGAGCGCGTCTACAAGGTCAGCGTCGCGACCGAGACCGTCAACCTCGCGTACGACCCCGAAGACGTGAACGCCAACCGCGGCGGCACCGAGCTCGACGCCGTCACCAAAGACCAGCTCAACATCGGCATGACGGGCCAGCTCCGCTTCCGCGTGAGCGATCAGAACCTGTACGCGTACATCTTCGGCGTGAAGCGGCCGCTGGTGCACGTGCTCGGGTACTTCATCTCGGTGCTGCGCCAGAAGATCGCCTCGTTCGAAGCGCCCGAGGGCCAGACGGCCGAAGCCGCTGCGGCCGCGGTCAACCCGCAGCACGACCTCTCGGCGGCGGCGGGCGTGTCGATCAACGACCTCCGCAAGAACCTGCGCCTGCTCAACGAAGACATGGACAAGGGCTGCATGTCGTCGACCGCGCGCTACGGCATCACGCTCGACGCGTCGCTCATCACCGGCATCGACCCGCCGACCGAAGTCGAGAGCGCGCTCGCCGCCATCAACACGGCCCACAACCAGGTCGGCGCCGAGATCTCGCTCGCGCAGGCCTCGGCTGACCAGAAGCTCGTGCAGTCGCGCCGCGCCGTCGAGATTCAGGTGCTCAACGCGCAGGCCGAGGTCGAGCCGCTGTTGCAGCTCGCGAATCAGTTGGTCGAGTTGAAGCGCAACGGCGGGGGCGGCGTGATCAATGCCTACGTCCGCAACGTGAAGCTCTCGCTCTACAGCAAAGCCCGCAGCGCCTACGTGGAGGCCAAGCCGTGAACTTCCTCATCACCGCCGTCATCGGTTTCTTCGCGTGCCTCATCGGTGTTCCCGTTGCGATGGGCTTCGCGCGCTCGTTCGGCCTTTACACGATCATCGAAGAGCGCCGCGCAAAGGTCTTCACGCTGTTCGGTGAAGTGCTCGGCACCATCAGCGAGCCGGGCCTGCACTTCCTGTGGGCGAAGCTCGGCATCAAGGCCGCGCTCATTCCGCTCTTCGGCAAGGTGCACACCGTCGACCTGCGCCTCGACCAGGAATACCTGCGCAGCAACCCGGTCAACTCGGAAGAAGGCGCTCCGATGGGCATCGGCATCTGGTACGAGATGTACGTCAACGACCCGGTGAACTTCCTGTTCAAGAACGCCGACCCGCGCGGCTCGATGCGCGCCAACGTGTCGAACGCCGCCGTGCGTACGCTGTCGAACATGAAGCTGGGCGACATGCTCGAGACACGCCACGTGATGAGCCAGTCGGTGCGCAACGAGGTGACGCCGCGCTCGGCGGAATGGGGCTACCAGCTCGGCAGCGTCTACATCCGCAAGGTGCACTTCCGCGACGTGGCGATGATTCGGCAGATCGAAGAGAAGGTCGTCAACCGGCTGCGACAGGTGACCTCGGCCATCAGCCAGGACGGCACCAACCAGGTGAACATCATCAAGTCGTCGGCCGACTCGAAGGCCGCCGCCGAGTTCGCCCGCGCGGCTGCGCAGCGACCCCTCATCGTCGGCAAGGCGCTGCAGACCATCAGCGCCGATCCCGAGGTGATGGAAGCCATGTTCGAGCTGCTCGAGACCCAGCGCCTGCTCGAGTCGGGCGCGCCGGTGACGTTGTTGCCCGTGAAGTCGGGCGCGTCGGCCATGCTGGCGCCGCTGCTCGCTGCTCAGAACAAGTAAGTCAGTTGCCTCGCGGGGAGACGCACTTTTCGTGCGACTTCCCCGCGGAGGTGGGCTCCGAGGAGCATGAGGCTCCTCCACCTCGGAACCCTGTCGTTTCTCGTGCTTGCGGGCTGTCAGTGCGGCTCGAAGCTGGTCAACGTGCCCGACGGGCTGCGCATTTCGCCCGCGGCCGTCGATTTCGGCGCGGTGCTGCCGAGCCGCACCTCCCTGGCCGAGGTCACCCTCACCAACGAGGGCCGCCGCACGCTCGAGCTGTCGCTGCGCATCGAGGGGGACGAGCGGCTGACGATGTCGGTCACGCCCGTGAAGCTCTCGCTCGCTGCTGGCGAGTCGCGGGTCATCGGCCTCGAGTACGTCGGTGCGCAGGTCTCAGGCGTCGATGACGCCGGGCTCGTCGTGCGCGAGGGTGACAGCGCCGCGGTCGTTACGCTCCGGGGAGAGACCATCATCGAGCTGAGTGAAGCGCCTCCCGTCATCGACTCCGGCGTGGTCGTCATCGATGCGGGCCTTCCACCGGTCGACGCGGGGGCTCCTCCGGTCATCGACGCGGGCTCTGCGCCCGTGGTCGATGCGGGGACGCCCATCGTCGACGCAGGCTCTCCGGTCGTCGATGCGGGCACTCCGATCGTCGACGCTGGCGTGTGTGTTCCGAAGACGTGCGTCGAGCTGGGCCAGGCGTGCGGCGCGGCGAGTGACGGCTGTGGGGGCAGCCTCGCGTGCGGCACCTGTGGCGCCGGCTCGACGTGCTCGAGCGCAGGGCAGTGCGTCTGTCAGCCCAGCGCGGCCACCGAGCTCTCCTGCGGCGACGGCCGTGACGACGACTGCGACGGGCGGGTCGACTGCGCCGACAGCGACTGCAGCGGCGCCGCGTCATGCGCGCCCGTGATGTGCAGCAACCAGGGCGATTTGCGCGTCAGCACCGGAGTCATCGACGCCAACGCCCCCGACCTCGCCTTCGACGGCACGAACTTCGGGGTCGCCTGGCTCGAATACGATCCGTCGACCAGCACCATCGACTTCGCCTTCGCGCGCATCAGCACCACTCAGCAGCTCGTCGGCGCCCCGGTGCGTTTGACCAACGACGGCAAGGGAGCGCACCCGCCGCGGCTGGCGTGGAACGGGGAGTGGGCGATGGCGGCCTCGAGCGGCTTCACCGCCGGTAACGGCATTCGCATGCGCCGCTTCGACAACTCGGGTGCGACGCTCGGTACTCCCGTCGACACTGGCCTCGGTTGGCCGGCCACCATCGCAGCGGGGGCTGCTGGCGCCTCGTTTGGCGTGCTCTGGGGAAACCGCATCACCACAGGTGCGGCACCGACCCTGACGCGCGTGACGCAGGGCACCCGCGCAGGGCAAGACGTGCAGGTGGCGGGCGCCCCGAGCGGGCAGGGTGTCGACTACGGCGACCTCGCGTGGGACGGCAGCGCCTGGGCCATGGTGTGGACCGAGACCACTCCGCTCAACCCCACCTCGGGCTCGAACGTGCGCTTCGCCCGCTTCGACGCGGCGGGAAACGCGCTGGTCGTGCCCATCGTCATCGCAACCACCGACGCGTCCTACCCACGTCTCGCGGTCGCCGGGAACCGCTACGGCCTCACCTGGCAGCAGCCCAACGCGCAGCACCGGCTCGACGTGTTCTTCGCGGTCATCGATCAGCAGGGCACGGTCGTCGTTCCGGCCCGCAACATCTCGCAGTCGACCGGCATGGGCATGATGCCCGACGTCACGTGGACGGGCGCTCAGTTCGCCCTGGTGTGGACCGAGCAGGTGGGCGCGCAGCCCACGCGCGTCTCCCTCGCGCGCCTCGACGCGAATGGCATGGCGGCAGCGCCGATCGAGCTCGCGTCCTGTGGCAGCGCCTCGGCCTGGCGACCCTCGGTGCACTTCGCGGCCGGCAAGCTCGCCGTGGCGTGGGGCGACACGCGGCACCCTGGCCACTACGAGGTGTACGCGCGCGTGCTCAACCCCTGAGCGGGTTCAGATCGCGTCGCTGGTGCTCGCCAGCAGGAAGTCGTTCGTTCGAATCGACGGCACCCGCCACACCGACGAGCCCGTCACCTCGCTCACGTTGCCTACCGCGTCGGCGGCGTCGAGCGCCGCCAGCACCGACTGGTTGATGCGGAAGTTCTTGATGGGCTGCGTCACCACGCCGTCTTCGATCAAGAACGTGCCGTCGCGCGTGAGCGCCGTGATGCTCAGCGTCTTCGCGTCGATGAAGTTCGAGTACCAGAACCGGGTGATCAACACGCCGCGCTTGATGCCCTTCACCAGCGCCTCAGGGGCCGTGTCGCCGCCGACCAGCTCGAACCCGTCGTAGGAGCCGGACGAAGCGATGCCCTGCTTCTTCGCCCAGTACCGGCCGACCGCGAGATCCTTCAGCACGCCCTTCTCGATCCACGTGCGCGGCGCCAGCGCAGCGCCCTCGCCATCGAAGGGCAGCATCGGCGTGGTGCGCGGGTCGCTCTTGAGGGTGAAGCGCTCGTTGATGATGCGCGTGCCCACCTTGCCCACGAAGGCCGAACGACCCTCATCGACGCTGCGTCGATCGAGCGACATGGCGAGGTACTGCAGCAGCTCGGCCGTCGCGGCGGACTCGAGCACCACGGTGTAGCGACCTGGCTCGATGGCTTTGGGCTTCGCCGAGGCGATCGCCTTCTGCGCTGCGATGCGGCCGACCTTCGCGAAGTCGAGCTCGGCGCGTTTGCGCGTGCCCAGCTCGTTCCACCCCGAGCCGGTGCCGTCTTTGGTGCGCGCGGTCACCGAGAATGAGGAGTCGGTGTACGCCGAGCTCACCTCGAGCCCCGCGCTCGACACGCGCGCGATGACGCCGTCGTGCACCTCGACGTACCCGGCGGTCAGCAGGTCTGCCGAGCGTGACGGCTCGAGCGCGGCGGCGATGCCCTCGGCGCGGGCCTTCGCGTCGAGCCCCGCCATCTTCGGGTCGTGCAGCGCGTTGGGCGTCACCTTCGTCGCGCCGAGCACGGGCATCGTCTCGGGCAGCTCGGGAGAGAGCTTCGCGTTGGCCAGCGTGCGCTTCACCAGCGCCTCGAGGGACGCGGTGTCGAGCTGGTTGGTGCTCGCGCTCGCCGAGCGCAGCCCGAGCTGAACGTTGACGCTCAACGACCAATCGTCACCTTCCCCGGAGGTGGTGATCTCGTTGCGCGCGAAGCGGGTGTGCGCGCGGCGGTTGTGCACTGCGCTCACCAGCGCCGCGGCCTTCGGCTCGAGCTTCTTCACCAGCGCCAACACCCGCTTGCCCGCCTGAATCGGAGTCTCGGTGGGCATGGTCATTCCTTCTTCTCTTTGGTGTTGAGGATCGACACGCCCTTGAAGCGCGCCGAGGGGCAGCCGTGGCTGACGGGGTTCGACTGGCCGGGCTGGCCCTTGCCGTCGTCGAAGGCCGAGCCGAGGCGCCAGGTCGACTTGCCGCCGAGCAGATCGCAGCTCTTCCAGAACGTCGGGGTGTTCGACTGGTAGCCCACGTCCTTCAGCGGGCCGACGATCTTCCCCTTCTTCACCTCGTGAAACGTCTGGCCAGTGAACTGGAAGTTGTAGCGCTGGTGATCGATCGACCAGCTCCCGGTGCCGCGAATGTAGATGCCGTCGTCGGTCGCCTTGATGAGGTCTTCGGTCGAGAGGTCCTTCTCGCCGGCCTGCAGCGAGACGTTGGGCATGCGCTGAAAGGGCACCGAGGCGTGATCCATCGCGTAGCTGCAGCCGCGGGAGGCCCTCTCACCAATCCACCCGGCCTGCTCGCGGGTGGTCTGGTAGCCAACGAACTTCCCCTTCTCGACGAGGTTCCACTTCTGGGTGCGCACGCCGTCGTCGTCGTACGCGACGGTCGCCAGCCCGCCGGGGGTCGTCTTGTCGGCGAACAGCGTGACGATGGGCGACGCGTAGACGGTGCCGAGCGTGTCGGGCGTCGCGAAGCTGGTGCCGGCGAAGTTCGCCTCGTAGCCCAGCGCGCGATCGAGCTCGGTGGGGTGCCCGACCGACTCGTGAATGGTGAGCCACAGGTTGGTCGGGTCGAGGATCAGGTCGCGCGTGCCGGCCTTCACCGCCGGAGCGTTCACCTTCTCGACCGTCTCTTCCCCAATGCGCGTGGCAGCGTCGAGGAAGCCGCTCTGCTCGAGATATTCCCAGCCACCCTGAACGGCGCCTTCCCAGTCGCGCGCCTGAAAGTCACCGGTGGTGGGGTGAATCGCCGTGGCTTCGTAGCCGGGGCCGATGCGCGTCTGGCTCTGCTCGATGAGCGCTCCGTCGGTCGAGGCGAACAACTTCCATTCGAGGCGCGTGCTGATCCACCCTCGGGTGAAGCTGACGCCCTTCACCTTGCGCAGCCGCTCACTGACTGCGAGCAAGAGCTCGGCCTTGTCCGCGACGGGAATCTTGAAGGGGTCTTTCTCGAGCGGTGTCTGCCACACGTCGACGTGGGCTGGGTTGGGCGCGAGCTCGACCTTCTTCGTGCTCACCACCGCGTTCGCCTTTGCGAGCGAGGTGGCGCTCTGGGCGAGCGTCCTCATCTCGCGCACGTCCACGTTCGGGGTCGAGGCGAAGCCCCACGCGCCATTGACGAGCACGCGCAGACCGACGCCGAAGCGCTCCGAGTCGCCGACGCTCTCGACGTGATCGTCGCGCGTCATCACGTTCTCGTCGCGGCGACGGTGAATGCGCACGTCGGCGTAGCTCGCGCCGAGCCGCTTCGATTCCTCGAGCGCGGCGTTCACCACCGAAAGGTACGTCGCGTCGGCCACGAGGCCGCGCGCATGGGACAGGGCGGGGGCGAGCCCGAGGGTGCTCCCCGCAAGCAACAATTCACGACGTGAGATCATGACGCCTCGGTTCAGAAGCCCGACCAGATGAAGTCGACGGTGGGGAGGAAGTTGTTGCTGCGCACGCGCACCCGCTCGCTGAAGCCATCGCTGCCGGTGCGCACTTCGGTCGCGCCTTGATCGTAGTTGGCCCACAACACGCCCAGCGCGATGCGGCTCTGCTTGAAGACCGCGATGTCGAGGTTCAGGTGCGTGGTGAAGATGAAGGGGTTGATCGGCGCCACGAGGCCCTGGTTGATGCCGCTGACGCTCAAGTTGCCCTGCTGACCGGTGAGGTACGCGTTGAGCTCGAGCCGCAGCCGCAGAATGTCGCCAAACGCGTGATCGTACGAAGCGCCCGCGCGACCGAGAAAGCCCGTCAGCGGCGCAGCGAAGACGATCTCCAGCGGCGCGAGGAACGAGTTGAGCGGCGTCGCCGAGTTGGGCCCGATGGGGATGCGCATGCGCCCCTCGATGCGGAAGGTCGCCACGTCGTGGGTCAGCACATTGCCCGACACCACCAGCCCCACCCGGGGAATCAGCATGAAGCCGACGTCGTTGGTGCTCGTCGCCCACGAGGGGAAGAAGAAGCCCTTCATCAACCGCATCGCCAGCGTCGGCATCAAGACGCCCGCTTCAGCGGTGAGCCGCACGCCGCTGGGCACGCCCTCTTCACTCACTTCGCCCTTCAAGATGCCGAAGCGCGCGTCGAGGTGCGGAGCGACGAAGAAGAACAGCGGGTGCGCCTGAAGCTCGAGGCGATCGGTGAAGGCCAGCCGTAGCGGGTTGAAGACCCCGACGGAATACGAGCCCTTCTTGCCGGTGTCGGCGGTGTCCCACGCGGGGCGTGGCGTCGCGAAGGCGAGCGACGAGGCGAGCAAGATGGCGAGCGCGAACGACTTCTTCACGGCAGCCCCCAGGTCCCGACGACGGGCGCGTGATCGGAGAGCCGCGAGGGATCTCCGGTGATGCCGAGGCGCCCCGGTTCCTGGAGCACGTCGGTGGCCGTCCACGTCTCGCCCTGGCGAACGAAGAGGTAGTCGAGCGTGCGGTTCCACCAGCCTGGAATGCCCCCCGCGCACGCACCGCCGGTACACACGTCGCAGAGGTTCTTCGTGGTGTCGCACGTCGCCTGGGGTGGGCACTCTGCGTCGGTGGTGCACGCCATCTCGGTGTTGAGCCCGTCGGGACCGAGCACGCTGTGGGTGAAGAGCGGGCGCTGGCTCAACTCGGTCGGACCGTAACTCGAGCGCGGAATCGAGGGCGTGAAGTCGTCGAAGTAGGGCTTCATCACCGACGGCGTGTACGGAGGCTGCTCGTATTCGGTGCCCTTGCTGCTCGCGCGCTCATCAAGAAACCCCTTGAGCCGCAGCTTGCCCTCACAGCTCTCGGGCGTGCCGGCGGCCGCGGTCTCGTCGCACAGCGGGGGCAGCTCGTTCCAGTCCCCGCCCGCGACCCAGGGGACCGTCTGGGCCTTCAGCTCGTCGTAGATCTGCTTGATGTGCTTCTGCTTGGTGCCGTCGTTGTCGTACGCCTCGGTGTGCGCGACGTAGGCGGCGACGGTGCGGTTGCCGAGATCGATCTCCGCGCGGCCGAAGGAGCGCTTCAAATAGAAGGTCTTCGTCACGAGATCCTGGTCGGTGCGATCGTCTTGACGAATGCGTTCAGCCTTCGTGATCGGGTAGCGCGAGAAGATGGCGTTGCCGAGGTTGATGCGGCCCAGGCCCTCCGAAGGCACGTACCGCGCGTCCCACGTCTCGTCGTACATCGCGTAGCGCAGGTTGGTGTTGTCGAGCACGAACTGCACCATGTCGACGTAGGCGCTGCGTTTGCTGCCGGTCTCGATCTCCTCGGCCATCAAGATGTCGGGGTCGTATTCACGAATGAGCGCGGCGATCTTCG
The DNA here is from genome assembly GCA_044371205.1 of Archangium sp. Classification (GTDB taxonomy): domain Bacteria; phylum Myxococcota; class Myxococcia; order Myxococcales; family Myxococcaceae; genus Archangium_A. Next base: position 27,314 of record JBILUC010000025.1, read on the forward strand.
TCAGGCAGTCACCGACCTCGGTGGTCGAGAGCTGCACGCGGTCGCCCCAGAAGTCGAACCAGAAGTCGACGCGGCAGGCGCCATACTTCACGTTCCACGCCATCACCTTGAGCTCCGTGGGGTTCTCGGGCGGGGCGGGGTGCTCCACCTTTGCCTTGAAGCGGGGCACTTCTTCGCGGGTAAACGTTTGGGGGTCGGCGATCCACTCACAGCCGACCAACACCAGGGGAAGCATCACGATCAGGCGCCGCATGAGAGCGCCGACGCTACTCCGGTCGGTCGCCGGCCATGTGCCCAATCACCCTCAGCTGCGCCGAGCGCGTCGATCCCTGCGTCCTTCACGGGGGGCTCTGGAGGCAGAGGAACTTCAACGAAGTTCTACCTGTCGACCGCGAATGCTCCGCGCATCACCTTGCGTCTCACGCCCACCCATCAGCTCAGATCGGCCGCCGCCTGGGTCTCACCGCCCGCGCGCTTGAGGCCCAGCGACTTCATCTTCTTGTAGAAGTGGCCACGCTCGAGATCGAGCATGCGCGCGGCCTCGGTCGCGTTGTCGCGGCTGAACTGCAACGCCCCGAGAATGATCTCCCGCTCGGCCTCCTCGACCTGATCGCGGAACGTCTTGTCGGCCCGGAAGCGCGACGTTGGCTGCGCCACCATCGGCACTGGCACCGGAGTCGCCACCACACTCGCCGCTGCGTTCGACGGCTCCGCCGGCACCGGGGCGCTGGACGAAGAAGACGCGCGACGCCGCGGCAACAGCGCCTCGGCCTCCGCGCCGGTCACCAGGGGCCCCTCGCACAGAATCGCGAGCCGCTCGACGAGGTTGCGCAGCTCGCGCACGTTGCCCGGGTAGTCGTGGTCGGCCATGCGCGCCATCGCGTCGGGCAGCAGGCGCAGGGTCTTGCGGCCGTTCTTGCGGCACGATTCTTCGAGGAACGCCTCGATGAGCGCCGGCAGATCTTCTTTGCGCTCGCGCAGCGACGGTGACTGCAGCTGCACCACGTTCAAGCGGAAGTAGAGATCTTCCCGGAAGCGGCCCTTCTCGATCTCGACCTCAAGCTCCTTGTTCGTCGCGGCGATGACGCGCACGTCGACCTTCAACGTCTCGCTGCCACCGACGCGCTCGAGCTCGCCTTCCTGCAATACGCGCAGCAACTTCGCCTGCATCTGCTGCGGCATGTCGCCCACCTCATCGAGGAAGAGCGTGCCGCCGTCGGCCAGCTCGAACTTCCCGCGGCGTGCGGTGACTGCGCCGGTGAAGCTGCCCTTCTCGTGACCGAACAGCTCCGACTCGATGAGCTCGTGCGGCACCGCAGCGCAGTTGAGCTTCACGAACGGGCCGCTCTTGCGCTTGCTGTGCTGGTGAATGGCGCGCGCGATGAGCTCCTTGCCGCTGCCGTTCTCACCGGTGATGAGCACCCGGCCTTCCGACGGCGCCGCGCGCTGAATCAACGCGTAGATGCGCTGCATCGCGCCGCCCTGGCCCACCATGTCGAAGCGGCCGACCTCGGCGCGCAGCGTCTGCAGCTCTTCGGTCACCTTCACCAGCTCGAGCGCGTTCTTGAGCGCCAGCAACATGCGGTCGCGCGAGATGGGCTTCTCGAGAAAGTCGCGCGCGCCCAACTGCGTCGCCTTGACCGCGGTGTCGATGGTGCCGTGGCCCGACATCATGATGACCGGCAGCTCTTTCTTCAGCTCGCGCATCTTCCCCAGCGCGGTGATGCCGTCCATGTCGGGCATCTTCACGTCCATCAACACCGCGTCGACGGGCCGCGCACCGAGCACGTCGAGCGCCACCTTCGCGTCGGACGCGAGCTCCACGTGGTACCCCTCGAGCTGCAGCGCCTGGCTCAGCGTCAGCAGAATGTTGCGCTCATCATCAACGACCAGAATCGTGGCGGGCATGTGGGCTCCTGAGGGGTGTGGCTATTTTGCCGCGCTTTGCGGCTCGTCGGGGCGGTGTCCTGAAAGCCGCGTGCCACTCGGGAATTGGCCGTCAATCCATGGCTTTGGGCCTTGAGGCAGAAGGGGACCGGCGCTAAACGCCCCCATTCGACGCACCACGCCATGGAGGCCGACCTATGCGCACGCTGAACTTTTCCGCACTCCTCGCTGCTTCAGCCCTCGTGCTGACCGCCTGTCCGCCCACGTACCCGAAGTGCGAGAGCGACGATCACTGCAAGGAAAAGGGCGAAGTCTGCGTTCAGGGTCAGTGCCAGGAATGCGCGACGAACGCGAACTGCAAAGACGGTTTCGTGTGCGACGCCAACAAGTGCGTGCCCAAGCCCGAGTGCACCGGCGACACGGGTTGCGGCGAAGGCAAGAAGTGCAAGTCGGGCAAGTGCACGGTCGCCGAGGTGAAGCAGGAATGCGCGGCTGACGACGATTGCCCGAGCGGCCAGGGCTGCACCAGGGGCAAGTGCACCACCACCAACGCGAGCGGCCCGGCGTGCACGTTCGACGCGATTCGCTTCGACTTCAACGAGTACAACCTGAGCAGCGGCGTGCAGAGCTCGCTCTCGCAGTACGCCGACTGCATCAAGAAGGGCAGCCTGCGCTTCACGCTCGAGGGCCACGCCGACGAGCGCGGCACCGACGAGTTCAACATGGTGCTCTCGCAGAAGCGCGCGGCCTCGGTGCGCAAGTACCTCGTCGACCTCGGCGTCTCGGGCGGCGCGCTCGACACCGTCGGGTACGGCGAGAACAAGCCGGCCGTGAACGCCAGCAACGAAGAGGCGTGGTCGGCCAACCGCCGCGTCGAGTTCAAGAAGAAGTAAGCCGCTTCGCGCTTCACCACTTCAGCCCGCGTGGACCTCGAGTCCCCGCGGGCTGTTTCGTCTCAAGGGGTCGTGCGCACCGGGCGGGTGAAGAGGTAGCCGGCGCCGACGAAGCCCGCGAAAGCGAGCGAGTAGAGCAGCGCCTTTGGCTCGAGCAGCGCCGCGCTGGTGGTGAGCGCGACCTGGAGCGGGTCGGTCACCAGTTCCCAGGAATTGAGCCGCTCGAAGCGGCCGAGGAAGACGCCAAGGCCCGTCGCGAGCACCACCGCGCAGATGATCAACGCCGCGCGGAAGTCACCGAGCCTCCGTTGCAGCTCGAGGTGCACGCGCCCGAGCGAGTCCCACCCGACGGTGCAGCCTGCCCATGCGAACGTCGCGAGGAAGAGCACGTCGAACCACAGCGGCACGCCGGCCCGCTGTTTCAGGTGAACGAGGTCGGTCAGCAGGTAGGGAGCGTTGGGAAAGAACGCGAGCCACACCACGAAGACCGGCCAGAAGAGCCGTCGCAGGTGGGGGAGCACCAGCGCGAGTCCCCATGGCACCCACGCGAGGAAGAGGTTCCACCACAGGAACGAGAAGCGTGGGCCGACCAGCCACGCGCGCGCGAACCAGAGACCGGCAGCGACGAGGCTGAGCGCGACGAGGGCCAGCGACCGCACGGTGTCACCCGGCAGACGCGAGACCGCGTCGGGAGAGCCGCGTCCCGAAGTCGAAGAGAGCATGGGCGGTGCGCAGTGCACGCGCCTTGCCGCTCAGCCGGGCACGTCGCTGTGCCTTTTCGAGCAACTCTGCGTTCACCGTCACCGTGGCTCTGACCGTCGGCATGACGTCAGCAGAGCCATCTGCATCCGTTCGCCGCATCACCGTGCCCCCCGTCGCCCGCCTCGCCTGACCAGACTGCCGATCGCCGGCTGATGCCCCGCCGCGCGCGCCATGATGCAGACCTGCGTGATCTTCGGGCCGAAGCGTTCCCACCGCGACTCGCCGGTGCCCTTCACTGCCATGAACTCTTCCTTGTTCACCGGCAGCGCCGCCGCGAGCGCGTAGAGCGTCGCGTCGTTGAAGATGATGAACGGCGGCACACCCAGGTCTTGCGACAACTCACGCCGCCACTTCTTCAGCTCTTCCACGGCGAGCACCGAGTAGTGCTCCGGCAGCCCGACGGCCTTCACCGAGCCGCTCTTCACGCTCTTCGGCTGCACCGCGAGCTTCGGGCCCGCGCACACGTCACACGAGCCACAGTTGCCGCCGAACGCGACCTCTTCACCGAAGTAGCGCAGCAGAAACGCGCGCCGACACTGCTTCGTGTACGCGTAGTCGGTCATGCGCTTGAGCAGCAGCAACTGGTTGCGCTCCTGCGCGCGGAGCCGCGAGAGATCGACCCCCAGCTCGGCCCAGCGCCCCTGCTTGAGCACTGAGATCGCGCGGCCCGAGAAAGGGCGCAGCACGGTGATCGCCTCGGCGCGCTCGAGCAACGCCATCGCGTGCCGCACCTGATCTTCCGACAGCCCGCACCGCCGCCCGAGATGACCCAGCTCGATGGTCAACCGCGCGCCCGTCGGCCCCGCCGCCTTGAGCGCCACCAGCAGCGACTTCGCGTCGGCGCTGCGCGGCGCGTAGGTCACGCCAGCGGGCAGCACCGTGAAGCCGTACCGACCTTCACCGCGCCCACCGCGAGAGATCGCGCCCTGCCGCTCGAGCACCTTCAACGCCGCCGACACCTCGAACTCCGAGCTGCCGACCTGGGCCGCGAGCAGGTGCACCCCGCGCTCGAACGTCTCGTTCATGCGCAGCACGTTCCAGAGGTCGATGAACAACGTCTCCGGAGGGTGGTTGCCTTGAATCAGCCGTTCCTGCGTGAAGACGTCAGCGTGGTTGAACAGCAACACTGCGCGGCTGGCCTGCCCGTCGCGACCGGCGCGTCCGACCTCCTGGTAGTAGGCCTCCACCGCGCGCGGAATGCCGGCGTGCGCCACCCAGCGAATGTCGGGCTTGTCGATGCCCATGCCGAACGCGTTGGTCGCCACCGCCACCGAGTTGGGCGTCGACATGAAGGCTTCCTGCGCCCTGCGCCGCGCCGTGTCCTCCATGCCTGCGTGGTACAGCACCGCGGGGAGCTCTTCGTCGACGAGGTGCTCGTGAATCGCCTCGGCCTGCTTGCGGGTCGAGCAATAGATGACGCCGCTGCCTTCCATCGCCAGCCGCGCGCACGCGTCTTTCTTGTCGTTGTCGCCGCTGACCTGCGCCACCTCGAGGAAGAGGTTCGGTCGATCGAACCCGCTGACGTGCACCTGCGGGTCCTTCATCAACAACACGCGGGTGATGTCTTCGCGCACCTCGGGCGTCGCGGTCGCCGTCAGCGCCACCGTGCGTGGAGGCCGCAGCCGCTTTCGCACCTGTCCCAGCAACGCGTAGTCGGGTCGGAAGTCGTGACCCCACTGCGAGATGCAGTGCGCTTCGTCGATGGCGTAGAGCTCGAGCCTCGCCTCCATCAACGCATTGACGAAGGCCTCGCTCTTGAACCGCTCAGGCGCGACGTAGACGAGCTTGTACTGGCCATCGCGCAGCTTGCGTTGGCGGTCGAGCCGCTCGGTGTCGCTCAACGTCGAGTTGATGAACGTCGCTGCGATGCCGCGCGCCTGCAGGGCGTCGACCTGATCCTGCATCAGCGCGATGAGCGGCGAGACCACCACCGTCACGCCGTCGAGCAACATCGCCGGCAGCTGGTAGCAGAGCGACTTGCCCGCGCCGGTGGGCATCACCACCACCGTGTTGCGACCCGAGATGATGTTGGAGATCACCTCGGCCTGGCCGCGGCGAAACCCGGTGAGCCCGAAGTGTTTCTCCAGACCAGCCTGCATTTCGGCCAGATGAGGGAGGCTCGTCGACACCTTGCGCATATGGACTCCCTGTTCGATCGCGTCAACCCTCAAGGGGATTGCAGCTTCGAGACAAAGGCCGAGTCGTCACCGCGCAAGAGCCCGCGCGAGAGCATCGACACGTAGCCCCGGTCGCCGATGACCAGATGATCGAGCAGGCGAATGCAGAGCAGCCGCCCCGCTTCCCGCAGCTGCCGGGTGAGGGCCACGTCGTTCACGCTGGGCTCCGGATCTCCAGACGGGTGGTTGTGAACGAGCACGATGCCCGTCGCGCGACACGCGATGGCCGGCGCGAGCGCCTCGCGCGGGTCGACGTGACATTGATCGACGCTCCCCTCGGCGACGCGCACCTGCCGCAAGAGCACGTTGCGCGAGTTGAGGCAGAGCACGTGCACCTCTTCTCGCCGCGCGCTGCCGAGCCGGTTGCGCGCCCACTCGTAGATGGTTTGCGGCGTGTGGAGCCGCGGGCGTTCCTCCGGGCTCTGGTGCATCCGCCGCGCGAGCTCCCCCGCCGCGAGCAGTCGGGTGCTCTCGGTCGCCGAGAGCTGCCGGTACTCGATCAACGACTCGGGCGTCTCGAGCATCAACGCCCTCAAACCCTCGACCGTGAGCTCGGTCGCGCGCCGCAGCTCGTCGCTGCTGAGCAACAACCCGATCAGCTCTGCGTTGCTGAGCGCCGCGGGGCCCAGCCGCAAGAGCCTGCGCCTGACCTCATCGATGCTCTTCGTGGGTGTTGCCGTCACCGTGTCTTCGTTCAACCAGTCACCATCCATCGCCGCCTCCCGGACGACGTGGTGAGCAAGGGGTGTGCCCGCGCCTTGCCGCGCGTGCGGGCGTTCGCGAGCGTCCGCGGAGTGGGACGCGACGTAGACGCTCCACCTTTTTCTTCGAGCTCGGGAAAGCGCGTCACCAGCCCACGTACGCGCGCAGAAACGAACGCGCTCGGCTCGTTGCGCTGCGGCGATGGTGTGGGTGCTCGACGGGAAGCATCGGCACGGGAGGCTCGACGGGCTCACCATCTTCCCCGAGCTGCCCGATGACGTCGTCGGTCTGGACCAGCACGCCGCCCGAGAGGGTTCTGCTCGTGTGCGCGACGTCTTCCCAGGCAACCGGGCCCCGGCACTGCACCCACCACCGCGGGGTGTGAAGGGCGCTGATGGGGTGCGACAGGCTCTCCTCGAACGGCATCCACACCACGCTCGAACAGCCCAGCTCGAGCAGCTGCTTTTCGAACACGGCGGGGTTCCCGGTCTCGGGGAAGACCCGCAGCCGCTCGATGCGGGCTTCCCTTGCGCGACGGCGCACCGAGGGCAGGTACACCAGGAGCGCCAGCACGAAGAGCAGCCCGAGCGTGACGAAGAGCCGCTTGCGCATCGGCGCAGGTATGCAGCGGCCGTCAGCCCGGTATCATCGAGGCCGTGGGTACTTCTTCGTCGGCACGAGTCCCGTCGCAGTGCGCCACGTGCCGCGAGCAGCGCTTCCTCGAGGTGCGGCAGGAGATCGCCGAGGGCCAGTTGAAGTGGATCGAGTCGTTCTCCTGCGAGTGCGGGCATGGCTTTCAGACCAGCGGTGTCGGGCTGCCGGTGCCGGGGTTGCGCAAGTCGATCCTCTCGCAGTCGGGCCACGGTGAGGTGTGGGTCGACGACCAGTCGAAGGCCGCGCAGGTGCTGACGTTGCTGGTGAAGGGCCTCGGCATGGCCGAAGCCGATGCGCGCAGACGCCTGTCCACGATCCCCGCCGTGGTCTTCGAAGGCACGCACGCCGAGGCGGCCTTCATCTCGCTCGCGCTCGAGCGGGGCGGGGTGGTGGCCCGGGTGGTCAATCACCTGCCGAAGCAGACGCCGAAAGCCTGAGCGCGGCCGCGTCCCACTGCGTCTCGTTGAAGACCTCGACCCCGTTCGCGCGCAGCAGCTCGGTGGTGAGCCCCGCGCCCGGGATGCGCGTCTTCGTGAACGTGCCGTCGTTGATGAACTGGCTGCCGCACGAGGGGCTGTGCTCTTTCAGCACCGCGATGGTGATGCCGTGCGCGCGACACAGCTCGAGGGCCAGCTGCGCGCCGCGGGAGAATTCGGCCGTCACGTCTTCGCCCCGGTTGGTGACGATGCCGGCGCCACGTCGTTCGGCCGGTGGGCGAGGCACCGCGAGGCCCCCCGCCAGCTCGGGGCACGCGCGCACGATGCGCCCCTCGGCGAGCCACGAAGTCAGCACCGGGTGCTGCACGGTCTTGCTGGCGCCGTCGTAGCGAACGGGGTCTCCCAGCAGGCACGCGCTGACGAGCACCTTCCTCATGGGACGAGACGATGCATCGTTCCGATGGAGACGGCGGCCTCGTCACCGGCAGCGCGCCTCGGCACGTCGCTGGCATCGGTTGCAGCGTTTGGCGCCAACACTTTTCTCCGCCTCCCGTGGAGGCCCTTGCGTATTGTGGCCACCCCTCATTTGCAAAGGAGCCGACCCTGATCGCCCATCGTACGAAGGTGCTCGCGCTTGCTGCCGCTCTGTTGGCTGCACCGGTGCGCGCCGACGAAGCGAAGCCGTCGAAGAGTGACTCACCCAGGGAGGCGATGTTCCGTCAGTCGGGGGCGCTGCTGGACCGCTCGCCGCAGCGCCGGCCCATGATGCTCTCGTTCTTCCTCGGCGTTCCCTACAACTACTCCTACTACGGGTTTCCGTTCGGCCTCGGGGCGCGCTTCATGATCCCCATCGTGCACGACGGCTTCATCGCGCCCGTCAATGACTCGTTCGGCATCGAGTTCGGCGCTGACCTCTTCGGCGTCGCGGGAACGCGCTTCTACCCGTCACTCGGCATCCCCGTGGAGGTGTACTGGCAGTTCCACTTCACGAAGAACTTCTCGGCCTACGCCAAGGTCGGGGCGATGCTCGAGGTCAACTTCGTCGGTTACGCCTGCACCACCGTCGCTTGCCGCGCGTACACCCCGGTCTGGTTCCAGCCCGTTGGCAACGTCGGCATCATCTACAAGTTCAGCCAGAGGCTGAGCTTCCGCGCAGAAGCCGGCTACCCGTGGATCAAGGTCGGCCTCGGCATCGACCTGTAAAACACGTGCGAATTCGTGGAACTGGCGGGTCCCACACCCGTATATGCCTGCCACGTTCATGAGTTCGTTCATCGTGGGAATGAAGGTGAAGTACCTGCCTCAACCAGAGTGGGGCGTTGGCCACCTGCTCTCGATTGAGGAGGGCGGGCTGCGGGCGGTGGTGCAGTTCCCCGGGCGACCGAATGAAGAGCCGCTCACGGTGTCGACGCGGGGCGGTGCGCTGGTGCACGCGACCCTCGAGGCAGGCACGGCGTTCAAGACCGCGAAGGGCCGCACCGGCGCGGTGCTCCATGAAGAAGAGGGCGCACGCGGGTTGAAGCGCTACGCCGTAAAGTTCGACGACGGCAAAGAAGACGAATACCCCGAGACCGAGCTGCGCGCGTTGCCGCCGAGGCCTGATCTCCTCGCCATGCTCAAGGAAGGGCGCGTCGCCGACGCGAAGAACTTCCTGCTCCGCCGTTCGGCGCTGATGCTCGACGACGAGCGCCGCAACGACGCGCTGGGCGCGCTGCTGGCCTCGCGGGTGATGGTGAAGCCGCACCAGGTGGGTGTCGTTCAGCGCGTGTTGAGCGCGCATCGGCCCCGCTTCGTGCTCGCCGACGAGGTGGGTCTCGGCAAGACCATCGAAGCGGGCATGATCTTCTCGGCCCTGCGTCTCGCCGGGCTCGCGCGGCGCGTGCTCGTGGTCGCGCCCAGCCACCTCACGGTGCAGTGGCTCGTCGAGCTCTTCCACAAGTTCAACCACCTGTTCACGCTGATGGACACCGAGCGCTACGAGCAGTCGCTCGACGAAGCGCCCGACGTCTCGCCCTGGGCGCGCTTTCACTTCGTGGTGACCAGCCTCGAGCTCTTGCAGCGCAACGAGGACTACCGGAAGCAGGCAGGCGACCCCGCCGCGCCGTGGGACCTGGTGATCATCGACGAGGCGCACCACCTCAAGGGCGAGAAGGCCTCAGAGGCCGCGCAGGCCTTGGCGTTGAACTCGTGGGGCCTGTTGCTGCTCACCGCGACGCCGATGCAGCTCGACCCGGCCGAGTACCAGTCGTTGCTCTCGTTGATCGACCCCAACACCGCGCCCACCGCGAAGGAATTCGAGTCTCGCCTCGAACGGCAGGAAGAGCTCTCGGCCGCCCTGCGCGCGCTGCTCGCGGGCAAGTCGACGAAGGCCTCGGTGAAGCAGCTCGCGTCGAAGTTTCCTCACGACGAGGCGCTGCAGGAAATCGACGACCCCGACGAGATGCTGCTGCACCTCGCCGAGACGTACTCGCTGTCGGATCGCCTGATTCGCAACCGGCGCGCGGTGGTGGGCGGCTTCTCAGAACGCAAGCTGCACGTGCACCCCGTCGAGCTGACGAAGGAAGAGCTCGCAGCGCGCGACGCGGCGCTGGCCCAACTGGCGACCGACGCCACGGTGCGCGGCGCGGCGCTGGCGAACCTCGTGCGTCGCCTCGAGTCGTCACCCGCGGCCTTCCTCGCGGCGATGCGCGCCAACAAGGCGCTGGCGGGCATGAAGCTCACGCTGCCCGACAAAGACGCGAAGTATTCGGCGTTCGTGAAGCTGCTGCGCGGCGTGTGGGCCAGGGAGCCGCGCGCGAAGCTGCTCGTCTTCACCGAAGCCCGCGACACGCTCGAGATGCTGCAGAGCAAGCTGCGCAACGACTCGATCGAGGCGCTCGCCTATCACGGTGAACTGCCCCTCGCCGAACGCGACCGCCAGGTGGCGCGCTTCCGCGATCCCGAAGGTCCGAAGATCCTCCTCTCGACCGAGGTCGGTGGCGAAGGCCGCAACTTCCAGTTTGCGCACCACCTCGTGAACTACGACCTCCCGTGGTCGCCCGCGACGATGGAGCAGCGCATCGGCCGCCTCGACCGCATCGGCCAGTCGCAGTCGGTCGACATTCACGTCTTCGAAGCCGAAGGCACCTTCAGCGCCGACGTGCTGCAGGTGTTGCGCGACGCGGTGGGCGTGTTCGGCGAGACCGTTGGTGGCCTCGACGCGGTGCTTGAAGAGGTCGAGCCCGCGCTCACCGAGCTGGCGCTCAAAGACGCGAAGGATCGCGCAGCCTACGTGAAGTCGCTCGCGGCGAGCGTGAAGAAGGCGCGCGAACAGGTGAAGAAGGCGTACGACCCGCTCCTCGACCTGCGCAGCTTCGACAAAGCCGAGGTGAAGGCCCTGGTTGCCCGCAGCCACGAGCGCACCGGCATGGACGCCGACGACGACGAGTCGCTCGACGACGGCCTGTGGAGCATCGCGCGCGACCTCGACGAGCGGCTCGAGGAGACCATCACCGAGCTCGCCGATCGCATCGGCATCAGGGTCGATCAGGACCAGGAGGTCGACGCGTTTCAGTGCGCCTTTCACTTCGGCCACACCCTCAACGTCGAGGCGCTGCCCGGCTACGACATCACCGAAGAGCGCACGGTGCTCGGTACGTTCTGGCGCGACACGGCCGTCGAGCAGGAAGAGATCGAGTACTTCGCGACCGGCCACCCGATGGTTGAGGCGCTGTTCGGCTTCCTCCGCGATGGGCCGTACGGTCGAAACGGCGTGCGCTTCCTCGACGTGAAGAAGCCGGTTCGCGGCAAGGGCATCGAGTTTCAGTTCCACGTCACCACGCCCGAGGCGAGCGATACGTCGCCCGGTGCGCGCGTGCCGTCGCGACAGCTCTCGCGGTACCTGAGCGCGTCGTTGCTCAGCGTCGCGGTGGCCCGCCAGCCTGACGGGCGGGCCAAGTCTGATCCGCTCCTGTTGGAGACCCTGCGCGACGTCGAGGGTCGCTCGTTGAAGGGCCCTGAGATTGGTGCCGCCTTCCCTGAGCTGCGCGGCTTCGTCGATGAGGCCGCGAAGGTGGCCCTCGAGAACGCGCGGGCCCAGCTGGCCCAGCTCAAGGAAGAGGCGGTCGAGCGCATCGAAGACGAGCGTGACTTGTCGATGCTGCGCATCAAGCTCTCGCTCACGCACCAGGGCGTGCCGGCCACGAAGATCGAGAAGGTGCTGACCGACGAGCTGGCCTTCAGCGACTCGTTGCTCGCTGCGCTCGAGCGCACCACGGTGCAGCTCGACTCGGCGTGTGCCTTCATCATCAACCGGTGAACGAGATGAAGAGACTGTGGGCGCTGTGTCTGGTGGTCGCCTCGAGCGCGCTCGGCGAGCCGGCGAAGGCGAAGGTCACCGTGACCACCGTTCCCAAAGGGGCGCTGGTGTCATTCGATCTCGACGAGCCCGTTCCGGGCCCGCGCTCGGTCAATGACATCGCGCCGGGCGATCACCGCGTCGAGGCGTTCGGGAAGATCGGCGGCACCGCGACGGTGGGCGGCATCTGGTACGTCGGTGCGAAGAACTTCGCCCTCACCGAGGGGCAGGAACTCTCGCTCGAGTTGCAGATGAAGGTCGACGGTCAGTTCAACCGCCGGCTCGAGGCGCAGGTGGTGATCGACGCCTGCTCTGCCGTCACGGCTGGGCTGCTGCGCACCCTGCCCCTCGTGCATGCCCGCGCGACGAAGGCGCTGCCCAGGACCAACCTGGGGCTTGGCGTCGCGACCAGCGGTCCTCAAGGGCAGCTCGCGATGCTCGCGCCGCTGAGCTTCAGCGCCGAGGGCGTCAAGGTGACAGCGTCGACGAACGCGCCGTGCACCGAGACCGGGGCCCTGGTCGCTGCCACGCAGCTCGCCGCCTCAGCCGGGTTCCAGCTGCCACTCGGGCTGCATCGCCGCGCGATGTACGTGGTGACCGCCTCGGCGCCGAAGAAGCGCGATCTCGAAGCGCTCCAGAAGTGGTCCGCGACCCAGGCCGAGGTGTTGATCGTCGTGGTGCCTACGGCTGCGTTGGCGAGCGCGTGGGCCGTGCCGCTCAAGAAGCTGCCGCGGGCGGTGGCGGTGACGGCGGCCATGCCTGCGTTGGCCCAGGACGCGACCGACGCTCAGGTCGAGACCGCGGCTGTGTGGATCGAGCCCGTCGTCGCGGCGCACCAGCGCTTCCTCGCGACGCTCCCCGAAGCGAAGTAGCTCTTTCGGCGGGTCGCGCTCACACCGCGCAGACAGCGGGTTTCTTGTCTTTCCACGGGCGGGCCTGTTCGAGCTGTGCTGCCAGGCGGAACAGGGTCGTCTCGTCACCGAAACGGCCGGTGAAGCAGGCGCCCATCGGCAGCCCATCGCCGTTCCACCACAAGGGTACGCTCATCGACGGCTGACCGGTGACGTTGGCGACCGGCGTGAACGGCGAGAAGGCGAAGGCGCGCGACACGGCTTTGTCGATCAGCCCGGGCAGCTTCATCGCCACGTCGAGTGAGAGCGCCGCCACCACGCTTTGCAGCTGGCGCTCGAAGCCCTGGGGGTTCAACGCCCCGTGCGGCACGGGCGCCTTGCCGAGCGTCGGGGTGAGGAAGCAGTCGTAGTCGTTCATGAACAGCGCGACGTCGCGCGCCATCGTCTGCAGCTCCCGCAGGGCGCGCGAGAAGTCTCCGGCCGAGAAGCGTGAGCGGCCGATCATGCCCATCAACCACGTCGTCAGCTCGACGTCGGCGGGCGCGACGGGGCGGCCGAGGTGCTCCGCCGCGAACTGCAGCTCGCCGGCCACGCCCGCGCAGTACGTGGTGAAGAAGTGCAGCGCGACCTTCTCGCCGTTCACCGGCGGCGCCTTCTCGACGCACTCATGGCCCAGCGAGCGCAACAACGTCACCGCGTCTTCGATCGACCTGCGGCAGTCGTCGTTCTCGTCACCGGGGAGCAGCGGCTTGTGGGTGTACGCGATGCGCAGCTTGCCGACGGGCGTCGCCAGCGCGTCGAGGTAGCTCTTCTCGCCAGGAGGCGCCCAGTACGCCGCGCTGTTCTCCGGGCCCGCGGTCGCGTCGAGAAACGCAGCGCTGTCACGCACCGTCAAGGACAACACGTGTTCCTGCGCGAGCCCGTGCGCTTTTTCGCTCGCGTCGGGGCCGACCGGGTTGCGACCGCGCGTGGGTTTGAGCCCGAAGATGCCGCAGCACGACGCGGGAATGCGAATCGACCCGCCCGCGTCGCCGCCCTGCGCGGCGGGCACCACGCGAGCTGCGACCACTGCTGCCGAGCCGCCCGAGCTGCCGCCCGGGGTGACGCCCGCCTTCCACGGGTTGTGGGTCACGCCGTAGATCTCGGCCTCACACGTGGGGAGGATGCCCAGCTCCGAGCTCGAGGTTCTGCCGAAGATGACCGCGCCGGCCCTCATGAAGCGCTTGATGAGCTCGCTGGTGAAGGGCGGCACGTAGTTCGCGTACATGCGCGTGCCGTTGCGAAGCGGCGTGTTCTCGTATTCCTGCGCGAGATCCTTGAGCAACAGCGGCACCCCGCGCAGCGGCCCGTCAGACACGCCGGCTTTGATCTGCGCGCGCGCCTGCTCGTGCAGGTCGTACACGATGGCGTTCAGCTTCGGGTTGACCTGCTGCGCACGGCGAATGGCCTCGTCCAGCAGCTCGGTCTCGGTGACTTCCTTCTTCCGGACCAGCTCGGCGAGCCCCACAGCATCGTTGGCCGAGTAGGCCTGTGCGATCGACATGCGCGGAGCATAGCCGTCACCCTCCGCGCGCCCGCCCTGTCATTCGCGTCGACGGCGCCACCAGACGAGCACGGCCAGCACGAAGGGCAGGGTGACGGTCGAGCAGGTCGATTCGCCGCGCGGCGAAGTCATCGTCCCTGCGTCGCCTGAGGTCACTCCCGCATCGACCGGCGGCGCGCTGCCTTCCACGCACTGGCCGCTCTGACACGAGTACCCGGCGCCGCAGAGGTCGCCGTCGTCGACCACCCCATCGCAGTCGTCATCGAGCGCGTTGCACCGCTCGAGCAACGGCGCGCCCGGACTGCAGTCGGTGGGGTTGCACGTGGGCCCCAGCCGCGCGCACCAGCCCTCGCCGCAGCGAACTTTTGCGCCCTCGTCGACCTGCCCATCGCAGTCGTCGTCCTTCAGGTTGCAGATCTCCATCGCGCCGGGGTTGATGGTGCGGTTGGTGTCGTCGCAGTCGCGATCGTTCTGCGCGCGCATGCCGCCGGAACAGCCGGTCAACGGAGCCCCTTGCGAGTTGCCAAAGCCATCACCATCGACATCGGGCCAGGTGGTCACGGCCATCAGGCCTTCGTCGGTTTGCCCGTTGCAGTTGTCGTCGAAGCCGTTGCAGGCCTCCATCTTTCCGGGCGTCTTGCGGTTGTCGAAGTCGTCGCAGTCGCCCTGCGTGGTGGTGTACCCGAAGGGCGCCATGCAGTTGAGTGTGGTGCCCGAGTTCGCGCTGCCCACGCCGTCACCGTCGATGTCGCGGTAGCAGGTGACGCCCGCGCAGCCGAAGGCCTGGGAGAGGCGCGCTTCAGACGACTGATCGCCCCCACGGCCGTTGTCTCCATTGCCGAGCACCGTGGCGACCTCGAAGGCCACGCCGCCCATCGTCGAGGGCGCTGTCCACCGCACGTCGAAGGTGACCGCACCGCCCGATGCGCCCCTGGGGGTCGAGTGCACCACCACGTCGTTCGACAGCCGCGTGTTCTGCCCTGAGATGAGCGCGAAGGTGCCCACGCCTCCGGAGCTGAGGGACAGGCCCCCGACCGGGCCGCTGCCCGCGATGCGCACCCGCACGGTGATGGTGTCGCCCGGGTTGAAGGTGGCGGGAGTGAGGGTGAGGGTCGTCTGCTGCGACCCTGAGCCGTGGCACCCGACACAGCTGGTGGTCTCGATGCCACCCGCACGCGCGAAGGCCGCGGTGGTGAAGAGGGCAATGGCGGCGACGACGAGGCGCATCTCAGCCGTTCGACATGTAGACGGTGTACGGCGTGCAAGTCGCAGCGCCGGGCGTCCGGTAGATCTTCAAATAGAACATCGCGCCGTCTTCGCGACCGAGCGAGCCGTCGTGCCGGTAGGTGCGAATGCCGCAGGTCTTGTTGCTGTCGGCGTAGCACTCGTTGACCGAGGTGCCCGTGTCGTAGCGGCTGACGCACATCGTGATGTTGGGGTCGGCCGAGCTCAGCGTGACGCGCACGTCGTAGTCGTCGCTGAAGATCTGCGTGTCGTCCTGCGCATAGAAGATGACGTAGTCCTCGTCGGTGTCGGTTGCGATGAGGCCGGTGTGGTTGGCCGACGAGCCGTTGTCGCGCAGCGTGCCCTTGTTGAGGCCGGTCGAGCAGAAGCCGCCGGGGTCGGTGCCGATCTCGCGGCACTCGCAGCCGTTCGAGGCCTGCTTGTCGGAATCGTAGAACCCGGTGTTGCACATGCCGATGCCGCACGAGCCGTTGGCGCACGACGGGGTGCCATTGGCGATGGGGCAGCCCGCGGCGCAGGTGCCACCCTCGGCGCTGAGCGTCACCTCCGAGAACGGATCCATCGGGTCGTCGGTCTCGATCGACACCGCGCCACCGAACATGGCGCCTGCCTGCGAGCGGAACTCGACCTCGAAAGCCGCGCGCGCGTTGCGATCGAGCTGCAGCGGCAGCGAGGGGAGGTTCTTGAACGCGAACAGGTTCGACGTGCCGCCAACGAACGTGATGCGGCGAATGGTGAGCTTGCCGTACCCGGTGTTGCGCAGCTCGATCTCCTTCGAGACCACCCAGCCCATCGGCACAGTGCCCCAGTCGAGCATCGTCGGAGCAGCGCTGACCTTCGGCTCGGTGATGGTGGCGCGAATGGGGATGTCGAGCATCGGCCGGCCCGGATCGTTCGAGACGATGCGCAGCGGCACGTCGATCGGCCCCGGCATGAGGCCGTTGATCTCGACGGTGAACGAGAGCCGCGCGAGGGGCGTGAGCGTCGCGGTCATCATGTTGTTGGGCAACCGCACCGTCACCCGGCCGCTCGGGTCCATCGCAGAGAGCGAGGTGACGTTGAGATCCTGCCCGCCGATGTTGGCCAGCTTGACCGTGACCGTCTGGCGCTGCCCTTTGGGGATCTCTCCGAAGTCGAGCGCGGTCTCTTCGGGCTCGAGCGTGACGCGCGGCCAGGCGTGCGAGGTGCCTTCGACGGTGACGAACACCGGGTCGACGTTGGGGGTCGACGAGCCCAGCTCGACCTCGGTCTTGAGGTATTCCTCGACGGTCGGCGCGAACACGAAGGGCACCGGCACCGACGCGTCGGGCACCAGCGCCACGTTCTGCGGCAACCCGACCGTGACGGTGGAGACGCCGGAGTCAGCGCGGTCGACCTCGAGCGCGATGTTGCCGAAGCCCTTGTTCGAAACGGTGACCGGCAGCTCCTTGCGCTGTGTGGGGCGCACGACGCCGAAGTTGATGACCATCGGGGTCGCGGCGAGCACGGGTTCACCAACGAGACGTTTCACCAGAGGAATCTTCAGCTCACCCGCCTCGATGCGATCCGGGCCCTCTTCGGCCGAAGCGTCGGTGTACGTGACCAGCAGCTCGAGGGTCTCGGAACGGGGTGCGCTCACCGGGGCGAAGCGCACGTCGATCGAGAAGTCGCTCGCCGCTCCGAGAATGAACGGCGGCCGCTCGGGCGTGGTGATGGTGTACTCGGTGTTCTGGTTCGAGAGCACGATGCGCTTGATGGCGACGCGCCGGTTCACGTTCGACTGCACCTTCACCGAGAGCGTCGTATCGCACCCGGGAATGACGCACGTGTAGGCGAGCTGCCGCGGCGTCGCGAGCAACCCGCGGAAGGCCGCCACGCCGTTGCCACCGTCGGGCGTCGCGGGGTTGGGGTTCGTGCCGCACGCGACGAACAGCGCCAGGGTGGAAAGCGAGAGGACGGTCCTCATCACTGCACCCGGAACAGGCTGTTCTGGCGAATCAGATCGAGCACGTAGGTGGTGTCACCCTTGCGCCCGAGCGTCGCGTTGCGTTCCTGCACCAGCATGCCGTTGATGAAGACCTTGATGGTCACCGCGCTGCTGCTCTTGTCGAGGCAGATGTTCTCGATGATGTCGGAGATGTCGCCGCCGTTGACGGGGATCACGCCGCCCGAGAGGTAGCCGATGAGCGCCTCGACCGAGATGCCGAGGATGCCCGCCAGCAACCCGGTGGGAATCGACGCGCAGTCTTCCTGATAGCTCACCATCACGCGATACGTCCCGTCCTGCCGCGAGTCGGCGAGGATGATGCGCTCAGGCTCTTCTTTCGGCGCGAACGCGAGCCACGATGCAGTGCCGTAGTTGCCCCAGTTCATCGGGTTGGGCGTCTGCTTGTTGCAAACGTAGCCAAAGGGGTGCTCGAGGGTCATGTCGACGTTGCGCACGTCGTCGTCGAAGACGTTGTCGGTGCCGTTGTCGTAGGTCATCTCGATCTTCACGACTTCCGCACCGCCGCCGAGCACGCCGCGCGCCTGCACGGGGATCGAGACCGTGGGCCGCTGTGGGTCGTTCGACTCGAGGTTCAAGATCGCCTGCAGCAAGCCCTCGCGCGTCGCGGTCACCTGCACCTGCACCTCGACGTACTGTGAGGGAGCGACGTCGGGGATGACCTGCGGGTTGGTCGAGAAGTCGGTGGTGAACATCATGCCGCCCCAGGTCGGGCGCACGGTGAGCGGCGCGCCACCCTGGTTCACGATGGTGAGCGTGCGGAAGGTGCTGGTGCCGAGCGTGACGTCACCGAGATCGATCATCGTCGGCGAGGCGGAGATGGCGGGCGCCGACGACGAGGTGCCCTTGAGCGGCACGGTGAAGGTGCCTTTGCTGGTGGTGATCACGAGATCCGCCGTGTGATCGTCGCGCGTGCGCGGCGTGTAGCGAACCTCGACCAGCTGCACGGCAGTGCGATCGGCCGAGACCGGGCGCAGCGTGCGCGGCAGGTCGGTCGGCATCACCAGCGAGAAGTCCTGCGTGCCCACGGGCGAGAGCGCGATCGAGGTAATTGTGATCGGCGCCGTGCCCGTGCCCTGATTCGAGAGCTGCACCGTGCGGCGCGTGAGTCGCCCTTCGGCCGTGTACCCAAAGTCGACGGGGGAGGGCGCGGCCACCAGGTTCGGCGTGCCGATGTAGTTGGCCTTCACCGGCACGCGCAGCGTCGGGTATTCCTTGTCGTCGGACAGCAGCGTCAGCTCGGTGACCGATTCCTTCACCATGGCCGGCGCGTAGCTGAGCGTCACATCGATCGAGCGGCCCGGCCACACTTCCTTCGGGAAGTTCGTCTCGCAGAGATCGCAGGTGAAGCCGGCGCCGGTGTCCTTCAGCGTCGCCTCGAAGAGCGTCAGCGTGCAGTTGCCGATGTTGTGCAGCGTGATGGTCTGCAGCAGCGCGGCCTGCGAGTCGACGACGCCGAAATCCACCGTGTGCGGCGACGGCTGGAGAATCGGGTTGCCGTCGAGCACAAGGTCGCACGCCTTCGCTTCGCGCGGCACGCACTCGTAGTTCTCACAGAGGTAGCCCGCCTGGCAGTCGTCGTCAGCGCGACAGTTGGCGGTGACGATCTTCGGCTTTTCACAGCCGGTCGCGAGGAGCACACCAAACACAGCGACGGCCAGAGCCGTGGGGAACTTCGAAGAGTTGGGTGAACGCATGGGGCGCTCGGAGTGTCGGCCCGCGTTGATCTCAACGCAACTCCCGCCTCAGAACCAAATGCCCGAGGTGGGATGGTGTGGTTTTGCCTCAGCGGCGCTGCGCGGCGGCGTCGGCGTGCTTCACGAGGAAGTCGTCGAACCCGCCCACGAAGTCGATGACTTCTTTCCCGCGGCGGGGCGCCCAGATGCGCGTGGCGACCTCGCTCAAGAGCTCCTGGTCGTGCGTGACGACGATGACCGTGCCCTCGTAGCGCTGCAGGCCTTCGGCGAGCGCGGCGATCGACTCGAGATCGAGGTGGTTGGTGGGCTCGTCGAGGATGAGCACGTTGTCTTTGCGCATCATCAACTGGCACAGCAGCGTGCGCACCGTCTCACCGCCCGAGAGCGTGTCGGTGGGCTTCATGCGCTCTTCACCGCTGAACAGCATGCGGCCGAGCAGCCCGGAGATCTCCTCGTTGCCGAGCTTGCTGTCGAGATCGCGGAGGTATCCGTAGACCGTGGTGCCCTTCTTGATGATGCCGTGGTGGTCTTGCGGCATGTAGCCGACACTCGCGGCGTGGCCCCACTCGATGGTGCCGCCGTCGGCCTGAATCGCGCCGGCGACCATGCGCACCAGCGTCGACTTGCCGACGCCGTTCTTCCCCACGATGCAGATCTTCTCGCCCTTGGTGATCAGCGCCGAGAAGGGCGGAATGATCACCTCACCGTCCCAGCTCTTGGAGATCTTCTCGATGGTGAGCGTCTGCTTGCCGCTGGGCACCTTCTGCTCGAACTTGATGAAGGGCCGGGCGATGTTCGAGCGCTTGAGATCTTCGGTCTTCAGCTTGTCGAGCTGGTTCTTGCGGCTCTGCACCTGACTGGCGCGCGTACCGGCCGAGAAGCGGGCCACGAAGTCTTGCAGCTGGCTGATCTTCTTCTGCTTCTCGGAGTTCTCCGACTCGATGCGGCTGCGCACCTGCGCCTTCTGCCGCACCATGTCGTCGTAGCCACCGGTGTAGGTGATGATCGTCTCGTAATCGATGTCTGCGATGTGGGTGCAAATCGAGTTGAGGAAGTGACGGTCGTGGGAGATCGTGATCAGCACGCCCTCGAACTCGTGCAGGAACCGCTCGAGCCAGCGAATGGAGTCGATGTCGAGGTGGTTGGTCGGCTCGTCGAGCAGCAGGCCCTCGGGCTTTCCGAAGAGCGCCTGGGCGAGCAGGGTGCGCAGCTTGAAGCCGCCGGTGAGCTGCTTGAGCGGACCTTCGTGGAAGCTCTCGTCGATGCCGAGGCCCATCAGCAGCGCCGCCGCGTCGGCCTCGGCCACGTAGCCGTCTTCTTCGGCGATGATCGTCTCGAGGTCGCCCAGTCGCACGCCGTCGGCGTCGGTGAGGTCAGCTTTCTCGAGCAGCGTGTTCTTTTCCTTCATCGCCGCCCACAGCGACTTGTTGCCCATCATCACCACGTCGAGGACGCGGTCGTTCTCGAACTGAAAGTGGTCCTGCCGGAGGATGCCGAGCTTCCTGGGGCGAATGAGGTCGCCCGTGTCCTGCTCCTCGTCGCCGGCGAGGATCTTCATGAACGTCGACTTGCCGGCGCCGTTGGGGCCGGTGAGGCCGTACCGGCGGCCCGCAGAGAACGACACGTTCACTTCTTCGAACAGCTTCTTGGGGCCGTAGCCCTTGCTCACGTTGATGATGCTGAAGGACGCCATGGCGCGCGCCCTTACACCGAAGACTGCTACCTTGCGACCTCATGCAGAGCATCCTCGTTGCCGTCGATGGTTCGCCCAGCAGCCTGAAGGGCGTGAAGGAAGCCGCGCGCATCGCGAAGGCCCTCGGGGCGCGGGTCGAGCTCGCGTACGTGCTGCCTCCGATCCTCCTCGCAGAGTCGGCCTACGCCGACACCATCAAGAAGATCGATGCGGGAAACCGCGCCGAAGCGCAGGACATCTTCACGCGCGCGAAGGCGGAGGCCGCTGAGTTCGGAGTTCCCACTGAGGGCGTGATGCTCAACGGGGCCGCCGCTGAATCGCTCGCCGATCTCGCAGCCGCCGACCGCTTCTGGGGAGTAGTGATCGGCGCGCGAGGTCACTCCGCGGTGTCGCGGGTGCTGCTCGGCAGCGTGACCGATCGCCTCGTGCACATCTGCACGAAGCCCGTGCTCGTCGTTCGCTGATTTGCTTTGAGGTCTCCCATGTCTCTCTTCCGGGCGCTCACCGTCGGTTCGTTTCTCGCCGTCGTCTCGGCCTGTGGCACACCCAGACCCAAGTGCCTGCCGAGCAACTGCTCAGGGTGCTGTGACGCGACCGGTTCGTGCGTCGCGCTGCCCACTCAACAGGCGTGCGGTATTCGCGGGAGCGCGTGCATCGCGTGCGCGAGTGACGCCGTCTGCTTGAGCGGGTTCTGCAGCGGCACAGGGCTCGGTGGCGGGCTGGGCGGTGGTCCTCCCACGGGCGGTGGCGGTGGTGCCAGTACGGGCGGCGGCGCAGCGACGGGCGGCGGATCAGCGACCGGCGGTGGAGCAGCGACCGGCGGTGGAGCAGCGACCGGCGGTGGAGCAGCGACGGGCGGCGGCGCAGCGACGGGCGGCGGCGCAGCGACGGGCGGCGGCGCAGCAACGGGTGGCGGCGCAGCAACGGGTGGCGGCGCAGCGACGGGCGGTGGCGCAGCGACGGGCGGCGGTGCAGCGACGGGCGGTGGCGCAGCGACGGGTGGTGGCGCAGCGACGGGTGGTGGCGCAGCGACGGGTGGGGGAAGCGGCACGGATCCGATTGCTCAGCTCACGGCAGTTCGCACTGCAGCCGACCTCGGCACCAACCCCGTCAGCTTGCCGGTCAACGGCGTGCTCGTGACGTTCGTGAAGCCGCTGGTCGCCGATGCCGGCGCGACCGACCCTGCGGGCTTCTTCGTGCAAGCCGGAGGCACCGGCCCGGCGCTCTTCGTGGCGGTCGACGCGTCGACCTTGCCGACGGCGGTGGGAGATCTCATCAGCTTCACGGTGACGAGCATCTCTCGCAACGGCCAGGTGCGCGTGGCGAGCACCATGAGCGGCTTCAGCCGTACCAGCGCCGGCAACCCGGTGAGCAACTTGAGTCAGTCGATCACTGCAGTCGACTTCACCATCCCGACGGCCATCGACGGCTACGAGTCAGAGCTCGTCAGCCTCACGGGCTCGGTGACGGGCGAGTTCGCGTACGCGGGCAACGGCTACCAGTCGGCGCCGATGACCACGACGGGGACGAACGGCGGCGCTGATGGCGGCGCCATCAAGGTGCGGCTGCCGAACGCGCTCGCCGACAGCGAAGGGCTCGCCGCGGGCTGCACGGTCCAGCTCACCGCGGTGCCGCTCTGGAGATTCGCCACACAGGCGCAGCCCTCTCCTTTCGCCGCGGGGGCCCTGGCGGGCTCGAGCTGCCCTGCGCCGACGCTGGTCTCGGCCACCGCGCTCTCGCCTACGAGCGTGCGGGCGCGCTTCAATCGTCCGATGAACCCGGTGTCGATCTCGACGGGCACCCTGAGCATCGCGGGGCTCACGGTGAGCGCCGTGGCGGGCTCTGGCAACCAGTACACGCTCACCACGTCCTCGCAGACGAGCGGCAGCGCGTACACGCTCACCGCTTCCTCCTCGGCGGTCGACGTGCGCGGCACGCCCATCAACTCGGGCATGCGCACTGCAAACTTCACCGGTTTTGCAGCGCCCGCGAGCAGCATCGTCATCAACGAGGTCGACTACGACAACAACTCCGACGCCGGCAGCGACGCCGCCGAGTTCGTCGAGCTCTACAACCGCGGCAGCTCGACCGAGTCGCTCACCGATCGCTCCGTGGTCTTCATCAACGGCGGCACGACGGGCTCGGGCCCCACGTACCGCACCGTCGACGTCTCACCTGCCGTCAACCTCGCGCCTGGCGAATACCTGGTCATCGGCAGCGCCACCTTCCTCGCCACGCTGCCGAGCACGTTCAAGAAGGTGACGACCACCGGCACGACCGACCTCATCCAGAACGGCTCTCCCGATGCGGTGGCGTTCATCGCGACGTCGACCAACACCATCTTCGACGCCGTCTCGTACGAGGGCAGCACGACGTGGACGTCGGTTGTCCCGAACGTCGTGGTTCAGGAAGGCGCGACCAGCACCACCGGGCTTGCTGACGTGAACGACGGCAACTCGAGCGTGTGTCGCATCGCCAACGGCAACGACACCAACGACAACGGCGTCGACTTCAGGGTCTGCTCGATGCCCACGCCCGGTGCGACCAACGTGCAGTGACGTTCACTCGTCGCGCGGGCCGGAATCGTCGGGCCCCAGGCCCGCGAGCGTGACGAGGTTGCGAGGGTGGTAGTTGCCGCTGCCGGGCGCCTCGAGCACGCGCTCGGCCCACGCCTCCGGTACCGCTTTCTCACCAAAGATGGCCCCAAACAGCGCGCCCGTGATGGCCGCGTTGGTGTCGGCGTCACCGCCCCGGTTGGCGACGTCGATGAGCGCTGCCTCGAGCGATGGCGCGTGGAACAGCTCCCAGAACGCGAGGCGGTAGGTGGTGCGGAGCAGCGACGGGTAGGGGTGAAAGAGGTGCAGGTCAGGGCCGTAGAGCTCGGGATCGTCGGCCTGCGCGAACTTGAGATCTTCCCGCAGCCAGTCGGCCGCTTCCTTCGTGAAGGACACCCAGTCGGGCTCCTTGCGCCCCAGGGTGGCCGCCGCCAGCGAGAGCTCGGCTTCGGCGACTTTGAGCAATTGTTCCGGGTCGAGCCGTTCACCCACCGCGCCGATGGCCGCCGCGATGATGCCGTTCATCGTGGTGCACGCGAGCTGGCAGATGGGATCGAAGTGCGTGATGCCCGTGTCTTCGAGCGTGGCGTTGATGCGATCGTCGCGCTTGGCGTGGAAGAAGACGCCGATCGACACCGTGCGCATCAAGCAGGCGTTGTCGCGCACCCGCTGGGCGCCCTCGAGCCACACCTTGCGCCCCGTGTATTCCGGCGAGCGGCCATCGACGATGAAGTCGAGCGCGGCCTTGATGGGCGGCGGCACCACCTCGGGCACGCCCTGGCTCTGCATCCAGCGGACGTAGGCCTTCCCCGTCTCGAACAGCTCGTAGCGGCGCAGGTTGCGCAACGTCTGCGAGAGCACCTGCGCCATCTCACTGCCCCACGTCACCTGACCGGGCCGCAGCTCGTACTTGCCGCCGCCCATGGGCTCGATCATCGGACCCTCGTTGAGCTGGGGGAACATGTCGGCCGGCATGTTCCGGTTCTCGGTGCGAATGCCCATCGCCTCGCCGACGGCCAGGCCGAGCAGGGCGCCTCGCTGGCGTGATCGGATCTGCTCCGCGCTCGCGTGCGTCGGTGCCTTGACCTTCTTTCGTGACGGGGGCGGCATGTTTCCCGACCTTTGTTTACCTGAAGTGACGCCGGGTTACGGCGCTGGAGGGCATTTTGTGAGAAACTCCTGACCGGTCTATCCGACAATGTAGGCGAATTCTCCACCCCGTGATTTTCGAGAGGTTTTCATGTCGATTGATTCGATTCGCAGATCGCTGACGACGGCGCTGACCAACAACCGCATCACGCGCGATGAGATCCGCAACGTCATCAAGAGCGCGCAGCTGGACGGTGGCGGCATCGACGCGGCTGAGAAGGCCGAACTCGCCAACATCCTCTCGACGCACGGCTCGAAGTTCAGCACCGCCGCGAAGAGCGAGTTCACCCGGTTGCTGGGCACGAGCACCATCGTGACGCCGCCCACGCCGCCGCCGCCTCCTCCGGCGACGAACCAGCCTGAGAAGGTGACCCTCGAGGCCAAGCGCCACCCGTGGACGACGACGTACTGGCCCATGGCCGGCAGCGGCGACGACGTGGGCTCGGCGTCGAGCAACCTGTGGGCGAAGGGCGGCGCGCTCGAGAAGTTCGACGGCCTGCTCAAGGCGCGCGGTCAGGCCGAAGGCGCGCGCAACTTCGAGTTGAAGCCCAACCTCAACTGGCTCGTGAACAAGGAATCGGGTCACTACATCCCCGACTCGAACCTCAGCGAGAGCGACGCGGAGACCACCACGGGCGTCGACTTCAACAACAACGGGAAGATCGACAAAGACGTGAAGTGGGACTTCATCGACAGCAAGGGCCAATTCGGGAAAGACGGCAAGACCGATGGCTTGATGTCGGTGAGCTGGTGGGGCAGCTGCGACAAGGTCGCGCGCGCCGGCATCCTCTTCGAAGAGCCCAGGAAGGACGTGACCCTCAACGGCGTCACCTTCACCACGCAGGACATCAAGGGTCTGCTCACGGTGCTCGCCGACAGCCAGGGCGGTGGCTCTGACTTCGTGGGCGATCGGTACGACGCGAACCCCGACACGGTCACGCTCAAGAATGGCCAGCAGCTGCGCGGCACCATCCTCAGCGACGTGAAGTTCGACAACACCAACCGCCGTCAGCAGGACTGGCAGATCAACGGCAACAACCTGCCCGACGAGGTGAAGGTCAAGCTGATGGACGGCACCGAGAAGACCTTCAAGAAGGCCGAGCTGAACTTCGTGGCGCGCGAAGACAAGCGCGACAGCCCGGTGCTGATGCACGAGACCATCTCGGAGTGGCTCAAGTCGGGCCGCCCCGCCGTGATGGACAAGGACAGCGGCGACCACGTGTGGAACTACAACTTCTACAAGGCCGAAGACACGCTCTACAAGAACGGCCTCAAGCCCTCGTGGGCCAACGACGAGATGCTCAAGAACGGCCACACCGGCCCTGCGGGCGACGGCAAGATCATGTGGGTCGAGCGCAACGTGTCGCTCGGCGGTGGCGGTGGCACCGAGCGGTACCGCTACTGGCTCGAAGAGAAGAACGGCAAGTTCGTCAACGGCGGGTGGGACCCGTCGAGCCCGAGTCCCGACTTTCTCTGGCGCCCGCAGACCGAAGCGGCCTTCACCGGCCGCAACGAGCGCAACCCGTTCGTCGACCCCAAGCTGGTGAAGGAAATCTACGAAGCGTCGATTCGCTGAAAGTCGCACCGCGAGTGACGATTCGAATCCGCCGGGCTCCTCACGGGGCTCGGCGGTTTTGTGTTCAGCGCACCGTGACGGTTTGGTCGACGCCCTGTCGGCGCAGCACCAGCACCACCTGGGCGCCGTCGGGCTTGCGCATGCGCTCGAACGCATCGACCGAGTCTTTGGTGGGCACGCCGCCGATGCTGACGATCAGGTCGCCGAGCTGCACGCCTGCCTTCGCTGCCGGGCAGTCGTTCATCACGAAATCCACGCGCACGCCGCCTGGGGAGTTTTCGAACGAGAGGCCGCTCCCGAGCTCGGGGTGGAGCTTGAAGGGCTTGCCCGCATCGCCTTGCCGCAGCGTCACCTGGGTCAGCTCACCGGGGCGAATGACTGCCACGTCGACCTCGGTGAACATCGTCTCGTTGAGCAGGAAGAGGCGGTAGTCGCCGGGCGCGAGCAGCGCTACGAACTTGCCGTTGGTCACCTTCGCGCGATCGCTGAACTTCTGGCCTCGAATGAGCACGTATTCGCTGTCGCTGCCCTCGACGGTGCCGACCAGCCGGCCCTGTGGCGAGAGCGCGAGGTTGGCCTCGGCCGTCACGTCGGGGCCCACGTAGATCGACTCTTCGACCGACATGAGGTCGTCGAGCGAGGCCTGCACGCTGAGCTCGGCGGGCAGCAGATCGTCGAACTCGTAGCGGCCATCGGCGCCGGTGAGCGCGGTGCGATCGATCTCCTTCATGCCCAGCGTCCACTGCACGCGAACGGTGGCGCGCTCTGCGGGCGTCCCTTCGGGGCCGGTCACGACGCCGGTGAGCCTGCCGGCAGCGCTCAAGCGCAGGTCGACGGGCGGGTGCGGCAGCTCGATGCCGACGGCGGTGGCGCGACTGCCGGCGCCCCGCTGCGCGCGCACGAGGTAGCGGCCCTTCGGCAGCCCGCGCGCTTCGAAGCGACCATCGACGCCGGTGAGAAACGAGGCGACCTCGAGATCGTCGGGCTCGGCGAGGACGCGCACGTCGACGTTGGCGACGGGTTTCTCAGCCGCGAGCACGCGCCCGCGCAGCAGCTCTCCTGAGCCAAGCTTCAAGTCCACCCGCTGCACCTCGTCACCGAGCGCGATGGTGACCCGCTGCAGCGCCTGTCGCCCGTCAGGAGCGAGCGCATGCAACGAGTGCGGCCCCGCGAGCACGGTGACCTGGAAGCGGCCTTCGCGATCGGACACCACCGTCTCGGGCTCCGGTGCGTTGCGCACCGTGACGTCGGCCACGGGGGCGCCGTCTTCACCGAGCACGCGGCCCTGCAGAACCGCGCCGCGCTCGAGCTTGATCGACGCCTGTGTGGTGAGGGGAATCGTCTCGCTGCCGGGCACGAAGCCGGGCGCGCGGGCGCGCACGAAGTAGTGCGCCGCGAAGGGCACGCTGGCAGTGAAGCGGCCGAACGCGTCGGTGGTGGTCTTCGCGATGGTGACCGAGGCGCGCTCGCCGAGATCGATGCGCACCTCGGCGTTGGGGATGGGCTCGTTGCCGCCCTCGCGAGACACGACGCCGCCGATGATGCGCGGTGGCGCGAGGGAGACCGTGACGAAGGTGGGCTCCTTCGAGACGGGCACGTCGAACTCGAGCTGCGCGCGCTGGCCGTTGTTCGTGGCGACGACGAGGAAGTGCCCCGCGCCGCAGGGGAACTGGGCGCGGCCCTCGGCGTCGCTGGTCTCGGCGCCGACGCCCGTCCACCTGCGGGCGGAGCGGACGAGGTCGAACTGATCTTCAAGCAGCTCGAGCTTCACGCCCGGTGCAGGCGCGCCTTCCGAGGTGACGGCGACGATCAAACCGGGCCGGGTGGCGCTGACGAAGACCCCGGGCCGCACGGCGATGGGGGCGCCGGGTTCTGCGGGGCTGGTGGGGGGCGGGGTACCTGCCTCGGGCTCCTGGCTGCGCACCCAGAGGAAGGCGGCCACGCCGACGAGGATTCCGACAACCACCGCGATGACGATTTGCCTCATTTCGAGTTCCCGGCCGGAGGGTGAGGATCCCCAGCGACGAGTTTCACACGTCTTGCGAGCTCAGGGCTCGAAGTTCGCGTCACGAGAAGGAAGTGCGCGGATGATTTCGCGCAGCGGGCGGCCGTGGAGCGCGGCGAGCTCGCGAAACGCCTTCCCCCCGAGGATGAACTCGGTGCCAGGGAAGGTGACGGCGAGGCGATCGTAGAGCCGATCTCCCTGCGCCGAGACGCCCTGGCCCTTCAAGAAGACGCCGCCGTCTTTCGCGACTGCGGCGACCGTCTCGTGCAGCAGAAACGGGGCGAAGGTGCCGCCGCGCACGTCACGCTTCACGTAGATGTCGAGCAGCTCAGCGCCGACGAGGCAGTGGTGCGCGTCGTACGTGCGGCGCCAGATGGAAAAGCCGACCGGCTCTCCCTCGTCGAGCGCGATGAGGGCGTGCGCTTCTTTGCCGAGAACGTCGCGGCGCAGGCCCTCGAGCGAGCCGCCCCACTTCTTCTGGAAGGTCTCGACCATGTACTCGTCGAGCAGGCTGGCGAGGCCGACGAGATCTTCAGGGGCCACGGGGCGAATGGTCTGGGGCATGGGGTCACTGAACGACGAGCGTGAAGTCGTGGTGCGCGATGACGAGGTTGGCGTCGGTGGCCGACGCGGTGAAGGCGAAGGTGCCCGACTGCGTGGGCGTGCCTGAGAGCAGCCCGGTGGTGCTCAACGCGAGCCCGCCCGGGAGCGCACCGCGTACGAGCGCGAAGGTGTGCGGCGCCACGCCACCGTCGGGCGTGAGCTGCGTGTCGGGGTACGGCATCGACGGGGTGCCGTTGGGGAGCGTGGACGGCCCCAGCTCATATGCGGCGGAAGTGACCGCGAGGCGGTAGGCGACCGAGCCGGCGCTGCCGAAGGTGTCGACGGCGGTCACGGTGAAGTTCGCCACCTGCGCCGTGGCGATGGTGGTCCCGCTCAAGGCTCCTCCCGTCGACAACGCGATTCCCGGAGGGAGTTGACCTGTCGTGACAGTGAAGAAGTACGGCCCCACGCCTCCGTCGGCGGCGAGCTGCACCGAGTAGGCGCTCGAGAGCGGGGCTGCGGGCACGGTGCTCGGCGTGAGGGCAATGGTGGCGGGCCGCACCTCGAGGCTGAAGGAGCGTGAGGCGGCGGCGCTGTTCGCGTCGGTCGCGCGCACGGTGAAGTTCGAGGTGCCCAGCGCGATGGGCACACCGGTGAGCGCGCCGATGGTGCTCAACGTGAAGCCGGTGGGCAGCGCGCCGCGGGTGACGGTGAAATCGTACGGCGCGACGCCTCCATCAGCGCGCAGCGTCACCGAGTACCCGAAGCCGAGGGTCGCCGGAGGCAGGGAACGCGGCTCGATGGTGAAGGCCGCCGGGTCGACGGTCAGTTGGTAGCTGCGGCTGGCGGTGAGGGCGTTGGCGTCGATGACCTTCACGTCAAAGCTCGCCGAGCCGGCGGTGGTGGCGCGGCCGGTGATGGCTCCTCCTGCACCGAGCACGAGCCCGTCAGGCAGCGCGCCACCGTCGAGGCTGAAGGTGTAGGGCTCGGTGCCTCCCGTCGCGGTCAGCGTGGCGACGTAGTCGAGGCCGACGCCGGCGTTCATGAGGCTGGTCGGCGCGATGGTGAGTGACGGCTCGGTGACGGTGAGGGTGAACGTCTGCTCACCCGTTCGCTGCACGGCATCGCGCGCGCGCACCGAGAAGGTGGCCACGCCGTTGGCGGTCGCCCGGCCGCTGATGACGCCGCTCGAGCCGAGCATGAGCCCGTCGGGGAGCGCGCCTGAGCTGAGCTCGTAGAGGTACGGCGGGTTACCTCCGCTCGCGGTGAGTTGCTGCAGATACGCGGTGGCGCGAAACGCGTTGGGCAGCACCGTCGGTCCAATCGCGATGCGCGGCGGGCGAACGGTGAGCGAAAAGCTCTGGCTGCCTTTGGCGCCCTGCGCGTCGGACGCGGCGAGCGTAAACGCAGCGGTCAACGCCGAGAGCGGGCGACCCGTCAGCTGGCCTTCGGGGCTCAAGGTGAGGCCGGGCGGCAGCTCTCCGCTCGCGACGGAGAAGGTCACCGGCGGCGTCGCGTTGGGCGAGGTGAAGTCGACGACGTAGAGCGCGCCGACGTCGCCCTCGGGCAGGGTCGAGGGCTCGAGCGTGAGGGTGGGGAGCATCGGGCCGCACGTGCACGCAGACAGCGTGAGCGCGGCGAGGAACGGGGTGAGCTGCGAGTGATTCAGGCGATGACCTCTTCTGAGTCCGGCCGGGTTGCGCGCCGTCGATGGAGCGACTCGCAGGAACGGCATCGTGCCACTCGCCGAGCCCGGAGGGGAGTTCGAGTGTTGCTCTCAGCGCTCGGAGTTGCGCACGTTCCAACTGTCAGTCGGTGGTGACGGGCGTCGTGTTGTCGTCGCTGCCGCGGTCGACGAGCTTGTTCATGGGATCGATGCCGGCGCGCGCGGGCTTCGTGGGGCAGGTGAAGGTCAGCTCGCTCTCGCCTTTCTTGATGCGCCGCTTCTCGAGACACAGCCCCTTGCCGTCGTCGTCGAGGCCGCCGACCTCCATCACGTCGTCGAAGTCGATCTCGGTCTGCGTGCCCTGCTCGTCGGACCGGTACTTCACGGCCTTCACCTTCACCGTCACGTCCCACGTGCCGCTGGCGTTCTTCTTCGCCGTCGCGGTCGTCGCGCGGTTGTCGAACACGGTGATGGTCTCGAAGAGATCGGTGAGCACGCCGTGTTGCTCCTCGGGGATCTCGGCCTTCAAGAACGAGATGAGCTCGGTCGAGTTCGTGTACGGCGGCCCCTTGAACTTCACCGCCTCGACGTACTTCTTGAGCGCGCGGTTGATGGTCTCCTCGCCGACGAGATCCTGCAGCCAGTACATGGCGAGCGAGCCCTTCTGGTAGTGGATGTAGGACTGGTTCTCGACACGCGAGAGCGGCACTTCCTTCTTTTGCTCGGTGATGCGCCCCACGAGGTAGCGGTCGAGCTCGTACTTCAAGAACCGGCGCATCTTGTCGGGCCCGTAGCGGTGCTTCATCACCATCAGCGCCGAGTACTGCGCCATCGTCTCTGAGGTCATCGTCGCGCCCTGCACGTGTGCCCCGACGACCTGGTGCGCCCACCACTGGTGCGCGATCTCGTGCGCGGTCACGTAGTACGGGTAGTCGAGATCATCGGGGTTCTCGTCACGCACGCGCGCGATGAAGCCGATGCCCTCGGAGTAGGGGATGGTGTTCGGGAAGCTCTGCGCGAACGTCTGGTAGCGCGGGAACTCGAGGATGCGCGCCTGCTGGTGCTGGTACGGCCCGAAGTTCGCCGAGCAGTACTCGAGCGCGTCCTTCATGCCCCTCATCATGCGCTCGACGTTCCACGGGTGCTTCGGGTCGTGGAACACCTGCAGCTTCACGCCGTTCCACGCATCTTCCTTCACCACGTAGCGCGCCGAGAGCACCGAGAAGAACCCGAGGATCGGCTGATCCATCTCGTAGCGGAAGAAGCGTTGGTCCCCCTCGGTCCACTCCTTCACCAGCGTGCCGGGCGCGATGCCGAGCTGATCCTTCACCGTGCTCACCGTCGCCTTGAAGCCGATGAAGTCGGAGTCAGCGCGGATGTAGTGGCGCTCGCGCCCCTTCGGATCGTCGCGATCGAGCATCCGCTCCTTCGGCGGCAACGAGAACTTCTTGCGCACGCCGGGGTCGCTCAGCTCGGCGTCTTCGAAGTAGCCGAGGCCGGGCAGGGCGAAGTTGTTGAAGAACGTGCCGTTGCCCACCACGTCGGTGCGGCGCTGGCCGTGCGTGAACGGGTCAGCGAGGAATTCGAATACGAACTCGAGCGGTCGCGTGTCGCCGGGCTGCATCGGCGGGGTGAGCGGGAAGACCGCGAGGCCTTCGGCGAGGGCTCCTTCGGTCGGCGTCGTGGCGCCCGCGACGGACAGCTTCTCGATGCGCGCCGAGTCGTCCCAGCTCACGAGCACCGACGAGATGGGCTCGGTGGTCTTGTTGGCGAGGGTCCACGTGCCGGTGACCTTGAGCCGCGGAGTCGCCTCGTCGGGGAACACGTCGAACTGCACCTCGGCGTTGACGAGCTTCGGCGTCGGCTTGTCGAGCCACGTGCGCCACTTCTGCTCGTACTCAGCCTGCTCCTGCTCGCGTGACTTCGCGGTGCGGTACGGCTGGCGCAGGTGAGTCTCGTTGAAGAGAAAGCCGCCGAGGCCGGTGATGAGTGAAAGCGCGACCAGCAAGGCCACGCGCCACCCGCTCGTCATGCGCTGTCTTGCGAGGGCGAGGCGATCGCGGAAGGCGGTGTCGCGACCACGCGCGATGAATGCGAAGGCCACGAGCAACAGCGCGAACGACACCGAGCCCCAGTACGAGCGGAACAGCAGGGCCGCGGGGATCCAGTGCCCGTAGCCGTTCATGTCGGAGTACTGAATGCCCGGCTCGGAACCGAAGCGCGCGAGGCGATCTTCGACGCCCACGAAGCGCAGGACGATCTGGCTCACGTAATAGAGAACCATCACGCCGTGGCCCAGGTACTTCTGGTTCACCGCGATCTGCACCACGAGCGCGAGCACGGCGATGAGCACGTCTTGCAGCAGCCCGAACAGAATCAGCTCACTGGCGTAGAGCTTCCATTCGATCGCGAAGAAGCCCTGGCCCACCTGCGAGAGCAGCGAGGCGACCCCCACCACGAGCTGGAGCGACGCGACGAGCAGCACCAGCGCCACCAGCTTCGAGACGAAGCCCACCCAGGTCGGCATGCGCGTGGCGTCGATGATGTCGGCGAGGCCCGCGTCGCGTTCCTTCCACACCAGCTCACCCGAGTAGAAGGTGAGGGTGATCAACGTGAAGAGCGAGAACGTGCCCCCCGCCATCTCGAGCACCTGCCACGTCACCGGCAGCGTCGCGGTGCCGAAGAGTTCCTTCGCGACCAGCACGCCGATGATCACGAACATCAACCCTGCGGCGATGAATGACCAGTAGACCGGGCTCTTCAAGACGTCGACGAAGTGCAGCCAGCCTCCGCGCAGGGCCGAGGTGAACCAGCCGAGCCCCGTCGCGTTGGGGGCGACCTTCGGCAGCGGCCCCGGCGCCGGCTTGTCTTCTTCTTCCCGCTTCCCCGCGCCGCGCTGCTCGTCGACCGTCGTCCGGAATCGCTTGATCGTCAGTGACAGGAGTGCCGCACCCGCCGCCAGCCAGATGGCCTTGTTCGCGAGCAGGAGCCCGGTGAGCGGCACGAGATCGCGGTTGCGCTCGGCGGGCGTCCAGTAGCGGGTGACCACGTCGAAGGTGATGAAGCCGAAGGGGTCGGCGAGCGCTCCGACGGTCTGGTTCTGCACGTCGCCGATGGCAGAGCTCAGCACGAGGTAGCCGAGCACCAGCACCACCACCCCGACGTACACCGGCGCCATCTGACGGGTCAGCGCCGCGAGCGAGAAGAAGACCGTGCCGGTGATGAACAACATCGGCAACACGCTCACCAGCCACGGCCACACGTAGACGTCGAGACGATGCGGCCCCAGCTGCGAGGGGTCGACCAGCTGCGCGACCAGCGCCCCGAAGAGCTGACCGCCCGCGATGGCGAGGAAGAGCGTGCCCGAGAAGAGGTATGCGCCGAAGAAGCGGCCGAGCAGGTAGGGCGCCTTCTTCACGTTGCGCGTGAAGATGAGCGACCAGGTGCCGGTGGTGAAGTCTTGCGAGGCAGCCTGACCGAAGACCGCCGCGACCATGAACAGGCCGAGCAGCGCCATCACGTTCTGGTTGCCGAAGACCGAGTAGGGGCCGTTCGCGTTGACGCGTTCGCTGCCCGCGCCCGCCGTCATGCCCTTCAACAGGCCGGAGTTCGCGGCCATCAGGAACAGCCCCGATGCGAACAGCACCAGCGCGAACACGTACGTGCTCACCATCTTGAGCCGCCTGCGCAGCTCGAAGGCAATCAACGCGGCGATCATCTCAGGCCGCCTTCGGGGCCGTCGCTGACGAGAGCGCCTGGAAGTACACGTCTTCGAGATCGGGGCTGACCTTCTCGAAGCCAGCGCCCGGCTGCCCCTCGTGGAAGACGTGCGCGAGGCGTTGACCGGCGACGCGGCGCACGGCGATGACGGGGAGCTCCTTCGCGATCTGCTCGAGCTCGGTCGCGGTGATGAACTTCTTCCAGATGCGCCCGTCGAGCTGGTTCATGAGCTCGAGCGGGTGGCCGCTGAGCACCACCTTGCCCTGCGCCATGATCGCCATCTTCTGACAGAGATCGGCGACGTCGCTGACGATGTGCGTCGAGAGGAGCACCACCACGCCTTCGCTGATCTCCGCGAGCAGGTTGTGAAAGCGAAAGCGCTCGGCCGGGTCGAGGCCTGCGGTGGGCTCGTCGACGATGATCAACTTCGGGTTGCCCAGCAGGGCCTGAGCGATGCCGAAGCGCTGCTTCATGCCGCCCGAGTAGCCGCCGAGGCGACGTGAGCTGTGCTCCCAGAGGTTGGTCCTGGTGAGCAGCGCCTTCACCACGTCGTGGCGCTCGCCGCGGTTGGTGAGGCCCTTCAACTGGGCGAGGTGATCGAGCAGATCCCACGCGCTCACCTTCGGGTAGACGCCGAAGTCTTGCGGCAGGTAGCCGAGCACGTCGCGCAGGCGGTCGGGCTGCGTGGTGATGTCGATGTCGCCGAACTTCATGCTGCCCGCGTCGATGCGCTGCAGCGTGGCGAGGCTGCGCATCAGCGACGACTTTCCGGCGCCGTTGGGCCCCAGCAACCCGAACATCCCCACGGGGATGGTGAGGGTCACGTCGTTCAGCGCTTTGACGCCGTTGGGATACGTCTTGGTGACACCCGAGAGCACGAGTTCCATGTAGAAGCGCGTCCTATGACCGAAATCATCCACGTCAAAGCACGCGAGATTCTCGATTCACGAGGCAACCCCACCGTCGAGGCCGAAGTGTTCCTCGAGAGCGGAGCGCAGGGCCGCGCGGCCGTGCCGTCTGGTGCGAGCACCGGTGAGCACGAAGCTGCCGAGTTGCGAGACGGCGACAAGCATCGGTACCTGGGCAAGGGCGTGCTCAAGGCCGTCAAGCACGTGAACGACGTCATCGCGCCCGCGGTGGCCGGCCTCGACGCGATGGATCAAGCGACGGTCGACGCGGAGCTGAACGCGCTCGACGGCACGCCCAACAAGTCGAAGCTTGGTGCCAACGCGATCCTCGCGGTGTCGATGGCGACGGCTCGCGCTGCGGCCAATGAACTGGGCGTGCCTTTCTATCGCTACGTCGGTGGCGCGCAGGCCCGCACGTTGCCCGTGCCGATGATGAACATCCTCAACGGTGGTGCGCACGCCGACACGCGCGTCGACGTGCAGGAGTTCATGGTGCTCCCCTGGGGCGCGAGCTCGTTCTCGGAAGGCCTGCGCTGGGGCGCTGAGATCTTCCACGCGCTCAAGAAGATCCTGAAGGGCAAGAAGCTCGCGACGGGCGTCGGTGACGAGGGTGGCTACGCCCCCGAGCTGCCGAGCAACGAAGACGCGCTCAAGTTGATCATGGAAGCGATCGGCGCCGCAGGCTTCAAGGCCGGTGAGCAGATCGCGCTCTGCCTCGACGTCGCCGCCAGCGAGTTCTTCGACAAGGCGACCAAGAAGTACAGCTTCAAGGCCGACGGCACGCAGATGGACAACGCCGGCATCGTCGCCTGGTACCAGGAGCTCGCGAGCAAGTACCCCATCGTCTCGATCGAAGATGGCTGCGCCGAAGACGACTGGGACGGGTGGAAGAAGTTGAGCGACGCGCTGGGCAAGAAGGTGCAGCTGGTCGGTGACGATCTCTTCGTGACCAACGTGACGCGCCTCAAGACCGGCATCGAGAAGGGCATCGCCAACTCGATCCTCGTGAAGGTGAACCAGATCGGCACGCTCACCGAGACCTTCGACGCCGTGCGCATGGCCCACCGCGCCGGGTACACCTCGGTGATGAGCCACCGCTCTGGTGAGACCGAAGACACCACCATCGCCGACCTCTCGGTTGCGCTCGACTGCGGGCTCATCAAGACCGGCTCGGCGAGCCGCAGCGATCGCATCGCGAAGTACAACCAGCTGCTGCGCATCGAAGAAGAGCTCGGCGCGAACGCACGCTACGCCGGCCGCGGCGCGATCAAGCAGTGAGCGAGTCACCGTGAAGCGGAAGCCAGCAGCAGCAGCAGCGAAGAAGTTCCCCGCGAAGAAGAAGCGCATCCTCATCAGCAACGACGATGGCATTCACGCGCGCGGCCTCGAGGCGCTCGTCGAGGCCGTCTCGTCGCTGGGTGAAGTGTGGGTCGTCGCGCCGCAGCATGAACAGAGCGCGACCAGCCACTCGCTCTCGCTGTACCACCCGCTGCGCATTCGCAAAGACGGTGAGCGGCGCTTCGCGGTCGATGGCACGCCGGCTGACAACGTCTACGTGGCGATCAACCACCTGATGAAGGGCCAGCTGCCCGACCTGGTGCTCTCGGGCATCAACCACGGGCCCAACCTCGCCGACGACGTCATCTATTCGGGCACCGTCGCCGCCGCGATGGAGGGCTGCATCCTCGGCATCCCCGCCATCGCGTTCAGCCTCGCCACGCGGAAGACCTTCGAGTTCGAGCACGCGGCGAAGTTCGCGAAGTCGGTGGTGCGCACGGCACTGAGTTCGCCGCTGCCGCAGCGCATGCTGCTCAACGTGAACATCCCCTCGTACGGGCCAGTGAAGGGGTACGAGGTCACGCGGCTCGGCCGGCACAGCTACGGGGCGAGCATCATCGAGAAGGAAGACCCCCGCGGCCGCAAGTACTATTGGATCGGTGGAACCGGGTACGACCACGTGACTGAAGAAGGCACCGACGTCACGGTGGTGCACGATCACCGCAAGGCGTCGATCACGCCGCTGATGCTCGACCTGACGCAGCACGAGTTCATCAAGCCGCTGCAGAAGTGGAAGCTCGACTGGTAGTTCTCCCTCTCCCTGCATGAGCGGGGAGAGGGTTGGGGTGAGGGGCCCGACCTCGCGCCCTCGCGCCCCTCACCCGGCGCTGCGCGCCACCCTCTCCCCGCGCGCAGGGAGAGGGGGTCGGTTTATGGCGTGCCTCCATCCACGCGGCACACTCGGGAGCGATGGTCTGCCGCCTGGCACTTCTGGTCTGCTTGTTCGCGCTCCTTAGCGCCTGCGCGACGACGGGCGCGAACACGAGCGGCAAGGCCCCCACACTCGCGACCTCCGCCAAAGCCAACCAGAAGCAGGTCACACACCCCGTCGAGAAGGGACAAACGCTCTACCGCATCGCGAAGGCCTACGGCCTCACCGTCGAAGAGCTGATGGACGCGAACCGCATCGACGATCCACGCGAGCTCAAGGCGGGCGAACTCCTCTACATCCCCGGCGCGAGCGGCAGAAAGTCGGTCGCTGAATACGACGCCCCCGAGCCCGAGCCGTCATCGCGACCGCGCGCCGTGGCGGCCGCCGTTCCCGCCGAGAAAGAGAAGAAGCCCCCCAAAGTCGTCAAGGTGGGGAAGGGCAACGGTACCCTCGACTGGCCCCTGCGCGGAGTGCTGTACGCGCGCTTCGGCAAGAAGGGAAAGGAGCCGCACGACGGCATCGATCTCGCCGCGCCCGCAGGTCAGGCCGTGAAGACCGCCGCGACGGGCAAGGTGCTCTTTGCCGGTGAGCAGAAGGGCTACGGCCTCATCGTCATCGTCGAGCACGACGACGGGCTGATCACGCTCTACGCCCACAACCGGGATCTCCGCGTGAAGACCGGCCAGAAGGTGCGGCCCGGTCAGGTCGTCGCCACCGTCGGCGATTCGGGCAAGACCAGCGGGCCTCACCTCCACTTCGAGGTGCGGCGCGAAGGGGTGCCCGTCGATCCCCTCGACTTCCTCGGGCCCGTTCCCCCTGCGTGAGAAGTGACAGCGTGCGCGGCCCGTATGAGAGTCGGCTCGTGCGGTGGCTCCTCGTCGTCTTCTCGCTGACCCTGCTGGCGTGCCCCAAGCCGCCCCCCCCGAAGCCGAAGCTCGAGCCGGTGGTGCTCGAGCCGGCCGAAGCAGTTCGCGAGACGCTCGAGGCGGCCTTCAAGGCCGTCGAGGCGGGCGACGGCGACACGCTCGAGCCGATCTTCACCGACGACGCGCTGGTGCTCGGCCTCGGCCCGTCTGACACGTGGTCGGGCGGCGTGGTGGTCGGCGACCGCGCCCGGCAGGTGCTGCTGCCCATCGGGCTCGCGGGCGACACCATCAAGTTCGAAGACTCACGCATCGTCGTCGGCGTGGCGAAGGGTGAGCAGGCCGCGTGGGCGCTGGATCTCCCGAAGGTGACCACGACGCACAAGGGCAAGAGCGACGTCTGGCTGCCGCGCATCACCGCGCACCTCGTGAAGGTGGGAGAGCAGTGGAAGATCGACGCGCTGCACGTCTCACTCGCCGTGCCCGATTCGCTCGTCTTTGCGCCCGACGCGCTCAAGCGGCTCGTCGCCCCGGCTGACGTCACCAACGACAAGAGCCCCGAGAGCGAACAGCTCACCGGTGTGGTGCGGCGTTCGCTCGATGATTTCGGCGTGAAGCTCGAGCGCACCAGCGAGCAGGCCGAGTTCGTTCAGCTGGGCACTTCGGCTGACGAGGTGTTCCTCGGCGGGAAGTCGTTCAAGGACCTCTTCAAGCCGCAGCTCGGCGCCATCAAGAAGGCCGGCTACACGTGGAAGATCGACGGCAACCTGCGCGTCAAGCTCGCGCCTGGCGGCAAGTCGGGCTGGGCGGCGGCCATCGTCGTGCAGCGCTCGGGCACCGGGAAGAAGGCGCAGGTCTTCCCCGCGTTTCGCTACCTGTGGACGCTGATCGAAGAAGACGGCGTGTGGAACCTCTCGTCGGAGCACCAGT
Source organism: Archangium sp. (assembly GCA_044371205.1). Taxonomy (GTDB): domain Bacteria; phylum Myxococcota; class Myxococcia; order Myxococcales; family Myxococcaceae; genus Archangium_A. The sequence goes on from JBILUC010000025.1 coordinate 66,299, forward strand.
CGTTGGCGGTGCGCGAAGAGCTGCGCGACCCCGTCACCGATGAGCAGCTCAAGACGTGGAAGGCCACCCGCGATCTCGCCGAGAAGACGATGGCGAAGTCGAAGCCCGCGAAGAGGCCCGACGAGAAGAAGGGCGACCTGAAGGGTGACAAGAAGGACGACGCGAAGGGCGAGAAGAAGGACGCCGACATCGGCGCCTGGTGAACAGGCCTACGTCGGCAACAACAGCTGGCGTGCCCGCTCGCCCACCGGAGTGGGGTTCCTCGCGAGCTCCTCGACTGCCGCACGCACAGCAACACACGCCTCGGGCTCGCGTCGCATCACGCGCTCCAGTTCCCCGCAGGTCGGCCGGTGGTTCAGGCAGCGGGTGAGCACCACCCGCTGCCAGTCAGGCGCTCGTTCCCGCATCGACGCGGCGCTCGCCATGAGCTCGCGAATCAGGGTCACCTCATCGAAGGCGGCGACCACGTGCACGAGGCCGGACATCACCTCGGCGTGCGCCGTGCCATCGTCGAACGCCTCGAGCAGCCGACGCAGGTCGAGCCTCGAGGTGCCGAGCGCCCCGGCCTCGGTGATCGCCTCGTCGAAGGCGATCACCTGCTCCCGGGAGTCCATGCGCCTCGAGGCGACCAGCACCTCTTCCGGTGTCACGCCTGGGTGCGGCGGCGACGCAGGGCCAGTGCGAGCAGCATCAGCATCGAGCCCGCCCCTTCGAGTGACGTGCAGCCGCAACCCGCCATCGCGCCGGTCTGCTGCGTGGTGCTGTTGGGGCCGACCGAGATCAACGTCACGGTGCCGGAGTTGCCGCCACCGCCACCGCCCGCCGCGCTGCCGCCGCCCGCCGCGCCGCCACCCGTCGCGCTGCCGCCACCCGTGGCACCGCCACCACCGGTGCCCGCGTCAGGCACGGGGATCATGCAGTTGACCAGCGGGTCGATCTGCACCGACACGTTCTGCAGCGTGGCGCCGCCGCCGACCGACGCCAGCGTCAGGTAGACCTCGGTGTTGCACGCCGCGTTGACCTCGACCGCTGCCGTCACGTTCTGGCCGCTCGCGGTCATCGTCGCGCCCGCCTCGGAGTCGTTGATCAGCGTGCCGCCCTGCCGCGTGAAGGTGATGGGCATCGTCTTCTTCGCGAGGACGCGCACCATCGGGGGCTGACCACCGAACGGCCCGCCACCGCCCGCTGCGCCCGTCACGCGAATGCGCGCCGCGCCGGTGGGCAGCGCGACCTTGAACTGCACCGGGCCCGGGATGAGCGAGTTGCCGAAGCCCTGAACCGAGGGAATGCCGTAGTACGGGCGGGGGAAGTTGAGGCCATCGACCGTCAGCGTCTTCGAGCAGCCGATGACACCGCGGCTCGTGAAGATCTGCGTCATCTGTGCCGCCGCCATGGTGTTCGACGAGAACGCCGTGCCGACCCGCGCAGCCATCGTCGAGGCCACCATCGTGAAGTCGGCGTTGGGCGCGATCGACACCAGCATCGCGTAGAAGGCCGCGTCGTAGCGTTCCTTCAACTGCTGCGTGGTGCCGAACTGATTGCGGCCTTGCCAGAGTGCAGCGGCGACGTGCTGGCTGTCGTTGTGCACCTGGCCCCAAAGCACCTCAGGGCAGTTGAGGGTGTTGTCCATCGAGCGGAGATAGCTGTCGGTGCGCACGCCCGGCGTCATCGGCTGACCGGCAGACACGCGCGGGCCGAAGTACGGCCCCACCTCAGCCAGGTTGTTGAAGGCAGCGGCGATGTAGTCGGCGAAGCCCTCGTGCAGCGCGCCAGCTTCGTTGTTGGCCGAGCGCGAGTCGAGCGCGAAGGTGTCGAAGCTGATGTTCGCCGTCGCGTAGACCGCGCCGTGGCCGAACTCGTGCTGAATGACGGTCGCGTCGTAGGCCGCGTCGGCCGCGTTGCCCTGGAAGATCATCAGCGTGTCGGCGCCGGTGTCGAAGCCGGGCAGGGGCAGCTGCGAGAACTGCTCGCGCGGGAAGAAGGCGGCGTTGTCGAGGCGGAGCAGGGTGTTCGCGCGGCAGGGCGGGTTGAAGATGCAGTTACCGCCCCCGGCGAAGAGCTCGTTGAAGTTGGGGAACATCACGTTGGTCCACACCGCGACCTTCACGGCTGGCGTGCGACGCTCGTCGCGCATGCGGAAGGGCTGAATCATCGGGCTGCTGCCGTAGATGGGCGCCGCCGAGACCGAGAGCTTCCGCATCCAGTCGTAGACGGTGTTCACGTGGTAGAAGCTGTGCACTTCGGCGAACGGGTCGCTGTTCGCGAGATCGCTGGCCAGCACCGCGTTGCGGTTGGTCGGAGGGTCGACCGGCGCGTACACGTAGTTGGTGCGGCCATCGACGGCGTTGTTCGCGCGGCGCGTGCGATCGCACACCGCCACGTCGTACGCGACGGGGATGCCCATGAACTGCACGTTGCCGGCAACTCGCCTCGGCCCGGCGTCGGGCGCGCAGTTTTCAGACGGGCAGCAATTGTAGGTGGTGAGCTGATCGCCACAGAGGAAGCCTTGGTCGTTGGGGCTGTTGGCGTAGCCGCCGTCGGCGAGCAGCGACTGGCAGAGATCAGCGACGAAAGCGCCGCCATCTTCGTGCACCAGCTGGCGGGAGACCGTGGCGGTCGCGCCGACACCGGCATCGAGCCCACCGGGGCTCACCGGGTACACGTCGGCGTTGAACGCGTGGTGCACGCGGTTCTGCACGAAGATGCGCTCGCCCGTGGTGGCGTCGATGGCGACGTACCAGTTCTTCGAGAAGTCGAGCGAGTGCACGTTGGCGAGCCACCCCTCGTGGAGCGCGCCGGTCACCGGCAGGTAGAACCGCTTCGCGCCGCCATACGGCACACCATCAGGGCGCATCGCGACGAGCGGCAGACTCGCAGCAGCCTGCGTGGTGGCCTGATCGACGGTCAGCCTTTCGCCGGTCACCACCTGCGCGCCGGTGAAGAGGCTCGACGAGACCTGCACGACCTGGCGCTTCTCATCGAGCGTGACCACCAGCTTCGACTGGTAGACCTCGACGTCACCCACCAGCTGCTGAAAGTGGAAGCTGGCGCCGAAGCGGGTCGAGAAGGCCTCGACGAACTTGAGCGACGAGTGCGCAGGCAGCCCGTAGTGCTCACGGTTCGACTGCACCCAGGCGCGCACGGCCGAGGTGAGATCCCCGGCCGGCAGCGGCTCGGAGAGCACGCCGAGCTCGAGCTTCGGTGCCGAGGAATCGGGCTGGAGAACGACTTGAGAGGTCTGCGGCGTAAACACGCTCGCAGCGAGAACCAACGACGCGACGATCGACGACATGCGCTACCCCGGTGGTGGACTGGGCCGACGGCCTCGGCTCAGGGAATTCGGTGGGCCCACGTAAGGCGCGCGGACAGTACTCACCACTGATTCGAAGCCAAGGGCGTCGTTTGTTTTTTCGGCGCGACGCACTGCGTTTTCTCAGGGCGTGAGAGGCCTGCCGCTTTCTTGATGAATCGAGTCGGAGGCGACGCTAGAGACTGGCCGCGTCGTCATCACCTTCACGGAGTCTTCTGCTCATGGCCTACGTTGTCGCCGAGCCCTGCATCAAGTGCAAGTACACCGACTGTGTCGAAGTGTGCCCCGTCAACTGCTTCTACGAGGGCGCGAACTTCCTCGTGATTCACCCCGACGAGTGCATCGACTGCGGTGCGTGTGAGCCCGTCTGCCCGACCAAGGCGATCTTCGCCGAGAGCGATCTCCCGGAGAAGTGGAGCGAGTACAAGAAGCTCAACGCCGACTTCTCGACCAGGTGGCCGAACCTCAACGAAAAGCGCGACGGGCTGCCTGAGGCCGAGCAGTTCAAAGATCAGCAGAACAAGCGCTCGCTGCTCGACCCCGCCCCGGGCGGCAAGTAATCACGCGACTGAGAGCGCGCCGACCTTGATTCCCCGGGCGCGCAGCTCGTCGCGAATGCGGCTCACCGTGTCGGCGCTCGGTGGGCCGCGGTGACCCACCAGCTTCAACGCGACCTCACGCGGGCCGATGCGCTCAATTTCGACGTGCGCGCCGAGGCTGTTGTTGAGGGTGAGCGCGAGGGCGGGGCGCTGTGACTTGACGAAGGTCTCGATGCGCTCGATCAAGGCCACGGCCTGCGTGGCGCGGGTGGCTTCGGTGTCGGGCATCGTCTGCGGCTTCGTTGCATTCAGGGCCGGCGCGGGCTGCGTGGTCAACTCGGAGATGGTGGCGCGCTCGGTGATGGGCTCGCCCGTCGAGTTGGCGGCCTCGCCCTTCAGCTCGCGCAAGATGAACTCGATGATCTTCGCCTCCGACTTGTCGAGCACCGCCTCGGTCGTCGTGGCGCGCGCGTGGGTGAGCGTCTCGGCGCTGTGCGTGTGATCGGCGCGCACGCTCGCGAGCCGGCTCGCTTCTGAATCGGCGTGGGCGCGGCGGACCTGCTGCGTGGCGGTGTGAAAGGGCAAGGTGCTGTTCTGGGTCGCAGCCTTCAGCGGGCTGGTCGCGCTGACGGTGGCGGCCTTGGGGGTCTTCGACTGGAGGCCGGGCGGCACGACCAGCTGGCTCGCCTGCACGTCTTTCTTCTGGTCTGACTTCGCCTCCGCGAGCAGCTTCTTGAACGGCTGGGTCGAGGTGCTCTGGGCAGCGGCTGCGGTCGCGAGCTTGGCGTTGAGCTTCATGCCGGGGCGATGAGCACGGCCTGTGCCCGCCCTAAGTGCATGATTTGAGATTGAAACCTGCGGGTGACGCGTCCGCTGACAGGACACGCGCGGGCGGTCGCCAACAAGTTTCCGAGTGCGCTGGAATCCTACAGTGGGGTCAGTGAGCGAAGCCGCCGGGCTGCTGCGGGGCCATGCCGGTGAGCTCGTTGATGGCGGCGGGGCAGCCGGCGATGTCCTCGGGGCGGCCGAGCAGCACCCCGGCGCTCCAGTCGCGATCATCGAAGAGCAGCGCGTCGCGCACCTCGAGCTCGAGGGCGCTCTTGCTCATCTCCCAGAAGTGGCCCTTCACCAGCACGCGCTGCCCGCGGTGGAACTTCTCGATGTCGGCGTACTGCTTCGACTGGAGCTTCACGTAGATGAGGATGGGGTCGACCTTCACGGGCGCCTGGGCGAGCAGGTTGACCTGGTTCATTCGCGGGTCGGGCGGAATGTACTGGAGCACCGCCACCAGCTCTTCGGCGGCCGCGTCGCGGTAGATCTTCTTCTTCCCCTTCTTGCCCTTCGGCTGGTTGATGCCGATGTCGAGCAGCGTGGTGCCGCCCCAGGCCACGGGGCGATCGAGGTACGCGTCACGGAAGCTGGCGACCACGTCGGTGGTGACCGCGCTGTTCGCGTTGAGCGCTTCGATTTGGTAGCGCTCCTTGAGCTTCAAGATCGTCAGGTAGGCGCTGTCGACCGGCTTGATCTCCTCGTTGATCATCTTGAGCTTGGCGAGGTCGATGATCTTCGCGGTCTTGTTCACCGACTCGGCGGTGGCGAGCCACTCGTCCGGCAGACGGCCGTCGATCATCACCTTGCGCACCATCGAGACGAGGAACGCAGTGGCAGGGAAGCCGGGCGTGCTGAGCTGCGTTTGTACGGCGTCGGTGAGCTCGGGCGCGAGCGTGAAGTTCTCGTCGCGCTTGTGGAGCACCGGCGCGATCTCGGCCATCGCCACGAACAACCCGCCCAGCAGCTGCACGCACGAGGGGTTGTCGGTGCCGGTCACCAGCATCCTGGCGAACTTCGACTTCTTGAACCGCTTGTCCATGTTCTCTTCGCGGTACCTCGGCGGTTTGCCGTCACCGAAGATCTCCTCTTTCTGCGCCAGGGCAGGGAGGGAGAGGGCGAGAACGAGGCAGGTGAGAACGCGTCGCATGAGGGCAGAGGGTAACACGGGGGTGGAACGTCGGAGCCTCGCCGAAAGTTCAACTCACACGGAGAGATCGGGCTCGTTCTGCCACTCGTGCTCGATGTCGCGCATGAGCAGGCCGCAGTCGAACTCGACGCTGCCTGGCGGGTACTGGGCTTCGTCTGCGAAGACGCTGGACTGCACGCGCTCGACGGCCAGCGCGCTCACCTTCCACGTTTGTGTCTCGAGCTTGATGCCGTCGAGCCGCGCTTCGTCGCTGGTGACGGAGTAGCCCACCGAGCCGCCCTCGAAGAACGCGGAGGCCTCTTCGAGACTCTTGAACACCGAGCTGGCAGGCAGCGCTGGGGCATTGCGGGCGCGCACTTCGACCGAGACGCCATCGTCCTTCACGTCGAAGTCAGCGTGGTGGTGCTCACCGGGGAACAACCGCCCGCCCGCGAAGTGGTTGATGAGCGAGCTCGTGTCGCGTCGCGGAATGTAGACGCCCTCTCGCTGGTGACCGCCGTCGTCCCACAGCACGGCGACGCGGTGCGCCCCGTTCTCACTCGAGATGCCGAGGAAGTCGGGCACCGCCTTCGGACGGATCTCTTCGAGGCGGATGAGGCAGAGGCCGGCGATGGCGAACCCGGCCTGCAGCTTCGGCCGAAAGCGCGACGGGAGCTGCCGCTGCATCACGTCGGGGGCGACGCGGAAGTTGATCAACATGCGGCGACGAATGATTCCGCGAATGACGGGCAGCTTCATGAGATGGACTGTAGCCCGCTGGGTTCTCGTGGCCTCGCGAAGGCGAGGGGCACGAGCGGCAGCAGCGCCATCCCTGCCGCGATGAGGAACAGCGTCGACCCACCGAGGCGATCGTAGAGCGCGCCCGACACGCGGTAGCCGATGACGCCGCCCACGCCAAAGGTGGCCGCAGCGAACATCGCCTGGGCCGTGGCGCGCAGCGAACCGGGGGCCTGCTCGGCCATGTGCGCCACGGCTGCCAGATAGAACGCGCCGAAGGTGAACCCGTGGAAGAGGGCGATCGCCGAGAGCAGCAACGGGTTGGCGGTGAGCGCCATCAGCGCCCAGCGGATCGCGCTCAGCCCGAAGCACCACGCGAGCAACGTGCGCGCCGGGAAGCGCGCTGACCAGCGGGGCCAGGTGAACATCACGACGATCTCCGAGAGCACGCCGAAGCTCGCGCTGACGCCGACCACCCACGCGGGCAGCCCCAGGTCCTTCACGTGGGGCGCGAGGCTGCCGTGGTACGGCGCGCACGAGATCCAGTGGAGGCAGGTGGCCACGAGGAAGAGCGCGATCTCTCTGCGCCGCAGCAGCGCGAGCGCGTTGCCGACGGTGGGCTTCGGGCCGTGGGTGGCCGCGAGCTGGACGCGTGCCAGCGCGACGCCGGCCCAGATGGCCGCCGTGGTGAGCAGCACCAGCGGCAGCAGCACCGTGGCGCGATCGACGTTCTTCACCAGGAAGCCGAACGGGAGCGCGGTGAGCACGAAGCCCAACGAGCCCCAGATGCGAATGCCCGCGTACGTGCCGCCCTTTTCCTGCACGTGGTGCATGGCGAGCGTGTCGATGAGCGAGACGAGGCTCGAGGCGAAGGCCGCGTGCAGGCAGAGCGCCACGAAGGCGTCGGTGAACGTCTCGGCGCGCGCGAGGAGCGCGTACCCCACCGCGCCGCCGGCGGAAGTGATGAAGAGAATGAGGCCAGGCCTGCGGGTTCGATCGGCGAGCTGCCCCCACAGCGGCGGCATGAAGAGCGCGAAGGTGGGCCCAACCGAAAGCAACGTGCCCGCTTCAGCCCCGCTGAAACCCAGCGTCTTGAAGTACCCCGGCATGAAGGGGAGGGACACGCCGACGGTCATGAAGAAGAGGACGTACCAGCCAATGAGGGCCCACGGGCGCGACGGCGATGCGGGCTGGGCACTCACGGAGAATTGCCATATAGGGCCAACGGCCATGTCGGGCGAGAGCGCATCCACCATCGTGATCAAGCCCGTCGAGAACGAGGGCGAGCTCTTTCAGGCGCTGGCCATTCGCGAGATCGTCTTCATCGAAGAGCAGAGCGTGCCGGAATCGCTCGAACGTGATGCAGACGACGCGTCTGCCTTCCACGTTCTGGCGATGGAGGGCAAGCACGCCATCGGCACGGGGCGGCTGGTGAACCTGGCGACGCCGCCTGCGGGTGAGAGCGGCAACTGGGGGCGCGTGGGCCGCATGGCCGTGCTGCAGAGCAACCGCAAGGGCGGCACAGGTTCCAGGCTGCTGCAGTCGCTCGAAGCCGAAGCGAAGAAGCGGGCGCTGACCGGCATCCTGCTCCACGCGCAGCTGTCGGCGATGGAGTTCTACAAGCGCCATGGCTACGAGCCGCACGGCGCCGTCTTCGAGGAAGCGGGCATGCCGCACCTCGAGATGAAGAAGACGCTCTAGCCCTCCTGTTCTTGCTTCGTGGGTTCCGGGGGAATGCCCCCACCCGTGAAGCGCTCACGCAGCTCGATGAGCGCGGGGAAGAGCACGGTCGTTCCGAGGAAGGTGCAGACCACGCCCACGACCGCGAGGAGACCCACGCTGCGCAGCCCGGCGTGGCGCGCGATGAGCATCGACGCGTAGCCGGTGGCGTTCGAACACGTCGCGACGATGGCGACGATGCCGGTGTGGCGCATGATGCGCGGCATCGAGCCGCGGCCATCTTCCTGGTAGCGGTGGAAGAGGTGGACTGAGTTGTCCACCGCGATGGCGAGCAGGTTGGGCAAGACGACGACGTTCAGGAAGTTGAGCGAGATGTCGCCCAGCACCATGCCGGCCGGGAGACAGGCCATGCCGGCGAAGAGCGGGCCGGTCACCATCAGCGCGTAGGTGATCTTCTTCAGCGCGATCCAGATCACGACGAAGACCACGAAGGCGGCGAGACCCATCACCAGCGGGCCGTCCTGGCGGATGAGGGCGAACACCTTCGCGGCGAGGCGGTTGGCGTCGAGGATGGGGACGTGAATGCCAGCGCCCTCCGCGCGGCGCGAGATGCTGTTGAGCGACGCGGCCCAGCCCTCGAGGCGCTTGACGTCGTGCAGCCCGAAGCGCGGGAAGAGGAGCACGAAGGTGCCCTTGCCGTCGAAGGGCTCGAACCGGCGGCGGAACTCGATGGGCAGCTGCTCGAGCGTCCACGGCTCGACCTTCGTCATGTCGATGAGCTGTTTGACCTTCTCGTCTTCTTTCTTCGAGTTGGGGAGCTTCTCGAGCAGCACGTTGAGCTCGCCCATGATCGCCTGACGCTTCTCGACGTCGTACGGGAGCAGATCGTTGAGTGAGGCGATCTGCGCGAGGTTGCTCTCGGCGCCGTCTTCTTTCTGCACGTCGCGGGCGATGGCGGACACCTTGCGCGCGGTCTCGAGAGAGTCGACCCACGCGACGCCGGGCACCATGATGATGCCCATCTCTTCAGCGATGTGGAGCTCGAGGTTGGCGGCCTTGCCCTCACCGGTGAGCTTGAGGAGGTTGGTCTCGAAGCCGATGCGTGGCGAGACGGCGATCGAGCCGAGCACCGCCGCCGACATCAGGATCACGATCAGCATCAGCACGCCGGTGGGCGGTCGCCAGCCTGCGGGGCCTGCATGCTCGGGCACGACGGGCTTGGGTTTGCGCAGCGCGAACCGTTCCGACAGCAGGAGGCAGGCAGGCCCGAAGGCGTAGGTGCTGAGCAGGGTGGCGATGACGCCGAACGCGGCGATCTTGCCGAACTGCTTGAAGGCATCGAACTCGGCGAAGACGAGCGTGAAGAACGCCGCGGCGTTGGTGATGGCCGAGCTGAGCGCGCCCCCGAAGGTGCCGTGGAGCGTTTCCTTGAGCGCTTCGTGTGGCTCGAGGCGGCGGCGCTCTTCCCAGTAGCGCATCGCGAGGTGCAGACCGAACTCGATGCCCAGGCCGATGAGGATGGCGCCGAGGAAGCCGGTGACCGGGTTCAAGTGGCCGATGAGCGCCCACGTGAAGGCGAACGTCGCCGAGATGCCGATGCCGACCGGCAGCACCACCACCGCGAGAATGGCGATGCGGCGGCTGATGGCGAGGATGATCAGGAGCGTAAGCACGGCCGCGATGCCGACCGAGCGCGCGAGATCCTGCTGCATCGAGTCGTCGTCTTCGACGCGCACCGCGTAGGCGCCCGTGTAGTGCAGCTCGAGCTTCGGGTACTTCGTCGAGGTGATGCCGTCGGCGACCGTCTTCACCTCGGCGATGAGCTTGCGGTTGAAGTCGAGGTTGGCGGGGGTGCTGGTGGCCTTCACCAGGAGGTAGAGCTCGTCCCCGTCTTTCGACTCGAGGTAGTCGCCCTGGCTGGTCGCCGGGGCGTACTTCTTCTCGATGGCGGGGAAGTCGAGCGGCGGCGTCTCTTCGCCGAGGTCAACGTAGAGCGGGTTGGCGATCTTGCGTTCCCACTCGATGCGCGCGGCGAGGTCGTTCTTGAGCGACGCAAGCGTGTCGGTCGGCAGCAACAACAAAGCGCGCCTGGCGACCCACGCGGTGTCGAACTTCCACTCGACGAAGCGCACGACGTCTTTGCGGGCCTCGATGGCGGGGGCGGCGTCTTGCGCGAAGGCGCGGCGCTCTTCGCGGGTGCCGCCGAGCACCTGCATCACGAGGTAGCCGGTGCCGCCGGCGCGATCTTCGATCTCCTTGAGGTCTTTCACCTCGGAGGTCGAGTCGGGGAGCAGCTCGGTGAAGTCACCGCGGAAGCCGAGCTGGGCCGAGAGGGAGGTCGCGACGATGGCGCACACGAGGGCAAGGGCCACCACCCGCCACGGGTGATGCGTCGAGACCGCCACGAGCCAGTCGAGCGCGCGCTTCATTCAACGACTCTGGGAGAGAGGGGCTCGGACACGACGGCTTCGTTCGCTGAAGGAACTCCGGCGGCCTTAGTCCCGAACGCAAATGCTCGCAACGACAGGTTCTTCGCCGTCACTCGCGTTCCTTGAGGCGGCGTGCTCACCGGCTGGTACTTCTGGCTGCGTGAAGTCGAAGCGCAGGACGGAGCGCTGGCCGTCCTGGAGCACTTCGAGTCAGGCGTCGGCGGTGCGGCCGTTGAACTCGGCGGCGGTCGAGAGCAGCTCGGGTTCGAGTTCGGCGTAGTTCGCGACCTTCACCACGCCGATGGCGGTGACGACGAAGAGCAGCCCGAAGACGAGGGATGCCGCGATGCCGAACACGAATTGATCTGCGGAGTCGACGGCCATGGGGCTGGCTGAATGCCGCGCAGCCTCGGCGTGGTCCAGCGGCGAATTCGATCGTTCGTGACGCGGTTTCCTGGAGGGGGGGGTGATGGGGTCGGTCGACCAACGCAGAGGGTCGCACCTGCGTGCCCCTCGGCTTCAGGCCAGGATGCTCAACTCATCGATATCGGTCGACTTCAGCATCACGCCACGGCGCACAAGTCGGCCCATAGGGGTGGAGTGGACGAGTTGGCCGCGAGGCGAGGGGCATGCCCGAATGGGGCACGGCATGAGCACCGAGCCCCCTCGACCCTTCAGGCAAATGCTCAGATCGTGAGGCCGAGCGGCAACGAATCGCCGAGTGCGCGGGCCTCGTCGGCGGCGCTCAGCTGCACCACCTCGGCGACGAGCTGACGCCACGACTCCGGCGCCTTCGCGAGGGCGGCGAGCACTCGGTTGCGCAGGTCATCGCTCACGTCTCGCGAACGATCTCCGGTACGGCGGGCGAGCAGGGTCAGCGCGAAGGGCGCACCGTCGTGCTTCTGGTGGTCGAGCTTGAGCAGCACCTCGACCCACTTCTCGGCGACGTCAGGCGTGAGGACTCGATGGGCCGCGCCATGTACCGGCACGCGAGCACCGAGGCGACCCAGCGACCACGCCCAGGGCCCTCCGACGGTCTCGCCTGCGTCGAGGCGCGAGACGATCCACCCTCCGAGCTCGGCCTTCTCGGTCTGTGGCAACAGCTCGAGCGCGGCAGCGCAGCGCACCATCTCGTCGAGGCCCTGCGGCTGAACGCCCTTCACCTTGTCCTTCGGCGGAGGGAGCCCCACCGGCACCCGCCGCAGCAGGTGCGGCTTGAGCACGTTCCAGATCGCGAGCTGCGCGGTTTCATTGAGCCCGCTCGCGATGCGGCGCCACAGCACCCAGAACTCGATCCAGATCGGCTGCTCACCGTGGTTGGTGAGGAGATCCTTGAACAGCGTGGACGTCTGTTCGACGCGCCACTGGTCGAGCGGGTACCCGATGCCCGGACGCAGCGAATACCCGAGCAGCTGGAACATCACTTTCTCGTGATCGGCCGAACGGCGGCGCTTGGTGACGCCCGACCACAGCGGCGTCCACAGCTCGCGAAGCACGGGCACGGTCCAGCTCTCGCGCGGCCCGAGGATCTTCTCGAGGGTGCGGAAGAGGTTCTTCACGTCTTTCGGCTCGACAGGAAGCGGCTTGGTGCCGAAGACGCGATCGATCTCGAGCGTGGCTTCGCTGAACCGCGCAGGCATCGACTCGGTGACGGTGAGCTCGTTCGACTTTGCTGAGCCGCGCAGCTCGAACTCGAGGCGCCAGCGCTGGTCGCCGCTCACGCACGAGAGCGCGATGGTGCCGACCTCGGTGAGGGTGGCCACGAGCTGCACCGTGAGTTGTGATCCGACCAGCTTCCCGCCCTTCACGTCGGCCGTGCCGAGGATGGTGTGGATGGGCGGGAGCGCCTTGAAGTGCTCGTCGTCGAGCTGGATGACATCGCCGGCCCTGTCGAGGCGATCGGCGGTGGTGCTGAAGAGTTGGAATTGGACAGGGCGACCGATGGTGAGCTGGAAGGTGCGGTCGAGGGTGATGGTCTCGCCTTCGCCGAAGCCTCGCGGGATGAGGCAGACAGCGGCGTCACCCCTCTCCCCGAGTCTCTCCCCTGCGGGGGGAGAGGGAGATGGCCCGACGAGGGCGTAGAAGGCGCGCGGGGCACCGCCGCCGATCTTCTTGCCGAGCGCGCGACGGGCGAGCCCCGAGTACGCGGCGCCGCGCGCAACCGCGAGATCGAGCGAGTCGTGGGGCAGGGTGGGGATGGTCGGGCGGTCGGGCCACAGCGCCGACACCGAGTCGATGAGCGCCTTCGTCAGCACCGGCGAATTGAAGACGCCGCCGTTCAAGAGGATCGCGTCGGGCCGTGGGAACTGCCCTGCGCCGTGCGCCTTCAAGAACGCCACGACGTGCCGGGTGATCGCCGCGTCCTGCGCAAAGGGCAGGCCGAGCTCGACGACCGCGCCACGCTTCGGAATCGAAGGCACCGACTCAGGCGTTACCGGAGGGAAGAAGCCGTTGGCGACGACCTCACGCACTTCGTCTTTCGTGAACTCGGCCGTGAGCGTGCCGCCGATGAGCTTGCTGCCCCCGCTGGCGATGCTGATCTTCGCGCTCGTCGGCGCTCCGTCGCTGAGCAGCGCTTCCTTCGCGACGCGCGCGACCTGCAGCGCCTGAGACCACTGCGCGCCGGTGAAGCGGGCCCCGTCCCTCAGCACCTTGCCTTCAATGACGCGCGCGAGGGCCGCGTCCATGTTGTCGCCGCCGAGGAGAAGGTGATCTCCGACCGCGAGCCGCTCGAGCGCAGGCCCCTCGGCAAGCATCGCGACCTTCACGAGGCTGAAGTCAGTCGTCCCGCCGCCGACGTCGACCACCAGCACCAGGCCGACGTTCGAGAGCGCCTTCGCGAGCGACGTTCGGTGCCGCGAGGTGAAGTCGTAGAACGCCGCCTGTGGCTCTTCGAGCAACGTGAGCTTGCCGAGTTCAAAGCCCGCGTCTCGTGCCGCCTGCAACGTGAGCGCACGCGCCGCTTCGTCGAACGAGGCGGGAATCGTCAGCACCACTTCCTGCTGGTTGAGTGGTGCTTCCGGGTGTGCCGCGTTCCACGACTCGGCGAGGTGCTTGAGCAGCGCCGCTTGCGCCGCGACGGGCGACATGCGCGCGACGTCGGTCGGCGCTCCCCACGGGAGGATGGGGGCCTGTCGATCGACGCCCGCGTGAATGAGCCACGACTTCGCCGACGTCACCGCGCGGCCAGGCACACGACCGGCCTGAAAGCGCGCGAACTCACCGACGATGGGCCCGGTGCCGAGTGAGCCCGCGGGGAATTCGCCTTCGAACGACTGGTACACCACCGAGGGGAACAGCGGCTTGTCTTGCGTCTCACCGGGACGAACGAACTGGCGGACCGGGAAGTCGCGAATCGGCGCGCTCGCCCCGGCCGAGGGCTCGACGTACGCGACTGCGCAGTTCGAAGTGCCGAGGTCGATGCCGATGACGAACTTCGTGCTCACGGGTCACTCCGCGCGAACGTTGAGTTCGAGCTTCCACTTTCCCTTGCCGTCTTTCTGCAGACAACGCAGCTCGAGCGCCCCGAGCTCGGTGACGGCGGCCTGGAGATTCACGGGCACCAGCGCGCCCGACGCACCGTCGAGCGCCGTCTCGATGGGCGGCAACTCTTCGAGGTCTCTCGGGTCTTCGAGGAAGTCGCCGACCCTGTCGTCACGCCGCGTCGACGACGAGAAGAAGCGGAAGCGCGTCGGCTCGCCGACGACGAGGCCGAACTCCTGCGGGGGAACGTCGGCCTGCGTGCCTTCTTCCATGCCGAAGGGCGCGACGCAGAGCGCCTTCACGGGCGGCGAGAAGCCGGGCACTGCGGGCATCGAAGACTCCACCCCGACGTAATACGAGCGCGCCGTGCCGCCGCGAATGCGGATGCCGTGGCCCGCCTTCACCCAGCCGTAATACGCAGCGCCACGCGCCACGGCGAGATCGAGATCGGCGCCAGGCAACTCGCGCGCTTCGGGAGCACCGTCGCTGGCGAGCCAGCTGTTGAGCGTCTCCATGATGCGCGCGCGCAGCGACGACGCCTTGAACACGCCGCCGTTGAAGAGCACCGCGGTGGGCCGGGCGAACTTCGTCTTGAGGCCGAGCGACTGGCCCTGCCGCGAGAGGAACGCTCCGAGGTGCCGCGTGATGGCGGGATCCTGCGCGTAGGGCAGGCCGACCTGCGCGAGACCGGTGCGGCGCGCCTGGGTGGGCACCTCGTCGATCTTCGTGAGCGGGAAGAAGCCCTGGGTGAGCACCTTCTCGAGCTCTTCGCGCAGCAGCTCGGTCTTGATGGTGCCGCCGATGAGCGACGAGCCGCGGCCGGGCACCGTGATGGGGTGCTTCTCGGGCTTCGGGTTCTCGTAGAGCGTCTCTTTGCCGACGCGACACGCCGCGGTGAGCGCCGCGAGCTGCCAGGTGTCGAGGTGCTTGCCCGCGCTCTTGAGCTTCTCGTTGAGCGTGTAGGCGAGCGCGAGATCCATGTTGTCGCCGCCGAGGAGGATGTGATCTCCCACGGCGAGGCGCTCGAGCGAGAGCGTGCCCCCGGCTTCGGTGACGCCAATGAGCGAGAAGTCACTCGTGCCGCCGCCGACGTCGACGACCAACAGCACGTCGCCCGGCTTGAGCTGCTTGCGCCAGCCATCGCCCATCGCCTCGAGCCACGCGTAGAGCGCCGCCTGCGGTTCCTCGAGCAACGTGACACGGTTGAGGCCCGCCTGCTTCGCGGCTTCGAGCGTGAGGTCGCGCGCCGCAGCGTCGAACGACGCGGGAACGGTGACGATCACTTCCTGCTCGGCGAGGGTCGAGTTCTTGCCGAACTCCTTGTCCCACGCGTGGCGGAGGTGCTCGAGGTATCGCGCGCTCGCCTCGACCGGCGAGAGCTTCTTCACGTCGTCAGGCGCACCCCACGGGAGGATCGCGCCCCGGCGATCGACCGTCGGGTGACACAGCCACGACTTGGCCGACGAGATCAGCCGCGAGGGCACCTTCGCGCCGTGCGTGCGCGCGAACTCACCGACCGTCGCGTCGACCTTCTTCTTCCACGGCAGGCCCAGTGAGCCTTCGGGGAACTCGCTCTCTGCTGCGAGGTAGACGAACGAGGGCAGCAGCTGCTTCGGCTCGACCGTGCCCGGCGCGGTCACCTGGGGGATGGGCAGCACGGCCTGGCCTGCGCCGCGACCGCTCTTCGCGTCCATCGGCTGGTACGAGAGCGCCGAGTGCGTGGTGCCGAGATCGATGCCGATCGCGAAGGTGTGGGTCATGGAAGCTCGACCTCGGCCGGAGCGATGACCTTCACGTCGACCGTGGTGGGCACGTCAGGCAGCGAGACCTTCGTCGCGACCCAGCCGTGGTGCTTGAGGCTGCCCTTCCACGGGCCGGCGCCGGCGACGTTGCCGGTGAGGCGGAAGCGGTTGGCGTCGAAGCCGGTAGGCACGTCCATCGGGGCGCCTTCGCTCTGGGTGACGACCGGCGTGACGGGCACGTACTGGGTGAGCACCTTCTTGCAGCCTTCGTGCACCAGGCGCGCCGCTGCACCGACGTCGCCGTCAGCAAAGCCGCTGATGTCTTCCTGCAGGAAGTCGAGGAAGCGCCCTTCACGCTGGAGCAGACCCAGCAAGAACAAGGCGGCCGCGTGCTGCTGTTCAGGGGTCGGCGGCGGTGGCAGGAGCTTGACCGGCTCGGGCGGTGGGAGCTGCTGCGGGGGCTTGCCGGCAGGCAGTTCGCCCCCAAAGAGGAACGACAACGCAAGTTTGAGTCGGGCAAAAAACGACATGCCTCTCCGTTAGGCGAATTTCCCTCGGGTGCCAACCGTTCCGAGAATGGCTAAACGGCCAGTCAGACTGATCTTTCACGAGGAGAGCCCCATGAAGCGACTGCTTGTCGGAAGCGTGCTGTGCCTGTCGGTCACCGCGCTGGCAGCCGAAGTGTTCGTCAATGGCGTGAACGTCGACGGGTTGACCAACCACACCTTCGAGAAGGTGACCGTGCGGCTCGACGAGAAGGGCAACGTGCAGATCGACGCGCCCGGCTACTCGGTGAAGAAGGTGAACATCGGCGGTGACAAGCCCGAGGGCGTCATCACCCAGCGCTACTTCCTCGTGACCGAGCAGAGCCCGCCGGGCATGACGGAGTACGAGATCGATCTCTTCTTGAACGGGAAGTTCTTCCGCACGCTCAAGAACGGCGAAGACCAGCTGGTGCTCGACATCACCAAGTCGCTCAAGCCTGGCAAGAACCAGGTCATCGTGCAGGCCAGGAAGCGCCACGCCGACCCGATGGTGCCAAAGAGTTCCTCGCGCAACCATGTGTTCCGGGTGATCATCGGGGAAGGGAACAGCCAGACCGACCAGGTGACGATCGAGAAGCAGATGGTGACCTTCACCCGCACCGCCGCAGACACCAACGACACCACGCAGGAGTTCAGCTTCACCACGCGCTGAACAGAAGAGACCATGTACTCGATCGACGAAAGGCTCCGCGGTCTGCCCGCGGTCAAAGAGCAGGTGGTTCAGCTCTATCAGTCGCTGAACGCGCCGCACCTCGCGATCCCGGGGCGCAAGGCGGGGCCGGCGATGGCCTTCGTGCTCGGGTTGCGCGGGCCGTCGGGCTTCGCGGTGTTCGTGTACCTCTACATGCAGCACAGCGGCGAGAGCGCGGTGTACGTGCCTTCGACCGGAACCGTGCCCGCTGAGCGGTTCCAGTCGGAAGAGGCCGCGGCGCTCGGCTTCGTCGAGTCGATGGGCTTCATCATGGACAACCTGAACTTTCGGGGCCGGCCGCCTGATGAGCAGGACGCGATCATTCGCACCATGCCGGTGTTCATGCGCGATCCCCCTCCGCCCGCCCCCATGGCGACGGCGCCCACCGCTGCGTCACCGGGGCCGAAGGCTCACCAGACGGGACCCAGGTCGCCTGCGCGAGGGGTCGCTGACGTGGTGCAGCTTGGCAAGTTGTTCTCGGCGTTCTGTCTGGCGTTGAGCGTCGTCGGGTGCGCGCACGTGGGTGACAAGGAGCGCGAGCAGTCGCGGCTCCACTACGAGCTGGCGGTCGAGAACCTCGTGAAGTCGCCTCAGGTGTCGATCAAGGAAGCCGACGAGGCGCTGGCGATCGACCCCGAGAACGCAGACGCGTGGCACGTGAAGGCGTTGTTGCTGCACCACAGCTACCAGCGGCTCGAAGAAGCGCAGCAGGCGTACACGAAGGCGCTCACGTTCAAGGTTCCGTTCAGCGAGGCGCGCACCAACCTCGGCAACCTGTACATGGATCAGAAACGCTACGAGGAAGCGATCGCCTCGTACCAGAAGGCCCTCGACGACGTGCTCTACCGCGACACCTTCATCGCGCAGGGCAACATGGGCTGGGCGTACTTCAAGAAGGGCGACGTGAAGCAGGCGCTCGAGTTGCTCAAGGGCTCGACGCAGGTGAACCCGAAGTACTGCCTCGGGTATCTGCAGCTGGGTCAGGTCTACGAGTCGCAGAACAACGTCGCCGAGAGCTGCAAGTACTTCGGCCGCTTTCGCGAGCACTGCCCCGATCGGCCCGACGCCTGGCAGCGCGAGGGCATCTGCCTGGCGAACACCGGAGACCGCGACGGGGCGGGGAAGGCGTTCGATGCCTGCATCGCCAAGGCGGGCAACGACGATCAGAAAGATCTCTGCAGGACCTTGAAGAGCGAGCTCTTGAAGTGAATGCGCGGCACCCCGACTTCCTCGACTTCGGGAAGTACCTGCAGGTGCAGCGTGAGCTGCGTGGGTTGTCGGTCGATGAGATCGCGACGAAGACGAAGATTCCCCCGACGTTGATCGGCGCGCTCGAGGCGGGCCAGGCGGAGCGCTTCCCCGAGCGGATCTTCGTGCTCAATTACATTCGCAGCTACGCGGGCGTGGTGGGGCTCTCGCCCGACGACGTGGTGAACCGCTTCCACGAGATCCCCGAGGCGCCTCGCGCGGCGCACTTCGACCCTGCGGAGCTGGAGACGGCGCGGCAGGCCAGGGCCTCGAGCGCGATGTGGACGACGATCGCAGCGGTGACGGTGGGCGTGGCCCTGCTGGCGCTCAACGCGGTCTACGAGCTGGCGATTCGCTTCACGCATCGCTAATCGAGCGGCGTGGATCGGTTCTCAGACGAAGCGGTGGTGCTGGGGACCGTCGACTTCGGCGAGGCCGACCGCATCGTCACGCTCTTCTCCCGAAACCATGGCCGGCTCTCGGCGTTCGCGGCGGGTGCGCGGAAGTCGAAGCGGCGTTTCGCGGGCGCGCTCGAGGCGGGCACGCACCTGACGGCGCGGCTGGTCACCACGCGGGGAGACACGCACCGGCTCGATGGCGTCGACGTCATCAAGTCGTTCCACAAGCTGCGTGACGATCTCTCGTTCATCGCGCGTGCGCTGTACTGCCTCGAGCTCTGCCGCGAGCTCACGCGAGATCACCAGCCGCACGAGCCGCTCTTCGATGCGCTGGTGCACTACCTTGGGCAGCTCGATGAGCGGAAGGCGGGGCCGACCTCGCTGATCAAGTTCGAGCTCGATGCGCTGCAGTACACGGGCTTCATGCCGCGCTTCGCGCCGTGCGCGCTGTGTGAGCAGCCGACCGGAGAGCGCCCGCGCTTCGATCCCGAGCACGGCGGCGTGGTGTGCTTCGCGTGCAGCCCGCGCGTGCCTCGCGGGATCGCGGTGCGGCCTGAGGTCGTCGACGCGTTGGCGCGCTTGCAGGCCGGTGAGCGCACTCCGTTGCCTGCCGAGCTTCGCGCCCGCAGCCGCGAGTTGCTCAACGCCTTCATCGCCCATCACCTCGGCCGGCAGCTCAAGTCGGTGGGGTTCATGGAACAGGTCGGCATCGACTGAGCAGAGGGTGCGAGCGGGGCCCGCAAGAGAGTGAGACGCGGGCCGGAGTGAAGGACCCGGCGAGGTCGCACAGCAGTACCGTGCGGCGTCGCGCGGTGTCCGAGCGGGGACCGCAATAAAGATGAGTGCGCTTGTTCAGGTGGGGAGAGGTGATGCATGACGGACGTGGTTTCGCTGGGTGAAGCGTTGGTCGATTTCCTCCCGTCGGCGCGTGGGCAGAAGGTGCGCGACGTGAAGCAGTGGACGCCGTGTCTGGGCGGTGCCCCCGCGAACGTGGCCGTGGGCCTGGCGCGGCTCGGTGCGAAGTCGGCGCTGGTGGGCGTCACGGGTGACGACGAGTTCGGTCACTTCCTGAAGCAGGGGCTCGCGCGTGAGGGCGTGAACGTCCTGGGCCTGCGGCAGACCGACCAGGGCAAGACCGGCCTTGGCTTCGTTTCACTTACGCGGAGCGGCGAGCGCAGCTTCAGCTTCTACCGAACGCGGGCGGCAGAGACGTTCCTCGACACGAGCGACACGCAGCGCTCGCGCAAGCTGCTCGACGCGACGCGGGTGCTGCACGTGGGTACGAACTCGCTCATCCATGCGCCGGCGCGCAAGGCGGTGCTCGAAGCGGTCACGCGGGCGCACGCGCGTGGGCAGATCACCTCGACCGATCCGAACCTGCGGCTCCACCTGTGGAAGGACCCGTCGGTGCTGCGCAAGCTGCTGCGTCGGCTGTTCGGCGTCTGCGCGGTGGTGAAGCTCTCCGACGAGGAGATCGAGTTCGTCACCGGCACGAAGCACGTCGAGCGCGCGCTCGACTGGCTCGAGGCGCGTGGCGTGGTGGTGGCGATCATCACGCGCGGGAGGGCTGGGGCCTCGCTGCGGTTTCGCGGTCAGACGCTCGAAGTGGCGGCGCACGCGGTGAAGGTGATCGACACCACCGGCGCGGGCGATGGCTTCATGGCCGGCTTCCTGTACGGGCTGACTCGGCTGTATCGCACCCGCGCCCAGCTCGAGCTGGCCGATCTCGAGGCGCTCGAGGGCCACGCGCGCTTCGGCTGTCTCGTGGGCTCGCACGTCGTGACGAAGCTCGGCGCTGTGGCGGGGCTGCCCAGGCAGAGCGAGCTGACTCGCCGGTGACCTGCCTCGTTGCAGTGACGAGTCGCGACGAGCGTCTTCGCTCGCTGTCAGAAGTTGAGCGTCGCGGTGATCTGAATGCGGAAGATGTATTGCTGCTCGATGCGGAAGCGGCGGCCCACGCGATCGACCCGGAAGTCATAGTTCGGGTTGATCTCCTCGGGCGCGCTCGTCACGTCGACGACGCCGTTGCCCATGAGGTCCTTCCCGATGTTCTCGTTCGTGAGGAAGTGCTCGGTGTTGTACGCGAATGAGGTGGACGCGCGGAGCTTCACGAACTCTGCCGCCTGGCCGATGAAGCCAAACTGGCCGCCGACCTGCCCGTAGTCGGATGAGTAGAGGAGCTTGCCGAAGAGGTCTGACATCTCGTTGTAGGTGCGGCCTTCGGACACGTAGTTGAACCAGCCGCGCAGATCGAACGCCACGCGCTGGTGGCGATCTTCACGCTCGAACGCCGTGATCTCGGTGCCGAAGATCGAGCCGCCGGTGTGCGCGGGCTGAATGCCGGTCTGCTCGCGCGACCAGCCTTCCTTGCCGCAGTTCTGCGGGTAGCCCATGCGCGCCGCCGAGGCGTCGTCGCAGTTCGAGTAGAAGCCCGGGCCGCGCCACGGCAGCGTGTAGTGAACCTCGAGGTACGGCTCGATGTACTTGTTGAGCTTCTTCGAGACCGCCGTCGAGAACGCGTACTTGTGCACCTTGTCGCCGATGGCGCCCCGCATCGAGCTGGTCGTCACCACACTCGGGTTGAGCATCGTGGCGGTCGGCGCGGTGTAGTCGAAGCGCAGCGTCCACGTGGGCTTGCTGGGATCCTTCGCCTGGACGAACACGTTCCACGCGAGGCCGAAGGTGAAGTCGCCCAGGCCGCTGCGGTAGCTGTTGGTGGGAGGCTCGAACAACCGGTCATCACCCCCGCCCGGGTTTGCGCACGGTGCGCCCGCTGCGTTGCCGCAGTTGCGCCAGATGGTGGTGTTGGTCTCGTTCGTGCCGCCGGCGAAGAACCAGTTGCGATCCTGCTGGAAGACGATGGGCACGCCGATGTGCAGCTCGACGTCTTTGTAGAGGCCGACGTTCACGTCGATGCCCAGCTTCGTTTCGTACTTCTGGTACCGCAGCTCCGTCACGTCCTGCAGCTCACCGAGCTGGTACCACTCGCGCACCAGCGTGGCGCGATCGGCGATGCGATCGAAGGTGAAGTCGAGGAACAGCCCGAAGGGATCCTTCTCTTCGAACGAGCTCGCAACGCGGGTGATCTCCGCACCGAAAGCGGTCGTGCCGAAGACCACCGCGATCAGAAAGCCCAGTCGCTTCATTGGGTTCAGAAGGTAGCTCAGTTGGCCGCGACTTCGGTGGGAAACAGGCCGCCCAGCTCGGCCTTCCGCTTGTCGAACGCGGCCTTGTCGGCAGCGGGCAGCGAGGCGCGCATCGTCGCGTGCGACTCGAACGGATCGATGACCTTGTCGCCCGACATGAGCTGGTAGTGGAGGTGCGGCGCGAAGCTGTGGCCGGTGTTGCCCGACTTCGCCATCACCTCACCGCGCTTGAACTTCTGGCCGACGGCGAGCGACTTCGGCAGCTCCGCGAGGTGGAGGTAGAGGGCCGTACGACCCTTGCCGCCGCTTTCCTGCAGCTCGATGGAGTTGCCGTTGCCGCGGAAGTTCCAGTTCTTGCGCGCGACCACGCCATCGAAGGTGGCCTTCACCGGCGTGCCGACCGGCGTCTTGAAGTCGACGCCCTTGTGACGGCGGCCGTCGCGCAACAGCGAGGTGACCTGTTCCCATGAGTCGAGCGGCGCGTCGACGAGGCGCTCCTCGAGCTCGGTGGTGTCGGCCTGGTAGTAGCGGGCGAAGGCCTCGCTGGTGGCCTTGAAGCGGTACGTCTCGAAGGTCTTGCCGAACTTGCCGCTGGTGAAGCGCACGGCGTGCACGAGGGGCTCCTGGCCATCGCGGGTCTCGTAGACGACCGAGAGGCGATCGCCCTTCGTCAGATCCTGCGGCACGCGCACCCACCACACGAGCGAGCGGTTGACGACCTGGGTCAGCGCGGTGCCGACTTCCTTGCCTTCGGACGCGACGATGGCCGACTCCAGCGGGCCCTTGATGTTGACGGTGAAGCCTTTGAGGCCCGGAAGCGTGGGCGCGGCGACGGGTGCGGCGGGCACCACAGTCCCTGGCGCGGGAGCGACGGCGAGGGTCGGGCTCGGAGCCGCAGCAGGCTCGGTGGGCGCCGCGACGACCGTTGAGCCCGGAGCCGGCGCTGCGGCGGGCGGAGCCATCTCGAGCGTGGTCGGCGCACTGTCCTGTGCGGGCGGGGCGCTCCGGGGAGGCGTCGACCTGAGCCAGAAGATGCCGCCGGTGAGGCACCCGACGACCAGGGCTGTGATGGCGACAGGAATGACGGGGCTCTGCTTCGGCGGCGATCCGAGGGTGGGCATTTCAGGCATGGGCATCTCCGGGACAGACACGGGCGGCTCGCAACGTACCGTCAGCGCTGGACCTTGCGAGTTTTCTGCCACACGCCTGTAGCGCCCGCTACTCGCCCACCAGCCCGAGGAGCACGGCCGCCTGCTGGTGGGCATCTCCCTCGGCGGGGGTGGCGTCGATCAACGCTCTCGCAGCGATGGCTTCAGGTCGCTTCAGGAACTGCAGGCAGAGCGCCACTTCCCCGGCGAGATCGGCGTTCGGTTTGCGGGTCAGCCAGGGCACCAGCTCGGCGATGGCGTCGGCCCACGTGTCGGAATCGCCGTGGCGCAGCGGCCGCGCGAAGTAGTCGCTGTCGAGCATCACCAGGTGCGTCAGCCAGTACGCCTCGTGCAGCCGCGAGGTCTTGAAGTCGGTGCGCCGAAAGGGGAGGCGCACGTCGAGGCCGCACCGCGCGCCGAGCTCACCCAGCAGCCAGGCGTAGATGGCGTTGCCCTCGTCGTTGAGCCGCTGGAGGAGCGCCGCGAAGACGTGTCGGTCTGGCGGCGGGTGCGGCAGGCCCTTCACGTGCCGCAGGTACCAGGCGTCGACGCCCGCCTGCGCGCGGTCGGGATCGGTCAGCGTCTCGAAGCCGTACGTCACGTGGCGGCAGCGCTCGAGCGTCTCGAGGTGCAACGGCTTGAGGCCGCGCTCGGAATAGAAGCGGGGCGCCACGCCTTCGAGCATGTGGAAGGTGAGGCCACGCAAGGTGACGTGCTCCGCCGAGTCGTCATCGGTGGCGCGCAGGAGCGCCGCGAGCCTGTCCATTCATTCCTCGGCGGTGGGCTCTTCGTCGCGCAGACCGAATTCCTTCATCTTGGTCTGCAGCGACTTGCGGCTGATCTGCAGCAGCTTCGCCGCGCGCGTCACGTTGCCGTCGGTCTTGGCGAGCGCCTGTACGATGAAGCTCTTCTCGATCTCGGCCTGACGCTGCTTCAAGAATTCCTTGAGCGGCGTCTCACCGACCTCGGGCGTCAACCCGGAAGCGGAGGTGGGGGCGGACGCCATGCCGCGCCGCACGCCCTCGGGCAGATCCTTCGCTTCGATGCGCGGGCCGTCAGCGAAGAGGATGACGCGTTCCATCAGGTTCTCGAGCTCGCGAATGTTGCCGGGCCACGGCCACGCGCGGAGCAGCGAGGTCGCCTCGTCGCTGATGCCCTCGATCTTCTTGTTGAGGCGCTTGTTGTACTTCTCGATGAAGTGCCGCACGAGATCGGGCACGTCGTCGGCGCGATCGCGCAGCGGCGGCAGCACGATGGGCACCACGTTGAGGCGGTAGAAGAGATCTTTGCGGAAGCGGCCCGCCTCGGTCTCGACGGTGAGATCGCGGTTGGTCGCAGCGATCAGGCGCACGTCGACGCGGGTGGTCTTGATGCCGCCGACGCGCTCGAACTCGCTCTCCTGCAGCACGCGCAGCAGCTTCACCTGCATCTCGAGGGGGATCTCGCCGATCTCATCGAGGAAGAGGGTGCCTCCATCGGCGAGCTCGAAGCGGCCGGGCTTGCTCGACACCGCGCCGGTGAAGGCGCCGCGCTCGTAGCCGAAGAGCTCCGATTCCATCAGGTCTTTGGGAATGGCGGCGCAGTTGATCTTGATGAGCGCCTTGTCGCGCCGGCTGCTGCCCTGGTGGAGCGCGGTCGCGACGAGCTCTTTGCCGGTGCCCGACTCACCGGTGATCAGCACCGTGGAGGGCGTGTCGGCCACCTTGTCGATGACCTTGAACAGCTCTTCCATGTGGCCGCCGCCGCCGATGATCGACTTGCGCGCGCTGCCCTCGGGCGCGACGTGGCCCTGGTTGGCTTCCTGGGTGCGCGCGGCCTTGGCCACCACGGCGCGGATCTCGGCGTGCTCGAAGGGCTTGGTGATGTAGTCGAAGGCGCCCGACTTGATGGCCTCGACGGCGCTGTCGACCGTGCCGTGGGCGGTGATGATGATGACCGGCACGTCGGCGCGGCTGTTGCGAACGCGGGTCAAGATGTCCATGCCGCCGAGCTTCGGCATCACGAGGTCGCTGATGATGACGTCGGCGCCGTTCTTCTCGAACTCGGCCATCGCCTGCTCGCCGTCTTCGGCGACGGTGACGTCGTACCCGTCTTTGCGGAGGATCGCGGCCAGCACCTTGCGGAGGTTCGCTTCGTCGTCGACGACCAGGATGCGGCTCATGCAGCGGTGGTTACCACGTTCGTGGTGGTCGTTGCCGTCGGGAGCGAGGGAGGAACGCCGCGATGAAGCTCGCTCCCGTTCTGTTGGCCGTCGTGCCTCGCCCCCGTGGGCAGGTTCGAGCGAATCGGCGCCAGCGTCAGGGCTGAGCTCGGAGGCTGCGAGCGCGCGAGAGAGAACGAAGACGAGAAGGCCTGCGTGCCCGGGTCAGAAGAAACGAAGGGTCGACGAGTAGGTGATGATGCCGCGCAGCTCGGTGCCGCTGACGGGGACGGGGGCAAAGGTGCCGCCCACGGCGTCGGCCGTGGTGGCGCGAATCAGGCCCACGCTGACGAGGATGCCGACCTCGGTGCGGTACAGCTTGCGCTCGAGCTCGAGGCTGATCGTGCCGCCGTACCGGTTGATGCGCGGAGTGTCGAGGTTCAGCTCGACGGGCAGCGGCGAGTGATCGGTGAAGAACCCGGCGCGCACGGCGGAGCCCTTGATGAACACTTCGCCGCCCACCGAGAAGTTCAACACCGGCACGAGGCGGGTCACCTCGAGCGTCGCGCCCGTGGCCACGTCGCGCTCTGACACGTACTCGAGCGGCGTGTGCGCCGAGATGTCAGCGGCGATGGCGAACGACTTCGGCCTTTCGTACGCGAGGCCCAGGTTGAAGCGCCACGGCCGCTCGTAGCGGGCCTCGACCTGGCGATCGATGGTGACGCGCGCCGGCTGCGGCAGGTTGGGCGCAGTGACGGTGATGCGGCCGTGGTCGTCGCCGAAGCCGAACACCGAGGTGACGGGCAATCGCACCGAGCCGCCGAGGCGGAAGCCGTTGGCCGGTCTCCACTGGGTGCCGACGCTCAGGCCGTGGCTGACCGACTTGCGCGACTGCTGAATCACCGCCGACTCGAAGAGCCCGCCTTTCTCGAGGTGATCGAAGATCGCCGTGTTGCTGAACTGCCGGTACATCGCGACGATGGCCAGGCCGATGCCGAAGTCGTCGGTGAGCCGGTACGCGATGCTGTTGTAGATGGCGTAGACGCGCTCGAGCGAGTTGATGATGGCGAGCGTCGACCTGTCGGGCGTCGACACCAGGCTGCTGAGCTCGACGTCGAAGGGGGCGACCACGCTGATGCCGAGCCCCCACTTCTTCGAGAGCTTGATGGGCCCCAGCTCGAGCCCACGCCACTCGAAGCTCATGTTCGACGGGATGATCTGGACGCCGAGGCGAGGCACCTGGGTCTCGAGGCCGAACTGCGAGCTGAGCGTGGTGAGCGAGCCGGCAAAGAGGTTGCCCGAGACGTCACCCGTCATCGACTCGTCGTTCCAGGCGACCGCCGACGGGTTGTAGAAGGTGTTGCTCGCGCCGTTGCCGAGCGCGGTCGCGGTGCCGCCCATGCCGCTCGAGCGCGGGGCGATGGGGTAGCCCTGGTAGTTCTGCGCGAGGACGAGCGCGACGAGGAACGCGGCGTTCATTCGAGCCTCAAGCGGAAACCGACCTGTGCACCACCGAAGACCCAGCTCTGCGCCCAGCCCACGTTCTCGCCGCGCAGGTAGCCGCGGGTGATGGGCACGAAGGCGTGGAGCGCGACGTAGAACGCGAGGAACGAGTCGCGCGGCCACTCACCACCGGCGCGCAGCCCCGCGGCCACGACCGGCTGCCATTCACCTGAGAGGTCGGAGATGTTCTTCGGCTCGAAGCGCATCGCGCCGGCGCGGCCGAGCACGCAGCCCATCAGCGAGCCGCTGAGCACCGGTTGCTCGTGGCACAGCCCGAGCACCCCACCGAAGCTGCCCACGCTCAGGCTGCCGGTGCCGGTGATGTCACCGATGGAGTTGGGCACCAGCCCCCACGCTTCCAGCACCGCGCCCCAGATCTCGCCGCCGAGCCGAACGCCTAGCGTGAGCCCCAGCGGCGCGCCGGGGTGGTTGCCCCATTCGTTGAGGAAGCCGAGGCGCACGCGCGCGCGAAACGGCGGCTTGCCCGCGGGGGTTGGCCTCGGCTCGAAGAGCGCGGCCTTGTCGGAGATGAGGATCTCCGGTTCGGCGATGCCCGCGTCGGCGGCGGGAATGGAGACGCTGGCGTCTTCGGCAGGGGGAGGTGCCTCGGCGCCTCCATCGAGTTGCAGGGTCACTGCGAGCAAGACCAGAAAAAGCACGGTCGTGGCACTTGAGTGCCGAGGCGCGTGAAGTCAAAGCGAAAACGCTGGGCGGCACGGGCGGTGGTGCACCGTGGAGCCGCCCCCGATGCGACTGGTCGCGATGGTCTCGGTGCTGGTGCTGGCTGCGGGGTGTGGTCCCACGTCGTTGCCTGAGCTCTGCAACGAATCTGTCGTGATCCTTGGCCGGCTCGACCCCGAAGTGATCTCGCGCACCGTGTCGGCCGCGAACCCTGCGTTGCTCGCTGACGGCTTCAGCAAGCTGCGGTTCTCCATCGTGGGGAAGAGGTGCTGCTCGAGGGCGAGTTCACGGAAGGCGATGGCGCGAAGGTGAAGGCGCTCGAGACCCACTGGCGCGGAGAGTTCACCGCCGCACTGTGGAAGCCGGAGATCCAGCGCCCCGACGCCGGGTGAAAGTCGACGCGGCACGCCGCTCGCTTACATTCGCTCGCGCCGTGTCAGCTCCCGCCCAGAAGAGTGGTCGCAGTGCCGCACTCGTGGCCGCAGGCATCCTCCTGTCGCGGCTGGTGGGCCTCGTGCGGCAGAAGTTGTTCGCGCACTTCCTGGGCAATGGCGTCGAAGCGGCGGCGTTCGCAGCGGCCACGCGCATTCCCAACGTGCTGCAGAACCTGCTCGGCGAGGGCGTGCTCAGCGCCTCGTTGATCCCCGTGTATGCAGGCCTGCGCGCGAAGGGTGAGACCGAAGAATCGAAGCAGGTCGCCGGCGCCGTGTTCGGGCTGTTGTCGCTGCTGGTGGGCGCGCTGGTAGCGGGCGGGTTGCTCGCGGCGCCCTTGCTCGTCGACGTGATCGCCCCCGGCTACGAGGGCCACGCACGCGAACTCACGGTGTCGCTGGTGCGGCTCATCTTCCCCGGCACCGGCGTGCTCGTGCTCAGCGCGTGGTGCCTCGGCATCCTCAACAGCCACAAGCGCTTCTTCCTCTCGTACGCGGCGCCGGTGGTGTGGAACGGCTGCATCATCACCGCGCTCGTCATCTCGCACGCGCGGGGCGAATCGCAGGAGGTCATCGTCACCTGGGCCGCGTGGGGCACGGTGCTCGGCAGCGTGGCGCAGTTCCTCGTGCAGTTGCCCAGCGTGATTTCGTTGCTCGGCGGGTTCTCTCCGCAGCCGTCGCTGCAGACGCAGGGCGTGCGCGACGTGGTGAAGGGCTTCGTGCCCGCGGTGATGGCGCGCGGTGTGGTGCAGGTCAGCAGCTGGGTCGACACGGCCTACGCGTCGTTGATCAGCGAGCGTGCGGTGTCGGCGTTGTCGTACGCGCAGACCATCGCGTTGTTGCCGGTGAGCCTCTTCGGCATGGCGATCTCCGCGGCGGAGTTGCCCGAGATGAGCGCCGACGCCGTGAAGACGGTCGAAGAGCGCGCGAAGGCCATCAAGGAACGACTCGGCGCGGGTCTGGAGCGCATGGCGTTCTTCGTGGCCCCCAGCGCCATCGCGTTTCTGCTGCTGGGCGATCTCATCGCCGCCACGTTGCTCGAGTCAGGTCGCTTCACCGCCGCCGATTCGCGCTTCACCTGGTACCTGCTCATCGGCTCGGGCGTGGCGCTGCAGGCGCAGACCTCGGGGCGGCTGTACTCGTCGGCGTTCTACGCACTGAAGGACACGAAGCGGCCGCTGCGCTTCGCCGCGATCCGCGTCGGCCTCGGCATCGCGCTCGGCTACTACGCGGTGAACGTCCTGCCGGGTCAGCTCGGGCTCCCAGTGCATCTGGGCGCGGTGTTCATCACCGTCACCACCGGCTTCACGGCGTGGCTCGAGATGCTGCTCTTGCGCCGCGCGCTCGCGAAGGAACTCGGCGCGATGCCCTCGACGGCTCGTCATCAGCTCAAAGTGTGGAGCGCCGCGCTGCTCGCCGGTCTCATCGCGCTTGGCGTGAAGCTGCAGCTCGGCAACCTGTACGGATCAGTCACGGTGGACGAGTGGGGCGGCAACTGGTTTGCGCCGGTGGCCTTGCCTCGAATTCCGGTGAGCCTTGGGCTGCTCGCGGTCTTCGGCGCCACCTACGGCGTGATCAGCCTCGTGCTGGGCGTGCCCCAGGCGACCGCGCTCGTGAAGCGCGTGCTCCGACGGCGTTGAGTTTCCCTCAGCGACGACCCCGCACGTTCGCGGCCAGTCTCAAGATGTCAGCGAGCACGCCTGCAGCGGTCACGTCACCGCCTGCGCCCGCGCCACGCACGATCAACGGGTACTCGCGGTAACGCCGCGTGGTGAACGCCACCATCGCCTCTTCGCCGCGCAGGCTGGCCGCCGGGTGCTTTGCGTCGATGGCCACCGGGCCGACCTTCACGTGCACCCCGTCTTCGCGCCGCTCGACCTGCGCGAGGTAGCGCAGCGTCAACCCTGCGGAGCGGTAGCGCTCGATGCGCTCAGAGAACTCGCGGTCGTGCTGTTCGAGCCCGCGCACGAAGGCGTCGGGGTCGTCTTCACGCAGCCACTCCGGGGGAAGGAAGGGTTCGATGGCGACCTGAGAGAGTTCGATGGGCGAACCCAGCTCGCGCGCGAGGATGACGGCTTTGCGCGCCACGTCGAGGCCGCTGAGGTCATCACGTGGGTGGGGCTCGGTGAGACCTTTCTCTCTCGCCCGCGTGACGGCCACCGACAACGGCGTACCGCTCATGAGCTGGTCGGCGAGGAAGGCCAGTGTGCCCGAGAGGCTCCCCTCGATGGCGTGCACCACGTCTCCGGTGCGCACGAGGTTCTTGAGCGTCTCGATGATGGGCAGGCTCGCCCCGCACGTCGTCTCGTAGAGGTAGCCACGACTCGTTCGTCGTGCGTGCTCGAGGAGCGCCTGTCGCTCGTTCCACGGCAGCGTGAGCGGCTTCTTGTTGGCGGCGACCACGTGCAGCCCGGCGTCGAACGCGCGCGCGTAGGTGGCTTCCATGCCGCTGGCCGCGGTGCAGTCGACCAGCACCGGCAGCGACAGTCGGCCCATCTCAGCGATGAGCGAGTCGACGCTGCGCTTCGTGTCCAACCGGGTGGTGGCGCGACTGGCGTCGAGGCCTCCTTCATCGAACGCGGTGCGCCGGCTGTCGGCGAGCCCCACGAGCTTGAGTCGCACGCCGTGATCGCGTCGGAGCGCCTCGGTCTGCGCTGAGATCTGCTCGAGCAGCTTGCCGCCCACCGTGCCGTGGCCCAGCAGGAGCACGTGGAGCTCGGTCTCCGCGAAGTTGAACGCGGCGTGAACGCTGCGCACGGCGGCGGCGGTATCGGCGCCATCGACCACGCACGAGATCGAGCGCTCACTCGCTCCCTGCGCGATGGCCCGCACGCGAATGCCGACATTCCCGAGCGCGGCGAAGAACCGACCGGCGACGTTCGCGCGCCGCCCCATGCGCTCGGCGACCAGCGTGACCAGCGTCACCGGCCCATGCGGAGCGCCCACCACCACATCGGCCGACCCCAGCGCCACCAGCGCCTCCCGGGCCCGCACTGCGTCGGCTTGCGGCACGACGAACGACGACGAGACCCCGAGCCCCGTCTGGTTCGCCATCCACACCCGAATGCCCTGTTCTTCCAGGGCTGCCAGCGCGCGCGCGACGAAGCCGTGCGGCAGGGCCGAGCGCCGTGACTCCGCCAGCAAAAGCGAGAGCTGCTCGAGGCTGGTCACGCACGTGGGTTGATCGTCGTCCACGTGCCCGTGGGCATCGAGCTGCGTGCCGGGCCGCTCGGGCTCGGTGGTGCTGCGAATGGTCATCGTCACGCCGCTCTCGAGCAGTGGGATGACGGTGCGCGCGTGGAACATGCGGGTGCCGAAGTGCGCGAGCTCGAGCGCCTCGAACCAGGTGAGGCGGGTCACCGGGTACGCCTCGCTGACGAGCGTGGGGTCGGCGGTGAAGACCCCGGGCACATCGGTCCACACGGTGACGTGCTTGGCGCCGAGCCCCTGCGCGACCAGCGACGCGGTGTAGTCCGAGCCGTTGCGACCGAGCGTCGTGGTGTGACCGGCGCGAGAGCGGCCGAGGAAGCCGGTGATGATCGGCACGCGCGTGCCCCAGCTGGGAACGAGCGACGTCAGGCGCGCGTGGGTCTCGGCCACCTGCACGTTCGCGTTCTGCGCCGTCTCGTCGGTCACCACGAAGTCGCGCGCGTCGACGGCGAGCGCACTGCAGCGGCCACGCGCCTGCAACGCGGCAGAGACGAGCACGCTGCTGATGCGCTCGCCCACCGACATCACCTCGTCGAGCGAGCGGGGCGTCACCTCGCGCACCAGCCCGATGCCTTCGACCAGCCGGCGCACCAGGGAGAGCAGCGCGACGACCTCCCGTTCGAAGGTCGACCTCGCGTCACCCGCCAACACGTCGCGAGCGGCCGTGTGGGCGAGCGCTTCGACTCGATCGAGCTCAGCGGCCGCTGCACCCGCGTCACCGTTGGCCGCGTTCCGCGTCGCGGAGATCAGCCAGTCGGTGCTCTCTCCGAGCGCCGAGACGACGACCGCGACCCTCGGCTCGGTGGCGCGTTCAATCAACGCACACACGCGTTCCAATCGGCCGGCGCCGCCCAGCGAGCTGCCGCCGAATTTGAAGACCTGCCAACTCATGTGGCGACTCCTGCGAGCGCGAGCGCGCGGCTGATCAGCGGCCGCAGCTGCGCCCATTCGATGAGGAAGGCGTCATGCCCGTACGGGCTGTGGAGGGTGGCGCGTTCGACCGTGGCCCCGCGGCTGCGCAGCTCTGCACTGAGTGCTTCGACGCTCGCCGGCGTGAAGAGCACGTCGGTGTCGATGTCGACCACCAGCGCCCGGCCGCGCCACTCGCGCAGCCCGAGGTCGACCGTGTCCATCGCGTCGAGCAGCGCGAGGTACGACCGCGGGTGGAAGCGCTGGGCCAGCTTCACGCCCTGGTGCTCGAGGTAGCTGCCGATGCGGCGCTCGGGTTGACTGAGCGCGAAGCCTGGCTCGGCGCGGTAGGTGAGCATCGCCACCTGGCGGGCCAGCTCGAGCCCGCGCGGACCTGGCGCTGCGGCGATCAGCTGGCGCTGCACGTGCGTGAAACCAAGCACCCACGCGCTCGCGTCGATCGAGGCGCCGAGGGGCAGCAGGGTCTCGATGCCTTCAGGCCGGAGCGCCGCCATCGCAAGGACGATTCGGCCCCCGAGGGAGCCACCGGCCGCGAGCTGCACCTTCGAGATGCCGAGCGCGTCGAGGGCCGACCACAACGCGCGCGCCTGATCGCGAACAGAGAGCTTCGCGTCGTCCGGCCAGCCGTGATCGAGCGGCCCCGTGCTGCCGTAGTTCGAGCCGAGGTTGTTGAAGCACAGCACCCGCACCTTGTTGGGGTCGAGCGGTTGCCCCACGCCGATGAGCGGGCCCCACCAGCCGCCTTCGCCCCCAGCCCGCGCATCGCCGGTCAAGGCGTGCACGAGCAGCACCGTGGGCACCTTCGCGTTCAGGCTGACGGGGTGGCGGGGCAGAACGGAGGTCGAGCGCTGCACGATCGCTGCGGGCGCCGTGAGCGTCCCCCGCGGCAACAGGCTCACTCCCGCTGCGAGGCTCGAGAGCTCTTCCTCGGGCCCCCACCACCAGCCGCGCGCGTGGTGCTGCCGCACGACCCCTCCGTGCTCGAGGGGCAGCTCGGGCAACCTCACGTCGAAGAGCCGCGGAGTGGTCATCGACTCACTGACCGAGGGCCTGATCGAGATCGGCGATGACGTCGTCGGTGTGTTCGAGGCCGACCGAGAGCCGCACGAGATCGGGCGTCACGCCAGTGGTGACCTGTTCCTCGGGCGTGAGCTGCGAGTGGGTGGTCGAGGCGGGGTGGATGATGAGCGAGCGGGCGTCTCCGATGTTCGCCAGCAGCGACCACAGCTTGACCTTGTTGATGAGCGCCTTGCCGGTGTCGAAGCCGCCCTTCGCGCCGAAGGTGACGAGCGCGCCGAAGCCTTCGCCGGTGAAGTACTTGCGAGCCGCCGCATACGACTGGTCGGTCTCGAGGCCGGGGTAGCGCACCCAGGCGACACGCTTGTCCTTCTGCAGCCACCGCGCGACCGTCAGCGCGTTCTCGGAGTGCTGCTTGACCCGCAGGTGAATCGTCTCGAGCCCGGTGATGAACGCGTGGGCGTTGAACGGGGCCAGCGCCGCGCCGACGTCACGCAGCAGCTCGACGCGCGCCTTGAGGATGAAGGCGAGGTTTCCGAAGGCCTCGGACAGCTTGAGCCCGTGGTACCCGGGGTTCGGCTCGGTGAACTCGGGGAAGTGGCCGTTGGCCCAGTCGAAGGTGCCGCCGTCGACGATGACCCCGCCGATGGCCTGGCCGTGCCCGCCGATGAACTTGGTGGCGGAGTGGATGACGACGTTCGCGCCGTGCTTGAGCGGGTTGAAGAGCACCGGCGTGGCGGCGGTGTTGTCGACGATGAGGGGGATCTTCTTTTCCTTCGCCAGCGCGCCGAGCTTCTCGAGGTCGGGGATGTCGAGCTTCGGGTTGCCGAGCGTCTCGAGGAACAGCACGCGCGTCTTCGGGCCGATGGCGCCGCGCACCGCGTCGAGGTCGTGAATGTCGACGAACTTCGTCTTGATGCCCATGCGGGGCAGGGTGATCTTGAACAGGTTGTACGTGCCGCCGTACAGGCTCGACGCCGAGACGATCTCATCGCCCTGCCGCAGGATCGTCAGCAGCGCGATCGTCTCTGCGGCCTGCCCCGACGCCACGCCCAGCGCCGCCACGCCACCCTCGAGCGCGGCGATGCGCTTCTCGAAGACGTCGGTCGTGGGGTTCATGATGCGCGTGTAGATGTTGCCGAACTCTTTGAGCGCGAAGAGGTTCGCGGCGTGGTCGGCGTCGCGGAAGGTGTAGCTGCTGGTCTGGTAGATCGGCACCGCTCGAGAGCCCGTCACCGGGTCCGGCGCCCAGCCGGCGTGGAGGGCGAGCGTCTGAGGCTTGTAGGTCGGCTGCTGGCTCATGGTCTGGTCTTTCGTGCGCCGTGTCCGCTTTGGCGGATGGCGGTAGTCACTCGGTGAGTTCGGCTCGACGTGGGTTGGTGGTGCTATGACGGACCTGTGTCCGCCATGACAGATATCGGGCTTTGCAAGCCGATGTCAACCCGGCGACCCGCCGGCAGCTTCTTCACGGTGGTCCGGACGGGCCTTTCAGCGTGTCGCTGCGAACCGGGGCCGAGCGACCCCGCCATGGACGTCGACGACGGTACCGCCGCGCTCCGCGGTGGCCTTCAGCAACGTGGCATGGCTGACCGTCGGCGCGATCTCACGGCCATTGAGCACCACGTGGAGAGGCACCGAGAGCAGCGCGTCTGCTTCCTTCAGTGCCCACGACAGGCTGTCCCAGATGAGCGCGTGGGGGTTGTCGAACACGCCGCCGCCGATGAGCGTGAGCACGACGGTCTGTCGGCCGAGGCTCGCCGCTCCGAGCACGGTGCCGAGGTAGGCGGCGCGGAGGGCGGATCGGCAGATGCGCTCCACCGCGCCCTCGATGCGCGTCGTGCCGCTGTAGCCGCCGCCGGCGAAGGTCGAAGTAAAGGCCTGCCCGATGCGTCGCCTGGGCATCACGCCCCCGCGCCAGTTCGCGCCGAACACCACCTCGACGTCGTCGTGCAAGCCGACGCAGATCTTCTCGAAGTTCGTTTCGAGGGCGTCGGCCGCGGCCTCGAAGTCGGGGAGACCGTCTGAGGTGAGATAGCCGCCGATGACCCGCCCCACGCTCGGAGGCAATGCTTTCGCGAGGAGATCGAGCTGCCGGTCGTCGGTCTGCGTGAAGCGCGAGCCGTCATCGGCCGGGGCGGCGTAGTGCCGCAGGAGCGTGCCGGGGAATGCAGAGATCGACGCGCGCGGCCCCTGTGTGGGATCGCTGAAGTAGCTCGCGACGGAGGCGAGTCCCGGGTCGCGCGACTCGAGGCAGTTGAACTGCGAGGCGACCTGAAAAAGCGTGCCCGGCGCGGAGTGGGCCTGCAGCAGGCCGATGTCGGTGAGCGGGTCGGCGCCGAGCAGGACCGAGAGGCGCGCGCGGTGTGAGGTGCCGGCTCTCCGCGCAAAGGCTGCCGATCTCAGCGCGCCGATCGACGCGAGCGTGAAGCGCCCGGCGTCGAACCGGTGACCGGCGGCGTCGACCGTGGCGCGGCCCGTGTCGTCGAACACGAGGGTGCTCTTCGGGTTGGCGGCGACGGCGGCTTCCATGTGCGCCACGAGATCCCTCGGCAAGGGGGACTGCTCCGGCACGCTCGCGCGCAAGGTGGCGATCTCCTCCA
Organism: Archangium sp.; assembly: GCA_044371205.1. Taxonomy (GTDB): domain Bacteria; phylum Myxococcota; class Myxococcia; order Myxococcales; family Myxococcaceae; genus Archangium_A. Next base: position 101,865 of record JBILUC010000025.1, read on the forward strand.
TCCGGCCTTCGATCAGCAGGTCGATCATGTGGCAGTTCTACACACGACCCGCTGGAACTTCTTTGTCACGCTGCTCGGGTTGATCACGGCTAGAAGCGCCCGCGTGAAACGACTCGGACTTGCCGTCGTCGCGCTCCTCGCCACGTCAGCCCTCGCAGAACGTCCGCGCCTCGGCGTGGTGATCGTCATCGATCAGCTGAGCGCCGAGGCGTTCAACAACCGATTGCCGAAGGTGACCGGCGGCATCAAGCGCCTGGTCGACGAGGGCTACTCGTTTCACGAAGGCCGCTACGAAGCCGCGCCCACCATCACCTCGGTCGGCCACGCGACGATCATGACCGGCGCGTACGGCGAGGTGCACGGCATCGTCGCCAACGACTGGATCAACGCCGACACCGGCAAGCCGAACCTCTCGACCGAAGATCCCGCGTACCAGGTGCTCGGTCGCCCCGCGAACGGCCGCGAAGGCTCAGCGCCCACGTGGCTGCGCGCACCGACGCTCGCCGACACCGTTCGTCTCACCAACGAGAAGGCCCTCGCCCTGAGCGTCTCGGCGAAAGACCGCTCGTCGATTCTCTGCGCCGGTCGCGGTGGCCTCGCCGTGTGGTTCGACGCCGAGAAGCCGTTCTTCACCACCAGCACCTTCTACGCGAAGGAGCTCCCCGCGTTCTTGAAGCCCACCAACGACAAGCTCGCGCAGATGATCCTCAAGGGGGCATTCCAGTGGGGCCTCCCCGCAGGTGGTGTCGATGGCCAGGCGCCGCGCCTCGAGCCTGCAGCCCCCGCCGGTGGTCGTCAGGGCGACAGCGAGATCTTCGCCGAGCGCCCCGAGCTGCAGCCCATCCTCGACACGGCCGAGGTCGATGTGGCCATCGACGGCATCAAGGCGCTCGGGCTCGGCAAGGACGAGATCCCCGACCTGCTCACCATCAGCTTCTCGGGCCACGATCGCATCGGCCACGAGTTCGGTCCCGATTCGCCGGAAGGAATCGCGGAGTTCCTCCACATCGATCAGGAGATCGGCCGCCTCTTGAAGGAGCTCGACACCCTCGTCGGCAAGGGCAAGTACGTCGTGGCCTTCACGTCAGATCACGGCGCGGCGCCGCTGCCTGAGCTCGTGAAGTCGCGCGGCCTCGACGCCGGTCGCCTCGACATGAAGAAGCTGAAAGACGCGCTCGACGCGGCGCTCGACGAAGCGCTCGGTCGGCAAGACTGGTTCGCGGGCGCCAAGACGCCGGGCCTGACGTTCACTGCGAGCCTGCGCGAAAAGGCGATGACGCAGCTGCCGCTGCTGCAGAAGATCGCCAGGACGAACGACGGCGTGATCGATCTGCTCCCGCTGCGCGATCTCAAGGGGCCCGTGGGCAGCCTGTTCCTCCGCGGAGCCTTCCCCGGTCGCTCGCCCGACCTCTTCGTGATCACGCGCCCGTTCTGGATCTACAGCCTCCACGACAAGACCGGTCACGCGAGCCTCTACCTCTACGACCGCGCCGTGCCGGTCGTCTTCTTCGGCGCCGGCGTGAAGAAAGGCCGCGGAGGCACCACCGAGCTCATCAACCTCGCCCCCACGCTCTCGCGCCTGCTCACCATTCCCAACCCGGCCGCCGCGCAGGGCCGTTCGATCGACGAAGTCTTCCGCTGAAGCTCACCGAAGAAAGCCAACGCCATGTCTCTCGCTCTCGCGCTGTCTCTGCTGCTCTCACAGGCCGCCCCCGACGTTCAGAAGGCTGAAGTCACCAAGGCCCCGGCCGACGCCACCGCGCCCGTTGAGATCGCCAAGCCTGCCGCCGAGCCCGTCGCCACCGAGAAGCGCGACGTGAGCCTGCCCTGGTACCTGCGCTTCAACATCACGGGGTTTGCGCGCATCGGCTTCTTCATGACCTTCCCCTTCCAGGAAGAGCAGTTGGTCGGTGGCAACGCGGGTTTCCGCCTCGCCGACTTCCGCGCCAACCTCGAGTGGAAGCCCGTCGAGAAGTTCTCGATCTTCACCAGCGTCGAGTTCGCCGCGCCCCTGCCGGATCCCGCCGATCCGCTCACCGGCCGCCGCATCGTCGATCTGCGCGACGCGTACCTCCAGTACGAGGTGTGCACCGGCTTCAAGCTGCGCGTCGGCCAGCAGCGCCCCGGCTACTACGCCGAGATGTTGATGTCTGACGGCGCGGTGCCCTTCGTCAGCCGCTCGGTGCTCGCCAACGGAGTGACTCCTCCTGATGGCTTCGGTCCGCGCAACTTTATCGCGCCCGATCGCCAGCTCGGTCTGCAGATCTACAGCGATCGCATGGGCAGCGACCTGCTCGGCATCAAGTACGCGGTCGGCGTCTTCAACGGCAACGGGCAGAACCAGCTCTTCAACGACAAC
>JBILUC010000123.1:0-9219 GCA_044371205.1 Archangium sp.
TGGTGGCGCACTTCGGTCGCGCGATGGGGCTCCCGAGGCCGCTGCCGACGAGCCAGGTGCCGGGCTTCGTGCTGCAGGTGATGGGGGTCTTCTCGCCGCCGGTGAAGGAGATGCTCGAGATGCGCTCCCAGTGGCAGACGCCCTTCGTGGTCGACGACGCGAAGTTCCGTGCGCGCTTTGGCGGCACCGCGACGTCGCACGAGGCGGGAACCCGCGCGACGGTGGCGTGGATGCAGGCGCACGAGCGCGCAGCCGCGTGACGACAGCGCGTGCGGATGGAGAAACGCGTCGACCGCCTCACGCGGGTTGCCGAGGTCGTCGAGCAGCACGCGCCCGAGCGTGAACGCGGCCAGCGACCCGCGCGGGTCGTCGACGAAGTGGCTCAACACGGCTGTCAGCGCAGAGACGAGCCGCGCCTGCGTCGCGCCGCGAACCAGCACGCGATGAAGGGGAGCAGCAGCGCTTCCGGGGCGGAGCACCCGCAGCTCATGGGACGAAGCTGGGTCGGGGGTGGCAACGCGTCGGCCGGCGCAGGGGCCACGACGAGGACGTCGAAGGTGCACGAGGCGGTGTGGCCCGCTTCATCGACGGCGGTCGCGGTGACCGTGGTGCGCCCGAGGGGAAAGGTCGAGCCGGGCGCCGGTTCCACGCGCAGGGAAGGCGCCGGGTCGACGCTGTCGCTGACCGCCACGGCGAAGGTGACCTCGCTGCCGCCATCGGCCTGACCCTCGACGATCAGCTCGTCGGGGCAGACCAGAACGGGTGCGCGCACGTCACGTCGCAGCGAGAAGCTGCGCTCGGTGCGGCCCCCGCGAGACCGGGCGACACAGGTGCGGGTCAGCTGTCCCTCGGTGGTGACGGGCTCGACGGCGCACCCCGTGGTCTCGAGCAACGAGGAGTCGGCATCGTCGACGACGAAGCCCGCAGTGGTGTCGCCGACGTACCAGCCATTGCGAACTTCGCCCTGCAGCTGCACCGTGACTTCCGGGGGCGTGTTGTCGAGCGCTTCGGGCAGCAGGTAGACCCAGGGTTCGCGATCTCCCCAGAAGTCCGTGGCGGCAAACACGAGCCGGGTGCCGACCTGCACAGGCGCGGAGGGCGACGACGGCACCGGGCCGGGCGCGAGGTCTTCGAGCAACGTCAGCCCGCCGTCGAGCTGCGTGCGCCACAGCTCGACCCCCGTGGAGCTCGTCGCCACGTTGACGAGCACCCCGTCATCGACGCCGTACACCCACGGCTGGGAGAAGGGGTCCGGCCCGGCGTTCGGCCAGGTGGCGATCAGCCGCGTCGTGGCCGCCGTTCCCGCCGTGTCGAACAGCCGGTGGCGCTGGTCGTCACCGACCACGAAGAACCAGCGCCCACCCGACCAGGCGCCAGTCTCGAAGGTCTCGGTGTCTTCGAGGTTGAACACCGTCTCGACGGTGCTGCCGTCGGTCAGCTGAACGACCCGGGCGGTCTGGGTGGTCGCGCTGAAGAGCAGCGCCGTGCCATGCGCGACCCGGGGGACGGGGCTCGACGACCCGGGCCCGGGGACGCCGTCGCTCACGCGCAGGGTCCCCGCTGGCGTTCCGTCGGTCATCCACAGCTCGCTGCCGGAGGTGCCGTCGTTCGCTGAGAACCACGCACGCTCGGCCGCGAGCAGCGAAGAGCCCTGGCTGGAACCGGGGCCGAGCACGACTTCACGCACCAGCCGGGTGCCTTGCGCCGTGCCGTCGGACCAGTGGAGTTCGCGCCCCGACAGTCCGTCGTTCGCGAAGAAGAGCACCCCGCCCGCGAACGGCACCAGCGAGTCAGGCGTCGAACCCGCCGGCCCGGGCCGCACGTCGGCCACCAGACGGGGACCCGAGACGTCGCTCGCCCACAGCTCGCGCCCCGACAACCCATCGTCTGCGGTGAAGAAGAGCTGGTCCCCCGAGGTGACGAGCTGCTCAGGCGAGCTGCCTGCACGACCCAGCGCGAGGTCGAACGCCGCCGGGCCCGCATCGAAAGCTTCCTGCGCGAGCTCGCTGCCCCGAAGGCCATCGTCGAACACGAACGCGAGCCGTTCCCCCACGCGCGCGAGTGAAGACAAGCGCCCCGTCGGCGCTGCAGCGATGCGGCGCGTGCCACCGTCGACCACATCGATGGCCACCAGCTCGGCGCCGCCGTCGGTCTGGAAGGTGCGCATCGCCACCTCGCGACCGAGCGGGACGAAGTCTCGAGGCGACGAAGGGGCGGTGCCGGGCGACAGGTCGAGCACGAAGCTCCCGGTGGGGGTGCCGTCGGACAGCGCCAGTTCGCGCCCGCTGTTGGCCCCTGACTGAAAGGCGATGAAGTCGTTGGTGGCGGCGGCGGCTGGCGAAAAGAACCCGTTCTCGTTGATACCCAGCGCCGTCACCGTGGTGCCGTCGGTGCTGAAGAACTCGCGCGCGCCCCCGCGGGTCGCAGAGAAGAAGGCGAGGCGGCCGGCGGGCGCGGAAAGAAACTGCGGGGCTGACGCGCCCTGTCCGTTGACGTCGGCGATCTGTCGCAGCCCACCGTCCGGCTCGATGAGCCACGGTTCCCGGTCTCCCGTTGGGGCGGTGCCGGTGCACGAGGCGCGGGGCAGAAAGACGCGGTCGCCGACGGCGACGGCGTTGACCGGGCTGCGGCAGCGCCCAAGGTCGAGGGTCCCGCCCGCGGGGCCGAACGAGACGAGAAAGTGATTCGAGCTGAACGTGCCGCCCTGGGCCACGAAGGCCCACTGCCGCGTGACGGCCTCAATCGACCACCCTCCGCCTGGCAACGAAGGGAAGACCTCGCGCGAGCCACCATCGGCGCTCACCACGAACACCCGGTTGGAAGACACGAGGGCCGCCCGCTCGGCGTCAACGCGTACGGACGGGTCACCCCATGGCACGGCGGGGCTCGCCCAGCTGGTGCCATCGAAGAACCACCAGCCCTGCGCCGAGTTATCGCGCGTGAGCATCCCCTGCCCAAGCGCGACGCCTTCCCCTCTGGCGAGCTCGACGGGGACCGGGGGCAGGCCCCGCAGCCCCGCGGGCCCTGCGGCGAAGAGCTCGCACGGAACGCGGCAGCGCCCGATGACGAGTTCCCGGCCCATCGACCCAAAGGTCGTGAGGCCACCCGTTCCCGCATCGACGCCTGCTGGCAACGTCGACAAGCCGCCGTCGGCCGACAGCAGCCACAGTCTCTGCAAGGAGTCACTGAAGAGCGCGAAGTCGTCGGTCGCGCCGAGATACGAGACCGGCGCGCCACCGTCGAAATCCAGCTTCAAGACGTCGATGCCTGTGCGTACGGCCAGCCCGAAGGCGAGCCCTTCGCGATCGAAATACGAGAAGAGCACGCGGCCGCCGACGGCCCTCAGCGGCGAGGCAAAAGGATTTCTTCTCGAGGGGCTGGTCTCGAGGTCGGCCAGACGAACTGCCTGGGCCGACGCGACGAACGGGACGAGCAGCAGCCACACCCAGGCCCTCGTCACGGAGCCCCCGCATCTCGTCGATAGCGCAGCCTGAACTCGAGCCCTTCGGTCTGGACCAGCGAGCCCCACGTGCCGCCTCGCGACCCCGAGGCCATGCCCACCTGCACGTCCTGGAACCCGCCCTCGCGCGTCAACCACCGAGCCAGCGCAGCCGCGTCGTCGAAGGTCGCCGAGCACGAGGCCGGCGTCGTCACGTTGCCCGCACACCAGCCCACGGGTTCGACGCGCCCGGCCCGGCGCACGACGAGCTCAGCCCCTGCAGCCATGCCGCCGTCACCGTCAGACCCGAAGGCCCCACCGCGCGCGCGGATTTCCGCGGACCGAAACCCTTCGGTGAAGGGGCAGACCAGCCCGAGCGGCACGGTGAACAGGTGGGCGGGGCGTGTGTTGACGAAGTCGAGCACCCCCGTCGAGGGGCCTGCGAAGACCAGCTGCCCAGCGGGTGAGTCGACGCCCACGCCGCTCGCCGTCTGGACAAGGTTGATGTCCCAGGAGCCGACGGAGTTCCAGCTCGAGCCAGACCACACCCAGGCCCTGTCGTCGAGCGCGACTGCCTGTCCCGTGAGGGGGTGTCGGGTGAGCGGCAGCGCCGGCGCTCGGGGAATGGCGGTCCACCTCCCGTCGAAGCTCCAGGTCCCGGAATTGGAGGCGAGGATCGACTGACCGGACGCGGTCGAAGCCACGCTGCCGCCTTCCAGAGAGAACAAACGCGCGGGGCCGTTCTCGAGGCGGTACCAGGCCCCACTCGGGAGCTGCTCCCACGTCTGGGGAGAGCTGCCGCCGTCGGGCAGCACACCGCCGTGAACGAGCAGGCGATCGGTCGCCTCGTCGAACCAGAGGAAGGCCAGCGGCAAGGCAGGCGCCCCGGCGTCGATGAGGTCGACGATTCGCCAGCCGGCGTCGAGCGACCAGCGGTACTGGAGGTGCCAGGGGTGGCGAACCAGGGTGGTGTCCAGCTCCGAACCCGGCCCGGCGTAGGTGGTGCCCTGGTGCAACAGCAGCTCGCCCCGGGACGGGCTCCACGACAAGGTGCCGCCCGAATGCAGCGGGGCGCCCGCATCGTCACCCGACAGGGGGTGCCAGCCCCAGTCCGCCCACCGCCACAGTCGCGCGGTGGTCATGCGCGTGAAGTAATCGCAGTAGCTCTCGCCGCAGATTTCATCGAGCTGCGCGCCGCCCACAGCCAGCATTCCCAGCTCGGGGTGCCGCCCCATGGCCGGGCGAGCGCCACCACCCCACGGCGCCTGCTCTGGCAGCGTCGACCACCGGCCATCGACGAGGACCTCAGGGCCGAGGAGGCCGCCATCAGACCTTCGGGCTGCACCTCCGTCGAGGGAGAGGCCGCCTGACAAGAGCATGATGGTTGGCACCTGGCTGACGTTGAGCCAGGGCTCGAGCCTCGGCTGATACGAGCCGGCATCGAGTGCGGCCCAGGTGCGCCCGTCGTGGACCCACGTGTCGGTCGCCAGCGAGCCGTCGGCCAACACCCCGCCCGCGAGCACCATGCGTCGCTCGCGCTCGTCCCACCCGAGCGCGGCGCCCCAGCGGGCCGGGGGGCCGGAGGACAACTCGACGAAGCCGCCATCTGCCCAGGCCCAGGTGTCTGCCAGCAGGCCACCATCGTCACCGCGCCCGCCGAAGATGAGCACCTGCTGATGCGTCTCGTCCCACTGCATGGCGTGCGCAGACCGCGACGGGAGCGCGCCGGTGACGGTGCCCCGAAAGGTCCTGTTCACCCAGTAGCCCAGCGACGCCGGGGCGCCGTTGAGGGTGCCGCCGAGCACCATCCACGCGCGGGCGGGGGGAACGAAGGCGACTCTCCCGTCGATGCGACCGTCGGTGAACGCCCCGCCGTCGGCGAGCTGCACCGGCGCCCCGCGGCCCATGCAGGCCCAGTTGCCCTCGATGGGGTCGTAGGCGAGCAAGCGCCGTTGCTGCGGACACGAAGGCACGCCGAAGCCGGTGCCGACCAACAGCTCACCCTTCCAGAACAGATTCTGGTTTCCGACGACCCCCTGGCGCGTCGTCATCAGCCAGGTGCTGAACCCGAGGTTGGGGATTCGAAGGACGGGCCCTCCCGCCGTTCTCACGACGCCACCGGCTGGCCGAGCGAGCTGCCAGGTGCCGCCATAGCTGCTCAGCGTCGGGGTCTCGAGCCAATACCCGGCGTCTGCGGTGACGGCCGAGATGACCCATTCCACTTCGCGAACCTCTGCCCACGGCGACGCATTGCCGGCCGGGTCGAGGGCCCGCACCGACACACGCTCCAGGTCGCCCGCCAGCGTCAGGGCGATGTCGAAGCCCCCATCTCCATCGACCGCGCCCCGACCGATGATGTACGGCCCGGAGGACACCTCGAGCGCCACCGCGTCGCTCATCGCGCCCGTCAGCGAATAGCGGGGCGTCGGGTCGTCGAGCGTGCCCCAGGGCGCGCGGCGAAACACCACGAGCGCGTCGGCCTCGACGTCGGGAGGCGGTGGCTTCGAGGTGATGACGTCGACGCTGCCCAGCGGCAGTTGGGCCCGATTGCCGACGGCATCGGCCACGTCGAGCTGGGCCGTGTACGAGCCGCCCGCCAATTGCGGCGGCAAGGAGGCGCTGGCGAGGAAGGCGCTGCCCACCGGCGTGATGGTCAACGCCACCCCGGCGTCGGCGCCGCGCAGGCTGGCGAAGAGCGGCTGCTGCACGCGCTCGGTCAGCTCGAACGTGACCTCGACCCCTTCGCCCGGCCTCGCGGCGCTGACGAGCGAGGGGAAGCCGGCGACGACCAGCGCGTTCTCCCGGGAGGGCAACACCCGCACCGCGCTGGTGACGAGCGCCGGTGGTGTGAAGTCGAGGGCCAGCTCGCCGACCGAGACCCATTGGATCGCGCCGCGCGAGGCGAAGGCACGCAGGCGGCCCTCGGGCTCGGTGCCCGTGGCGCGCCAGGTCCACAGCCCGGTTGCTTCGTCGAACGAAAAGGTGGCGACCTCGTCGCCCGCAGCATCGACCAGCGAGAGGCGCATTTTGCTCTGGTCGGCGCCGCCCCCCGACAGACCTATTTGAAACTGATCATTGGCCCGGCCCCGGGCAGGCCGCAGCGGCGTGGTCACCGTGACTTCGCGGCGACACAGAATCGAAACTCACTGTCGCACTGGCCGCCCTCGGGGCATTCCGAGTCGGCCTCACATCGGACCCGGGCGCCCAGCGGCACCGAGGCGTCGAACTGGCACGAGGCGAAGCTCAGCGCGAACAAGACCAGCGACCATCGCAGGGCGGCTCGGGCGTGCATCGGTGCTGCAATGCTCGAAGAAGTGGTGGTCTTTCGCAACAGGGCGCCTCGAAGCAGCAGTGGACGCTTCGCCCCGCGGAGCGTGCTCGTGCGCTCGGCGGCGGCGTGCGGTTCTCAGGCGCGGCTTCGAGCGGTGAGAGAAACGCCGCCGGTGCGCACCTCGTCATTGGCTCCGAGCGCGACGTCGCATCTTTGACGAAAGACTGCCCAAATGCATACAGCCCCTCATTTCGGGCCCGGTGACGCACTTGACCAGGGGGTGATCTCTGGCGTGGTAGCCCGGGCTACCACCGTGCGGATCACCCCCCGGCCGTGAACACCGCGCTGGCGTCTTCGCGCTTCAACGCGCACGACGTGAGCACGAGCGACACCAGCAGCACCCGCGCGCGGCTCACGGCATGACCTGCTTGAGCTCGAGGTCGAAGACGAGCGTGGAGCCGGGGGGAATCGAGCCGTGAATGCGGTCGCCGTAGCCGAGGTTCGGCGGCACCACGAGGCGCCGCTTGCCTCCGACGCGCATGCCGAGGATGCCAAAGTCCCACCCGCGGATGACCTGGCGCGCGCCGAGCTTGAAGGTGAGCGGCTCGCGAGTGAGCGAGGAATCGAACAGCGTGCCGTCGGGGAAGGTGCCGCGGTAGTGCACGGTGACCTTCGAGCCGAGCACGGCCTTCTCGCCGTCGCCGACCCTGGTGTCGGTGATCTGCAGCTCGGCGTCGGACTCGTCGGTCGAATCGGGAGTGGTGGCGCAGGAAGAGAGCAGGAGCGCGAGGGCGAGCGTTCGCATCGCGCGCACCGTAGCAGGCCCCTCACTCCGGCCCGGAGAACCGCTAGGGTCCGCCGCCCGTGAGCACGCTTTCCCCCGAAGAAGCCGAAGCGCAGGCCCTCGCTGCCGAGAAGAAGTGGCTCGACGAGGTGTACCAACCGAACGCCGTCGAGCTCACGGTGCGGGCCATCATCACCGGCATGGTCGTCGGTTGTTTGATGTGCTTCGCGAACCTCTACGTGGTGCTCAAGACGGGCTGGAGCGTCGGCGTCACCATCACCGCCTGCATCATGGCGTGGTCGTTCTGGAGCGCGGTCAGCAGCGTGCTCGGCCCCAAGTGGCGCATGGGCATTCTCGAGAACAACGCGATGGGCAGCGTGGCCTCGGCCGCGGGCTACATGACGGGCGGCGGCAACATGGCGGCGTTGCCCGCGCTGATCATTCTCACCGGTCAGCGCCCCGGCACCCTCTTCCTCATGGCGTGGTTCATGGGCATCAGCGCGCTCGGGGTGTTCGCGGCGATTCCCATCAAGCGGCAGTTGATCAACCGCGAGCAGCTCATCTTCCCCACCGGCACGGCGACCGCAGAGACGTTGCGCGCGTTGAACGCCGAGTCGGGTGAAGGAAAGAAGCAGGCGCGCTACCTCTTTCTCTCGGGCGCGTTCGCCGCCTGCATCGCGTGGATGCGCGACGCCAAGGTCTCCGTGCTGGGGCTGATGCCCGAGACGTGGGGCTGGCCGAAGAACTGGAACATCCCCAGCGAGTTCTCGCTGCCGGTCAGCTACCGAGGCCACCCGCTCCTGCAGTGGACGCTCGGCTTCGAAGGCAGCGTGCTCATGCTCGGCGCCGGAGCGCTCATGTCGTGGCGCACCGGCTGGTCGCTGTTGCTCGGCTCGCTCATCACGTTCGGCATCGTCGCGCCCGAGATGGTCGACCAGGGGGTCATTCCCCTCTTCTGGGACGAGAAGGCGCAGCAGAACATCGTCGCGTTCAAAATCATGGCGAAGTGGACGGTGTGGATGGGCGCCGCCGTGCTCGTCAGCAGCGGGCTCGTGTCGTTCGCCTTCCAGTGGCGCAGCGTGATGAAGAGCGTGCGCTCGCTGGGCGCGTTGTTCTCGCGCAAGAAGCCGACGGTGGTCGACCCGCTCGACGCCATCGAAGCGCCGGCCGCGTGGTTCCCCATCGGGTTCCTCATCTTCGGGCCGCCCGTCGTCGTGCTGGCGTGGGTGATGTTCGACATTCCCATCTGGGCCGGGCTCATCGCGCTGCCGCTCGCGATCGTGATGGGTGTCATTGCGGCGCGCGTCACCGGTGAGACCGACGTCACGCCGACCAAGGCGCTCGGACCGGTCACGCAGCTCATCTATGCGGGCCTGCTGCCAGGTCAGCTCGCGCCGAACATCATGTCGGCGAACATCACGGGTGGTGTCGGGCTGCATGCGGCCGACCTCCTCACGGCGCAGAAGGCCGGCTACCTGCTCGGAGCCAACCCGCGTCGCCAGGTCATCGGTCAGCTCTTCGGCGTCGTGGCGGGCTCGCTGGTCATCGTGCCGTTGTTCAACCTGCTCGTGCCGACGCCCGACGTGCTCGGCGGCAAAGACTTCCCGGCGCCGTCAGCGATGGTCTGGAAGAACGTGTCGGAGATGCTCGTGAAGGGCATCGAAGCGCTGCACCCCACCGCGCGCTGGGCGGCGCTCATCGGCATCCTCGTCGGCACGGCGTTGG
>JBILUC010000026.1:0-99959 GCA_044371205.1 Archangium sp.
CGCCACAGCTGGAACGACGCGACGGCGCCCAGCGCGTGCCAGACCGCGTGCCCCTGAAGGGGGAACTGCGGGTCGCAGACGATGTGCGCGCGATCGAGGTTCCAGATGATGAACGCGACGCCCTGAATCGCGGCCGCACGAATCAGCAGTGACGACGACCAGTCACGCAGCGTTCGGCGCCGCAGCACGAACTCCGAGAGCAACACCGAGGCGATGACCCCCGCGAACCCGAAGCGACGGAACTCGGGCACCAGCACCAGCAACACACCGAGCACCGCGTTGAGACCGACGTAGCTGACGAGGAACAGCCTGGGTTTGCCCGGCCGGAGGTCGTCGACGTTCACCGCGAGCGCGAGCACCACCAGCAAATACATCGACTGCACGTCCAGGGACTGGCCGAGGAAGCTCAGGCTCGCGTGGTAGAACGCGCTCGTCGCACCCACGAGGAAGGTGGCGATGACGAACAGCCACGCCTCGAGCGACGAGAGGCGGCCGGTGCGCTGAGCGCGGAGCGCGGGCACCATCGCGAAGGCCGCGAGGCAGAACGTCAAACTCGACCAGGTGTTCGACGGCTGCCGAATGGCTCCATCTCGAACGGCCTCACAGAAACACGAGTCCGGCATGCACGTCGCGAGCTGCCAACCTTCCCACATGAGCCTGAAGGCTACTCCGACCCGATGGGTTCACGCCTGCCGCGCGGCCTCTTCGCGCGCCAGCCACTCGCGGAGGAACGCCTTCACCGCCGGGTGCGCCGACGCGCGGAACAGGTCGGGCGGCGCGGCCTCGACGATGCGCCCCTCGAAGAGCAGCCCCACCCGGTCGGCGATGCGGAAGGCCGTGGGCAGGTCGTGCGTGATGATGAACGCCGTCGCGCTCACTGCCTTCTGCGCCGTGATGATGGCGTCGTCGATGGCCTGGGTCATCAGCGGGTCGAGGCCCGCGGTCGGCTCGTCGGCGAGCAACACCTTCGGCTCGAGCACCAGGGCGCGCGCGAAGGCCACGCGCTTGCGCATGCCCCCCGACAGTTCGCCGGGCAGCTTCGTCACCGAGTCACCCAACCCCACCAGCGCCAGCATGCGCTGCACCCGCGCCTCGACCTCGGCCTTCTTCAAGTGCAGCTGCTCACGCAACGGAAACGCCACGTTGTCGAACACGCTCAACGAGTCGAACAACGCGCCCGCCTGAAACGCGACGCCGATGACGTGGTGCACGGCGTCGAGTTCCCTGCGCTGGCCTGACGACACGTCGTGGCCCGCGATGCGCACCGTGCCCGCGTCGGGCTGCAGGAGCCCCTCGAGGTGCTTCATCAACACCGTCTTCCCGCTGCCGCTGCCGCCGAGGAGCACGAACGTCTCTCCCTCGAAGACATCGAGGTCGAGGCCGCGCAGAACCTGCACGTCGTCGAACGACTTCACGAGGCCACGCACCTCGATGAGCGGTTGCTTCACCTGAGCTCCTTGACGAACGGCGACGGCGTTGCAGTTTGTGGCTCATGCACGAAGCGGTCCCCCAACAGGCACGCGTGGAGGCCGCGATGGCGCGGGTGCGTCGCCGTGACTTCCTCAAGGGGCCCGAGCTGCGCAGCGTCGAGCACGACGCGCCGATTCCCATCGGCTTCGGGCAGACCACCAGCCAACCGAGCCTCATCGCGCAGATGGTGTCGCTGCTGGAGCTGCGCCCCGGTGCGCGGGTGCTCGAGGTCGGAACGGGCTGCGGTTACCAGACCGCCGTCATCGCGCAGCTCGGCTGTGAGGTCTTCAGCGTCGAGATCATCCCCGAGCTGGCGGAGCGCGCCACCGAGGCCCTGCGCAGCGCCGGCTTTCACGTCACCTCGACGCTCGGCGGCACCAGCGCGATTCACCTGTGTGAGGGAGATGGCTCGCTCGGGTGGCCCGAGGCCGGCCCGTTCGACGGCATCGTCGTCGCTGCCGGGGCGAAGCACATTCCGCCAGCGCTGCTCGACCAGCTCGCGCTCGGAGGGCGGTTGATCATGCCCGTCGGCCAGCCCGACTCGATGCACCTCGTCATCGTCGAGCGCGACGCGCACGGCGTGCTGCATGAGCAACGCTCGTTACCCGTGCGCTTCGTGCCGCTCACGGGGCGCGGCGCCGACGCGTCGAGGGCCTGACACACGCAGATTCTTCGTCGCTCGCAGCCTTTGCAGCAGGTGCCGTGATCAGACCTGCGACATTGCACGACTCGCTGAGGGGCACGGCGGTTGAATGCAGGAGGGTCACCATGTCCACCAAAGCGCAGAAGTTCAGAGCCGAAGCGGAGCAAACTCACGCGAAGGAGAAGGTCGCCAGACGCCCGAAGCGCGTCATCGACCTCTCGCACTCCGAGACGCGCAACGTGACCAGGCGCGGCGACAAAGCCGTGGGCATGGCCATGGAAGATTCGGTCTCGAAGAACGGCAAGCCCGCCCAGCCCTCGCGCAAGTCGACGCGCGCCTCGGCGAACCACGGCCGGTCCGACACCACGCTCATGCGCACGGCGCGCGAGAAGACGTTCACCCCGCGCGCCCGCGCGACCCACCGTTGAACCAGCACGAAGGAGGAGACGTCATGAAGAACGACACCAACGCACTCAAGGCCATGCGCGACGAGCTGAACCTGAAGATGCACCTCGCGAAGATGGAGGTGCGCGACGAGTGGCAGAAGCTCGAGCCGCAGGTGCAGCACGTGCTCTCGAACGTCGCCATCGTCAGCGGTGAAGCGATGGCCGACCTCCAGAAGCGCATGCTCGAGCTCAAGTCGCGGTTGAGCTGATGGAGACCGTCATGACCAGACACGACGACCTGCAACACCGCGTCGCCCTCATCACGGGTGGCACGGGCGGCATCGGCTTGGCCACCGCGAAGCTGTTCCTGGCCGAAGGCGCGAAGGTGGTGCTCGTCGACCTCGACGGCTCGAAGGTGAACGAGGCCGTCGCGAAGCTCGACAGCCCGAATGTGAAGGGCTTCGCGGGTGACGTCTCTCAACCCGGCACTGCACAGGCCATGGTGCGCCTGGCCGTCGAGACGTTCGGCGCCGTCGACGTGCTGTTCGTCAACGCGGGCATCGAGGGGGCGGTGAAGCCCCTCGCCGAGTACCCCGACGAGACCTTCAGCCGCGTGCTCGACGTGAACGTGAAGGGCGCGTTCTACGGCATCAAGGCGGTCATCCCCGAGCTGCAGCGGCGAGGTGGGGGCAGCATCATCGCCACCGCGTCGGTCGCCGGGCTCGTGGGCAGCCCCGGGATGGCGGCGTACATCACCAGCAAGCACGCGCTCATCGGCCTCGTGAAGACCGCGGCGCTCGAGCTGGGGCCGCTGGGCATTCGCGTCAACGCCATCGCACCCGGGCCCATCGACAACCGCATGATGCGCTCGATTGAAGAGCAGGCCTCGCCCGGTCACGCCGAAGACGTGAAGGCCGGCTTTGCGTCGCAGGTGGCGCTGGGGCGGTACGGCAAGAACGAAGAAATCGCCGAGCTCGCCTTGTTCCTCGCCAGCGCCCGCAGCAGCAACTCGACGGGCGCGGTGTTCGTCTCAGACGGCGGCTTCACCGCACGCTGAACGAAGAAGCGTGAAGACCTTCACCCCTCTCCCCGACCCTCTCCCCTGCGGGGGGAGAGGGAGGAGAAAGGGAGAACGTCAGAACTGCGCGAGGACGAAGTCGGTCTGCGGCACCGACCAGCCCGACGCAGGCGCCGGCATCGGCGGAGGAGGCGGCGGCACGTCGCCCCCCATCGGCGGAGGCGGCGTGTTGAACGAGCTGATGCGCTCTTCCACTCGGCGCAACCGCGACCCGTTCTTGGCGTTGTTCACGATGGCGCTGATGAGCACGATGGTACCCACAATGACCAACACGCTGGCTGCCACATAGAGAACGGCACCTGTGATCACCAACCCGAGCGCTGCTCCCAACGAGCTCACGGGGACGATGTACACGAGGACGGATGCCGTGATGAACGCCGCCCCGCCAATCGCAAGCAGCACGATGGGCGCCACCAGGCTGCGACGCGCATCTTCCAGGCGGGCGCGCTCAACCTGCAGCTGCTGCAACGACATCACGTCGAGGTCGGAATTGGCGCGGAGCAACCCACCGGCGACGAACTCCAGGGTCGCGGTGTCGACGAGGTGCATCTGCGGGGGCGGCTGGCGCTCCTGCAGGAGGCCTCCGCTCATGAGTGCGACGGTGAGAGCCAAAGCGGTCATCGGTGTCATCTCCGGGTGAAAGGGAGCCGGGACCTTATCACCCGCACCGCGTTCGTCAGTTCTCGAGACCGACCAGCGCCGCCAACCGCCCCTCCGCCGCCGCGAGCTCGACCTTGCGCACCTCGAGCTGAGAGCGCGCCTGCGCCGCCGCCGACGCCGCGAAGAAGCGCTTGCTGTCGATGTCGCTCACCTCGAGGCTGGTCGAGAAGCCCGCCTGGTACGCCGAGTCGATTTGCTTCTGCGCGCGCGTGGCGAGCGAGAACTGCGCCTCGGCCTGGGCCAGCGCGACCTCACTCGCGAGCAGGTTGGTCTTCGCCCCAACCCACGTCGCCTTCGCCTTCTGCCGCGCCCCTTCGAACTTCGCGCGCGCCTCGACCGTCTTCGCGTCGTTCTCGTGCATGGTGACGTAGCGCTGCCCGCGGTCGTAGAGGGTCCACTGGGCGGCGACGACGCCATCGAAGATCCAGTTGGTGCCCGCGAAGCCCTGGTTCGAGTTGTACGAGCCCTTGGCCTGCGCCACGACGCTGGGGAGCCACGCGAGCCGGTCGAACGTATTGAAGGTCTCCGCGGCCGACAGGCCCGACTGGTTGGCCTTCACGAAGAAGGTCTTTTCCCACGGCATGTCCTGCTCGTTGCCGGGCGTGACGTCGAACTTCGTCGCCGAGCCATCGACGGGCCGCACCGGCTCACCGACCAGCGCCTCGAGCAGCGCCAGCAACGCCACGCGCTGGCCTTGCAGGGTCGCCAGTGTCGCGCGCGCCTGCGCCGTCTCAGACTGGGCGCGCAACAACGCGATGTCGGTCGCCACGCCCATCGCCTGCTGCGCGCTCGCGTCTTTCTCGCGCTTGAGCGCTACCTGCTCGGCGTCACGCGCCGCCTGCTCGATGGCGGTGAGGCCCTCGATGCCCAGATACAAACGAGACACGCCGAGCAGCACCTGCTCGCGCGCCTCGAGCGAGCCGAACTTCGCCGCGTCGTTCGAATGGTCTGCCGCGGGAATGAGGAACATCTGCGGCGCAAACAGGGTCTGCGTGATGATGAGGTTTCCGTACAGCGAGTTGCGCGCCACGATGGTGGTCGGCTTCAGCCCCGCCGAGGCGCCATCCGTGAAGCCCTGCTTCACCGCGTCGACCACCACGTCGTTGGGCGCCACCGGGAAGCCGTACGCCGGGCCCGTGCCGCGAATCGACGCGTCGATGACGCCCTCGAAGGCCTGCAGAAACGCCGACGGGTCGAACTTCTGCTCGGCGGTGGTGTGCACGTAGCTCAGCGACGCGGTCACCTCGGGCAACACCGACGAGAACACCAGCCGCGCCTTCGCCGCGACCTGCGCCGCCGACGCACGCGCCGCGGCGAGGTCGGTCGACTTCTCATTCGCCAGCTTCAGCGCCTCGGTGAGCGTCACCTGCTTGCGCGTCGCGAGGTACGCCGACTCGAGGTCGATGGACGGAGCGGGCGCCGTCTTCGGCAACGGCACCTGCGCCAACAGCAGGACCAGGGCGAGCGAGTTCATGAGTGCTCCCCCTGCGCCGGCGCGAGGGCGGCTTCGGTCTTGGGCGCGGCGGCGACCGACTCACCTTCGGCGTCGTCGTCGTCGCTCAAGTGAATCTCTTCCTTCACCTTGCCGATGCGCATCGACTTCGGGGTGAGCTTTTCCATCACCGCAAAGAAGAGCGGCACCACGAACAGGGTGAGGAAGGTCGAGGTGATGACGCCACCGATGACGCCAATCGCCATCGGCGCGCGGAACTCGAAGCCCATGCCGCGACCCACCGCGGTGGGCACCATGCCGATGGCCATCGCGGCCGAGGTCATGAGAATCGGGCGCAGGCGACGCGGGCCCGCGTTGAGCAGCGCCGAGTCGAGGTCTTGCCCCGCGCGGAGGTTCTGCAGCGTCTGGTCGACGAGCAGAATGGCGTTCTTGGTGACGAGGCCGACGAGCAGGAAGAGCCCGATGACCGCGCCGAGGGTGAGCGACCAGCCCGTGAAGAACAGCGCGAGGCCCGCGCCGATGAGCGCGAGGGGAATCGACATCATCACCGTGATGGGGTGCTTGAAGCTCTCGAACTGCGAGGCGAGCACCATGTAGAGGAAGATGATGGCCAGCAGCATCACCACCGCGGTGGCGTTGTTCTGCTCGCCGAGAATCTTCATCTGCCCGTCGAAGAAGTAGCTGTAGCCCTCGGGCGGCGTCTTGAGCGCGTCCTTCAGGTCGGTGGCCACGGCGCCCAGCGAGGTGAACTCCGAGGGCGCGGCGAGCACGTACACGCGCCGCTGCCGGTTGAAGTGCTCGATGACCGAGGGCGTCTCCGACATCGAGACGTTCGCCACGTCGCCAATCGCGCGCGGCCCCATCGGCGTGAAGACCTCGAGCTCGGCGAGCGCCTCGGGGTTGGCGCGGTTCTTCTCGTCGAGGCGCACCACAATCTCCGTCTCCTGGCTGCCCTCGCGCAGTTTACCGGCCACCGCGCCGTTCATCGCCATGCGCAGCTGCATGCCCAGCGCGCCGGCCGAGAGCCCGTTGTCGTTGGCGCGCGAGCGGTCGATGTCGATGGCCAGCTCGGGCTTGGCGGGGTTGGTGACGACGCGAATGTCGCTCACCATCGGCTTGCCGTCTTTCGTCTTCATCGAGCGCATCACGTCGGCGACGCGGTTGGCTTCGGCGGTGAGGCCCTCGAAGTCGGGGCCCATCACGTAGACCATGATGGGGAAGAAATCGCCGAGGCCCTCGATGTCGGGCGGGTCGATGATGGCGACCTCGGTGGCGGGCAGGGTCGAGAGTTTCTCGCGCGCCGAGTCCTTCATCTGGCGCAGCGTCTGGGTGCGGTCTTCCCGCGCCTTCGTCAGCACGCGGAAGCGCACGGTGTTCGAGTCACCACCGAAGCCGTTGGGGTCGGCGCCCACCAGCGCGTAGAACTCGGTGAGGTCGGGGATGTCGCGCAGCATCTTCTCGGCCTGCTCGGCGCGCTCGACGCTCTGCGCGAGGCTCGAGCCTTCGGGCAGCTTCAACTGCACGATGAAGGTCGCGCGGTCTTGCGGCACCATGAAGTCGTTGCCCAGCGTGCTCGACGCGCCGACCGAGCCACCGACGATGGCCAGCGTGATGAGCGCTGTCTTCCACGGGTTGACCAGCGTCCACTTCAAGAGCCGCGCGTAGAAGCGCTCCATGCCCTCGAACGTGCGGCGGAAGAACGCGGCCACGGCGTTCTCTTTGGCGTGCGCGTTCGGGTCGAGCCGCTTCGAGAGCCGCGCCGACAGCATCGGGTCGAGCGTGAAGCTGACGAACATCGAGATGATGACGGCGGCGCTGATGGTGAGGCCGAACTGCTTGAAGAACTGACCGACGATGCCGGGCATGAAGGCCACCGGCACGAACACCGCGACGAGCGAGAAGGTGGTGGCGAGCACGGCGAGGAACACGTCCTTCGTGCCTTTGCTGGCGGCCTCTGCGGGTGACTCGCCCTTCTCGAGGCGGTGGGTGATGGCCTCGCGCACCACGACGGCGTCGTCGATGAGCAGACCGATGGCCAGCGAGAGCGCCAGCAGCGTCATCTGGTTGAGCGTGTAGTCGAGCAGGTACATCACGAAGAACGTGCCCGTCACCGAGGTCGGCAGCGCGAGCGAGCTGATGAACGTGCCGCGCACGTCGAGCAGGAAGATGAGGATGATGAGGATGGCCATGAACCCGCCGAAGAGGAGCGCGATCCACACCTCGTGGGTGTTGGCCTCGATGAAGGTCGAGCTGTCGATGAGCACCGACGCGCCGAAGCCGTGACCGAGCTCGGGCACCAGCAGCTTCATGCGCTCCTTCACCGCGCGGGACACCTCGACGGTGTTCGAGCCGGGCTGCTTGACGATTTCCATGATGACCGCCTCCTTCCCGTTGAGGCGGGCGATGGTGCGGCGATCGGCCACGCCGTCGGTCACGGTGGCAATCTCATTGAGGCGCACCTGCGTGCCCAGCACCGCGCTGCGCGCGATGGGCAACATGCCAATCTCCTCGGCGCTTTTGAACTGACCCAGCGTGCGCACGTTCAGCTCGCTGGGGCCCAGGTCGAAGCGGCCCGCGGGCACGTCGACGTTTTCCATGCCCACGCGCTCGGCGATTTGCGCGGGCGCGATGCCAGCCGACTTCGCCTTGTCGAGGTCGACGTCGATGCGAATCTCCCGCTTGTCACCGCCGACGGTGCGCACCGAGGCCACGCCTTCAATCTGCGCGAGCGCGGGCTCGACCTTGTCGACGATGAGCCGCCGCAGCTCGGCCGACGGCATGTCGGCGTTCACGGCGTAGGTGAGGATGGGCGCCGCGGTGACGTCGATGCGCGAGACCTTCGGTACGTCGGCGTCGCGCGGGAGGCCCTGCACCCCGGCCACCTTGTCGCGCACTTCCTGAACGGCGCGGTCGATGGGCACCGTGAGGCTGAACTGCACGAAGACCAGCCCCACGTTCTCGCGCGCGAAGCTCTGGATGACGTCGGCGCCCTGAATGCCGGCCACCGCGTCTTCGATGGGCTTGTTGATTTGGGTCTCAATCTCCTTCGGCCCCGCCCCCCGGTAGATGGTGGTGACGGTGACGAAGGGGAAGCTGACGTCGGGGAAGAGGTCGGTGCCGAGGTTCGAGTAGCCGACCAGCCCCAGCACGATGAGCAACATCGACAGCATCGTGGTGAAGACCGGCCGCTTGATGGAAAGGTCTGAGAGCGTCACGGCGACACCTTCGTTCCGTCGGAAAGTGCGGGGGTCGGGTAGTCGACCACCTTCGAGACCGCGCTCGCGGTCTGCACGGTCAAGGTCGTGCTGCCGCGCTCGATGACCTTCACCAGCACCTTCTTCAACGTGCCGCTGTCGTCGACCGAGAACACGTGGTCGCCACCGGTGCGCGCCAGCGCCGTCGAGGGAATGACGATGGCGGGCCGCTCTTCGCCGAGGTTGATGAACACCCGCGCCAGCGCGTTCGCGAGGAAGCGCCCGTCGGCGTTGGGCACCGAAATCTCGAGCGGCACCCGGCGCGTCGCGGGGTCGGCCGAGGGCAGAATCACCTTGATGGTCGCCTCGTCGCTCGACGCGCCGCTGCCGACGGCCTCGACGCGCACCTTCTGGCCTGCTTTGAGCTCGGTGCGCACGTTCTCGGGCACCGTCACCTTCAAGATGAGCGGGTCGAGCTGCATGAGGATGTAGACGGGCGTACCCGGGCCGACCATGCCGCCGGTGGTGTCGGGCGCGTCGATGACGGTCGCCTGAAAGGGCGCCGACACGAAGTGCTTCTTCTGCCCGGCGCGCGCCTGGGCGAGCCCTGCCTGCGCCTGCGCGACCTGCGCCCTCGCGGCCTTCGACTGCGCGTCGGTCTGACGGAACTGCACGTCAGACACGCTGCCCTCGGCCTTCAACTTCTCGTTGCGGGTGGCGACGTCGAGCGCGAGCGCCGCGCCTGCTTCGGCCGCCATCAAGCCGGCTTCGGCCTGCGCGACCTGCGCGTTGATGATTTCGGTGTCGAGGTTGCCCAGCGACTGGCCCGGCTTGACCACCTCGCCCTTGGTGGCGCGGCTCACCACGAGGCGGCCGCCCACCTCGAAGCCGAGCGGCAACAGGCGGGACGGCCCGAGCTGACCGGTGACCTGCTCGCGAATGGCGGCGTTCACCGGGCGCGCCGAGACGACGCGCACCTTCGGGGCGCTGAGGGGGCCCTCGGCGAACGCGAGCGAGGCCGCGAGCAGGGCGAGAGCGACGAGGAGCCGACGGGTCATGACGTCTTCTTCTTTCTTCGAGGGGAAGTGGTGGCGCGGCGGGGGACGGCACGTCGCGCGGTGGAGGGAAGGGGTGCCAACGGCGTCGCGACGCCGCTCGCGATGAGCGCCTGCAGCGAGCGCACCCAGTGGTCGAAGTCGGGCTGCTCCGTCGCGCGGCTGAAGCGGCGGGCCACCAGCAGATAGGTGCCAACGATCATCATGCCCACCAGCTCGGCGGGCACGTCGGCGCGCACGAGGCCGACCTTCTCGAGCCGCGCGAGCTGCAACATCACGCGCTCTGATTCCTGGTCGAGCATCGCCCACACCGCGCCTTCGAACTCGGTGCCCTGGCTGCCGTGCAGGAGCACGTCGAGCACGTCGCGCCATTCCCACAGCATCTCGAGCAGCCGCCGGTCTTCGCGGGCGTCGATGGCGGCGAGCGCGGCCATGTAGTCACGAATGACCCCACTCTTCTTGAGCGCGCGCTGGCTCACCAGCTGGAGGTACGCCTGATCCCGGTCTTCGCGCAGCGTGTCGTGGTGCACCGTCACCTTCGCCACCACCTCGCGGAACAGCGCTTCCTTCGACTCGAAGTGCAAATAGAAGGCGCCCTTCGAGAGGCCGCAGCGAGCGGTGATGTCTTCGATGCGCGCCCGCTGAATGCCGACCCGCACGAATTCCTGCCGGGCAGCGGCGACGAGCGAGGCGCGGGCGTGCGGGTCAGCGGGGCGGGCCATGCGGAGCGGTTGACTAACCGACGGGTCAGAAATCGCACCTTATTTCTGAATCTGCGGTCAGTGACGAGCGAAGGTTGCCTTGATGGGCGCGGCAAGGGGTCTCTGTCGGGCTGACATGTTATGAACATGTCATGAACTTCAGTGTGCACCTCGACGAAGCCCTCGCCCACCAGTTGGCGCTGCTGGTCAAACGCACGAAGAAGAACCGCAACGCGCTCATCAACGAGGCGGTGCGGCACTTCGTCGCGCTGAAGCAGCGGGCCGAGTGGCCGCAGGAGCTGCTCGAGGCCGAAGCCCCCGAAGCCGTCGAGCCGTTCGAGAAGCACCGGTCTTCGCGGCGCGCGGGGCCGCGGTTCCCGTGAAGTACCTGCTCGATACGTGTGTCATCAGCGACTACTTCCGCCGGGTGGGCGGGGTGCATGAGCGGGTGCATGCCGAGCCGCCGTATCAGCTGGGCGTGTCTGCCATCACCGAGCATGAGGTGCGCTTCGGGCTCGAGCTCAAACCGGCTCCGCGCCTCGAGCAGCAGGTCAACCGGCTGTTCTCGACCATCGACGTGCTGCCCTTCGATCGCGACGACGCCCGCGCCGCAGCGGGGGTGCGCGCCAGTCTGCGCAAAGGGGGAGAACCGATTGGCGACTTCGACGCGCTCCTGGCCGGCGTCGCCCTCGCGCGCCGACTGATCTTCGTGACCTCGAACGTGCGCGAGTTCGAACGCGTGCGCGGGCTGGAGGTCGTGAACTGGCGGTGACCGGGCCAGGAAATTGCCTCACTCCCTGGCAAGACTACCTTCGCCCACATGCTGATCAGACCGGTCAAGACGTGTGGCGCCCTGTTGCTCCTCCTCACGGCGTGCGGCCCTGCCGCGGTCGGAGACCAGACGGTGACGAGCCTCGGGTCACGGTGTCTCTCGCTCAGCGACCCGGGCACGTCGGCCCTGTCGGTGGGCATGCCCTCGCGCGTGTCGTGGTCGTTCCGCGTGGACACCTGCCGGGGTGAGCCCGTCGCGGGGCTGCAGGCCGCGCAGTTCGAGATCTACGAAGACGGGAAGAAGGTGAGCGCCTACGAGTCGCAGCAGCGCGTGGCGCCGAAGGGCGAGCGCTTCCGCCTCTTCTCGGTGGTGCTGCTCGACCTCTCGGGCTCGATGCTGCGCTCGGGTGAGTTCCCCGCGCTGCAGGCCGCGGCGCGCACGTACCTCGAGACGGTCTTGCTCAACGGCGGCGACGGTCACTTCGTCCAGTTGATGACCTTCGACGGCCGCAGCGAGCCGCAGGTGGTGGTGCCCTTCACGCCGGTGCTCACCACCCTCATCCAGGGCCTCGACTCGCTCTCGACCTCGGAATGCCAGGCCTCGGCTGACTGCGCCGGGTACGCCGACCGCCGCACCTGCGCCGGGTGGCGCTGTGTCGATGACTCGACCAACTTGAACGGCGCGGTGGTGAAGACGTTGTCGATGCTCGACGGCGAGCTGAGCCGCAGCGGCGTGACCTGGCGCGATGGCGCGGTGGTGCTCTTCACCGACGGCACCGACCAGGCCGCGCGCGTCTCGTCGGCAGAGGCCATCGACGCGGTGAAGCGCTCGCCTCAGCACGTGTTCACCATCGGGCTGGGTGGTGAGGTCGACGCGCCGACGCTGAGCCAGTTGGGCAAAGACGGCTCGTGGCCGGTCGCGAAGTCAGAAGAGTTGAAGACGGCGTTCGGCGAAATCGCCACGCGCGTCGCCGGGCTCGCCAACCGCTTCTACGTGCTCGAGTACTGCAGCCCCAAGCGCAGCGGCAAACACACGCTCAAGGTGGTGGCCACCGCCAACACCGCGCGCGACGGCGAGCTCGTCGGGCAGTTGACCAGCGAGTTCGACGCCACCGGCTTCAGCAGCGGCTGCTCGCTGACGCCCTGAGACACCGACGCCGGATGTCTTCGCCCTTGCGCTGAAGACGTCTCACGTCATGAGAAAGGCCGGTCGACCGATCAGCGGGAGCGCACGCTTCTGTATGGTCCGCGCATGCGCTTCACCGTTCTGCTCACCGCACTCGTTCTCTCCACCTTTGGCTGCGCGGGCTGCGGCTCGAGCAGCGTCATCATCGGCGGCCGCACCGACGGCGGCAGCGACGCCGGCACGGGCGCTTCAGGAGGCGGCACGGGCGCGGGCACCGGAGGCGGCACGACCGGCGGCACCGGCGGCGGCTTCACCGGCGCGCTCGTCATCTCACCCCGCGACGTGGTGCTCGACCTCGTCGTCGGCCAGCCGCTGCCGCTGCAGCAGTTCACCGCGACCGCGAACGGCCAAAGTGCCACTCCGAGCTGGTCGGTGACGCCACCCACCATCGGCACCATCGACGGCAGCGGCCTCTTCACGGCGAGCCCGAGCGGCGGGGGCCAGGCCACCCTCACCGCGAGCCTCGGCAGCGCGACCGATTCCACCACCCTCACCGTGCGCGTGCGCATCGTGCAGAACGGCGGCGCCACCGGTCAGGACGCGGGCCTCGGCGGCTTCGGCGGCGTGGGCGGTGAAGGCGAAGGCGGCCCCGTCGACGCCACGACGCTCACCACCCTCGGGGGAACGCCGACCGCCGACGGCACCACGCTCCTCTACCCCTACGACCGCACCGTCTGGCCGAAGGACCTGCTCGCGCCGCTCCTCCAGTGGGCGCCCGCGCGCAGCTACGACGCCGTGCGCATCACGCTGAGCTGCCCGAACTTCAGCTTCGAGGGCTCGTTCGCGAAGACCGCGACGCCCTTCCTCCACCACCCGATTCCCCAGGCGGCGTGGCGCAGGGCGAGCACGCAGTGCGCGGGCGGCGACGTGAGCCTCCGCGTGGTCTTCGCGGCGGGAGGCCAGGCGTACGGCCCGCTCACGCAGACGTGGCGCATGGCGAGCGGCTCGCTCAAGGGCGTCGTCTATTACAACTCGTACGGCACCCGGCTCGCGAGGAACTACTCCGGCGCGCTCGGGCCCGACCCGATGTTCGGAGGCGCGACGCTCGCGATTCGCGGCGCCTCCACCGAGCCCTCGCTCGTCGCGGGCGGCAACGGCGGCGCTGCGCAGTGCCGCGTGTGCCACGTCGTTTCGGCCAACGGCTCGACGCTGCTCACGCAGCACGGCGACAACATCTCGGCCACCAGCCAGTACGCGCTGCGCAACGCGAACGCCGAGACGCCGCTGCTGCCCGCAGATGGTCGCTTCGCGTGGGGCGGCCTCAGCCCCGATGGCACCCTGCTCTTCTCGAACGTGGGCCCCATCGCGGGCGCAGCCAGCGGGGCGAGCGGGCTCTACGCGATTCCCTCGGGCACCGCGGTCACTGCCACCGGCCTCCCTTCCGGGCTGGGCGCCGCGACGCCGGTCTTCTCGAACGACGGCAAGCAGGTGGCGTTCAACTTCTACGCAGGCAGCGGCGCTGACCAGCGTTCCCTCGCGGCGATGCGCTTCACGGCGCCGGCCACCTTCAGCGACTTCGTCAACCTCTACACGCCCGCCGCGGGCCAGGTGGCGGTCTTCCCTTCGTATCTGCCGACCAACACCGGCGTCGTCTTTCAGGTCGAGACGCTCAGCAATGGCCGCTTCGGCGAGACGCGCTCGACGTGCGACGACCCCGGGCCGTGCTCCAGCATCGGCACGCGCGCCGAGCTGTGGTGGGTCGACGTGGCAACGCGTCGGGCGCAGCGCCTCGACAAGCTCAACGGCCGTGGCTACGTGCCTGTCGGCCCCGAGTCGCACGACGACGACGCGACGCTCAACTACGAGCCCACCGTCGGCCCCATCGCCTCGGGCGGCTACGCGTGGGTCATCTTCACCAGCCGTCGCCTCTACGGAAACGTGGCGACCCTCAACCCCTGGTGGAGCGACCCGCGCTTCCACGACATCAGCGCGTCACCCACCCCCAAGAAGTTGTGGGTCGCCGCCATCGACCTGAACGCCGCGCCCGGCAGCGACCCCAGCCACCCGGCGTTCTATCTGCCCGCGCAGGAACTGCTGGCCGGCAACTCGCGCGGCTACTGGTCAGCCGACCCGTGCCGCACCGACGGAGAGGGCTGCGGCGGTGGCGACGAGTGCTGCGGCGGCTTCTGCGTCGACACCGGCGGAGGCCCTGTCTGCGGCAGCAACCCGGGCGGCGCACCCGATGGTGGCGCACAGTGCTCGCGGGAGTTCGACCGCTGCACCGTCGACGCCGACTGCTGCGACACGACCGCGGTCTGCGCGGGCAACCGCTGCGCCACGCTCCGCTGAGTTCCACGCGAGAGAGAACATTCCCCCTCGGAGGAATGGATTCCCACACGGGCGGAACACCCATAGGGGGGGACGCCTCACCCTCACACTCAGGTGTTCATGCGCGCTGCCCGCTCTGCCGTCGTCTGCTGTCTCTTGCTGCTCACCGCCTGCACCGAGACGCCAGGCGCCGACGGCGGCGTGCCCGGCAGCGATGGAGGCCCCGTGAAGTTCGCGATGGGCACCGACAACTTCGCCTTCGAGAACTACACGAACGAAGGCGGCATCGTGAACCTCACCCAGGTCGAGATGGTGCGCCTGTTCGGCAACTCGGTGTGCGCCGAGCCTGGCGCGAGCACGTGCACGTTGACGCCGAGCTCTGCGAACTTCATGCAGGCGACCAACGCGGCGATGAGCGGCGGCCACTGTGAAGGCATGGCGGTGCTCTCGCTCTTCTTCGCGACGGGCCAGGCGAAGCCGTCAGACTTCGGCGCGGCGACCGGCAACGCGCTGACGCTGATGGGCAACGAGAAGCTGCAGCGCGAGATTGCCTTCTGGTGGGCGACGCAGAGCACCAGCCCGACGAAGGAAGCCGACTCGCGCGGCAAGCTGACGCCCAACGAGGTGGTCGCGTTGCTCGAGACGTCGTTCACCACCGGCGGCGAGTCGTACGCCATCGGGCTCTACAAGCGCGACGGCAGCGGCGGTCATGCCGTCACGCCGTATGCGGTGCGCCAGGTCGACGCGGGCATCAAGGACATCATGGTCTACGAGAACAACTTCCCGATGGCGGTGGCGGCGATGACCGTCAACACCGAGGCCAACACCTGGTCGTACGCCGCGACGCCGAACCCGACGATGCCGTCCGAAATCTACGACGGTGACGCGACGACGAAGTCGCTGACGGTGACCCCGAGTTCGGCGCGCACGCAGCTGCAGACGTGCAGCACGTGTGGCGCAGTGACGGCCGATGGCCGCGGCGTGAAGGGCAACGCGGTCAGCTACCGCACCGTGCGGCTGCAGGGAGACGCGGCGTTGCGCCTCGACGACGGCATGGGTCACTTCATCGCGCTCGACGGCGGCGCCTACGTGAGCACCATTCCCGGCGCGACCATCGTCTCGGGCAGGTCGGTCGCCAGCACGTGGGATGACCGTGAGGTGCCCGCCTTCCAGTTGCCGCTCACCACGCCGCTCACTGTCACCCTCGATGGCGCAGGCATGACCGCCACCACGCAGGCAGCGGTGCGCTTGACGGCGCCGGGCTACACCTTCGCGGTCGAAGGCGTCGAGCTCGACCCGGGGCAGGTCGACACCATCGCGTTCTCCGCAGGCTCCGACTCGGTGAGCTACACCACCAGCGGCGCCGAGACGCCCGTCGTCGAGCTGGGCATGACGCTCGACGGCAACGACTACCAGTTCGAGGTGTCGAGCGGCGCTGAGGCGACTGGCGTCACCGTCGAGTTGCGCGCCGACGTGCCGGGCAAGCGCCTGGGCGTGAAGATCAACTCGATGGACGGCATGGCCAGCTACGGCGTGCGCGTGCACGTCATCAGCGCGGGCGACGTGGTGTTCGCGCATATGGGCAACACCATCTCGGCGACCGCCATCGTGTGGCTCGAGTACGGCACCTGGGCCGGCGATGGCACCCCGATGACGGTGAGCATCGACGACGACGGCGACGGCACCATCGACCAGACGGTCATGGTGTCCGACGACGGGAACTGAGCGGGCTTCTTTGAAGCAGGAGCGCGTGGGGCTGATCAGTCGCGGTGATGCAGAAGACCGGCGACGCGAAGCACGCCGTGAGGTTCTGCTTCGGCCGAAGGCGCGCACCTGGGCTCTTGTGCGGGGTGCCTTGCAGAAATGAATGTCAGAGAGAGGTGACCTTCATTTCTGCAAGTGGCCTCGCGAGGCGCCCCCGAACGCCGTTCATGCGAGCTTGCGCGGGGCGACGACGGAATAGATGACGGCGATTCTCCCCGCTGCGTCGAGCTGCACGTGAGTCACTCCCCGTGGAGGCTCGCGCTGCAGCTTCACCTCGAACGACGCGTCGAGCGCCCACGAGCCATTGACGCGCACCACCTCCGCTGACGTCGGCGCGCCCCGCAGCTGCATCAGCCGCGAGAAGAAGAGCGTCGCACGGGAGGGGCCCACCAGCGGCACCATCGCCGCCACGTACACACCGCCCCCGTCGTTCAAGACCTGGACGTCATCGGCGAGCCACCGCTTCGCGCCCTCGACGTCGCCGGTCGCCAGCGCCGTGAGAAAGCCTTCCATCGCCTCGCGCGCGCGCTCCCTCAGCGCCTCTGTCGGGGGCACGCGTTCCCGGTCGTAGCGCTCGAGCGCCTTGCGGGCGCGGTGCTGCAGCTGCCGCACGTTCGCCTCTTCGAGCTCGAGACACGCAGCGACTTCTTTCGCCGACAGGTCGAACACGTCGCCCAGCACGAGCGCCGCGCGCTGCTCAGCCGGGAGGGCCTCCATCGCCAGGAGGAACGCGAAGCTCGCGCTCTCGAGCACCTCGTACCGCGCGGTCGCGGGCGCTTCGAACGTGAGTTCCTCGTCGGGCACTGGAGAGGGCAACCACGGGCCCCGGTAGCCCTCGGTCTGTCGCCGGCGGAGGCGGTCGATGCACAGCCGCGTCGCCACGCGAAACAGGTACCCGCCGAGCGGCTCGTCTTCCGCGGGCTTCGCCTCGAGCGCGCGCACGAAGGTCTCCTGCACCAGCTCTTCCGCGTCGGCCGCGACGCCGGTCATGCGGTAGCAGAGCGCGAAGAGCGCGCGGGCGTGGCTGCGGTGCGCCGCCTCGAGCGCCGGGCTCACCGCGCGGCCACTCGCAGGGAGCGCGCCACGAGGGCGTCGGTGCTCTGCGCGACGGCGTCGAAGAGAAAGCCTCCCACGCCCGACACGAGGTGCAGCGGGGCGGCGAGGGTCACCGGCGAACGACCGGGGAGGTCTTCCATCACGCGCATGTGAGGGAAATAGCGCCGGGCGAGCACGACGTCACGCCAGCCCGGTTGCACGCGCTCGAGGAACGCGTCGAGCCGCTGCTCCATCACCTCGGCGCTCGGGTCGTCACCGGGTGAGAGGTACCAGGCGACGTGCACCTTCACCGGCTCGCGCTGCTCGGGCCGCGAGTGCACCGAGAAGTAGGTCGGCTCGTCGAAGCCCAGCACCAGCCACCGCTCCGGTGAGGGCAGCCGCTGCAACACCAGGTCGATGCACGCCACCCGCACGGGCTCGAGTTGCGCCACCCGCGCGGCGAGCGCCTCGTCCTGCGGCACGAGCCTCGTCGCGGCGGCCAGCGGCACGGCAAGCACCACGTCGCGCGCCCGCAGGACCTCTCCCGTCTCGCAGTGCACGTCGCTGCCCTGCACCGAAGTCACGCGTGTCGCGCAGCGCACGTCGACCCGGGCTGCGAGCGCGTCGACGAGGTGCTGCCAGCCGCCGTCGAGGTACAGCACCCCATCGAGCCCCGTGCGCAGCTGCGTCAACGCCACCCGCGCGCTCAGGTGCGCAGGCGCGTTGGTGTACGTCGACACCCGGGTCATCGCGGCCAGAAAGCCACGCACCCGCGGGGAGCGTCGTCGCGCGAGCCAGTCTTCGAGCGTGCCTGACGCGGTCGAGCCGGAGAGCACCTCCCGCAGGGACCACGCGAGCTCCACGCGCTCGCGCCAGCTCAACCACCGCAACGTCAGCAACCCCAGCGCGCCCGTGGGCCCGGGGAGCAGGCGCTCCTCGTGTTCGAAGAAGGTGCCGGTACCTGGAACGAAGCCTTCGAGGGGCACGCCGAGTTCGCGCAACACGGCCACGGCGCGGCCTGAGCGGTACAGCGCATGCGGCCCGAGGTTGAGGGCTTCACCCGACAGCGCGGGGCTCCGACCCAGACCTCCGGGGTGCTCGGCCTGATCCAGCACCACCACGCTGCGCCCTGCGGAAACCAGGCGGTTGGCGGCGAGCAGACCGCCGAGCCCCCCTCCCACCACCACCACGTCATGTGTGTTCGTCATGCCGCTTCCACGGCTGAGCCCTTCGCTTCGTGACATGCACTATCGTCCAGGTGCCGGTCGGGTTTGGAGGAGCCTTTCGATGAAGAAGCTGCTGCTGGTGGCGCTCATGCTCGCGGGCTGCGCCGCACCCGAAGACACAGACTCCGTCGACTTCACCCGCCAGGCGGGTGCCATGAGTGTGGGGCAGGCGCTTCTGACGGGCTCGCCCAACGACCGGCTCGGTGCATCACTGGCGGGCTGCTTCGAGTACAACGGCAGCTTCGTCTACGGAAGCCCCGGACCACTGAACCCAGCCGGGGCGCCGCCACCCGGGACGGCGACCTTTGTCGGCGCCGGTGGGGGTCAAGAGGCGTTCCCGGATTTTTATAATATCGGTGGGCTTGGGCGCGTCGTCGCCTGCGGGCACCCCGGTACGAACAGCCGCAACTTCGTGAGCAGCATGGGGGCGGGGTTCAGCGCCTCAGAAACCCGCGCTCTTCCCATTCAGTCCAATCCGCGGGTGGCGGCGCAGGCTGACGATCCGAGCGGACACGTGATGGTCGCGACTGCGACGGGCCAGCTCTTTCAGAAGACCCCGACCGGGGCGTTTGGGCTCTTCTTCGACGCAGGCACCCCGGGCTTCGGAGTGGCCCTCAACTCCCGGCCGTCGCACAGCAACACCTTCGTCCTGGGGTCTCGAAACCCCGATGAGATCAAGTTCTTCACTGTGGCCCCCACGATGTCCTGGAGCCGGTCCGTTCCCCTGCCGCCGACGGCCGTCGCCATGGGCGATTTTCACCCAACCCCCGGTCCCGAAATCGCGGTGACACAGGGCTCAGCGGTGCACATCTATTCGACGACCCTGGCTGCCAACTCAGCGCCGGTGATGGTGTTGACCTCGCCAGGCAGCTTCGGTTCGAGCGGATCATTCGGCGGGGTGCTCGCCACCGAGCCCAATGACGCAGGAGCCGGACTCAACGCACTCTGGGTGGGCTCTCCTGGCGAGGCGACGGTGTACCGATTTCTCGGAGACGCCGGGGACGCGTTCCAGGGGCCAATGCAGACAGACTTTGGGAGCACCATCGCGTTCTCACGCCGGCACGAGGTCGTCATCGGCGCCCCCAACGCGGAGAACAACTCCGGCCAGATCTTCCTCGCGCAGTTCGACGCGGGCTCCTTCGTGAGTGGCACCGCGACGGCCATGGAGTGCGTGGTCGGAAACGCGTGCTTCACGACGGTGGCTGTGGCGACCTGCTATCGCGGTGTGTGCGTTGGCGGCGTTCTCTGTGACGTCACGAACGCGTCCCCGATCGGATGTCCCGTGGACGGTGGTCTGGACGGGGGCCGCGGGTCTGACGGGGGCATGCGCTCCGACGGTGGCGGAATCAACACGGACGCAGGTGTGCCCGTCGACGCAGGTGTGCCCAGCGATGCGGGTGGGCTCATCGATGCGGGTGGGCTCATCGATGCGGGTGGGCTCATCGATGCGGGTGGGCTCATCGATGCGGGTGGGCTCATCGACGCGGGTGGGCTCATCGATGCGGGTGGGCTCATCGATGCGGGTGGGTTCATCGATGCAGGTAGGTTCGTCGACGCGGGTCTGTTCATCGACGCGGGTGTCTTCGTCGACGCTGGTGTTTTCGTCGACGCTGGCGGAGTGGATGCCGGCTCACTCCAGGACGCAGGCACCGACGTCATCGACGCGGGGCACCGCGGCGACCCGCCCACGACGTTCGCGGCAGGGTGCACGTGCCAGTCGGGCTCGCTCGCACCGCTGATGCTCTTCGCGCTGGCGGGGCTGCGCCGCCGGCGTCGATGAACGAGGTGCTCCCGAAGCTGCAGCGCTACTGCTGGCGCGCGAACGGAGCGTTGTACGTGATGGGTGCGGCGCTGCCGGTGAGGTTCGGCGGGAACTTGATGCCAGCCACCGCCTTCTCGAGGCACGCCTTCACCGGCTTCGGGAAGTCGCCCCCGGCGCTGACGCCGCTCGGTGCGCCCGACTTCTCGATCGAGAACGTCACGGGGAACGTGCCGTTCGCGGGCAGCGATGCCTGAAAGCGCGTCGCGCACGCGTTCAGCCTGGGTGACAGCTGATTGACGATGACGCCCTGCACGATGGCCTTGGTGAGCTGCACGGGCTTCACCTTGACCACCTTGACGACCCCCGCATCGCGCGTCACCCCAGCGTCCACCTCGGCGAGCTCTTCGCCCGCGTCGGGCTCTTCGGCGTCACCCGCATCAGGCACCTCGACCAGCGCAAGCCCTGCGTCGAGCCCGCCCCCGGGTCCTGCGTCCACCACCGCGACCTCGAGCCCGGCGTCGGGCAGCGGCACCACCGGCAGCGGGCCTGACCAGAACATCGACACCCCGGCGCCGCCCGCAATCAACACCCCGAGGGTCAGCCCGATGATCAACCCGCGGCGTGAAGGCGGCGGCTTCTGCACGTCGGCCGGGTAGACCATCTCGGTGCGCGCCACCGAGCGCTGCGTCGCGACCGGGCTGCTGAGCGCCTTGATCAACTCGCCCATCGACTGCGGGCGCTTGTTCGGTTCTTTCTCGAGGCAGCGCCGCACGACGTCGGCCAACCCCGGGGGAATGGGCTCACCGTTCGGGGTGCGCTCGGGCAGCGGGTCGGGCACCTTCGTCAGCAGCAGCGCGACGATTTTTCCGAAGTTGTCCGCGTCGATGGGCAGCTTGCCCGAGAGCAACTGGTACAGCAGCACGCCCACCGCGTAGATGTCGGCGCGCGCATCGACGACGCCGCCGCTCGCCTGTTCGGGAGACATGCTGGTCGGCGTGCCGATGATGGCGCCATCCATCGTGCTGACCTTCGGCGCGTCGGTGCCGACTTGCGTCAGCTTGGCGACACCGAAGTCGAGCACCTTCACGTACTCGGCATCACCGTGCCGCGAGACGAGGAAGACGTTGTCGGTCTTCACGTCGCGGTGCACCACGCCGAGCTTGTGCGCAGCCTCGAGCGCGGAAGCGAGCTGCTTCACCACGTGCACCGAGCGCTCGATGTTGAGCGTGCCCTTCGCCAGCCGCGAGGTGAGCGTCCCGCCCTGCAGCAGCTCCATCACGAAGTACACCGCGGTGGGCTTGCCGTCGGGGCCGAGTTCCTGGCCGAAGTCGGAGATCTCCACGATGTGCTCGTGGTTGATCTGGTTCACCGAGCGCGCTTCCTGAAAGAAGCGCTGGATCAGGTCTTCGCGCTGGTACTGCTCGGGCCGCAGCACCTTGATGGCCGCCTGCCGCCCCAGCAGCGTGTGCTTCGCGAGGAACACCTGGCCCATCGCGCCTTCGCCGATCAGCTCCTGCAGCTCCCAGGGGCCCAGCGTGCGCACGCCGACGGGCGTGAGGTTCGAGCTGCTGCCCGGCACCACGTGCCCGCCCGACACGCGCGTGCGGTTCGCTTCCGACAACGCCTGAATGAACTCCTGCACGTTGCGGTAGCGGTTCGAGAGGTCGATACCCAGCGACTTGGCGAGCACCGCGCCGAGGTGAATCGCCTGCGCGGGAATCGTGCCGATCTGCGCGCCGTCGGGGGGCCTGCCGATGAGCAGCAGGTGCAGAATCGAGCCGAGGCCCGCAACGTCGACGACCGCGGCCGGCTTCTTCCCGCTCGAGAACGCAGGCAGGAGCCCGAGCCCGAAACCCGCGAGCCGCACCTCCATCGACATCGGCTGCGAGAGCAACACCACCCACTCGGCGCTCAGGTTGCCGTGCACGAGGCCGCGCCCGTGCGCGTGTTGAACGGCCTGCGCCAGGGTCAGCGTGAGCGACACCGCCTCGTCAGGCAGCAACGCGCCACGCTCGGCGATGACCTTGTCGAGCGTGAGGCCCTCGAAGCGTTCCCACGCGACGGCCCATTGCAGCGCCCCCGCAGGCTCGACCGCGAGGTTCTTCGCGATGGCCGGGTGGTTCAACGCGAAGGTCTTGCGCACCTCGGCGGCGAAGGTCTGCGACTGGGCTTCGTTCTTGAGCTGGCCAGCGTGCGTGACGCCGACGGAGACGGGTTGGCCGTTCGACACCCCGGCCATCTCTTCGAACCCCTCGCGGTGTCGAACGGCGGTGAGGTTCTCGACGACGAAGCTGCGGGGTGATTCCACGGGCGGGAGCCTACCTCCGCTGCGCCGGGGGCGAAGTTCATTTCCCGGTGAAGGCCGCCTCGCGGCGCTCGACGAAGCTCATCATCCCTTCGGCGGCGTCTTCGCTCGCCATCACCTGCTTCAACGCCCCGCGCAGGTGCTCGGTGGCGGCGCCGACGCCCTTCGTCTCGTACGTGCGCGCGTTGAGGAGCGTGGCCTGCACGCCGATGGGCGCCTGCTTCGCGATGAGCTGCGCGAGCTGCACGGCACGGGTGACGTGCTGACCGGGCATGACGATCTCCTGAACGAGGCCGATGCGGTGCGCCTCGTCGGCATGGAACTCCTCGGCGGTGAGGAGGAAGCGCATCGCGTTGCCCCACCCCAGCTTCGCCGGCGCCCGCATCGTGGCGCCGCCGAAGGGCATGATGCCGCGAGCAATCTCGAGCTGCCGAAAGCGCACGTCGTTGGCGGCGATGACGATGTCGGAAGCGAGCGCCAGCTCGATGCTCAAGGTGAACGCGATGCCGTTGACGGCCATCACCACCGGCTTGGGCACCAGTGGCGCCCAGACCCCGAAGGGGTCGTACTTGCGCGCACCCGACAACGCCTCGGGGCCCTGTTCACCGACTGCGGGCCCCACCTCAGCGAGATCGAGCCCCGCGGAGAAGTGCGCGCCATGCGCGAAGAGCACGCCGACGCGCAGGGAGTCGTCGTCGCCCAGCTGCTCGTACGCTGCGGCGAGCGCAGCGATGGTCTCGAGGTCGAACGCGTTGCGCTTCTCGGGGCGGTTGATGCCCATCAACAACACGGCGCCTTCACGCTCGACGGTCACTTTGGAGGTCATGCCCCCAACGCTACGTCAGGCCAGCTCGACGAGGGGGCCACAGTTCGGGTCGTCGCCGAGGCCGGTGATGTTCGCGCCCATCAGGTGCGCCACCGAGGTGAGCACCTTGTCGTTGAACTGCGTGGAGGGCAGCCGAATCGCGCGACCGGTGCGCAGGCGGCCCATGGCATTACCGAAGAGCACCACGGGGATGCTGCGCACGTCGTGGTGCACGCCGAAGTGCGACAACGCGACCACCAGCGTGTTGTCGAGCATCGTGCCGCTGCCCTCAGACGTGTTCTTCAGGCGCTGCACGAAGTTGCCGAGCTGCTCCCAGTCCCACCGCGCTGCGCGGATGTAGTCGTCGCGGCGCTCGCCCGGCAGGTGGTGCACCTCGTCGTGAATCGAGCCCTGCACCTGCACGCCCGCCCAGTCGTAGGGCCAGTGGTAACCACTCGAGCCCCAGACCAGCCCGGCGACCTGCACGCGGTCACACGCGAACGCGGAATAGACGAGGTCGAGGTGTGCGGCGGCGCGCGCAGTCATCGCGTTGGCGCCCGCACGACCGGGCACGCCACAGATGAGCGGAGGCGGTACTGCGTCGAGGTCGGCCTGCACGCGCAGCTCGGTGCGGCGGATGGCGTCTTCGTGCATGTCGAGCTTCACGCGCTCGAGACCTGAGAGCTCACGACGCAAACGCGACAGGTCCTGCCGCACGTCGTCGAGCAGCGACTTCTTCAGGTTGAGCTGACGCAGCCGCGCAGCGCGCACGGCCGGGTCTTCGCCGCCCGGCGCCTGGAAGCCCCCGAAGAGCCGGTCCCATGCGAGCTCGGGCGCGGCGATGGGCACCTTGAACTGGTTTGCGCCGGTGGCGAACGGCTGCTCGCGCATCGTGTCGCGCAGCCGGTCGGTCACCACCAGCTCGACGCTGCTCTTGTTCAGGTCGCGCGCCAGCAACTGGTCGATGGAGATGCCGCCCGCCTCGCCCTCGTTGTCGGGGTCGCTCGCCGACGGGTTGATGTCTTTGGCGGTGAGCACCTTGCCCATCGAGCGCAGGTGGTCGGCGCCGCGCGGGTTCAACCCCGTGCGTCGAAGGTCGATGCCCTCGATGACGACCAGGTCGCTCTTGAGCGGCTCGAGCGGCGAAAGAATGGGAGAGAGCTGGAAGTTGGTCTCGCTGCCCGTCGGGAAGAACGCGTCTGCAGAGGGGTAGCCCCCGCAATTGACCCAGAAGAAGACGCGCTGGGGCGCCGCGGCCTGCGCGAACGCCTGACGCAACGAGAGTGCGGGCGAGAGCAGCACCGCGGCCTTCAGCGACGAGAAGAGGAAGTCACGACGCTTCACGGCGTTCTCCCGGTGATGGAGTTCCACAGCTCGAGGCCGCCGCGACGAACGCTGAGCCGACCGCTGCTCTCGATGAACAGGCCCGCGCCCGAGTTGCCCTGCGTGCCCGTGTTGAACCTCGGCCGGGTGGTCGAGTCGTAGACCACCAGGTTGCCGTCGCCCTGCATGGCCGCCTGACCGACGGAGTTGCCCCCCGTGCGTGAGCTCCACAGCGGCGCCCCGCCGGTGCGGTAGAGCACGAGGTTGCCATCGAGCTGGTAGACGAGCGTGAAGGCGCCGTCACTCGAGCGGCGGCTCTCGTTGCCGCCCAGCGCCACCCCACTGGGCAGCAACGGCGTCGCAGGGGCGGGCATCGACGAGCCCGCGTCGGCACTGCCGGCGTCAGGCGTGTTCCCACCACCTCCACCGGTCGAACCACCGCCACCCCCTGTTGCGCCCCCACCGCCACCCATCGGAGGCGGGCTCAGCTCGACGACGCCCACGCGCTCAAACACCTCGGGGCTGAGCAGCACCGACTCCATCAACTGGCCGACGTGCAACGGCTGGCCCTTCGCGCGGAAGTGCAGGAGCGCCGCATACGAGTCGGTCGACGCCGTGCCGCGCACGCCGGTCGCGTAGCTGACGAGGTTCTTCGTGAAGCACGCTGCAGTGCGCTCGTGGCCCGCGAGCGTGTCGATGAGGCCGAGCGCGTCGTCGAACTGGCGCACCTCGCCCAGCAGCGGCACTCCGGCGGCGAGCGAGTTCACCGGCCGACCGCGCTGGGTCGTGCGGTGCTGACCGAGCGCGTCGTAGCGGCCGAACGAGAAGCCCAGCGGCATGAACGTGGCGTGGCACGCCGCGCACGCCTGCCCCTGCTGCATCATCGCCTCGTACTGCTCGCGCGTCGTGAGCTGGTCGAAGTTGGGAATGGAGCTCGCCGCGTTCGCCGCCGCGATGGTGTTCACGCCCGAGGGAGGGCCCACCGGTTCGCAGAGCACGCGCGACTTGATCATCAACCCGCGCATCACCGGCCGGTCCTTCGACACGTCAGCGCTCGAGCTGAGCGCGCTCATGGTGCTGACGAGGGTGAGCACGCCCTTGCGCTCCGTCGCGGGGAGCTGCACGCGGGTGAGCTCGTCGCCTGGCACCGAGAGGCCGTACAGCGAGGCCGTGTGGCGGTTCACCATCGCGAAGTTCGAGGTGAACAACGCGGGCAACGTGCCTGCGCCGTCGAAGAGCGTGGCGGCCACGGTAGCGTCGAACTCACTCTTGAGCGCGGCGCCGAGCTCGGGGTTCAACTTCGCGAAGTCTTCGGGGCGCGCGGCCATGTCGTCGAGCGTGGTGAGCCCGAGCCACTGGCGCACCACGTCCGCCATGCGCTCGCGGGCCCGCGGCGTCGCCCAGAGCCGCCGCACGTGCAGCCGCAGCCGCGCGTCGTCGAGCAGCCCCGCCTCGGCATCCCCCAGCAGCGCGTCGTCGGGCATCGACGCGGTGAGGGCGTACGCCACCATGGTCGCCCGCTCGTACGCAGTGAGCGCACGCAAGTCAGAGCCGGCCGCGATGGCAGCGCCAATCTCCGAGCGGTAGAGGAACTGCGGCGAGAGCAGCAGGCGCGCAATGAGCGTCTCGAGGCCTGCCACACGAGAGCCGGCGATGGTGGCCGCGTCGAGGAAGCCTGCACCGAGGGCGACCTTCTCGTCACCGGTGAGCGGTCGACGCCAGGCACGGCGGCCGAGCTTCTCGAGCACCTGGTTCACGCACGCGTCGGTGACGTTCGCACGGTCGAAGCAGGGGAAGTCGGCGGCGAGGCGCGTGGCGACGTAGCGGCTCGCCAGCGACTGCGACTCGTCGACGAGCGCGTTGAAGAGGTTCTCCTGCATCTGGCCGCCGGCGCCGCTGTCGAAGCCTGCGCCCCAGTCGGCGTGGCCCAGCGGCGCGGTGACGGTGAGGCCGAGCAGGTCTTCGACGGTGTGTTTGAATTCCAACGAATTCAACAGCCGCAACTGCGCGGGGCCGGGCGTGGCGCGCGGCGGCGCTTCAGGCGCGCGCGTGGCGTCGGGGCGGGTCGTCTCGGTGAACGACTCGCCGAGGTGGGTGAGGAGCTCGCCGTCACACCCGAGGAGACCCATCGTTGCTGCGAGGAACCAGATTCTGCGCACGCGCCGGGTACTTCACCCCTCGTGCCAGATCGACCGCTTCGACCTTTCGCGGGCCTGCACTGAAACCCGGGCGTTTCACTGCCCACTCCAGTTCTCAGGTGAAGACCCCGGTGGGCTGGGGACGAGGTCAGCGCGTGCGGCGGACCCAGTACGCCTCGCCGCCACCCGAGGTCACGAGGCGGAAGACGAGCACCGACGCGTTGCCGGTCGGCACCGAGAAGCGCCCCGCCGCATCGAGCGGCACGGTCTTCCCGTTCATCGTCAGCTTCGAGCCCAGCGGCGCGACGCCGGTCGCCATCGCTGCGCTCTCGCCGTCACGCGGCGAGCTCAGCACCAGCCGCGTGAGCGAGTTGTCGAAGACAATCTCCATCTTGTTCATTCGGCCGCCCGCGCCCTCCTGCCCGCTCTTGTCGAGCGGCACGGCCGACCACACGTAGTTGCCTTCCTTCAGCGAGCCCGAGTCCACCACCGTGCGGTTCTCGCTCACCTTCCGGTCGACCAGCGCCGTCTTCAAGTCACTCGTCGCGTACACGCGGAAGCGCCACGACGACACGCCGTCTTTCGGCGGGAAGGTGAACGTCAACGTCGGCACCGCGCCCTGGAAGTACACGGTCGCCTTGAGCCCCGTCTCCGCGACGGTGTCTGACCTGGCGGCGACTGCGCCCGCGAACTCATCGCGCTCGAAGCGCCCGCTCGACGCCTCAGAGTCACCCTTGCGCCGCCAGTACAGCCCGCCGCGTGCCGGGGCCGTCACCACCAACGCGTCGTCGCCGCCACCCGATGCCACCAGGTTCTCGAACTGGGCATCGGTCGCGACCTCCATCGGCCCTTCACCGGCAGCGAACGACAACGCCACGTCGCCCGGCTTGCCCCAGAACACCCGGCTGTTGCGACCCGCAGGGAGCGTCAGCACCGGCGCGCCCTTCTTGCTGCTGTCGAGCGTCTGGCCCTTCACCACCACCGCCTCGCCTGCCGACACGTTGCGCGGCAGCGCCTCAGGCAACGAGGCCTCGCCTTCACCCGCCAGCAACTCGACGCGCGGCCCGTTCTTCGTCGGAGTCACCAGCGCCGTCATCGCCATCTTCGCCCGCAGCGTGATGGGCTTCTTCCCATCGAGCAGCACGCTCTCGCCCTGCTGCAGGAAGATGCGCATCGCGCCCGCCACCAGCGTCGCGCGCAGCTTCGGGTCGGTCTCGCTCGGCTCGAGCGTGCCCTGCGAGCCGCCTTCGAACTGCAGCACGGCCCCACCGCGCTGGGCCTTCAACTGACCGGTCTTGTCGACGCTCACCGTGCCCAGTTCGTCGAGGTCTTTGCCGTCGTTGGGCACCTTCGCGTTGCCGCCGCTCTTCGACTTCACCATCACCGTGCCGCGCGGAATCAGTCGCACCGACGGCTTCGTGGCCGGCACCGGGGGCCTGTCGTCGAACACCAGCTCGCCCTGCCCCACCACCAGCCGCCCGCCCTGCTTCACCGTCGAGACGCCACCGTCGGGCTCCACGAAATCGAGCGTGCCGAGGCCCACCACGAAGACCGCGCCACCATCGCGCGCGTCGAGCTTCACGCGGCTGCCTGCCCCGGCCCGCGCGGCGCCCGCGCTCGTCGCGAACTCGCCACCGTCGGCCTCTTCGAAGAACAGCTCACCGGTCGCCAGCGCGAGGTCTGACAGCGACTTGCCCACCGTGAAGCTCGAGTTCTCGAGCAGCTCGACCTCGCGCGCGCCCTGCTTCAACAACGCATGGCCATCAGCGCCGGTCGTCACCGTGTCGCCTTCGACGAGTGCGCCCGCCTTCGCAGGCTCGGTCTTCCCCTCACGCGAGAGCGTCACCGCGCCCTTCAGGTCAGAGAGCTGCGCGACGGTCGGTTTGGCCGGCTGCATCACCACGGGGGGAGGCGGCGGCGGAACCGGCGTGTCTCCGCACGCGCTCGCGAGCACCACCAGCAGGCCTGCGCCAACGACACTTCGCATCACTTGCCTGCCTTCTGAAGCTCGCAGTGGAAGATGGCCTGGTCACCGTCGGCCAGCGTCACCTTCTTTGTCTGCGCAACGTAGCCCGGCGCGCTGATGACGAAGAGGTAATCCCCGCCGGGAATGGTGACGACGAAGCGGCCTTCGCCGTTCACCGTCACCTTCGTTGCCACGCCTTTGATCACCACCGACGCCTTCAGCGGCTCGCCCTGCTCGGACCGCACCAGCCCGCGCACGGTCGCCGGGCTGCCCTTGCCCAGCTTCTCGAGCGCGACGTCGAGCGTGCTCGCCTGCTCGGGGGGCACCTGCACCACCTCTTCGGCGGTCGTGAAGCCCTGCGCCTCGACCCGCACCGTCACCGGGCCCGGCCCCGCCGACGCGAACGCATACTGGCCTGACCCGTTGCTCTGCACCGAGCGGGTGCCCACGGTCACCGTGGCGCCGGACACGGGTTGCTTCGTCGCCGCAGAGAGCACCACGCCCGAGAGCGCGCCGGGGCCGGTGAGCGCCTCGAGCGTCACTTCGACCAGCGTGGCTTCTCCCGCCCTCGCCAGGACCGTGCGCGTCACGGTGCGGTGGCCCGGCAGCTTGACCTGCACGCGGTGCTCGCCCGCAGTCGTCGACCACACGCGAGCGCCCTCAGCGTCGAGGCTCTCGTCGGCGCGCCCGTCGAGCGAGACCGTCGCAGCAGCGGCAGCGCCTGCCTTCATCTTCGCCACCACGCGCACCGAGGGGTCCTGCGACTGAGGCGACGTACCGATGGGGCTCTCCGCGCGCGCAGAACGAAACGCGACGCGGAGCCCGCCGCTGAAGCGATGAAACTGACCCGAGTACGTCTCGCTGACGTCGAACAGCGCGCTGTACTCGGCGACCACCGAGAGCGCGAAGGTGTCGAGGTCGAGCACCTTCACCCCCGCAAGCAACCGCGGCTCGATGGTGGTGGTGCCCGACCCCAGCCTCGGCACGAGCGTCACGTCGAGCGTCGCCTCAAAGCGGTCGATGAAGAGCGAGCCGAACACCCGCGCCGCGAGGCTGTGGGTGACGAACTCGCCGGTGACGGGCGAGTAGCTCTGCATCGCCTGCGTGAGCACGTAGGTGCGAAACGGAGAGCGCGTGTGCCCGTAGCCCAGGCCGCCGCCGAGCAACCCGACCTTCGGGAAGGCGTAGCGCAACGCGACGAGGGCGCGCACGTCGAGCCGCAGGTGCGAGAGCTTCGGGGCGTCGCCCGCCTCGGAAGAAAACGTGTCGAACGTTCCGTCGACGTCGAGCCCGAGCCAGGGCAGCACGTAGAAGTCAGCGCGCAGCCGGTACAGCATCGACGACACCCCGCCGATGGTGAGGGGGCGATCGAGCGGGTTCTCGTCTGCTCCGCCGCCAAGAGTGAGGTTGCGTGCGGCCCCCCCGAGCGTGACGGACACCGTGGCGCGGGGCGCCCTCAACTCCTCGGGAGACTGGGCCAACGCGGGGGTGCCGACGTGCGCCAGCAACAAGAAAAGGAGGGGGCCGGAACGAGACATGCGCCGTGGGGCAAAAGGGTACCACGCCCCTGCATCAGGCCCGTTTTCGCCGAGAATAAAGTCGCAGCTGAGGCGTCTGGGCCCGCATGTCCCCTGCCCTGCTCTTGTTGGCGGCCTCGCTGCACAGCGCACCCCTCGAAGAAGCGGCGGGCGCTCGCCCCTTCGCTGGACCCATGACTCCCTTTCAGGTGGCGAGCTTGTCGTTCGCCGGGCTGGGCATGGCGTCGATGCTGACCGGCGTCTGGATGACGCACTTCAGCACCACGCGCGTATCGCCTGAGCAGGCCACCATCGACGACCGCGGCGTCTTCGACGTGGGCACGGGCCTCCTGTTGGGCGGCTCGCTCGCCGGGCTGACCGGCTGTGGGCTCTTCCTGCTTGGCGAATGGCTGAGGCTCGATGCCCTTCGGCACGTCACCGTTTCGCCGACGGTCGGTGGCGCGCAACTCGGCTTGCACTTCGCCTGGTGACGTCGTTCAGCGAACGACATGGCATCGAAGTCCGTGGGGCTGAGGTCTTGGTGGACGAATCGGGGCCGCGCCGGTCAGCGTTTGCGCCAACGAGGCCGGTTGAAGCGCGCAGGCTCGAGCTCGACCGACGCAGGCAACGTGACCAGCACCTCGTGCACGTCGATCGCCTCGTCGGGACCGTCTGGCTCCGTCTCGACGACGAGGCGTCGGTAGCGACCGGGCGACGTCCGTTCCAATCGCAGACACCATTTCGGAACCACCAGGTTCTCTTCTGCACCGCGAACCCGCAGCGTTCTGAGATCGAACCGGGTCTGTTCGAGCGCAGCGATGAACCTCCCGAGGTGCACGTAGCCGATGTGCAGCTCGAGATGACACAAGCGCAGCACGCTCAGCGTGTCCCACACCGAGGGGTGGAACGCCTGCGAATCCACGGGCTCGCGAGGGCGCGCGCACTCTTCACAGCACTGCG
The DNA here is from genome assembly GCA_044371205.1 of Archangium sp. Classification (GTDB taxonomy): domain Bacteria; phylum Myxococcota; class Myxococcia; order Myxococcales; family Myxococcaceae; genus Archangium_A. Next base: position 31,667 of record JBILUC010000026.1, read on the forward strand.
CCTCGGCCTCGGTGGGAAAGCGGTGGCGCGCGTTCTCACCGGCGGTCGAGACAATCACCAAGAGCGATTCGAGCTCCGGCGTATGGAGGGAGAGCAGGTGGTCGCGCGCGATGTTGGCAGCGGCAACGCGCAACCCGAGGTGTCTGAGGCTCGGGAGCGGCGTTTGCCAGCCGACCATCTCGCCGAGCGTCACATCGTCGACGCCGGTCAGCCGCTCGAGTGAGGTTGCCTGCGCGATGACGGCCCGGGGAGGGCTGCGCAGCTCACGCACCGCGGACCAGAAGGGGTCGGCAGCGAGCTCATTCGCCTCGAACCCCGACACCGGTTGCAGCGCGCAGGCCTCGAGCAGCCCATCACGAAAACGAGCGGACCCGGGAACGACGAAGCGGGCCAGCGAGGGGGTGAGCCACCGCTCGGTATTCACGCGCTCGAGCGCTGCGGCTTCCTCGAGGCGGCCCTGGCGCAGCAGCACCGCATGTTCTCCCCGCGGGTCGCCTCGCTCGAGCAGGGAGTCGACGTAGACGGACCGCAGTGCCTCGTCGTGCGGCGAGAGCAACACCTGCAGGAGCAGATCGTCGGGGCCCACACGGCGATTCTGGCACGGTTGGTCATGAGTGCCTGAGCCGCCGGTGCAGACAACGTTCGCCTGAGCGTGATTTACGCGTCGCATGGGCAACTCGACCCGGCGTCACTTTCTGCGCGTCACCGCCATCGGCACCGCGGGCTTCGTACTCGGCTGCGGCAAGCCCGGCGCCCTGCTCGACGACGGAGGCACGCCCGACGAGCTCGACGGCGGCATGGGCGCCGAAGACCCCGGCGTCGACGCAGGTCAGCCCGTGCCCGATGAGCCCGAGCTCGTCATGGAGTCCTTCAACTTCGCCCTCGGCCTCGCCAGCGGCGACGTCGAGGCGACGCGCGCGGTGCTGTGGACCCGCGTGGTCGGCGCTTCACAGCTGCGCCTCCGCGTCTGGCGCATGGAAGGCGACGTCTACGCCGAGCGCGTGGCCGACGAATCGGTCAGCCCCGGCGACGGCGGCTTCGTGCACCTCGACGTCTCGGGCCTCATCCCCGGCACGCGCTACCGCTACGCCTTCTTCGAAGAGAACGCCGGCCAGCTCGGCTCGCGCAGCGCCATCGGTCGCTTCCGCGCAGCCCTCGCCCCGGGCACGCTCGAGCCGCTGCTCTTCGGCGCGTCGAGCTGCACGCAGCAGGGCACCACGCCCACGCCCCTCGGCAAGGCCGGGGAACGCACCGACCTCGACCTCTTCCTCCTGCTCGGCGACACCTCGTACAACGACGGCGCCAACTCGCTCTCTGAGTTCCGCACCCGCTGGGCCGCCAACTTCGCCAGCCCCGAGTACCGAAAGCTGCGCGCTTCCACGAGCGTGCTCGCCACATGGGACGACCACGAGGTCGACAACAACTTCAACCCCGAGACCATCGACGCGACGAAGCTCGGCATCGCGCGCAGCACCTTCTTCGAGTCGCTGCCGCTGCGCCGCGACGCGGCGAGCCCCGAGCGCCTCTGGAAGTCGGTGCGCTGGGGCGACACCGCCGAGTTCTTCGTGCTCGACGGCCGCAGTGAGCGCAAGCCCTCGACCCGCACCGGCAACAACCCGCACATCTACCTCTCGCGCGAGCAGCTCGACTGGCTCAAGGCGGGCCTCAAGAACAGCACCGCGATGTTCAAGGTCATCCTGAACTCGGTGCCCATCACCGACTTCGGCTTCTCGGTCTTCACCGGCGACGGCTGGGTCTCGTACCCGCAGCAGCGCACCGAGATTCTCTCGTTCATCGAGACCGAGACCATCAATGGCGTGTTGTGGGTTTCAGGCGACCACCACTTCGCGAGCGTCGGCGCGGTCTCGCTCAACGGCCGTGGCGCGAACGCACTCGAGGTGCTCGCGGGGCCCGGCGCGCAGAGCGCCAACCCCGCGCACTTTGCGCTGCGGCCTCCGCGCTGGCCGTTCGCGACGGGCACCAACAACTACACGACCTTCGAGTTGAACCCGACCACCGGCAAGGTGCGCGTCACCTTCCTCGATGGGAACGATCGCTCGCTCTTCTCTCAGCAGTTCACGCCCTGAAGCGGGGAAGCAAAAAATTGATGCCCGAGTGAGGAAGCCTCGGTCCGTTTTCGAACTGAGGTCCTGCCACTGGACGACCCCCGCGTGAGTGCAGGGGGCGGGAATCGAACCCGCGTCATCAGTATAGGTGTGCGTGTAGGGCCTCTTCGGCCGGGCATCTGCTCGTTCAGACGGTGCCTCGCGCCAGACCTGACGGCGCTCAGAACTTTCGCCACAGCGCAGCGCGGCGGTGAAACCCATTGTCCTCGAACCACTTGAGCGGCCCGTCGAGTGATTGACCCGAGACGAAGGCCTGCGCGACCTCGAACTCGTGATGCGACACAGCGTTCTCTGCGGGGAACCGCGCCACCGCGTCGGTCAGCATCTTCTTCGCCGCCGCCGCCTGGCCCGACCACTTCAACGCGACCGCATACTGCGCGAAGACTTCGCCGGGGTCGAGCTCTTCGCTCCACGCGAGGTTGCGCTCTTCGAACACCTCGATGGCCGCCAGCAGGTCGTTCTTCGCCTTCGTCACCTCGAGCACGTCGCCGTCCGACTTGTACCTGAGCAACCGCAGCCGCCCGATGAGCGCACGACTCGTGGCCACCAGCATCTCCCAGCCGTTCGCTTCCGACACCTTGCGCGCCTGCTGAATGAGCGCGTCGGCTTCCTTCAAACGGCCGCGCGCCAGCTCGACGCTCGCGAGCACCAGCGGCGCCTCGGCCTTGCCCGCGTGGTTGCCGATGAGCACCGAGAGCCGCCCGTAGGTGGTCTCGAAGCCGAACGCGAGCTCGAGCTCGTTCAGCTCGACGAGCACGAGCGTCAGGTTGTGCAGCGTGATGGCCTCGCGGCGCAGCCAGCCGGTGCTGCGGGCGAGCTCCAGGGAGCGCTCGAACGCCTTGCGCGCGAGGCGCAGCTCGCCCTGCCCGTAGTGCACGATGGCGCGCGCGTTCCACCCCAGGCATGCGTCGCGCAGCCGACCCGCGCGCTCGGCCAGCGCGATGTGCTCCTCGGTGATTTCCCGAGCGCGGGTGAGCTGGCCCAGCGCCGAGGTGGCGATCTCCTCGGCGCGCACGAAGGCGATGGCGTCGTCGTCGGCCGCGAGCGCGTCGGCGGCCACCTGCTTGCGCACCAGCGTGCACGCGCGCATCGCGTCGGGCGCGCGCCCCAGAACTTCACATGCGAACCACGACCACGCTTTGGCCCACCGAATCCACAAGTGGGCGGTGGCATCGCCACGCAGCTTGAGCAGCCGCTTCTCGAGGTCGGCGAAGGCCTTCTGCGTGTCTTCCTTCTTCACCAGGTCGGCGACGCACTCGGCGCGCACCAGCTCGAGCGCGACCTGCGCCTCTTCGGTCGAGAGCCGGTCCCAGCGGTTGAGCACCTGCGTGAGCTGCAGCGCGAGCACGCGCCCCACCGCGAGCTCTGGAAGCGGAGTGGGCGGGGCCTGCGCGCTCTTGAGCGCGAGGTTGACGGTGGCGATGGCCTCGTCGGGAGAACCGAGGAAGAGCTTCAGCTCGGCGATGCGCCGCAACAGCACCAACCGCCGCACGCCGGTCGCCGCGCGCACTGCGCTCTCGAGGCGGGCAATCGTTTCGGCGCGGCCACCGAGAGAGAACGACCACGCCTCGTCCCACAGCGAAGCTGTCGCGCCATCGAGCACGGGTGTAGCGAGCGGCACGAGGAAGGACGCGACCCGGTTGAAGTCCGCCGGGGCGATGGCCTCGAGCGCCTGCACGGCCCACGCGCCGGCCGAGAGCCGGGCGCCCAGCAGCTCACCCTGCGAGAGCATCTGGTTGAGCGCGACGCGGAGGCGCGGGTCGGCGAGGCGCGCGAGCTCGAAGGGCCCTTCGCGGCGCACCTCGATGAGGCCGGCCTGTGACGCGGGCGCGAGGGCTGTGAGGAGGGTGGGAGAGATCGAGGACAGGGCCGCCAGCGGCGCCACGCCTCCGAGACCGCCGAGCGTCGCGCAGGCCCGGGCGACGTCAGCACCCAGCGCCTTCACGCGCAGCAGCCGCAGTCCGTCGAGTGACGTGGGGAGATGCTCGAGCACGGCGCCATCGCGCAGCTGGGGCCACAGCCCCATCGAGAGGCCGGGGTTGCCGTTGGTGTGACGCACCAGCGTGAGGGCCTGCGGGTTCGTCGCGCCGAGCTTCTCGAGCTCGCCGATGAGCTCGACCCCCGTGGGCACGCGCAACTCGATCCGTCGCCAGCGTTTGTCCTGCGTCCACGCTTCCCGGCGCACCTTGAACGCCGCGGAGTGACGCTCGGGGTCTGCGTCGGCGGAGACCACCAGCACCAGCGGCACCGGTTCCTCACGCTGACTCAGCGCCTCGAGGAAGGCGATGCCCTCGTCGTCGGCGAGGTGCGCGTCGTCGAAGGCGATGACGAAGACGCCCGCCTGCGCGCGCTCGAGGACCCAGCGCGCGAGCTCGAGGGTCGCGCCTTCCCGGCGGGACTCGTCGTCGAGCCGCGCGGTGCGGAAGTCGGGGCGCTGAATGCCGACGAGGGAGGCGAGCAGCTCGACCGAGACGCGCGCGCGATCGGCGTCGACGCCCTGCAAGGCGGGGGCAGCGCTCAAGGCCGCGAGCACGGCGTCGTCGCCACCCTTCTCACCAAGCAGGGCGCGGAGCGTCTGGCCCAGCAGCGGGCTGCGGCTCACCTCGACGTACAGGTTCGACGACGCGGCGAGCTGTCGCGAGCGACCGACGCCCTCGACGCCCAGCAGGAGCACCCGCTGTGGCAGTCGCTCCATGCGCGCTGAGTCGACGATCGGCTGCAGGAGCGACATCGCTGACGAGTGTAACCAGCTCGCGCGCGACTCTCCTGCTTTCGCCCTCGGGTCTCAGCGGGGGGTGATGGGCACCGCGCGCACGACGCGCTGGCTCGGTGGCGGCGCGGGCGCGACGAACACAGGCACGCTCGCCTGCACCATGAACTGGAAGAGCGCCGGCAGCACGAACTCGACGGCGGTGACGGGCTCTTCGGCCTCGACGCTGACGACGGTCGGCGCGGGCACGGGCGCCCACGCGGTCGGGGACGACGCGACCGGGTGCTGCTCGGTGCTGACGATGACTTCGCGGAGGCGACCCTGCTCTGGCAGTTCCCACTCTGACTCCACCTGGGGGGGAGCGCACGAGGCACAGCCAACGCGCGAACCGACGGCGACGTTGGCGCCTGCAACCACGCCACCCTCGACTCGAACCTGCGCTGCGCCGTCGATCACGACGCGCGAATCGACCGCGACGCTCGAGCCGTCCCTTGCGATGCGCGACACGCCAGGCCCGCGCGAATCAACCGCGACGCTCGAGCCCTCCTCCATCGCGATGCCCGACACTCCAGTCGCGCACGAGCCGCAGCCGCGCGAGTTCACCGCGACGCCTGCGGTCTCAACCGGCGCGCCACTCAGCGCGCAGGGACTGCAGCCGCGCGAATCGACCGCGACGCTCGAGCCCTCCTCCGTCGTGATTGCGGAGACGCGCGAATCAACCGCCACGTTCGAGCTCGCGAAGGTCGTCACTTCGCGATGCACCGTGCAGGCGTCAATCGCTGCGACAAGCACGGTGGGTTCACCCCTCTCCCCCTGCAGGGGAGAGGGAGAATGAGCGACGGGGAATGTTTCCCACTCGGCGGGCTGCGGGTTCCGCTGCGCTTCCCACTGTGCGTCGTGCGCTTCACGAAGCGCGTTTTGCGTCACCACCATTTCGGCGCTGATCTCGACCTGCTGCCGTGCTTCCCACGCCGCGTAGTGCGCCTGCCGACGCGCCTGCGCCGCGAGCCGCGCCGCTTCACGACGCGCGAGCAACTCGGGGCCTCCGCGACGCTCGAGCTCCACCAGCCATGCGCGCTCGTCGATGTCGGGCACGAGCTCGCCCTGCTCGACGGTGAACACCGCGCCCTCGCACGCGCCCTCGAGCCCCGTCAGCGTGATGTCGATGGGCTGCTCGCGCACGAGGAGGTACCGCCGATCCGGATCCAGGTTCTCGAATCGCGCCTCGACCACCAGCTCGCCCTGCTCGGTGCTCCAGCTCCGCGTCTCACCGGCCTCGCCGTTGGCATGCACGAACGCCGAGCCGCGCAGCACGCCGGGCGAACGCACCGTCACGCGCACGGACTCACCCCAGCGCGACTGCAACGGCGTCTTGCGAAAGCCCATCGGCCCGCACACCACCGGCGCCTTCAGCTCTTCCCGAACACCGGCGGTCACGTCGAGCCGCGCAGAGGGAAACGATACGCACCCCAGCAAACTCAGGGCACTGCACACGACGAGCGAACGCATGGGCGCACAGACGCGCACCCTGGCGAGAAATTCACCGCCGGGTCGTCAGCCACTCGAGCTGCCGCCGCAGCGCGCGCACGTCGTCGAGCCGCGGGTCATCCGGCTGCTGCGCTTCGAACTCACGCGCCACCTCGAGCGCCAGGGGGGGGGCTGCCGCTGCTGCGTGAGCGTGACGAGCAGGCTCAACCCCACCTCAGGGTCGAACACCCCTCCGGGAAAGCGCGTCAGCGACTCGCGCCAGAGCGCCACCGCGCGGGCCACAGCTTCATCGCACCCCGCAAAGACGAGCGGCGCGAACCCCCCACAAGGTCCGCGCCGCCCGATGTTCCTCGACCGCAGAGCGGGAGGAGGTACGTCTCTTCAGAAGTCAGTTCGGCATGCCGTACTTGTCGGCCGCCACGTACACGCGCAGGCGCATCTCGCCGTCGGCCGTCTTCACCGTCACCTCGGTGCTGCCCGTGCCACGGCCCGTGAGCACCACCGTGCGGCCGTTGCGGCGCGACACCTCGACCAGCTTCGGGTGCTCGACCGAGACGCTCGCCACCGGCGCGGGCATCGACAGCGTGGTCGAGTGGCCAACAGGCATGTTCACCTGCTTCGGTCCGCCAGCCAGGGCGAGCGACGCGGCGAGGGTCAGTGCGAGAAGCGAGAAGCGCATGCCTGCCTTCACTCCACGCTTCGTGCCACGCGAAAGTCTGCGTCGAATCAGGCTGTTAGCGCGCCATCGAGCCCGGGGTGATCGGCGCAGGCGCGCTCCAGTGGTGCTCGCAGGCTCCAACCCTTCCCCGGCTGACAGAGGCCTCTCACGCGGTGAGAGCGAACTGCTTGCGCGATCAGGGCACCCCGTGGTCCCTGCGCGAAACATTCCGCTGGAGACGGGTTCGACGTGCCGCGCTTGAATCCCCCGCTGCGCATCGTGCGGAAGAACTCCGAGGTTACAGCCCTTCAGAACGGAGCTCGGAACGCGCTCGTGCGAGCGTTAGCACACACACACGCACCGCCCCTCGGGCGAGGAGCGCTCGCGCAGCCTCCCGCGCCGTCGCGCCGCTCGTCAGCACGTCGTCGAGCAGCAACACCTCTTTCCCGTGCACGTCGGCGGAGGCCTCGAAGGCGCCGCGCACGTTCGCCTCGCGCCTGGCCTCCGACAGGCCGACCTGACGGCTGGTGTCTTTCACGCGCGACAGCCAGCCCGTCTCGAGGGGCCGCTTCGCCTCGCGGGCGAAGATGTGCGCGAGCAGCGCCGCCTGGTCGTACTTGCGCTCTGCAAACCGTGCGTCGTGGAGCGGCAGCGGCACCACCACGCCCGGCAACGCGACCTGCCGCGCCGCGAACGCCAGCAGCACGCCCAGCGGCCGCGAGAGGTCAGAGCGGTCTTCGTACTTGAAGCGGTGAATCGCGCGCGCAAGGGCACCCTCGTGCTCGAACGGCGCCCACGCCTTGTCCCACGGCACGCCCGCTTTGCAGCGCTCACAGACACCGCCGTCGAACGAGCCGGGCTCCGCGCAGCGCGCGCAATGCACCGAGGGCAGCTCGAGCACCTCCAGGGCGTGCGCCTCGCAGAACGCACCCGCCGCCGGCAACACGGTGTCACACACCGCGCACGCAGGAGGCAGCACCACGTCGGCCACGGCCTCGAAGGCGTCTCTCCAGGAAGGCATCAGAGCTGCTCGACGAAGCTGCGCACCTGGTCCATGCCGTGCTTCTTCTCGAGCGCCAGCACCTGCGCGTGCTCGGTCTCGTTCGCGGCCCAGCCCCACAGCTCGACGCGCCCGTTCTTCACGCACGCGGTGACCGACTTGAGCTGTTTGAGCTCGCTCTGCACCTTCTGGCGCAGCTTGAGCATCGCCGGGTTGCGGTTCTCGACCTCTTCGGCGCACGCCATGACGTGCACCCGCGTGCCGTCTTTCTTCCACACCAGCGAGGTGCGTACGCCGGCGCAGCTCGCCTCAATCCAGATGCTGTCGGGTTCCTCGAGGTCGACGCCCTCTTCGACACAGCGGCCGGAGCTGCCCGTCACCGTCTCGAGCTTCGGCACGCGAAACTGCCGCCGCTGGCCGACCTCGATGGTGACCGCGCGGTACTCGCCTGAGAGCACCTCAGCGGCCTGCAACGACAACAACGGCACGAGCAGCAGCGGAGTCAGATTCATGGCACCGGCACGCAGACGCTGTTGACGCAGGTCAAATTCGAGGCGCACGTGGTGCCGCAGCTCCCGCAGTTGTTGCGGTCGAACCCGGTGTTGACGCACGCGCTGCCGCACTGCGTGAGGCCGATGTTGCAGCTGCACGTACCGCCCACGCAGCCGGTGGTGGCGATGCTGCCACTGCACTGGTTTCCGCACGTGCCGCAGTTGTTCCGGTCGTTCTGCAGGTCACGGCACACGCCGTTGCAGTTGGCCTGGCCCACGGGGCACTGGCAGGACCCCGCGACGCAGAACTGGCCGGCGCCGCACGTGCGGCCGCAGCTGCCGCAGTTGTTGCGGTCACCCTGCAGGTCGCGGCAGATGCCGCCGCACACCCCGAAGCCGCCCGCGCAGTAGCAGATGCCACCCACGCACTGCTCGTTGGTGCCACAACGACGGCCGCACCCACCGCAGTTGTTCGTGTCGTTCTGCAGGTTCAGACAGCCACCGTTGCATGACGTCTCGCCCGTCGGGCACATGGTCACGCACGCGCCGTTGTCACAGACCTGACCCGCGCCGCAGACGCGGCCACACGCGCCGCAGTTGTTGGCGTCGGCCTGCAGAGAGACGCACTTGTTGCCGCAGGTGGTGAGGCCGTTGGTGCAGCGACACTGGCTGGTGACGCAGGTCGAGCCCACCCCGCCGCAGGCGTTGCCGCACGCGCCGCAGTTGTTGACGTCGGCCTGGGTAAAGGTGCACGTGCCGCTGCAGAGCGTCTGTCCGTTGAAGCACATGTTCTGGCAGTTGAAGCCCGTGCACACCTGGCCCATCTGACACCTCACGCCACAGCCGCCGCAGTTGTTCGCATCGTTGCGCGGCACGCACTGGTTGCCGCAGCGAATGGTGCCGTTGGGGCACTGGCAGGTGGAGTTGGTGCACACGCCCCCGCCGCACGAGTTGCCGCACGCGCCGCAGTTGGCAGGGTCGCTCGTGACGTTGGTGCACAGCCCGTTGCAGCTCACGAAGCCGGTGGGGCACGACTGGCGACAGACGCCGCTCTGGCAGGTCTGACCGCTCGAGCACACGGTGCCGCAGGTGCCGCAGTTGGCCGGGTCGGAGGACGTGGTGACGCAGGTGCCGTTGCATGAGGTCTGACCCGCCGGGCAGCTGCACGCGCCGTTGGTGCACACCTGGCCCGCACCACACGCCACGCCGCACGCGCCGCAGTTGGCGGTGTCACTGCCGGTCGAGACGCAGCGCCCGTTGCACACCTGCTGACCGGGGCCGCACTGACAGGTGCCCATCAGGCACGAGGCGCCCGTGGCGCAGGTGGTGCCGCAGCTCCCGCAGTTGAGCGGGTCGGACACCGTGGACACGCAGCGGCCGTTGCACAGCGACGTGCCGCTCGGGCAGGCGCAGGTGCCATTGCTGCACACCTGGCCGAGCGCACACGCCTGGCCGCACTGGCCGCAGTTGCTGGCGTTGGTGCGCAGGTCGAGGCACTGGCCGTTGCAGAGCGTGGTGCCCGTGGGGCAGCCGCACATGCCCGCGTTGCAGCTCTGACCTGGCGCACACCGCACGTTGCAGGCGCCGCAGTTGTTCGGGTCGCTGCTCGTGCTGACGCACCGCCCATTGCAGAACTGAGAGCCGGTGGGGCACGCGCAGGTGCCGGCGGTGCACGTCAGGCCCATGGGGCACGCGAAGCCGCACACGCCGCAGTTCGCGGGGTCGGTGGTGGTGTTGGTGCACACGCCATTGCAGTTGATGGTGCCGGGCGGGCACACGGTGGTGCACACCTTGTTCACGCACGTCGCACCCGGAGCGCAGACGACGCCGCAGTTGCCGCAGTTGCGCGGGTCGTTGAAGGTGTCGACGCACGAGCCATCGGCGCACTGGGTCTGGGTCGGGCCACAGTTCGCGGTGCAGATGCCGCTCGCACAGACGAGCCCCATCGCGCACGCGCGGTTGCAGGCGCCGCAGTTGCCCGGGCTGGTGCGCAGGTCGACGCACTGGCCGTTACAGTCGGTCGTGCCGAGCGGACAGCCGGCGCAGGTGCCGTTCTGACAGGTCTGGGTGCCGGGACAGACGCGGTTGCAGCCACCGCAGTTGGCGCGGTCGCTGCGCGGGTCGACGCAGGTGCCGTTGCAGGAGACCAGCGGCGCGGGGCACGTGGTGATGCACGCCGAGTTGACGCAGGCCTCGAGCGGGCCGCAGGTGAAGCCGCAGCCCCCACAGTTGCGCGGGTCGGCGGTGACGCTCGTGCACACCCCGTTGCAGAGCTGCTCACCGGCCGCGCAGGTGACGGTGCAGCGCCCATTGGAACAGCTCGAGCCCGGCATGCACTGCTGGTTGCAACCACCGCAGTTGTTGGAGTCGGTGCGGGGGTCGACGCACGCGTCGTTGCACACCACCTGCCCGACGGGACACTTCGCGACGCAGCGGCCGCCGGCGCAGGTGGCGTTGGCGCCGCACACCGTGGTGCAGCCACCGCAGTGGAAGGGGTCGGTCTGCAAGTTGACGCAGCCGTTGGCGCAGATGGTGAGGCCCGGGTCGCAGGCCGGCACGCACGCACCGGCCTGGCAGAAGAGGCCGTCGGCGCAGGCGTTGCCGCAGGCTCCGCAGTTGCGGGCGTCGGTCTCGGTGTCGGCGCAGGTGCCGTTGCAGTCGCGCAGCGGGGCGTTGCAGGCGCAGGCGCCGGTGATGCACTGCTCGAGCGCGTCGCACACCGTGCCGCAGGCGCCGCAGTTGAGCCGGTCGGACGTCACGTCGAGGCAGCGGCCGTTGCAGAACGACTGGCCGCCGGGGCAGCCCATCGAGCAGGTGGCGTTCTCACACACGGTGCCCGCGCCGCAGGTGCGGCCACACGCGCCACAGTTCGCCTCGTCGGTCTGGAGGTCGGCGCAGCGGCCACCGCAGGAGACCTGGCCGGTGGTGCAGCCGGTGGTGCCGAGCTGACAGCGGTTGTCGACGCAGGTGTAGCCGTCGGGACAGATGGGGTCGCCGGGGTTGCCGCAGATGAACAGCCCCGTGCGGGAGCAGCCCGAGAGCGCGAGCAGGGTCGCAGCGAGCGCGAGCGGCGCGCGGAGGGGAGACAGAGGGGACAGCGTCATGGAGACCTTCGAAACACGTGGGGGTGACGGCCAGCGCCCAGTGTATCGGAGCGCCCCGGTCTGATCACTTTGCTGACCGCTGAAGCGGTTTCACTCCGGAAGGAAGCACGAGGTACTCACCCAGCGCGTCGAGAAAGACGCGCACCCTGGGCGAGAGGTGTTTGCCGGGCGGGTAGACGGCGTGCATCGGCGAGGCTGGCGCGGCGAAGTCCTGAAGGACCTCGACCAGCGGCACCTGCGAGGGCTGGGTCTGAATGAGCCCCACCGGCAACCGGGTGATGCCCAGGCCGTCTTCGGCCAGCTTCTTGAGCAACAGGAAGCTGTTCACCGTGACTTGCGGCCGCAGCGCGACGAGCTTCTTGCGCCCTCGCACCTCGAAGGGCCACTTCGCGGTCGACTCGTCGGTGCCGAAGGCGAGCACGTCGTGGTCGATCAACTCTGCGGGCGTCTTCGGCGTGCCCTTCCGTTTGAGGTAGGCGGCGCTCGCGAAGCACCGGGTGGGCGAGACGGCGAGCAGGCGCGCCCGCAGCGAGGAATCGGGCAGCACCCCCGCGCGCAACGCGACGTCGAAGCCTTCGCCGATGAGGTCGACGTAGCGGTCGTTCAGGTCGAGGGTGAGGCGAATGTCGGGGTACTGGCGGGCGAAGCGCGCCATGAAGTCACCGAGGAAGTTCTCGGCGAAGGTCGGCGGCGCCGTGACGCGCAGCACCCCGCGCGGCGTGTCGGTGGTCTGCTGCAGCACCTTCACCGCGTCTTCGAGCGAGCCCAACGCCGGGCTCACCTGCCGCGCGAAGGCTTCCCCCACGTCGGTGAGGGTGACGGTGCGGGTGGTGCGGCGCAGCAGCTGTTGGCCGAGCGCAGCCTCGAGCTCCGAGACGCGGCGGCTCACGGTGCTCTTGGGCTGACCGAGCTGGGTGGCGGCGCCGCGAAAGCCGCGGTGCTCGACCACGGCGAGAAAGGTGCGCAGCGCGTTGAGGTCGAGGCGTGACTTCTGATTGTCCATGCGATGGGCCACTGTGTTCTCGAATCACCGCATTGTCCAACGCATCAATTCGGCGCACAACGAAGGCGTTCGGCAGTTCCAACCAGCAGCACCAGGGAGTTCGAGATGACCACCACGACGATGAACAACGGTTCGCAGCAGACGACGGCAGGTTTCGGGAAGTTGTTGGGGCAGGCGCTGATGGGCGGCGCGGCAGCAGCGGTGGTGAACCTGATTCTCTTCTTCGCGGCGCGGGCCGCCGGCGTGGCGATGACGGGTGAGTTTCAGCCCGGCACGGTCAGCGAGTTGATGATTCCGGCCGTGGCGGTTGCGAGCATCGTTCCCGGTTTCATCGGGGCGGGCATTGCGCTGGCCTTCGCGAAGTTCACGAAGGCGCCGGCGCGCAACTTCGGCATCCTTGCGGCAGTCTTCACCCTCCTCACGCTCGGTGGGCCCGTGGGCGTCCCGCAGGTCAGCACCGGCACCGTGGTGGTGATGGAGCTCATGCACGTCATCGCCGCCGTCGGCATTGGCGGCATGCTGGTGCGTGCCCTGCGTCGCTGAGTCCTGCCTGTCTCCCTCTCCCCGTCGAGGGGAGAGGGTCGGGGAGCGCTCAGCGCCGATTCACGGCTTCAACGTCGCGAGCTTCGCGAGAATGGCTTCGGCACCGAGCAGCAACGTCGTGCCGTCCCACAGCGCAGGTGCCTTCGTACCGCCACGCGCGGCGAGGTCGGCCTTCACTTCGTCGTAGTGCACGTTGCGAAACTTCATCAGCGCCAGGAGGTCGTGCTCGGTGATGAACCCTCGCACTTTCGCGCTCTCTGCGTCACCGATGGCGTGAAACAGCTCGTACATGGCTGTGCACCGTACAGTAAGAAATCGCCATGCACAGCCAGACGCTCCAGGCCCTGCGCGCCGAGATTGAAGCCGTCACCACGCTTCAGCACGCCATGAATCGCATCGCGCAGAGCATCGACCCCGACGCCGTGTCGTTGTGGGAAGGCCCCCGGGCGGAAGACGTCGATGAGGTCGCGGCCGACGACGGCAGCTTCTTGCGTGAGGCCGTGACCGAGCTGCGCGCGAAGGCGGGCGCGGCGCTGGCCGAGCGCTACCGTGAGGTCGAGCGCACCATCACCGGGCGAGCGGCGCTCGAGGCGCTGTTGCGCAACACGCTTCATGTCGGCAGCGGCGGCGTCATCTCGCAGGAAGGGCCTCCGCCCGGTGACGTGCTGAGCGCGCTGACGCGCAGCGGGGCCTTGCGGGTCGACTGGGCCTCGAGCGCGGCGACGCTGGTGAGGGACACGCTCGAAGCCGCGCTGCCCACTCCGCGGCCGACCGTGCCGGCGACGCCCAAAGCGAAGGGGCTGCCGGTCGACGCGAAGCCGGTGAAGAAGAAGGTCGCGAAGGCGACGCCGCCGGTGAAAAAGAAGAAGGTCGCGACGCCGGCGCAGGCGAAGAAACCTGCCGCGAAAAAGAAGAAGCCGGCCATCGCGAAGAAGAAGGTCGCGAAGCAGACTGCGAAGAAGAACAAGAAGAAGTGAAACCCCTCTCCCCGACCCTCTCCCCTGCGGGGGGAGAGGGAGACCGCAGGAGTTGGGAGTGGGTTACTTCTGCGAGAAGGTCTCGATGCGGCGCTTCTCGCGCACGATGAGCTGACGCTGTTCGTCGGCGCGCGGGTCGGTGACCTCGAACGCCTTGAGCCGCGTCTCGGCGTCAGCCATGCGCTTCTGTGCGGCGGCGACGTCGATGTTGGCAGCGACCTCGGCCGCGTCGGCCAGCACGCGAACGGCGCCCGGCCCGGCTTCCACGAAGCCACCGGCCACGAAGTACACGGTCTTGTTGGTGCCATCGCGCACGGTCAGCGGACCGGGCTGCAGCACCGACAGGTACGGCGTGTGGCCCGGGCGAACGCCGAACAGACCGTCGGCACCCGGGGCAATCACCTCGTCAGCGCTCAGCTGCGCCAATCGGCGCTCGGGCGTGACGATCTCGACGTTGAGCTTCGCCATCGCTTACCCCTGGGCCAGCTTCTTCGCCTTTTCCACGGCCTCGTCGATGTTGCCGACCATGTAGAACGCCTGCTCGGGGAGATCGTCGTGCTTGCCGTCGACGATGGCCTTGAAGCCGCGCACCGTGTCGGGAATCGAGACGACCTTGCCGTCGGCGCCGGTGAAGATCTTCGCGACGTTGAACGGCTGGCTCAGGAAGCGCTGAATCTTGCGCGCGCGGGCGACGACCAGCTTGTCGTCTTCCGACAACTCATCCATGCCGAGGATGGCGATGATGTCTTGCAGTTCCTTGTAGCGCTGCAGCGTCGACTGCACCTTGCGGGCGACCGCGTAGTGCTCTTCACCGACGACCTGCGGGTCGAGAATGCGAGAGGTCGAGTCGAGCGGGTCGACGGCCGGGTAGATGCCGATTTCGGTGAGCGCACGCGAGAGCACGATGGTGCCGTCGAGGTGGGCGAACGTGGTGGCGGGCGCCGGGTCGGTCAAGTCGTCGGCGGGCACGTACACGGCCTGCACCGAGGTGATGGAGCCCTTGGTGGTCGAGGTGATGCGTTCCTGCAGCGCGCCCATCTCGGTCGACAGCGTGGGCTGGTAACCGACGGCGCTGGGGATGCGGCCGAGGAGGGCCGACACTTCGGAACCGGCCTGCGTGAAGCGGAACACGTTGTCGACGAAGAGGAGAACGTCGCGGTTCTCTTCGTCACGGAAGTACTCGGCGATGGACAGACCCGAGAGGGCGACGCGGGCGCGGGCGCCGGGCGGCTCGTTCATCTGGCCGAACACGAGCACGCACTGCGACTTGCCGGGGATGAGCGTGATGCGGCCGTTCGCGTCTTTCTTGACGTGCTTGCCTTCCATCTCGCAGGCGATGACCTGGGCTTCCTGGAACTCGTTCCAGAGGTCGTTGCCTTCGCGGGTGCGCTCGCCGACGCCGGCGAACACCGAGAAGCCGCCCTTTTCGATGGCCGCGTTGCGGATGAGTTCCTGGAGGAGAACGGTCTTGCCGACGCCGGCGCCGCCGAACAGGCCAATCTTACCGCCGCGGGTGAACGGGCAGAGGAGGTCGATGACCTTGATGCCCGTCTCGAACGCTTCGATCTTCTTGCTCTGCTCGGTGAACGAGGGGACCGAGCGGTGAATGGGGTAGTACTTGGCCGCCACCACTTCACCGAGCTCGTCGACCGGCTGGCCGGTGACGTTCAAGATGCGGCCGAGCGTGCCGGGGCCCACGGGCACCGAGATGGGCGCGCCGGTGTTCTTCGCGGGCATGCCACGCGAGAGGCCGTCGGTCGTGTCCATCGCGATGCAGCGCACGGTGTTCTCACCGAGGTGGGCGGCCACTTCGACGATGAGGTTGTCGGGGAGGTTGTTGATCGCCGGGTTGGTGATCTTCAGCGCGGTGTAGACGTTCGGCAGCCCTCCCGGAGGAAACTCGACGTCGATGACGGGACCGAGGATCTGCGTGATGCGACCAGTATTCGAGACGGAAGCGCTCATGGCGGGCGCGCGCGTACCACCGGGTCTGTGGCCCTGCAACATGGATCAGGTGCCGCATCAGCGCCGATCATCGCACTGAACGGGTCAGACCCACGGGGCCTCCTCGTCCGAGGGGGCGAATGATCCACTCCATCGACAAAGCGAAGGACATGGCGCGCTCGATTCTGCCTTCGCGTTGGCGAGGGGCGGCGAAGTCTCGCGCGCACCTGCACCGGGCGCTGCGGCGCACGGTGAGCCAGAGCCTGCACGCGCTCGAGCGCGACCCGTCGTCGTGGGACGAAGGCGTCGAGTTCGGCGAAGCGCTCGAGCCCGAGGTCTCGACGTTCGTCAGCCGGCGCCGCGGCAGCGACAAGCTGAACCACTTCGAGCGGTGGGCCATCGCGCGCACCGCGGCGTTGCCGAAGGTGCACCGGCTCGGCGCGCTCGCCTCGGTGTTGCCCGACGGGCTCATCGGTCAGCATGCGATGTCGCACCTCGAGCGGCGACGTGAGCTGGCGCCTGACCGTGACGACCTGCGGCTGACCTGGCTGCGCCGCTCTTTGTTTCTCGAGCGGGGTCACCTCGCCGAGCTGCTGCGGGATGTGCTTACGCGGCCCGGCGGGGTGCGCGCGCTGCATGGAGCCTTGAAGCGGGCCACCCGCTCCGATGGGGCGACCGCCATCCATGGCGAGTTCCGGCCGCTGAAGGGGCTGCATGACGTGCTGCCGTTTCTCGATTGGCTCGAGAGCAACTCGTCTCGCGCGCGCCTCGCGTCCCGCCACGTGGTCGATGTGTTCTGCCGGGTGCTGCACGAAACCGGTGACGTGGAAGGGGCGCTCCGACAGTCGATGGGCCCCGCACCGCTGCCGCTGCGCACGTACGAGTATCTGCGTTGGGGTGCTTGAGCGCGACGTACGAGCCGAAGCGGCGCCAGTTGAGATCGATCTTCGGCAGCGCATCGAGCGCCTTCTCGCGCTCCACCGAGATGCGCTCGTCGAGTTCCTTCACTTGCTGAGGCAACGATGCAGTCACGCCTCTCCCCTTTTCCTGTGTTGAGGGTGGGGAGCGGGACGGTCGAAGCCCGAACGTCGAGGTGAGCGTGCAGGAGGTCGGGGCGTTCTGCACGGGCGGGCCGAGGGCGATAGAGAGGTCTCGTGGAGCCCACCGCGGTGCGCATCGGCTTGATGGATTCACGGCGCCCGGGGCTCGTGGAGTGGCTGCCCGCGCGGCACCTGACGCCGATGCAGCGGGCGTGGCGGGCCCTCAAGCGCGGTTTCGTGGTGGGCGGCACGAGCCTCGTGGTGACGAATCTGCTGGTGCTGTTCGTGCCGATTCCCTGGCTGCACTTCTGCACCGTGCCCTTCGCGATTCTGGCCGGGCCTCTGATGGCGGTGTTGACCGTGCGAGAGCGCGCGCTGCTGGGGGCGTGCGTGGTGAAGTGCCCGCGGTGCCGCGAGACGGTTGAGGTGCCGAAGGACTTTCCCGGGTGGCCAGCGCGGAAGAACTGCCTGGCATGCGGCATCATGGTGCAGCTCGATCTCGCCGAGCCTGATCAGGGCACGGCCGCCCGCGGACCCGTGACGGGGCCGACCCGCAATTCGAGGGTTACCTGACCGCACACGCCGAGGCCCGCGGAAGAAAAGAGCCTCGGTTTTCTGAGGGTCTGCGAAGCTCGACGGGATGAATCAGGCACCGCAGGGTTCGTCTCCTTCGGCAGCTGTTTCTCCCCACCACCTCGTCCCCCGTCGAGGCACCACCACCATGCGACTCTCGATTCTGGCCGCCCTCTCGCTGTCTTCTCTGGCGCTCGCGCAGGTCGCGCGCCGCCCCGTCAAGCAGGCCGTCGACGCGCTCGACGACGCTGCGAGCCGGGCGCGCAAGGCGAACCCGCAGTGCCGGTCGTCGGTCTATGACCTCGCCGACTCGCTGAGCGACCGCACCGATGCCCTGAAGCGAAACGGCACGGCGCGCGAGGCCGGCCGCATCGAGCAGGAAATCTCGCAGCTCGCCTCGACCGCTTCGTGGAGCAACTGCCCCGACCGGGTCGTCGAGTCGCTCAACCGCGCGGCCGACCTGCTCGACGACGTGCGCCGCGCGATGTGGGATGACCGCCGCAACGACGACGACCGCCCCGGCGACCGCCGCGACGACGATGACGAGCAGCAGTGGCGCCTGGCGTCGATGAACCCGCTGCAGGTCACCACCAACGCGGTGTTCGAGAACGAGCCGGCGGTGCGGGTCACCGTGCCCGAGCTCACCCTGCGCAGCATGCGCGGCCAGAACTTCTACCTGGGCGCGAAGTTCCGCAGCTTCCAGGGCAACTGGAGCGAGTGGGTCACCACCCAGCAGTGGAGCGTGCCCTCGGACCCCTTCGTGTGGCGCAACGCCTTCACCCACTTCTTCCGCTCCTCGTCGCTCGCCGAAGACGACCACGCCGACGGCCGCTTCATCGCGCGCGTCTCGCTCTTCGATGCCCGCGGTCGTGAGCTCGCCTTCCGCGAGGTGAACTTCAAGGTGCGGCTGCCGCGCCTGCCTCCGGGGGTCCCCCCGCCACCGGTGATTGGCCCGCCGCCCCCCATCGTGCAGCGTGACTGCGGCACCGGCGCCGACGTGGGCTGCACCTTGATGCGCGATGGCCGCTACCCGATGGACGGCCCGACCTTCAGCGGCTTCATGCGCTCGCTCAGCGGCAACACCAGCGAGGTGATGCGCTCGCAGACCGTGGGCACGCTGTTCTCGAACAACTACGCGACCGCGATTCAGTTCGGGATGATCCTCGATGTGTTCAACAGCGAGATGTTCAAGATGCAGGCCGCGCAGCAGGGCGTCAGCCGCGTCGTCAACCCGCAGCACGCCATCGGCTACGCAGACAAGTTCCGCAGCAACGTGTACCGCACGCAGTACACGCAGCTCTTCGCGAACGTCCCGCAGCAGCAGCCGCCGGTGGACCCCAACCAGCCGCCCAACCCGTACCGCCCGCCGCCTCCGCCGCAGCCCGTGGCGCGTGACTGTGGCACCGGCCCCAACGACATCGGCTGCGGCATGTCTCGCAATGGCCGCTGGCCCGTCGACGGTGCAGCGTGGCCCGGGATGTACGCCTCGCTACGCGGCACGATGAACGAGATCACCCGCTACCAGATGCTCGAGTCGCTGTTCGGCAACCAGGGCGTGACCGCGGTGCAGATGGGCCTGTTGATGGACCTCTTCAACAACGAAATCACCCGCCTCGACGTCGCCAGGTTCCTCGCCAGCCGCGTGGTCAACCCGCAGCACACCCTCGGGTTCTCGACCAGGTTCCAGAACTCCATCCTCGGGCAGGACTTCGTCGACACGATGGCGCAGCAGCGCTGACGCTTGTCTGTTAGAGCAGCGGCCCGTGATGCGTGGGTCGCTGCTCTTTCTTTTGCTCACCAGCTCCGTGGGGGTCGCCGCGCCGCGCGACTTCCCCTTCACGTGGACGAGCCAGACTCAGGACAGCGGCAAGAGCCAGTTCGAGCTGTGGTTCACGCCGCGCATCGCCCGCAGCGATGACTTCGTGCTCTTCGAGGGCCGCCTCGGGTGGACGTACGGGGTCGCGAAGAACCTCGAGACCATGCTGGCCGTCGACGCCGACCTCACCCGCACCGACCTCTCCCAGGGCATGGAAGGCAAGGTCAGCAACCTCTGGAGATGGACGACCTGGCGCTCCGCCGGCGCCCCCTTCTCGGCTGGCGGCGTGGGGCGCATCTCGCTGGGCCTCGACCGCCTCGAGCTCGAGGGCCGGCTGCTGGCCGACCTGAAGCTCGACCGCGTGCTCTTCGCGCTCAACGTCAGCGGGGAGCGCACCCTGTTCTGGAACGGGCGCACCGGTGTGAACAACCGCCTCGAAGAATCGCTCGGCGTGCGCTTCGCCCTCTCGAAGACGGCGACGTTCGGCGTCGAGGCCCGGGTGAAGTCGTCGTGGGAAGACCGGCTGTACCGCGGCACTGCGGTGTACGTCGGCCCCACCTTGAGCTGGACGCACGAGCTCTTCTGGATCTCGGTGGGCGGCTACGCGCAGGTCGCGGCCCAACGCGGTGATGGCGACCGCGGCGAGGCTGAAGTGCAGGAGCTGCGCGACAACGAACGCTTCGTGCTCCGGCTCACCGTCGGGGCCAACACCAAATGAGGTCGACCGTGAAGACGCTGCTGGTGGGGCTGCTGGCGCTGGCGGGCTCGGGCTGCGCGGTGGTGCAGAAGATTGATTCCGCCATCGACTGCAACGGCATCTGCGAGCGCTACAAGTCGTGTTTCGACTCGAAGTACGACGTGAGCGCGTGCGCCGAGCGGTGCCGTGACTCCGCGAGCAAAGACGACGACTTCCGCCGCAAGGCCGACACCTGCAACGCGTGCATCACCGAGCGCTCGTGCGTCGCCGCGACGTTCGCGTGCGTCGGCGAGTGCGTCTCGGTCGTCCCCTGAAACGAAAGACCCTCTCCCTGCGTGAGTGGGGAGAGGGTGTCGCACCGCACCGGGTGAGTTTACGCGGCGGGAACGGCAACCACTGCCGCCGCGGGCTTCTCGGCGTGCGTGCGGTAGATGAACGAGTACACGTCCATCAGGTCGCGCGGCTTGTGCCCGGCCTCGACCAGCGCCGCCTCGGTCTTCTTCAACACCTCGACGAACTTCGCGTAGCTGTCGGCCGCGAGCGGCGCCGACTTGTCGACGGTCATGCCCACCGTCAGCGCCTGCAGCGCAAACGCCGTGGGCTTCACGCACACGTTCTGCTTCGGGTCGAGCAGCCCGCCGAACACCGTGGCCAGCGGCCAGGTGACCTTCTTGGCGACGCCCTTCGAGTCCTTCAGCGTCAGCGCGGCGGCGAACTTCGTCAGCCGCTCACCGTACGCCTCGCTGCCGTGGAGCAGGTCTTTCAACGCCGCCAGCGCCTTCTCGCGATCGGCACCCGCGAGCCCGCGGAACGGAATCACACCCTCGATGGGGAAGACGATGTTGGTGGCCTTGAGCACCGCCTGCGCGCGTTCGAAGAGCACGTCGGCGCTTTCGTTCGCGAAGGCTTCCCTGCTGAGGGTGCTCTGCGCCAGCGCGATGCCGAACTGCTTGTCGCCGTCGTCGTTGTTCTCGGCCACGCCGCGCTCGCCCTTCACGAACGCATCACCGGTGAAGCCACCGGGGAAGAGCTTCTCGAACGCTTCAATCTGCACCTTCACCGAGGCGAAGCGCGGGCCGGCCGAGGCCTTCGCCGCGGGCTTGCGACCGGTGATGAGGTTCTTGCTGGGCTTGGGCGGCGCCTTGCGCTTGCGGCCGTTCGCGCGGCTGCTGAGCGCGTCGAGCGACTTCTGATCCATCTTCGTGGGGGTCAGCATGTCGTTGGCGACACGCTTCAAGAACTTCTTCTCGCCCGCGTTCTCGAAGTACAGCACCCAGTGGTCGGCCAGGTTGTGCAGCACGAGGCCGATGCCCCAGTCGGGCTGCTTGTTGTGGGTGAAGGCGTACGGTGGCGGCGGCGGCGCCGGGGGAGCAGGAGGAGCGGCCGGTTTCGCGGGAGGGGGCTTGGGGGCGTCAGGCATGGGTCGGCTTCTCGCACGCGCGCCCCCCGCGACGAAGGTGAATCACCCGCGACCCCTCAGACGAGGCACGCCGCGAGCAGCACCTCGGCAGGCGCCGCCCACACGCGCTCGCACCGCGCCTTGAGCTCGGGGTCCATCTTCGAGAGCGCCAGCTCGACCCGCTCGCGCGCGTGCTCGGGCCACCTCGGGGTCGCCGCCGGCGTGTCGACCGCGTCGGTGCGCGCGAAGAGCGAGACCTCACACCCGAGCCGGTCGGGCAGCGCGAGCAACGCGTCGGCGGTCGCGAGCTGCGCCGTCACCCGCTGCAGAAAGACGCGCGTCGCCCCGTCGGTGCCCTCGGGGATGAGCTGCTCGAGCCGCGTGCGCAGCGCGACCTCGTCGACCCCAAAGGTGGCCTTCGTCACCGCGAAGACGCCGACGGTGTGGCGCTTTCCCGGCAGCCTCGGCAGGTCACGCAGGTGGCCGAACGACCATGAGACGTGCACGAGGTGGTGGTCGGCCGCCGCGCCGAACCAGCTCAGCTTCTCCGTCGAGGCCCAGTGGCGCGCCACGCGCGGCGCGGGCTGCAACGCCCGGGTGACGACCTCACCGGTGACCTGCGCGACCGCTTCCCGATACTCCGCGTAACGACCCGCCATAGACGGCAGAGTCTCCTATGCCTTCTTCCGGAAGGGCCGCCGAATCAGCTTCCACAGCTCGATGACGGTGGCGGGCACGAGCCCCAGCCCGAGGCAGATGAGCATCAGCTTCCAGCTGAAGGGGCCGAGCCCGAACAACTGGTTGGTGAAGGGCAGCGCCACGAGGCAGAGGTGCAGCGCGATGGTGAGCACCATCACCAGCAGCAGGCGCGGGTTCTTGAAGAAGCCGACCTCGAAGCCCACGCGGTCGAAGCTGCGAAACGCGAAGGCGTTGAAGATTTGCGAGAACACCAGCGTGCTGAACGCCACCATGCGCGCGTGCTCGAGCGAGTCTGCGTCGAGCACGCGCTCAAAGGCGATGAGCGAGACGCCACCGACCAACAGCCCGACGGCCGCCGTGCGCAGCCACTCGGGCCTGCCCAGCATCGGCGCGTCGGGCCGACGCGGCTTGCGTTTGAGCACCTCGTCGCTCGCGGGCTCCATCACCAGCGCGAGCGCAGGCAACCCGTCGGTGACGAGGTTCACCCACAACAGGTGCAGCGCGAGCAGCGGCAGGGGCAGGCCGAGCACCGTCGCGACGAAGGTGACCAGCAGCTCGCCGACGTTGCCGCCCAGCAGGTACACCAGCGCGCGGCGGATGTTGTCGTAGATGCCGCGGCCTTCTTTCACCGCGGCGATGATCGAGGCGAAGTTGTCGTCGCCGAGCACCAGGTCGGCGGCCTCGCGGGTCACCTCGACGCCGGCGATGCCCATCGCGATGCCGACGTGCGCTTCCTTCAGCGCGGGCGCGTCGTTGGTGCCGTCGCCGGTCATCGCGACGATTTCACCCTTCGCCTTGAAGTCGCGAACGATGCGCAGCTTGTCTACGGGCGTGACGCGCGCGAACACGAAGCCCTCAGGTCCTTCGTCGGGCTGAATGAGCTTCATCTCGCGCGCGATGGCCTCGGCGGTGGTGGGGTGGTCGCCGGTCATCATCACCACGCGGATGCCCGCGAGGCGCGCCTGGGCGATGGCTTCCACCGCTTCCGGGCGCGGAGGGTCGGCGAGCCCCAGCAGGCCCACCAACGTCAGGTCTCGCTCGAGGTCTTTCTCGTCGGGCTTCACGTCGCGCCGCACCGCGACGGCCAGCACGCGCAGCCCCCGCTTCGAGAACGCGGTGTTCTGCTCGAGCGCCTGCGCGGTGCCTGCGGTGCACAGCGGCAAGAGGAGCTCGAGGGCGCCCTTCACGTACAGCACCCCATCGGCGCGCTCGATGGCCATGCGCTTGCGTTCGGCATCGAAGGGGAAGACGCGGCGGCGCGGGTTGCTCTTCTCGAGCTCGGGGCGCTCGAGCCCGGCGAGGCGGGCGCGCTCGAGAATGGCGACCTCCGTCGGGTCACCCACCCCGCCCTTGTCGGTGAGCTCGGCGTCGCAACAGCTCGCAGCGATGCGCAACAGCTCAGGCTCGTTCACGTCACCCGAGCACCACAGCTCGCGCAGCGACATCTGGCCGCGGGTGAGCGTGCCGGTCTTGTCGGTGCAGATGATGGTGGTGCTGCCGAGCGCCTCGACGGCGGGCAGCTTGCGCACCAGCACCTTGCGAGCAGCCATGCGCTGCACGCCCAGCGCGAGCGCGATGGTGACGATGGCGGGCAGGCCCTCGGGCACCGCGGCGACGGCGAGCGAGATGGACGAGACGAGCAGCTCGAGCGGCGGCACCCCGCGGAACAGGCCGAGCACCGCGACGATGGCCACCACGCCCAGGCACAGCCACACCAGCGAGCGCCCGACCTTTTCCAACTGCTGCTGCAGGGGCGTCTGCTGTTCGGTGGCGGTCGAGAGGAGGTGGGCAATCTTGCCCAGCTCGGTCTTGCTCCCGGTGCCCTCGACGAGCGCCCTGCCCGAGCCGGTGGCGACCGAGGTGCCCATGAAGAGGCGGTCTTTTCTCTCGGCGAGCGGCGCGTCGGGAGCGCTGGGCGTGACGTTCTTCTCGACCGGCATCGACTCGCCCGTCAGCGTGGCCTCGACGGTGGCGAGCACGTGCGCCTCGAGCACCCGGGCGTCGGCGGCGACGATGTCACCGCTCTCGAGCAACACCACGTCACCGGGCACCACTTCGCTCGCGGGCAGCATCGTGGCCTGGCCGTCGCGCAGCACCCGGGCGCGCGGCGCGGTCAGGTTGCGCAGGGCGTGTACCGCCTTCTCAGCGCGGTATTCCTGCACGAAGCCGACGACAGCGTTCAGCACCACGATGGCGATGATGGCGATGGCTTCCGGCCACTCGCGGAGCGCGCCCGAGACGACCGCGGCCACCCCAAGGAGGATGATCATCGGACTCTTCAACTGCGCGAGGAAGATCAGCGCCGGGTGCGTGCCTTCTTCGCGACGCAGCTCGTTGGGCCCGTGCTCCTTCAGCAGCCGGGCGGCGTCGGCGCTCGTCAGGCCGGTGCTCACCTCGCGGTTCGAGTGCTCCTGAGGCAGCTTCGGTGGCATGTCGATTCGTTCTACAGCGTTGGCCGCACTTCTTGCGCTCGTCGCCTGTGGAAGAGCTGTGCCCATCGTGGATGGCGGAGAGCTGCCAGATGCGGGCCTCGAAGACGGAGGCATCGCGCCCATCGACGGCATCGTCTTCGTGCACGGAATCAACGGCTCCGGCGCCAACTGGGACGTGATGCGCGAGCGCTTCAAAGCCGACGGTTGGCCCGAAGAGCGCCCGGTCGCGCGCACCTTCAAGAACCCCAGCTGGGGCTGCAACACCACGAATGCACGACACCTCGACGCGTGGGTGGGCGAGCTCGAAGCGCTGGGCGCCCGACGCATCGCCATCGTCGCGCACAGCATGGGCGGGTTGAGCTCGCGCTCCTTCGTGAAGTCGCTGGGCGGCACGGGGCGCGTGTCGGTCTACACGTCACCTGGAACGATGCATCACGGCTTGCGCAATCCCTGCACGGCGCCCATCCCCATCTGCGTGTGGCCGGAATGGTGTTCGTCGGGCACCTTTCTTGCCGACCTCAACGCGACGCCAGCGACGCCGCGCCCGACCGCGTGGACGAGCATCTTGAGCGACAGCGACGACACCGTGCCCCAGTCGAGCTCGGAGCTCGAGGGGGCGAACCACATCCTCGTGAACGGGCTCGAGCATGACGGCGTGAACGGCCTGCAGGATTCCGAAGAGGTCTACCGGCTGGTCGTGCAGTCGTTGCAGTGACGCCGGGTTGACATCTCCAGGCATACGTTTCACCCTCATTCGTATGCGCACCACGCTCGATCTCCCTGAAGACCTCATGCTCGAAGCGATGCGGTCGCTGCAGTTCAAGTCGAAGACCGACACCGTGGTGCACGCGCTGCGCGAGCTCTTGCGTCGTCGTCGTCTTGACGAATTGAAAGGCCTCGCCGGCAAGGTCGTGCTCGAGGTCGACCTCAAGCGTTCTCGACGGAGACGGAAGTGATCGTCGTCGACACCTCGGTCTGGGTGTCCTTCCTCCGTGACGCGAAGAGCCCGACGCGGCCGACGCTGGAGCGGCTGCTCGATGACGACGTGGTGCTCCTGCCTCTGCCGGTGCGGGTCGAGCTGCTCTCGGGCGCGGGCGCGCACACCGTTTCTGTCCTGCACCGAACGCTCTCAGCGCTCGAGTCACTCACTCCATCCGCAGACACGTGGGCCCTCGCAGAGCGATGGGTGCTCAAAGCCGCGGCGCAAGGCCTTCGCTTCGGCATGGGCGACCTGCTCATCGCTGCCTGTGCGGCTGAGCGCGGCGCGGTCTTGTGGTCCCTCGATGGCGACTTCGAGCCGATGTACCGGCTGCGCTGGGTCAAGCGGTTCAAGCCCTGAGCGGGTCACCGCGGGACCTTCGACGGCGGGATGGGCGCGGAGTTCTCCGAGAAGGCAATCTCCTGCGTCTCCGCGTTCGTGGCGATCGCCTCGTCCTGCAGGTTGACGAGCTCGACGGGCGGCACCTCTCCAGCGATGCGAATCAACACCCGCCCCGGGCTCAGCTCGAGGACCCCCCCGCCGCGAGTCTCCTACAGTCGGTCAGACAGTGCGCGCCCACCCGTCCGCGGAGGCACACGGAGAACACCCATGAGCTGGAAGCAAACGCTGGAACAGGCGGGCCCGGGCCACTGGGTGTTGCCGAAGAAGAAGACCATGCGCTGTGACGCACACCTCTTTCTGTCCGACGAACTGCTCTTCGGGCCCGACGGCGGCAGCGGCGTGGAAGAAGGCGTGTTCGCCCAGGTGGTGAACGCGTGCAGCTTCCCGGGCGCGACGCGGGTCGTGCTGACCCCCGACTGCCACGTCGGCTACGGCGTGCCCATCGGCACCGCCATCGAGACCGAGGGCACGTTGCTGCCCACCGCGGCCGGGTACGACATCGGCTGCGGCATGGTGCAGCTGAAGACCTCGCTCACCGCCGAAGACGTGGCCGACAAAGAGAAGCGCCGCATGTGGATTGACGAGGTCGTGCGTCGCATCGGCGTGGGCATCGGCCAGCCCGGCGCGGGCAAGGGCGTCATCAAGAAGATGAATGAGATTGTCCGTCACGGCGCAAAGGCGCTGGGTCGCGGCCACGGCGTCACCGAGCGAATGGCGATTCCGGTCGATGACGACTCGTTCGACATTCCCGACGTGGCGTGGGGCAAGCGCACGCAGCTCGGCTCGCTGGGCGGCGGCAACCACTTCTGCGAGATGCAGGTCGACCAGGACGGCAAGGTGTGGGTGATGCTGCACACCGGCTCGCGCGGCTTCGGGTGGAACATCGCGAAGAAGTTCTTCGTCGAGGGCGCGTTTCTGCTGGGGCTGACCGGCAAGAGCGAAGACCACATCTGGTTCGACGCCGAGTCGCCCATCGGCCGCGCGTACTGGAACCTGCACAACATGGCGGCCAACTTCGCCATCGTGAACCGCCTGCTGATTGGCGAGGCGGTGTGCGAGGCGCTCGAGCACGTCTTCGGCGGCGAGGCCGAGGTCTATTACGAGATTTCCCACAACCTCATTCAGCGCGAGGGCGGTCGCTTCGTGGCGCGCAAGGGCACCACGCGCGCGTTCCCCGGTGGGCACGCCGAGCTCGAAGGCACGAAGTGGGAAGAGACGGGCCACCCCATTCTCATTCCCGGCTCGATGGAGACGGGCAGCGCGATTCTCTTTGCGCAGGAGGCAGCGAAGGACTCGCTCTACTCGGTGAACCACGGCGCGGGCCGCCGGCTCTCGCGCACGCAGGCCAGGAAGCAGCTCGACCAGAAGACGACCGACCTGCGCATGGGGAAGCTCGGCGTGGTGCTCAACACCCGCAACACGCCGCTCGACGAATCGGGGCCCTGTTACAAAGACCTCGAGCAGGTGCTCGGAGCGGTCGAGCTCGCGGGCCTGGCGAAGGTCGAACGGCGGCTCAAGCCAATCGCCTGCATCAAGGGCAACGACTGACCCTCGTCGAGTATTCACGGCCCCATGCTCCGCGCGTTGACCCTCGGTACCTGAAGTTGCCGCCCACCTTGAGCCGGCCGCTCAACCACGCGGCAGAGGTGTCGAGTCGCTCGGACGCGAGGGCGTGCGAGCCGCAGACGCGCATCACCGAGCCGCGCATTGTTCATCGCCTCGCCCAACGCGATGACGCCGTTTCACTTCGACCGGTGCTCGAACTTCTTGATGCAGATTCGCGGCAGCAAGAAAGTCGCGGTCTTCCCCAACTTCAACGAAGAGGTGGTGCCCGCAGCCGAGTGCGAGTCGTACATGCACCGCGAGGAGGCGAAGCCGCTGTGGAAGCCCTGAAGAACGGCGCCGAAGACATTTCCATCTCGCTCTCGTTCTTCTTCCAGACCGAAGAGACCCGGCGGTGGATGCACGCCATGCAGCTCAACCACAAGCTGCGCACGCGGCTGGGGTGGAGCCCGCGGCCCGTCGGGCACTCCAGACGGCTCGACACGGTGAAGGGCGCGGCGCTGCCGACGCTGCGAAGCCTGGTGCGGCGTTGAGCAGACTGCGCCGCTCGCCTGCCAGGTCACAGCGCGCGGGCCCTGCCCCTGCGCACCGCCGGGGGAACCCGCTCCGCGCTGAACGGTTTCGTCAGAACACGCGGTAGATGAAGTCCTGCCGGGCGTTGCCGTAGGCGAGCAACAGCCAGAGCATCACGGCGATGAGGGCCCACTCGAGGCCGCGCCGCAACGAAGAGGGCCTGTCGTCTCGCACCAGCGCGAAGAGCGGCTGCTGCAACAGCAGAAAGCCGAACGTGAGCACCGCGGTCTGGGTCGGGGTGTTGATGTCCCACGGGGCGTTGAAGAGCCGGCCCACCAGCGTCGCGAGCGACGACATCGACGGCGCGCGGAAGGGCAGCCACAAGAAGACGACGACGTGGAAGGTGATGAACCACATCAGCGCCTTCGGCCACTTCGCGCGCAGCTTCTCGGTGGCGAGCTCCACGTCCATCCACACGCCGTGCAGCACGCCCCAGAGAATGAAGTTCCACCCCGGCCCGTGCCACAACCCTCCCAGAGCCATCGTCACGATGCGGTTGAACGCCGCGCGGGCTTTCGAAACGCCCGGCACCTCAGCTCGGTCGCCTCGTGCGCGACCGTCGACGGTGCTGCTGTCGCCGGTCACCACTCGTCGCGACCTCGCGGGATTTCCACCGAGCGAGATGTACAGGTAGTCGCGCAGCCAGACCGAGAGCGTGATGTGCCAGCGCCTCCAGAACTCACGCAGGGTGCTCGCGCCGTAGGGGTTCAAGAAGTTCACCGGCAGCACGAGGCCGAAGCAGAGCCCCAGCCCCACCGCCATCGTCGAGTAGCCCCAGAAGTCGGCCAGCAACTGCGCCGCGTACGCGTACACCGCGAGCCACGCGTTGTTGATGCCGAGCGTCGCAGGGTCCTTCCACGCGAAGTCGACGAAGTCTCCGATGACGTCGGCCACGCCGACCTTGAGGAAGAGCCCGAACAGCACCAGCCACACCCCGCGGTGCAGCTGCGACGCATCGAACGGAGCCTTCTGCTTGAGCTGCGGCAGGAACTCGCTGCCGCGCACGATGGGTCCGGCCACCAGCTGCGCGAAGAACGACTTGAAGACCGCGAAGACGAGCAGGTCCTTCTCGGCGGGCAGCTGCTTGCGGTGCACGTCGACCAGGTACGCCACCATCTGAAAGGTGAAGAACGAGATGCCCAGCGGGGCCCATGCTGCGGGCTTCGGCACCGCCAGCGTCACGCCCAGCGCGGCGGCGAGCGAGATGACCTGGTCGGCGAGAAAGCGCGCGTACTTGAAGTACAGCAGCAGCGAGAGGTTGAGGGAGATGCCCAGCGAGAGCAGCCGCTTCGAGGGCGCGCCCCCCAACTGCCGCCCCAGCGCGTAGTTGACCCCGATGCTGCCCAGCAGCAGGAACACCGAGGGCCAGTGCGACCAGCCGTAGAAGACGACGCTCGCGGCGAAGAGCCAGACGAGGCGAAGCCTGTGACTCGGCGTCAACCAGAACGCGACCACCAGCAGCGAGACGGTGACGAGGAAGGTGGCGCTATGGAAGAGCACGCACGGCCTCCCCCAGCACCTGCGAGTACTTCGCGCGGCCCGGCGACGAGAGGTGCTGCCCTTCGAGGAACCACGCCTCGCTCACCTCGGCGCACGTGAAGTCGAGCAAGGGGGCCTGCGTGCGACGGGCGACCTCCCGGCGCAGCTCGTTGAACGCGGGCGTGCACTCTTCGCTGCGCCACCCCAGCCCCAGCGGAGGCGCCATCAGCACCACCTGCGCCCCGCCTGAGCGCAGTGACGCGACGAGCCGCTCGTAGCCCGCGACCACGCGCGCGCCGTCTTCGTCGAGGGTGCTCCCCTGCGTCAGGTCGTGCGCGAACGGCACCCACGCCGCGTCGTCGTGCACGTCGGGCGGCGGCGCGTCGTCGCGAAAGGTCTCGAGCAGCTGGCGCGAGCGAAACCATTCCGAGCCGTCGAAGCGCGAAGCGAAGAGCAACGCGAAGACGCGCGGCAGGTTCTCGAGCGCGAAGGCGCGCCGCAGCCGCAGCAGCGCGGAGTGCGACGAGAGCCACGCGCCGACGGGGTCGCCTTCGAAGGCGCCCGGTGGCGGCACCACCACGTCGTCCATCACTGCGGGGTTGAAGGTGGGCCGCGAGACCTCGACCAGCACGCGCTTCTGCGGGCCGAGGTGCGAAGCGAAGTATTCGAGCGAGGGCAACGAGGTCGACGGGGTCGAGGCCGAGAAGCCCACGCCGAGGCCAAGCAGTGCGGGCCCGAGGCCGTCGTTGCTGCGCGAGCTGCCCAGCGTGACGAAGTCGACGGGGCCCTTCTGCTTCAAGAGCGCGAGCTTGAAGTGCACGCGGTGGGCGATGGCGCCCAGCCCGTCTGACTGCGCGCGACACAGCGCCTCGAACGCGACCAACACGCCGAGGAGCACCCCGAGGAAGGAACCGAGCCTCCGCGCGCCGCCCGACATCGACGGCTCAGAAGGTGGCGAGTCGAAGCGTTGGCAGGTCGACGGGCGCCGCGCTGACCGACGCCATTGCCAGCGCGCGCTGCTCTTCTTCGAGCTTCGAGATTTGTCGGGTGATGGACGTGTTCTGCGCCACCACCACGCCCAACCAGATGCCGCCGATGAGGAGCGGCGCCGCCGACCCGATGAGCATCACGATGCCGATGATGACGAAGGTGTAGCCACCACCGACCCCGAGCAACAACGAGCTGAGGCCGACCAGCGCGGCGACCCCTCCGATGATGGTGACCGTCAGCGGTGCGGCGAGGCTGGGCCGCATCGTGTTGAGCAGGCGAATCTCCATCGCCACCAGGCGCAGGTGCACGGCGAGGTTCGGGTCGACCAGCGCGGGGCCGCCCAGCGCCGACGGCGGCAGCGGGGGCAACACGAGCATCTTCGCCGGGTCTTCGGCGCCGAGGGTCAGGCGGCTCAGCTGCTCGCCCGGCAACAACCCTTGAGCGAACGAAGGCGCTGCGACGAGGACGGTGATCAGAGCGAGGGTGCGCATGGCCCGCTCGTGTACTGCGAGTCGCCAGCCCGTTGGGCAGAAACGTGCGCAGCCGCCTCGCGCGCGCTCGAGGGCCTGCAGGTGGCACGCGCCGTGGACGGTGGCGGCCGCATGCTCCTGCCCCTCGTCGGTGTGCTCCTCGGTGCGAACGAGACGACGGCGGTGCTGCCCGCGGCGAGTTCACGCTCGACCGCGATGGCTTTCACCACCTCAGCGCGTCGGTGCAGGGTGAGAAGTTGTTCTTCGAGCCGGCAGACCCCGGGCGCGGGGCGTCTCCGCAGCGGCTGCGCCTCAAGGCCGGGGCGTCTTCCGCCGGCACGTGCGCGAGGGCGTGCTCCTGTCCCCCTTCACGCCGCCGGTGCAGGTGCCCTTCCCGCTCGACGTGAGCTTCATGACCGCGCTCGCGCGCAACGAGCGCCGTCGGTCCGAAGGGAGCGACTGGGTCTTCGAGCCCGTGCTCCTCTCGATGCTGCTCGACGCGCTGCGCTCGACGAGCAACCGCTTCCACGTGACCCTCGGCGTCACCGCGGCCTGGCGCCTGCGGCAGCTCGACCAGCGGGTCGTGCACGACGTCACGCCCCTCACGGCCGCGACGCTGTTCTTCACCCTCTCGAGCGACGACGGGCTCTGGCTCGCCCGCGGCACCGCCACCGCCGGCTGGCGCTTCACCGCCCCGAGCCCCGCGCTCGTCTTCAAGGCCCGCGGCGGGGGTGTCGCTGCGGCTCTTCAGCAAGTGAGTGCAGTTCGCCGCTGATCAGGCATCATCCGCGGCCATGGAAAAGCTCCTGCCCGTCGTGATGATTGGGGGCTTCGTCGCCCTCATTGGTGGCATCATCTACATTGCGTGGTTGGTGGAAAAAAAGCGCACCGAGGCGATGACGGCCTGGGCGCAGAGCCACGGCTTTCAATTCGAGGGTGAGCGGCCGCAGCTCATTCAAGAGCTCAACCAGTTCAAGCTCTTCAATCAGGGCCACAGCAAGCGCGTGAGGAACCTCATGCGCGGCGCGAAAGACATCGGCAGCGTGCGGCTCGTCGACTACCAGTACACGACCGGCAGCGGGAAACACCGCACCGTGTGGAACCAGACGGTGTGCGTGCTCACCACCCCCGGCAAGAACGCTCCGCAATTCTTCTGCCGTCGCCAGCGCGCCCTCTTCGACTCGCTGGGCAAGCTCTTCGGCGGGCAGGACATCAACTTCGACGACGACCCGACGTTCTCGAAGGCCTTCGTGCTGCAGACCGCGGGTGACGAGCAGCAGCTGCGGCACTTCATGTCGCCGCGCGTTCGCGAGGCCCTCTCGCGGCTGGCCGAGAAGAACATCGTGCTCGAGGTGGTCGGCGAGACGATGGTGTTCCATCTGGGCAAGCGCATGAAGCCCGAAGACCTCGACACGCTCATGGCCGACGCCATCAACGTGCGCCGCACCTGGGGCTGAGTGCGCCACGTCCTCTTCCACGTGGGCAGAGACCGGTACGCGCTGCCGCTCGACGCGGTGCGCGAGGTGATCATCGCCCCTCGGCACTACACCCGCGTGCCCCACGCCAGCGCCGAGGTGAAGGGCGTGATGACCCTGCGCGGTCGAGTGGTGCCGGTGGTCGACCTGGCGCGGCTGCTGAAGGTCGATGACGAGGCCGTGAGCCCCGGGAAGATTGTGCTGCTCGAGCTGGGCCGACGCGACCTGGGGCTGCTGGTCAGTGAGGTCGACGGCATCGAGGCCATCGAGCTCGTCGAGCGGGTGGCGTCGCAGGCGAGCGCGCTGGTGCGTGGCCTGACGCGCGTCGGAGATCAACCCGCATCGGTGCTCGATGTGCAGGGCCTCGACGCGGCGGTAGCCGCCTCATTCGGTAATGGGTAGGGTCTCGCCAGATGACTTCCATGTCCAAGCGTGTGCTGGTCGTCGATGACAGCGTCTTCATGCGCGACATCATCAAGGACATCTTCGCGGCCGGCGGGTTCTCCGTCGTCGGCGAGGCTGGCAATGGCGTCGAGGCAGTCGAGAAGTACAAGGAGCTGAAGCCCGATCTCGTCACGATGGATCTCGTCATGCCCTACCGAAACGGCATCGACGCCACGCGCGAAATTCTGCGGGGTGATGGCCGGGCGCTGGTGGTCATGTGCAGCGCCCTGGGCCAGGAAACGATGGTGATGGAAGCCATCGAGGCGGGCGCCGTCGACTTCATCGTCAAGCCGCCTCGCGCTGAAGACGTGCTCGCCGTCGTGAAGAAAGTCCTCGGCGAGGGCTGACTCGTCCGGAGTAGCGCCCGTGGTAGCGAAGGTGTGAATCGAGGAGGCGAGCCCGCTCCATGGCGACTCAGTGGGACACGTCCCGGTACACCACGCTCTTCGTGAGCGAGGCCACCGAGCACCTCGACGCCCTGAGCCAGGAACTGGTGCGCCTCGAGAGCCAGCCCGTCACCATCGAGGCCATCGACTCGCTTTTTCGCCACGCCCACTCGGTCAAGGGCATGGCCGGCTCGATGGGCTTCGAGGCGACCACCGCGCTGGGCCACAAGCTCGAAGACCTGCTCGACCGCCTGCGCACCTCGCCCTACCGGTTCGATCGCAGCGTCGCCGACCTCGTGTTGCAGGCCGTCGACGCGCTCACCGTGCACGTCAAGGCCGCGTCCACGACAGGGCCCTTCCCCGACAACGCGGCGCTCATCGCGCAGCTCATCACTGCCACACAGTCGATGCGGCCGGGCACCACGCCGCTGCCGTTCGCGCCGCCGCCCGCGCCGATGGTCGAGAGCGCACCAACGCCCGAGTCGCTGCTGCCGCCGCGCTGGTCGATCGAGCTGAAGATCGCCCCCTCGTCGGCGCAGCCCGGGGTGCGCGGCTTCCTGGCGTACAAGCGCCTCGCCACGCTGGGCAACGTCTTCCGCTGTACGCCGAGCGTCGAAGAGGTGAAGGCCGGCAAGCTGCCCGGCGGCACCTTCGCCGTCGAGCTCGAGACCAGCGAGCCCGAGGCCGGCATTCAGAAGACGGTGAGCCAGGTCGCCGACGTGACGCTGGTGAAGCTGGGGCGCGTGACGGCGCCTCCGCCGGTGCCCGCTGCGGCCACCGAAGAAAAAGACGAGACGCGCGTCGTCGGGCAGGAACCGCCGCGCACGGTGCGGGTGAAGACCGAGCTGCTCGACGAGTTCCTCGACCTCGCCGGTGAGCTGCTCCTTGCCACGGCAGGGGTGCGCGAGGTCGGTCGCTCGTTGCCCGAAGACCCGCGCGCGACGTTGAACGCCTCGGTCGATCGCCTGCACGGCCTGGTGCGCGGCCTGCACGACAAGGTGATGGAAGCGCGCATGACGCCGTTGTCCGTCATCACCGATCGACTCCCGCGCGCGGCGCGTGACATCGCGCGACGTCGGGGGCGTGAGATTGAGCTGAGCATCGCGGGCAGTGAGGTGCAGCTCGACCGCGCCATCGTCGATGAGCTCAACGACCCGGTGCTGCACCTGCTGCGCAACGCCATCGACCACGGCATCGAGCCGCCCGAAGAGCGGCGCATGCGCGGCAAGCCTCCGCGCGGCACGGTCAAGCTCTCGGTGCGGCGCGTGTCTGACCGCGTGGTGCTCGACGTCGAAGACGACGGCCGCGGGATGGACGTGGAGCGCCTCAAGAGCGTCGCCATCGAGCGCGGGCTCATCACGGTCGACGAGGCGAAGGGCCTGGGCGAGCGCGAGGCGCTGCTGCTCTCGACGGCGCCTGGCGTCTCGACGGCCACCACCGTCACCGACATCTCGGGTCGCGGCGTCGGCATGGACGCGGTGAAGCGTGCGGTCGAGGCCGTGGGCGGCACCCTGGAAATCATCTCCCGCAAGGGGGCTGGCACCATCTTCCGTCTCTCGCTGCCGCTCACGGTGGCGATGGTGAACCTGCTGTTGGTCAGCGTGGGCGATGACGTCTACGGCCTGCCCATCGCCAAGGTGGCGGGCGTGGTCGAGCTGCCGCGCACCTCGCTCTCGCACAGCCAGGACCTGCCGGTGCTGCAGTTCGGGGCGAGCGTGGTGCCGGTGTACGAGCTCTCGGTGGTGTTGGGGGTACCCGGCCGACCGCATGAGGTGGCCGCGCCGTCACCCTTCGTGGTGGTCGAGACTGACGAGGGTCGCGTGGCGCTGGCAGTCGACGGCCTGATGGGACAGGAAGAGGTCGTGCTCAAGGCGCTGCGAAAGCCGCTCGATCAAGTGCGTGGCCTCGCCGGCGTGACGGTGCTGGGCAGCGGTCGACCCGTCTTCATTCTCGACGTGTCGCGCCTCGAGCCGGCGGTGACGCCCCTGCGGGCGGCGGGAGGTGACGCGTGAACCCGTCACTGCTCAGCGAGCGCCAGGAAGACGCGCTGCGGGAAGTGGCCAACATGGGCAGCGCTGGCGCCGCCTCGATGCTCGCGCGCCTCGTGGGCGACGTGGGCGTGCTGGTCGACGTGCCGGTGGTGCTCTCGGCGAACCGCTACCAGCTCGGCTGGTTGCTCGGCGGCAAGGACGTGAAGATTCAGTCGGCCACCTTCGGCATCGAGGGAGAGCTCAGGGGCGAGCTGTGGTGGGTGCTGCGGGAGCAGGACGCGCAGCGCCTCGGGCAGCGCCTCCTCGCGCGCCCCGGCGTCTCGGGCCCACTCTCGTCGTCGGCGGCTGCAGCGTTGAGTGAAGCGGCGAACATCGTGGCGTCGGCGTGCCTGTCTGCCATCGGCACGCTGGTGCACACCAACCTGTTGCCCTCGACGCCAACCTTGAAGACCGGCACGGTCAGCGAGCTGGTGGGGCCCCCGAGCGACGACGAGCGAAAGACGGTTCTGGCGGCGAACTTCACGTCGACCAACGCCCCGACGTTCACGGGCTGGCTGGTGGTGTTGCTCGACGGAGACACCACCGCGCGCGCGCTCGAGCGCCTCGGGATGTGACGAAGTCGTCACTGCTTTCACGTCCGCCCCGGAGCTGGGATGCGGTAGAGCGAAATCAGTTCACCTCTTCCCGGGAGAATCCATGAAGTCACTCCGTTTCGTCGTTCTGGGCGCGGTCGCTGCGCTGCCCCTGCTGCTGACGGGCTGTGCGCCCGAGTGCGTCGACACCTTCGACTGCGCCGCGAAGGCCGCGAAGGACAAGAAGGAATACACCTGCGATGTCGGCGTGTGCGTCGCGGGCAGCCCTTTCCCTGACGCGGGCTCGACGGGCGGAAGTGGTGGTGGTGCAACCGGTGGTGGCGGTGGCTCGGGCGGCGGTGCGGCGACGGGTGGCGGTGCAGCGACGGGTGGCGGTGCGGCGACGGGTGGCGGTGCGGCGACCGGTGGCGGCGCGGCGACGGGCGGTGGCTCGGCGACGGGCGGTGGCTCGGCGACGGGCGGTGGCTCTGCGACCGGCGGTGGCTCTGCGACCGGCGGTGGCTCTGCGACCGGCGGCGGTGCGGCGACCGGCGGCGGTGCGGCGACGGGCGGTGGCTCTGCGACGGGCGGTGGCTCGGCGACCGGCGGCGGTGCGGCGACTGGCGGCGGTGCGGCGACCGGTGGCGGCGGCGGCACGGTCGACGCAGGCACCATCGACGAGCAGATCACGGCTGTTCGCGTTGCGGCCGACACCATCACCGACGGCGGCGCGGTGGGCCTCACCATCCGCGGCGCCCTGGTGACCTACTTGAAGCCTCTCGTGGCTGATGCAGGCACGGGTGACCCGGCCGGCTTCTTCGTCCAGGGCACGCAGAACGGCGCAGCGCTCTTCATCGCCCTCAACCCGGCGACCACGAGCGGCGGCCCCTTTGCCGTGGGTGACCTCGTCGACATCGACGTGCTGACCGTGACGAAGCTCTCTGGCGTGCGCACCGTCGTGGCCGTGAACAGCGTGACGAAGTCGTCGAGCGGCAACCCGGTGTCTGGCTTGACGGCGTCGGCGAGCAACACCGACTTCCTGGTCACCACCAACATCGACAGCTTCGAGAGCCGGCGCATCAGCCTCACCGGCACCGTGACGACCGAGCCCGTGTCCATCGGCGGCGGCTTCCGTGGCGTGAACGTGCAGACGGCCGGTACGCCTGACGCGGGCACCAACCTCCGCCTGCGTTTGCCCTCGGCGCTGACCGATGCGCAGTTCTTCGGGCCGGGCTGCACCTTCACCGTGACGGGCACCCCGCTGTGGCGCTTCTTCAACTCGGCGCAGCCCTCGGCCTTCGCACAGGGCGAGCTGAGCAACATCAGCTGCCCCGGTCCGTCCGTTCTCGGAGCCAACGCGACTTCCAACACCGCGGTCTCGGTCGCCTTCAGCCGCGACCTCAATGGCCTGACGCTCGACGCCGGCTCGTTCACCGTGACGGCGACGGGCGGCGGCTCGCTTGCGGTCAGCAACGCCACCTTGTCGGCGGCGCGCTCGGTGTCGCTCACCACCGCGGCGCAGACCGGCGGCACCACCTACACGGTCGTCGTCGACTCCTCGCTGAAGGACCTCCGTGGGACCGGCGTGCCGACGGGCTCGAACTCGACGACCTTCACGGGCGCGGCCGGCGCGGTCTGCATGCCGGGCGTGGTCATCAGCGCCGTCTTCGGTGGCAACAGCGCGTCGAACCCCTTCAACCAGGACTTCGTCGAGCTGCACAACCGCACGGGCGCATCGGTCTCGCTCACCGGCTGGTCGATTCAGTACGCCTCGGCCACGGGCACGTCGTGGGCCGTCAACGCCCTCACCGGCAGCATCGCTGCGGGCGGGTACCACCTCGTGGGTCTGGCTTCGACCAACGGCGGCACTGCCATCCCCACGCCCGACAGCGCACCCGCGAGCCCTTCGAACCTGAGCGGCACCAACGGCAAGATCGCACTCGTGAGCGCCACCACGGCGCTGACGGGCGGCTGCCCCACGTCGAACGCGTCGGTCGTCGACTTCTTCGGGTACGGCACGGCCGACTGCTTCGAGGGCACGGTGAGCGGGCCGCTGACTGGAACCACGATGGCCACGCGCAACGGCATGGCGTGCACCGACACGGGCACCAACTCGACGGACTTCACGGTGGGCGCCGCGGCCACGCCGAAGAACTCCGCCGCGACGGCCAACGCCTGCACCTGCCCGTAAGGCAGCCAGCACGCTGACATGACGCGGGCCGGTGAGTTGAAGCTCACCGGCCCGTTTCATTTTCAGAATCTGCTGTGTGTCACTTCTTCGACTTGGCGATCCAATCGTCGAGGAAGCGCGCGATGGCCAGCTCGCTGCGCACGTCGAGCTCGGTGAAGCGCAGGTGGAAGTCGATGCCCACGCCTGCGGCCTTCACGCGCAGAATCTCACCGCGCGCCCGCACTTCCTTCGGCACCAACGGCAGGCGGAAGCGCACGTCGACCTCGGTTCCGTGGGGCGCCGTCTTGCCGCGCCACGAGATGCCACCGAGCGAGAGGTCGCCTTCTCGCTCTTCCCATTCGCCGTCGCGCAGGCCCACGTCGCGCACCAGAAAGCTCATCGGCACGCGCGGGCTGTCGCGGCGCTCATCGTCTGAAGGCTGCTGCTTGCTCTTCTTCTTGTCGGCCATCGCTTTCACCTCAGGGTTGCTCGAAACCGTTCAGACCTTCTGGGCCACCGCGTCGAGGAATCGACCGATGAGCTTCGTGAAGGTGCCCTTCACCAGGTTCGCCGTCTCCGACACCTCGTCGTGCGAGAGCTTCTGCTGGCTGATGCCCGCCGCGAGGTTGGTGATGCAGCTGATGCCTGTCACCTTCACGCCCATGTGCGAGGCGACGATGACCTCGGGCACGGTCGACATGCCGACCGCGTCTCCGCCCAGCGTGCGCAGCATGCGAATCTCGGCCGGCGTCTCGTAGCTGGGGCCCGAGAGGCTCACGTACACGCCCTCGCGCAGCCCGATGTTCTCGGCCTTCGCCACGCCGCGCAGCACCTCGAGGCACGCCGGGTCGTACGCGTGGCTCATGTCGGGGAAGCGCGGGCCCAGCGCCTCGACGTTCGGCCCGACGAGCGGGTTGAAGCCCGAGAGGTTGAGGTGGTCGGTGATGGCCATCAGATCGCCGACCTTGAACGCGCCGTTGATGCCACCCGCAGCGTTGGTGACCGTGAGGTGTTGGACGCCCAGCTTGCACAGCACGCGCGCGGGGAAGGCGACCTGCCAGGGCGCGTAGCCCTCGTAGAAGTGCACCCGGCCCTGCATCGCCACCACCGGCACGCCGCCGCGGGAGCCAAGCACCAGACGACCGGCGTGGCCGTGCACCGAGGACGTGGGGAAGTCGGGAAGCTCGGCGTAATCGATGGCGACGGGCTTCTCGAGCGAGTCGGCGAACGCCCCGAGCCCGCTGCCGAGGATGATGCCAAGCTTCGGGGTGAAGCCCGGGGCCCGCTTCGCGATGACGCCGACACACGCCTCCAACCGCTTCACGAGATCCGGAGTAGGAGACATGACCGCAGAAGATACACAGAGCCCCGGAAGCACTACAGTTTTCGGCGGCTGAATCGCCTTCGGGACGCAGCGTCGAAGGCCTCGCCCACTCGCAGTGAAGGAGAACCACCCATGAACCGCACCGCACTCTCGTTGTTGGCCCTGCTCTCGATTCCCGCGTTCGCCGAAGGTCCAGCCCCGGCGCCCGCGCCTGCAGCGTCAGCGGGTGACGCGGCAGCACCTCCGACCAACGGCGCGGCGACGACGGCGACCCCCAGGGGCTCGGGCACGAAGAAGGAAAAGCCCGCCGCGCCGACGAACCCGGCCCCCCCTGCGCCTGCTGAGAAGAAGTAGGCCACCATGCCCGGGTGCGACTTCACGAGTTGACCTGGGCGCTGCTGGTGGCTTCGGCGTGCACCACCGCTTCGGTGCCGCCAGAGCCGGTCGCAGAACAGCAACAAGATCTGAAGCTCGGCGTGAGAAACGTCAGCGAAAGCCGGGCGTGCCTGCGTCGCTCAACATGATGTTGTTGAAGGTGACGACGCCCGTGGCTGGAACCTGAGGCGACATCCACAGCTCGACGCTCGTCACCTCGGGCAGCACCGCGGCCGCGTTCCCCGTCACCGTCCAGTTCGCGCCGCCGCGCAGGGGCACCGTGATGCGCAGGTTCAGCGAGGTGCTGATGCGCGCGCTCCCCGACGGCGCATACCGCACCGAACCCGCGGGCCCGCACACCACCAGCACCGGGTTCGAGAACGAGCCTGCATCGGTGGCCCACGTGCCCTCGTTCGCGGGGTTGATGGGCGAAGTCTGAATGGGGAAGTACGCCGAAGTGGCGGTCGAGAGGTCCCACGCCTGGCCCGGCGCGGCCTCGGCCCACCACACATGGAGCACCGGGTTGGATCCAATCCACACCGGGTTGAGCCAGCCCATGCCGGTGCCGCCTGCACTGCCCTTGAGGCACCCGACGCCGCTCGACGCAGCCAGCGGGAACGCCAGCGCGCCGATGGTGACACCCGGCTCGGTCAGCAGGTTCGCCGGCCCTCCACAGCCGGGGCGCCCGTCGACGTTGCCGTTGCAGTCATCGTCGGTCGCGTTGCCACACACGTCGCGCGTCGCCACCGTTCTCGGCACACACACCGGCGCGTACGCACCGGTCGCGGCGGTGAAGACGCACTGCGTGCCGCCCATCTCGCACACCCCGCCCTGCCCGGTGCTGCACATGAAGACGCCGCCATCGCCCCCGGCCGGGTTCTCGACGTTGGCGAACGGCGGGTCGTCGGGCAGGTCGTTGCAGTTCTCATCAAGGCCGTTGCACAGCTCGGGCGCGCCGGGGAAGGCCCCCGCATCCATCGGGGCGCAGTCGCCACCGCGCTCGACGAAGCCCGGCGGCTTCTCACACGACAGCACGCTGCAGGTTGGGCAGTCGTCACCAAAACCGTCTCCATCGACGTCGCGCTTCCACGCGATGCGCGGCAGGCCGGGGCCGTCGTCGAGCTCTCCATTGCAGTCGTCGTCGACGGCGTTGCACCGCTCGGGCGCGCTGGGGCCGATGCCGACGTCGGTGTCGTTGCAGTCGCCCGCGTTCACCACCCAGCGTTCCTTCACGGGGCGGCGGCAGAAGCTGCGCGAGTCGTTGGGGTCACCCGCCCCGTCACCGTCGAGGTCTCGGTAGAAGAACGCGGGCGTCGAGCCGAGCGGGCACCCGTTCTCACCCGGCAACGTCGGGCACGAAGGAGAGCCGTTCGCCCCTGGCTGGCAACACACGCCGTCGTCGCACACGAGGCTGTTGGGGCACTTGCCGTCTTCGGTGCACGCCCAGGGGCCGCCCACGTCCCACGCCGTGAAGCAGCCCGAGCACGCGAGCAGCACCCCGCACCACCACGCCCGCGTCATGGGACGAACCCGCTGAGAGGGTCGATGGTGACGCTCCATGGAGGGCTGTTGCTTGAAATGAGCACCTCGACGCGCCGCACGCGCGCGGTGTCAAAGCCGCTGCCGCGCCCCGCAAACCACTTCGGCTGGTCGAAGCTGAGCAGGAAGGTCTGGTCGAACACCGCGGGCCGGTCTTCGAGCGCCACGCCGCCCGCATCGGGCTTGCCCGCCACGTACCGAATGAGCTCGCCCGTCTGGTCACCGCACAAATAGACGACGGGGTTGCGGAACGTGTCGGCGTTGCCGAAGGCCAGCGCGTTGCTGCTGCCCGACACGTTGAGGCGCAGGCGCAGCTTCAGGTTCTGCCGCGTCAGGTCCCACACCGTGCTGCCGGGCGCCTCGACGAACCACAGGTTGTAGCTGGCGCCGTTGTCGCTCCACGCGTCGGTCGTCTCATTCCACCCCGACGAGGCGCCCATCGCGTTCTTGAGGCAGCCGTTGGTCTGCGCGGTGGTGGTGAGGTTGGCTGAGAAGCGCGCGCCGCGAACGAGGCCCGTGGCGGTGAAGTCTTCGGGCCCGCCACAGTCGGGCTGCTCGTCGACCAGGCCATCGCAGTCGTTGTCGAGGCCGTCGCACTTGTCGAACACCGTGCCCGCCGCGGGCCGGGTGATGGTCGACTGACACACGCGCGCCACGCCACCGTCCGAGAGCCCCTCGCAGCGGAAGGTGCCCGGCCGACACACGCCCAGCCCGCTCGAGACGCACGGGAACCGGGCGCTGGTGCCCTCGTCGACGTCGGCGAAGCCCGTCTCGGTGCGGTCGCTCACGCCGTCGCAGTCGTCGTCGATGCCGTTGCACAGCTCGAGGGCGTTGGGGTTGCGAGACGGCGCGAAGGGGCCGCAGTCGCCTGCCTGCGCCACGTACCCCACTGGCGCCACGCACGCCGAGACCGATGCGCTCGACGCGCCCCAGCCGTCACCGTCTTCATCGCGGTAGTACGTCGCCTGCGGCATCAACCCTTCGTCGATGCGGCCGGCCGGGTCGCAGTTGTCGTTCTTGCCGTTGCACTGCTCGGCGGAGCGCGAGTTCACGCTGGAGTCGTTGTCGTCGCAGTCGCCGGCCACCTTCACCCAG
Organism: Archangium sp.; assembly: GCA_044371205.1. GTDB lineage: Bacteria > Myxococcota > Myxococcia > Myxococcales > Myxococcaceae > Archangium_A. The sequence goes on from JBILUC010000026.1 coordinate 74,194, forward strand.
CCACCCGACACCGGGGCCTTGCAGAGGAAGCGGCTGACGCGGTCGTTGCCTTCGTTGTCGCGATCGCGGTCTTCGTAGAACGCCTGTGGCTCACCGGTGCGGCAGCCGCGGCTGGTGGTGGGCAACGTCGGGCAGCCAAGCTCGCTGTCGCGCTGACAGCAGATGGAATCGTCACACACGAAGCCGGGCGGGCAGGTCTGCGCACCGCCGTCGGCGCTGCTCACGCTGCAGCGGTACGCTCCCTGAAGTGGCCACGCCTCGAGACACGCGGCCCCCATCAGGCCGACCACCAGCCCGACGAGCAGCATGCGTGGAGGTGACGTGAAGAGGCCCATGGTCGCGCTTCAGTTGGCGAGCACGTCGATGACGAAGAGGCCGGCGCCGGTGATGGCGAGGCCGGTGCCGATGCCGAGCAGCACGTTGCCGGTGCTGGCGTACGCCTCGGCCTGCGCCTGCTTCTCGAGCACCGAGTCGAGCGTGGCGCAGGTGCGGTTGTCGCCCATGCAGCTCGAGAGGTCGCGGCCCGTGCCGCGGCCGAGCGCGCCGGCGACGAGGCCACCGGCGATGGCAGCGGTGCCGGCGATGAAGACGCCGTAGCTGACGCCGCGCAGCACAGTGGTGCCCGTCGGGCGGCGCGTGTTGACCGCCTGGGCTGGAGAGGTGACCTCGACCTTGACGCGGTTGCCTTCGGCCACCTCGAGGCGCTGCAGGAGCGCATGACCGCCCGAGAAGACGACGTCGACCTGGTGCGTTCCCGCGACGACCGACACCAGCGAGCCCGACTTCGCGCCGACGAGGCGGCCGTCGACCTTGAGCACCGCGCCCGGCTCGAGCTCGACCTGGAGAGCACCGAAGCCCTTGCGCGCCCACGCCGGCAGGAGGCCCTCGATGACCGGCTTCACCGCGGTCTCGAAGCCGTCGAGCGTACCTTCGCCCTTCTTGCTGCCGACGCGCTCTCCGTCGACCCACAGCTGCACCTCGACGGCGACGCGGTCGCCTTTCCCCTCACCGGGCTTCAAGTCGAGCAGCACCGCCGCCGTCGAACCGAGCGACGCGGCGAGATCGCGCGCGCAGTCGTCGGCCGAGCCGCACCTCTTCGGGGCGCCCTTCTTCCACGCGGGCCCTTCGCTCACCGCGAGGCCGGACGACTGGCGCAGCGCGGCCTCGGTCATGCGCTGCAGGCGCCTGGGTGCGGCGTCAGACACGCCGTTGGCGTCGAGCACCGCCACCGTGATGCCCTGCGCGAAGACGGGGAGCGCCAGCACGCCCACCAGAGAAAGAAGTCGGAACACGGTGAGGCGATCTACCACTTTCCGGCGCCCTGACTTCAGGCAGGTGGGAATGGCGGAGGGCCGCTGCCCGGTTACATCGAGACCCATGTGGAGCTGGCCTTTCGCGCGTGTCGCCGGAATCGACCTGAAGGTCCACGGCAGCTTCCTGCTGGTGGTGGCCCTGGGGGCCTTTCAGTGGGGTGGCTTCGGGCTCGAGGGCGCGGTGTTCGGCGCGGTGTTGACGGTGCTCACGTTCGCCTCGGTGACGCTGCACGAGCTCGGGCACGCGCTCGTGGCGCGCGCGTTTCGCATCCCCGTCAAAGACATCACGCTCTACCCCATCGGTGGCGTGGCCCGGCTCGGTGCGCGGCCGAAGACCCCGATGCAGGAATTCCTCATCGCGCTCGCGGGGCCCGCAGTGAACGTGGTGCTGGTGGTGGTGCTCGGCGCGCTGGGCGTGTGGACGGTGGGGTTCGACGCGGTGAAGGACGCGCTGTTCAACGCCCGCAGCGAGCACCCCTCGCTGGTCACGCTGCTGGCGATGCTCATCTCGTCGAACGCCGTGCTGGCGGTGTTCAACATGCTGCCCGCCCTGCCGATGGACGGTGGGCGCGTGCTGCGGGCGGTGCTCTCGGGGCTGATGGGCGGGGAGCGCGCCACGAAGATTTCAGCGGTCATCGCGCGGCTGCTGGCGCTGGCACTCTTCGCGCTGGGCCTCCTGGTCGCGAACCCGATGCTGTCCATCATCGCGATGTTCGTCTTCTTCGGCGCCGGCCAGGAGGTGCGCGAGCAGCGCATCGCGCACGTGCTCGACGGCGTGCAGGTGGGCGACGCGGTGAACCCGTACGCCCCACGGTTGACGCCCGCAACCACGCTGGGCGAGGCGATGACGCTCTTGACCGCCACCCACTGGGACGCGTTCGCCGTCGAGCACGCAGGGCGGTTCGCGGGGGTGGTGACGCGCAGCGCGCTCATCGACGCGGTGACCACGCAGGGTGCTCGCGGCTACGTGGCGGGCGTGATGCAGCGCGAGGTGCCGTCCATCGACCCGCGCGAGCGGCTCGAGGCGGCGCGGCGGTCGATGAGCGAACGCGACGTGCCGTACGTGGCGGTGGTGCGCGAGGGAATCTTCCTCGGGCTGTTGACCGAGCTCGATCTCGCCATGGTGACCGAGCGCATCGCGCGCATGCGCTTCACGAGCGACGGTCGGGCCGAGGTCAGAAGCGGCAGCTCACCGAGCCTGCGTCGGCGCTGACCACCAGTGAACCGGTGGCCGTGAGCCCTTCACCCACCACGCGATACGTCCCGGGGCTCAACGCCGGCACCACGCAGTCGATGGTCGATTGCCGACACACGGCGGGGCACGCCGTCAGCTCGTCGCGACACTCGTTGAGCAACGCCGTGAGCACCAGGGTGCCGCCGTCGAGGGCGCCGGTGCACATGAAGACCGAGTTGCGACCACACGCCGAGCCACAGCTCTCGCGCACCTGCACCAGCAACGACTGCGCTGACGCGAGCGGGCTCGAGGCGTCGGGCACGCACGCGCCTTCGAGAGCCACCGAGCGGGTGTCACACAGCGGGTTTCCGAAACCTGCGGCGCCACAGCAGAGGAACGAGAGCGAAACGAGGGTGACCAGCGAGCGAGCGAACATGCGGGAGCGGAGATGCAGCGCGCGTGCCCGCCCCCAATCAGGCGAAAGCACGCGCGGCGGCAGGGTGAGGCCCTCGAAAAACCGAGCGGTCACTTGCGGATCTGGAACTTGATCTTCTCGGTGCCGAGCGTGAACTCGTCGCCGTCTTTGATCTTCCGCTTGCTGATCTTTTCCTTCTGCGGCCCGAAGAACGTGCCGTTGGAGGAGTTGAGATCTTCGAGCACGAAGTCAGCACCCTCGCGGGTGATGCGCACGTGCTCGCGGCTGACCCTGTTGGAATCGATGACGAACTCGCACGACTTGCCGCGGCCGATGCTGAACGAGTCGCCCGCCATCTTGAACGGGTCGCGACCGGCGACGAAGAGCGTGAGGCTCGCCTTGCCACCACCACGCACAGGCGGAGGGGGCGGCTCGGGCTCAGGCTCGGGCTCGGGTTCCGGCTCGTCGTAGTCCTGCTCGGGTGCGGGATCTTCGTAGTCGCCCTCGGGCGCCGGGTCGTCGAACGGGTTGTCCTCGTCTTCGGGCGGCGCTTCGGGTTCCGGTTCCGGTTCCGGCTCAGGCTCAGGCTCAGGCGGTGGTGGCTGACGGGCCTTCATGCCCGGCGGCTGGGCGCGCACCGGCGCGACAGCCGCAGGAGGCGCAGCGCCGCGCGGCGGGGGCGCAGAGACCGCGGAGGGCGAGGACGCGGGGACGCCGCCACCCAGCTTGCCGGGCACGACGTAGCCATTGAGACGAGCGAGCGTGAAGACCGCCTGACTGACCAGCATGTCAGCGGGCACTCCCATCTCGGAAGACATCAGCTCGAGCGCTTCCCAGAGATGAGGAGGCATCGAGACCGGCTTGGATTCGGACATTGCGCACGGACCTTACCCTCCGACGCGCGCCTGTCGAACTTGAGATTGGATCACTTGAAAGTCGTGCGCAGCGGGTGCAGGTGAAGGGCATGGCGCTCCTCGAACTGTCCCAACCCCACCCTGCCGGCTACCGCGACATCTCTGTTGCAGACGTGACCTTGCCCGCGCACGGGTACCGCATCATCGACGTGCGCGAACCGCACGAGTTCGTCGGTGAGCTGGGTCACGTCGCCGGCTCGACGCTCGTCCCGCTCAGCTCGGTGATGGCGCACGCCCCAGGCTGGAGCAAAGACGAAGAACTTCTCTTCGTCTGTCGCAGCGGCGGTCGCTCGGGTAACGCGGCGCAGGCGCTCTCGAAGCTGGGCTTCTCGAAGGTGATGAACCTCGTCGGCGGCATGCTGGCGTGGAACGCAGCGGGTCGCCCCGTCGAGAAGTGAAGAAGTGAAGTCGCGCGAGGTCCCGGTGTCCCGCTGGCGGGTGGTGCGGCGCTGGCTCGTGCGCCTCGCGCTGGTGTGGGTGGCGGTGACCGCGCTGCCCGTCCTGCTCATGCGCTGGGTCGACCCGCCCCTCACTGCGTTCATGCTGCAGCGGCGCTTCGAAGCCGTGCGCGCGGGTGACGCGAAGTTCCACCTGCGCCACCTCTGGGTGCCCCGCAGCCGCATCTCGCCGCACCTCGTGCGGGCGCTGGTGGCCGCCGAAGACGCACACTTCACCCAGCACCACGGCTTCGACTTCGGGGCGATGGCCGACGCGCTCGAAGACCGCATCGAGGGCAAGAGCAAGCGCGGCGGCAGCACGTTGACGCAGCAGGTGGCGAAGAACCTCTTTCTGTGGCCGGCGCGCAGCTACGTACGCAAGGTGCTCGAGGCGTACCTCACGGTGCTCATCGAGCTGTGCTGGAGCAAGCAGCGCATCCTCGAGGTACACCTCAACATCGCCGAGTACGGCAACGGGCTGTACGGGGTCGAGCTCGCGAGCCGCGAGTACTTCGGCAAGTCAGCGACAGCGGTGAACCCCGAAGAGGCGTCGCGGCTGGTGGTGTTGCTGCCGGCGCCGCGCCTGCGCAAGGTCAACGCGTTGTCGCCGAAGAACCTCGAGCGTGCCGCGTGGGTGCGCGAACAGGTCGAGCGGTTGCCACCGGAATACCTCGAGGGGCTGTGAGCATGCGCGCCGAGACGAAGCGAGCGGGAGAGCAGTTGGCGGTGGGCGTGGTGGTGGGCGTGCTGCACCTCGTGGTGGTGAGCGAGCGCTTCACCACGCCGCAAGGGGGTGGAGGCGTCACCCTGCTCCTCGGCTGCGTGTTCACCACCGGCCTGTTGTGGACGATGTTGGCCCTGCGCACGGTCGCCGCCGATGGCCGGGTCGCGCCGGAAATCGACGACGGGCTCACCTCGATGGCGGTGACGGTGTGGGTGATGGCGCTGCTGCCCCCGCGCGCGTCGAACTTCCTCGACCAGGGCGGCACCGACGACTTCGCGTGGGTCTACGTGCCGGTGTGTCTGCTCGCGGTGTTCGTGGTGCTCGCTGCGCAGAAGCTCTGGCCTGCGCGTGAAGAGCGGTGGATGTGGACGCGCCTCTTCGCGGGCGTCTCTGCGTGCGCGGTGGCGGTGAGCGGCTGCGTGTTCTTCATCTCGAAGGGCGAGGGCGCCGAGGCGGTGGCGGTGCGTGGACTGGTGCTCGGCGCGCTGGCTGCCGCGGCGACGGTCCTCTCGACACGACGGCGCCGATGACGTGAGGTCGACGAGCTTCAGGTGCTTCGCGAGTCGTCGGGCTCCTCACAGAAGAACACCACCGCGCCGAGGACGAATCCGACGAGTGACCGCTCGGAGATCCACTGTGCCCTCCCCCCACCTCTCAAAACTCTGAGAGCCGCCGACCGCTGTAACCCCCCGTCTTGCTTCGAACTTTGCGCTGGCCCACCGCTCGCACAGAGAGGTCCGCGAGTCGTTCTTCGGCCGGACCAACACTCCAACCCTCTGGGGGCAGCACACATGAAAACCAAGTGGACCAATCGATGGCGGGGCGCAGCGACGGCGCTGGGGCTCGCGAGCCTGCTGAACGGCTGCGGCAAGAACACCGACATTCCCGACCCGCCGGCGGTGGTGAACCGGGTCTCGCTGCAGGCCTTCAACGGCGCCAACGCGTGCCGTGATTTGGAGACCTACCTCGAAGACACCGCCGTGTTGCAGATGCGCACGCAGCTCGAGGCCCAGCGTGATGGCATCCCGGGCTGGGGCTGGTGGGGCTTCCGTGGCGGGCTCGAAGGCGACCTCGCGGGTGGTCCTCCGCAGGCGAGCGCGGCCGGCGGCTCCGCCGCTCCGACGAACTTCACGACCACCAACAACCAGGTCGCCGGCGTCGACGAAGCCGACTTCGTGAAGAACGACGGCACGCGCATCTTCGCGCTCTCGGGCAACACGCTGCACGCGGTGAAGAGCTGGCCCGCCAACGAGACCTCGGTGCAGGGCACGCTGCGCATCGAAGGCTACCCGCGCGAGATGTTCCTGGACGGCACCAACAAGGCCGTCGTCTTCTCGAGCATCTACACCTGGTACCCGCTGTCGAACGCGGGCGGCGTGCAGTGCCTCGGCATTCACTGCGGCTACTCCTTCGCGAACACCGTGAAGGTGACCGAGGTCGACGTGAGCGACCTGACCAACCTGCGCGTGCTCAAGGAGACGTACCTCCCCGGCCACTACAACTCCGCGCGCAAGGTCGGCGCCTCGGTGCGGCTGGTGCTGAGCGACGACTTCAACTTCCCCACCGGCTTCAAGTGGGGCCCCGACTGGGTGCCCGGCCTGTGGGAAGACAAGGCGCGGCTGCGCTCGGCGTACGACGCGGTCATCGCCGACAACGAGCGGCTGATTCGCGCGCAGACGCTGGCCGAGTGGGTGCCCGCGGCGAAGATCAAGCAGGGCGGCGCGACCACCCTCGTGCCCCACGCGTGCGATGCGTTCTCGCGCGTGAACGCGCCGACGCGGCTGGGTCAGGTCTCGGTGGTGACGCTCGACCTCGCGGCGAGCTCCGTCAACCGCACCTCGATTCTCGCCGAGCCCGGTGAAATCTACGCGTCGCAGAACAACCTCTACGTGGCCACCCGTCACTGGTGGTGGTGGCCGCAGCCCGGTCAGCGCGACACCACCTACCTGCACAAGTTCGACATCAGCCAGCCGGGCAGCGCGGTGTACGTCGCGTCGGGCAGCGTCGATGGTCACATCGTCGACCAGTTCTCGATGGACGAAGCGGCCTCGGGCCACTTCCGCATCGTCACCACCATTCAGACCCGCGTCGTCGACAGCGAGAACCCGGACAACTGGTGGGGCCGCATGGAAACCACCAACCGCCTCTCGGTGCTCGGTGAGAACGCGGGCTACCTCGACGTCGTCGGCCAGTCACCCGACCTCGCCCCCGGCGAGCGCGTGCAGTCGAGCCGCATGATGGGTGACAAGGGCTTCGTGGTGACGTTCCGCCAGGTCGACCCGCTCTTCACCTTCGACCTGTCGGACCCCACCAACCCGCGCAAGCTCGGCGAGCTCAAGATTCCGGGCTTCTCGACCTACATCCACCCGCTGGGCGCGAACCACCTGCTCACCATCGGCACCTACGTTCCCGAGCCGGTCAACGGTCAGCCGGTCGACTGGTCGACGCGCGCCCTGCAGCTCGCCATCTTCGACGTGAGCGACATGACGAACCCCGTTCAGACGCACACGCAGCTGGTCGGCACCGCGTATGGCTGGTCGGAAGCGGCGCACGAGCACAAGGCGTTCAACTACTTCGCCGCGAAGAAGCTGCTCGCGATCCCCTTCGCCGACTGGTCGAACACCAACACCAACGACTCCTGGAGCGGCTTCACGTCTGACCTGCGCGTCTACTCGGTCGACCCGGTGCTGGGCTTCACCACGCGCGGCTCGGTCTCGATGAAGGACATGTACAGCATCTACCAGTACGGCCCGTGGACCTATTACTGGGAGCCGTACGTGCGGCGCAGCGTGATGGCCGATGACTTCGTCTACGCCATCAGCGACAGCGGCATTCGCGTCGCGAACATCAACAACCTCAACGCGCCTCTCGCGTCGACGCGCTTCAACAAGTACGTCGAAGAATGACCGCTCACTCCCTCTCCCTGCGCGAGCGGGGAGAGGGCCGGGGTGAGGGGCTCTTCCTCAGCGGCCCGCGTTTCCCGAGTGGAGACGCGGGCCGCTGTGTTTTGCCACTCACCGCAACGCCGTGACGAGCTCGTCCCACTTCTTCACGCGGTAGTCGTCGGTGCCGACGACCTCGACCAGCGCCTCACGCACCGACTGCGCATCGAGCAGCGGGCCCATCAACCCCAGCAGCCGCTCGACGTCGACCACGTCCTTGCCGCGGTAGAAGAGCATCTTGAAGATGCAGGTGTCTTCGGGCGCCAGCACCCTCACCTGCTCGCCGTGAAGCGTCACCTCGCGGGTGCGAAGGGCCGCGCGTTCATGCGCTGGAATCGAGTTGAAGAAGAGATCGATCGGAAGACCCTGGTAGCGGCCCCGAGCGTCTCCCCGTTCCAGCGCCGACTGCACCGCGCCGGCTTCATCAATCTCGAGACCGGCGGCGACGAGGGCGCTCAGCGCGGGGCCTGCCGCATCTCCGGCAACGAAGACGTTCAAGTCGACGTCCCAGGTACCGCGAGCGGCTCCGAAGAAGCCGTACGCGATGGCTCCGCCAATCGCATAGGGAATGCGCGCATCACGGAGCGCCTTCGCGAAGTGAACCGCGCCTTCAGTGGCGTCCATGTCGGTACCGGGCGACTGCCTTCAGCCACGTGTCCATCGACTCGGCGCTTCGCGCTTCGCGCTGCTCGATGGCGCGGGCGGCGTCAGGTCGCGCCTTCAAGACGGCCATCGCGTCGCGACACACCGACTCGAGAATTCGGCCTCGTTCTTCGAGCGACAGGCCGCGCAGCGGCCCCACGTCCTCTTCGACCTCATCACGCAGCGACTTGCGACGAAGCTCGAGGCTCTTGAGAAAGTTCTGCGCGCGCTGCGAAGCCGACGACATGCTCGAAGTCTGCTTCCCCACGCGCGCGAGCGCAAACTCACGCCCCCCGGCGCTGCGCGAAGAATCGCCACGCCCAGAGCGCGGCCAGCGCGAGCAGACAGAGCCCACCCAGCACGAGGTAGCTCATCACCACGCGGTGCTCCGACCAGCCGTGTTTTTCGACGAGTCGAGTGGGGTCCGACAGGCCGACGCCCTCGATGCGACCGAAGGGAATCTCTGCGGGGTCTCTCCACGCGCGCCACCACTGCACGAAGACGTTCGCGAACGAGCCCGCACCGATGACGAGGAAGCCCCAGCGCAGCCCACCGCGCGCGAGCCGGACCGTCGAGGGAAGAAACACCGACGCCATGAAGAGCGTGCCGAGCACCAGCGCGCCGCCATCGCCGCTGAAGACCACCAGGGCGCCCATCGCGTTGGGCGAGAGCACGAGGCCCACGAGCAGCGCCACGCCGAGCGGGATGATGAACTTCAGGTGGTCACGCCGCTTGAAGCCCCAGAAGCCGAGCACGGCGAGCTCGAGCGCGATGAAGACCACGCTGCGCTCGTTGCCGCCCATCGTCACCCACGGCAGCGGCACCGCGAACGAGCCGCAGAACCACGCCGCCAGCGTGTGCCCCGACTCGTGCAGCCACATCGCGAACACGATGCGCACCAGCGCGCCGCCGAAGTCGGTGAGGTTGATGAGGAACATCGCGACCAGCGCGATGGGGAGCGCGAAGAGCAACGCCCGCTCGAGCTCGTCGCCGCCGTCGCTCTCGAGCCTCACTGGAGCGCTCGCGACCATCGGCTGCTGCAGCCCGCCGATGGGGCAGTCGTAGAAATGCCCGTTCTCTGCACCGCACGACCCACACGCCATGGCGGTGGTCATCATTTCACACCCTGATACAGGGGGCCCACCATGGCGGTCTGCGGCCTCGATTTCGGCACCAGCAACAGCGCGGTCGCGCTCCCCAGCGGTGAGGTGTTGCGCATCGACGCGCACGCACCCGAGCCGCGTCTCTTTCGCACCGTACTCTTCTTCCCAGAAGACACGGCCGACGTGCTCGCCGGCCACGAGGCCATCGAGCGGTACCAGGAAGACAACGCGGGCCGCTTCATTCAGTCGATGAAGACCTGGCTGCCGGCGTCGAGCTTCACGCGCACCCAACTGCGCAACCGCACCCTCTCGCTCGAAGACCTCATCGCGGTGTTCTTGCGGCGCGTGCGCACGCTCGCGTCGACCGCGCACGGCGAAGAGCTCGACTCGGTGGTGCTCGGTCGCCCGGCCCGCTTCTCGCCCGACGCGAAGACCGACACCTTCGCCGAAGAGCGGCTGCGCAAGGCCGCCGAGCTCGCGGGCTTCAGCTCGGTGCGCTTTCTCATCGAGCCCATCGCCGCGGCGCTCGCGTACGAGGCGACGCTCGAGCGCGACGAGGTGGTGCTGGTCGCCGACTTCGGCGCGGGCACCTCGGACCTGACGGTGATGCACCTCGGGCCCTCGCGGCTGGGCAAGGGCGACCGGCGCGCCGACGTCGTCGCCTCGGCCGGCGTGTACGTCGGTGGTGACCGCTTCGACGCGGCCATCATGAAGTCGAAGCTCTTCCCCTCGTTCGGGCACGGCTCGACCTACGAAGCGGCGCTCGGCGCCAGGCGCATGCCGATGCCGACCTACGTGTCGAGCCGGCTGCTCTCGTGGAACGAGATGTCGCTCATTCGCGAGAAGAAGACGCGGGAGCTCATCGACCTGATGCTCAAGTCGAGCGACAACAAGCCGGCCATTCAGGCCCTGCACGACCTGGTCATGTACAACCTCGGCTTTCGGCTCTACCGCGCCATCGAGCGCGCGAAGGTCGAGCTCTCCACGGCGCAGTCGGCGCGCATCGACTTCGATGAAGAGCGCATTCACCTGCACGAGACGGTGACGCGCGAAGAGTTCGAGACGGCGAGCGCGCACCTCATCGACGAGCTCGAGGTGTGCACCGACGAGGTGCTCACGCGCCTGCCGAGCGGGCTGAAGATTGACTCCGTCTTCCTCACCGGCGGCTCGTCGCACGTGCCCGCGGTGCAGCGGTTGTTCGCGCGCAAGTTCGGCGCCGAGCGCCTGCGCACCGCCGACGCGTTCACCTCGGTGGTCGAGGGTCTGGGTCGCGCGTCGCACGACTCCTTCGTGCTCTCGGCCGCGTAAGCCGGGCGCATGCGCCTCCTTCTTCTCGCGGGGCTGCTCGGAGCTGCCGACGTGACCGCTTCAGCTCGAGCCCATCTGGAAGTCGGTGATGCCGAAGGTGAACCCGAAGGGCCTCCGCGCTCCAGTGCGAGTCGGCGAAGAGCGCGAAGTCACCCTCAGCCGAGCGCTTCGGCGCAGCGGTCGCACACTTCCTTCGCGCCCACCTCGGCCTTGTACGTCCAGCAGCGGGGGCACTTGTTGCCCGTCGCGGCCTCGACCTTCGCGCTCACCTCGCCGGTGCCGCTCACCAGCTCGACCTGGCTCACGATGAAGAACTCGGCCAGCTCGCTCGCGTACTTCGTGAGCAGGGCGTGCGTGGCGCCCGACGCGGTGACGATGACCTTCGCCTCCACCGACTTGCCGATGAGCTTGTCTCGCCGCGCGACCTCGAGCGGCGCGAGCACCGCCGCGCGCACCTGGAAGAGCGCGTCGAAGTCGGCCACCACCTGCGCCGCCACCCCGCCCTTCGGCTTCGGGAACGCCTCGAGGAACACCGACTTCGCCTTCGCGCCCGGCAGGTACTCGTACGCCTCTTCACTGGTGAACGAGGTCACCGGGGCGAGCACGACGAGCAGTTCCTTCGCGATGCGGTACAGCGCGGTCTGCGACGAGCGGCGCTTCACGCCGTCTTTCTTCTGCGTGTAGAGCGTGTCTTTCTGAATGTCGAAGTACTGCGCGCTCAGCTCGTTGGCGCAGAAGTCGACCACGGTCTGGAACACGAGGTGGAACTCGTACGCCTCGTACGCCTTGTGCACCTTCTCGGTGAGACCATCGAGCCTGGCGAGCACCCACTGCTCGAGCGGCAACAGCTTCTCGGTCGGCACCGCGTCCTTCGCGGGGTCGAAGTCGAAGAGGTTCGACAGCGCGTAGCGCACCGTGTTGCGGATCTTCCGGTACCCCTCGGCCAACCCGTCGAGGATGCCCATCGAGAGGCGCACGTCGTTTCGGTAATCAGACGAGGCGACCCACAGGCGCATGATTTCAGCACCGTGCTTCCTGGTGATGTCGTCGGGCGACACGGTGTTGCCCATCGACTTCGACATCTTGTTGCCGTTGCCGTCGACGACGAAGCCGTGCGTCAGACACGTCTTGTACGGAGCGACGCCGCGCGTGCCCACGCCCACCAGCAACGAGCTGTGGAACCAGCCGCGGTGCTGGTCGCTGCCCTCGAGGTAGAGGTCGACGGGGATGCTCTGCTTCTCGCGCTGCTCCATCACGGCCGCGAACGAGCACGCCGAGTCGAACCACACGTCGAGGATGTCGGTTTCCTTCTTGAGCTCTGACTTGCCGCACGCAGGGCACTTCTCACCCTCGGCGCGGAACTCGGACAGCGGCCGCGAGTACCAGGCGCCCGCGCCTTCCTTCGCGACGACGTCGGCGACCTTGTTCATCACGCCCGCATCGATGAGCGAGTGGTCACACGCCGCACACACCGCGGTGGGAATGGGGACGCCCCACGTGCGCTGGCGCGAGATGGTCCAGTCGGGCCGCGTCGCGAGCATGCCGTGGATGCGGTCGCGCCCCCAGGCGGGCACCCACTTCACGTGCGTGTCGATTTGCTCGAGCGCCTTCTTGCGAAGGTCGTTGGTCTCCATCGAGATGAACCACTGCGGCGTCGCGCGGAAGATGACCGGCTTCTTGCTGCGCCACGAGTGCGGGTAGCTGGTGGTGATGAACTCGCCGACCTTGTTGAGCAGCGCGCCCTTCTCGGCGAGCAGCTTCGGCACCGTCTCGTTCGCGTCGAACACGAACTGACCCGCGAGACCTGCACCGACCGTCTCGTCATACGTGCCGTCGCCCTTCACCGGGTTGTAGATGTCGAGCTTGTTGCGCAGACCGACCTCGTAGTCGTCGGGGCCGTGGCCCGGAGCGGTGTGCACCAGCCCCGTCCCCGCCTCGAGCGTGACGTGCTCGCCGGTGACGATGGGCGAGGTGCGCTCGAGGAACACGTGGCGGTACTGCAACCCCTCGAGTTCCTCACCGAGCGCGTAGCCGAGGATCTTCGTGGGCGCGTTGAACACCGCGGCGTCGAATGACGCACCACCGGCCTTCACCTCTTTCACCTTGAGCTCGTCAGGCGCGAACTCGCTCAACACCTTCGCGAGCAACTCCTTCGCGACGACGAGGACCCGACCCGCGCTCAGCTCGTAGAACACGTACTCGAACGTGGGGTTGACGCTGATGGCGAGGTTGGCCGGCAACGTCCAGGGGGTCGTCGTCCAGATGGCGAACTCGACCTTCTTGTCCTTCAAGAAGCCCCACTTCGCCGTCAGGTCCGAATGCGCGGGGAACGCGACGTACGTCGAGGGGACCTTGACGTCTTCGTATTCGATCTCGGCGAGCGCGAGCGCGGTGCGGTCGTACACGCACCAGAACACCGGCCGGTTGCGGCGGAAGAGCGAGCCGCTCTGCGCGAACTTCGCCAGCTCGCGGATTTCCTGCGCCTCGAAGTCGAAGTCGAGCGTGCGGTACTTCGCGTCCCACCGGGCGAAGACGCCCATGCGCTTGAACTCGGCCTGCTGAATGTCGATGTACTCGAGCGCGTACTCGCGGCACTTCTGCAGGAACTCGTCACGCGACATCGCGCGGCGATCGACCTTCTTCTCGCGCAGCGACTTCTCGACCGCCTGCTCGATGGGCAGACCGTGCGTGTCCCACCCCGGCATGAAGTCGGCCTTGAAGCCCGCGAGGTTGCGGTACTTCACGACGATGTCTTTGAGGATTTTGTTGAGCGCGTGGCCGGCGTGCAGCTTGCCGTTCGCGTACGGAGGCCCGTCGTGCAGCGTGAAGGCCGGCGCGCCCGCGTTCTTCTCGAGCACCGCCTCGAAGACCTTCTTCTCTTCCCACGACGCGATGACCTTCGGCTCGAGCTGGCCCAGGTTCCCCTTCATCGGGAAGCCGGTTTGCGGGAGGTTCAGCGTGGCCTTGAAGTCTTTCGGAGCGTGGCTGGAGTCACTCATGGCGCAAGTCGCATATCCGACTCGACGCGCTGCGCAAACCTGACGTTTTCAGGGGAGATCAGCCGTTTTGCGCAACCAGCGGGGGTGCGGGGTTCCCCCACCGCCATGATTGCTGCGCTCGCCCTCCTCCTCGCGGCCGCCCCCGCCGACAGCCTGGCGGTGAAGGTCGTCTCTCTCGAGTTCAGCTACCCGTACTTCGGCGAGCCCGGAAACACCTGCGTGCGCGCGGGCAGCGTCTTCGTGCGCGCCCAGACCAGCGACGGCACGCCGGTCGTCGTGCGCCTCGCCGATTCGAGCGGCCTGTCTCCTGGCTCCGAAGCGGTGCTGGCCGACGTGCGGCGCGCGGGCGCCGGTCGCGACGGCACGGCGGTGTTCTGCTCTGCCGGCCGCTTCGTGGCCCCGAAGGCCGAGCCGACCGCCGCGCCGCCCCTGGTGGCCGCCGAGGTCACGCCCGCCAGCGGGTGCACCGTGCAGCTCTTCCACGTCGTCAAGAAGCCGCTGGGGGCGGGCAAGTTCGGCCCCTCGGAGTTCGCCCCCGAAATGCCCCTCGGCATCGCGGAGCCCATCGACTGCAGCGTGGCGCGGGCTCGCAACACCAACGTGCTCCTCGTTCGCATGGTGCAGGACGGCTGGGCGAAGCCGGCCCTGCTGGTGGGCGCCGAGTGGGAGCCGGGCTCGAAGTGGGACAAGGAACCCGACGCGCCGCAGCGCCGCGTGGTCAGGGTCTATGTCGACGAGGCGGCCGCGCAGCCGGGAACTCAGGCGCAGCGCTGAACCGGTGTTGATTGAAGCGGGCGCCACCCGCATGCTCCCCACCTGATGTTGGGGGAAGAGCGGTCATCCGCGCATGACGTCTCGTCGATGATCCGCATCACCGCGGTGCTGGTGGGCGTGTCTTCCCTGCTCGGCCTGCTCTCTCGCGTTCGCGACCAACACCCTTTCGACCTCGGCACCGGCGTGGGCCTCACGCTCGTCCTCGCGTGTGCGGCGGTCTTTCAGCTCTCGCGAACACGCTGGCACCAGGCCGCGTCGGTTGGCTTTCTCGCGCTGGCCTGGGTCGCGGTCGGCGCCATCAGCTCCGCACGCGGCGGGCTCAACGCGGGCACCGTGGGGCTCTACCTTCTCACCATCATGCTCGCCGGCGTCGTCGTCTCGGGGCGCGCGGCCGCCGTGCTGTGTGGGCTCAGCGTGCCAGCGACGATTCTGCTGTTGGTCGCCGAGGCGCAGGGCGTCATTCCCCTCAACGCGGGCGTGTCGGTGTTCCAACGCGGGCTCACCGCGACGTTGACGCTGGTGGTCACGACCTTCATCGCGCTCACGGCGCTCAAGCTGCTGCGGCAAGCGACCGGGCGCGAGACGCAGGCGAAGCAGCACCTGCTCGAGGCCAACCTGAAGCTGGTCGAGACCGCCGCCTTGCTCGAAGAGACCGTGCAGCAGCGCACGAGGAGTCTCGAAGAGGCGCGTGACCAGGCGCTCGCTGCGGCACGCACGAAGATGGCGTTTCTGGCGAACATGAGCCACGAGCTGCGCACGCCAATGCACGCCATCGTGGCGGTGAGCGAGCTGATGAAGGCGCTCCCACTGCCCGCTGAGGCGCGCGAGCTGGTCGACATCAGCCTCAAGAGCGGCGACGCGATGGTGGCGATGCTCGACGACCTGCTCGACCTCGCGAAGATTGAGGCAGGCGGGCTCTCGGTCGAGCGCAGGCCGTACGACCTGAGCGCGACGGTGGCCGAGGTGGCCTCGCTCCTGACCCCGCTCGCCCAGAAGAAGGGGCTGAAGCTCGAGGTGAACCGCGACGCGCAGCTGCCCGCTTCGGTGTTCGGAGACCGCGCGCGGTTGCGTCAGGTGCTCACCAACCTGGTCGGCAACGCGCTGAAGTTCACCGACACCGGCACCGTCGAGCTGTCGGCCCGGTGGGAAGCCGGGCAGGCCCACCTCGCGGTGCAGGACACGGGCATTGGCCTGGCGCCGGCCTCGCTCGAGCGGCTCTTTCAGCCCTTCATGCAGGTCGACGCGTCGACCACCCGACGCATCGGTGGCACCGGGCTCGGCCTCGCCATCAGCAAGCAGTTGGTCGAATTGATGGGCGGCCGGCTCGACGTGACCAGCCAGCTCGGCGTGGGGTCTCGCTTTGAGTTCACGGTGGCGGCACCGGTGGCGCCGGTGACGACCAGCGCCGCTGGAGAACGTGCTCCAGCGCCGACGCGGGTGCTGCAGGTGTTGCTCGCGGAAGACAACGCCATCAACCAGCGCATCGCGCGCGTGATGCTCGAGCAACTGGGGCACGGCGTGCACCTCGCCGAGACCGGCACCCAGGCGCTCGAGGTGGTGCAGCGCGAGACGGTCGATGCGGTGTTGATGGACGTGTACATGCCCGAGATGGACGGGTTGAGCGCCACGCGCGCCATCCGCTCCAGCGATGGACGGCCCAGACTGTGGGTCATCGCGCTCACCGCGAGCGCCTTGCCTGAGGAGCGCAAGGCCTGCTTCGACGCTGGCGTCGACGACTTCCTCACCAAGCCGCTCAAGCTCGAGACCTTGCGCGGGGCGCTGGCCCGGGTTCCCGCGCGTGAAGCTTCGGGGGCCCCCCGCCGTCCTGACGGGCATGTGGCTGCGAGCCCTGCTGGTGACGATGCTGGTGGTTCTCCCGAGCGCTGAAGCCGCGACGCCCGCCCATCCACCGACCGATGCGCGCGCCGAGTGCATGAAGGCCTGCGCCGGCACGCCTCACGGCGCCGACGGCAAACACCTGCTCGCGTGCCTGCAGCAATGCCAGCCGCCCGACGCAGGAGTTCTGCCTGCCGACGAGCCGGGCAGGAAATAGGACGGCCGCCACGAGGGCTTCACCTCAACGGCAGAGGTGCCGATGCCGCCGTGGCGTCAGCAAGAAGCGACGCTGAGTTCCGTGCTGCAGCTGACGAACCGCGGTTGGCGCAGCGTGGAACTCGAAGATGGCCCCTCCGCTGATCACGGCCTCGAGGGAGGTGGGGTCCAACTCACGGAAGGCAGAGTTCTTGCCGTTGGTGCCCCTCGAGCTTCGCAGCGAAGGGTCGAAGCTGAACCGCCACAGCCGAGGCGAGGGAGGGGCCGCGCTTCTGGCGCTGTGTACTCCCTGATTCAAACGACGAATCAGGGAGTACACGGCGGTGAGTGCGACCCAACCCTCCGGTCTGAAGTGAACTCACTGCCGCGCATTCGCTTCCTGAAGAAGAGTCGCTCGAGGCCGAGGGGCTCCTGGTGACGAGCGATGCGTCGACCACTCGTCGCACCCGCCACCATCAAGGCCCGCTCGCTTTCGTGGAGACGAGTCGCTCGAGGCTCCGCGCGCGACGTGCGTCCGCTCCCTCGTGACGACGAGCACGAACTCGTGTTCGACGAGGACGCGCCCGAAGAGCAGCGCCGCGCGCCACACGTGTCACCGCACGGAGGCCGCTCGAGCACGAGGCTGTTGGGTCCCTTCATCTCTTTCTGCGAGCCACGGCAACAGATTGCCGCTGACGGCCTCTCCTCCCGTGGAGGGGAGGGTCCCAACCGCCTCCGTCTGCTGCGACACGAGGGCGGCCACGAGGGGCATCACCCCGCTCGTTTCGATCAAACACGTGCGGTCGACAACGCGGCCGCCGCGTTCCTGCCACTCGTCGCACGCGCCCGGCGTGGTGGTGACCGCGAGCGCCGACTTGCCCTGACACGCCCCGAGCTCGCTGGTCGAGAAGTCGGGCGGGCCATCGGCATTGCCGAAGGGCCTGTGCACGCGCGCGTCCTTCGGGAGGCACCGCGCTCGCGGCAGGAAACTGGCTCGCGAGACACTTTTCCTGCCACTCGACTCGGGGCAGAGAGCGGGCATGACCACCGTCCTCTTCATTCACGGGCTCGAGTCGGGCCCCCAGGGCCGGAAGTCGCGCGCCCTGACCGAGGCCGGCTTCAAGGTCGTGGCAGTGCAGATGCCGTCGAGCCAGCGCGCGATTCTGCGAGACCCGCTCGTCGTCACCGTGGGCGTCGCGCTGGTCGCGAGTCTGGCGATGGCCGCGATGGCCGGGCTGCTCCCTTTTCTGGCCACCGTGCTGGTGTGCGCGCTGGCGCTCACCACCGCGCGCCCGCTCATCACGCGGCGCATGTGGCACCGCTCACTCTCGGTGCAGCGCCACGCGCTCGCGGAGAACGCCATCGACGTCGTCGTCGGCTCGTCGTTCGGGGGCGCCGTCGCCCTCGAGCTCGTCTCGCGCGGAGAGTGGAAGGGCCCGACCGTGTTGCTCTGCCCTGCACAACGCCTGCTCGCCAGCCGCGCGCGGCTGACGCCGACGACGTTGCCGCCGACGCGGGAACACGTGGTGGTGGTGCACGGTCGGCAAGACGAGGTCGTCCCACTCGAGCACTCGCGCCAGCTCACCGGCGGGACGCGCGCGCAGTTGCGCGAGGTCGACGACGACCATCGACTGACCACCACCGCCACCGCGGCGAACTTTCGTGTGTGGGTCGAGGCAGCGCAGCAGCTACCGTCGCCCCCATGACATCGACCGAAGCCTTCGAAGACGCGCAGAAGCGGGTGAAGACGTTGTCGTCGGCCCCTTCCAACGACGACCTGCTCGAGCTCTATGCGCTCTACAAGCAGGCGACGGCCGGCGACGTCAGCGGCTCGCGCCCCGGCATGATGGACTTCAAGGGCCGCGCGAAGTTCGACGCGTGGACGAAGAAGAAGGGCACCGCCAAAGACGCCGCGATGACGGGGTACGTCGCCACGGTCGACCGCCTGATGAAGAAGTAGTCAGGGCGCTGCGAGCAACGGCGTGCTCCACCTGCCACGCGCCGGAGAAGGGCCGCGCCTGCGTCTTCTCGGAATGGTCTCAGCCCTGACGCCGCAGCACCATCTCGGTCGTCGGGTACGGCCGCGGGGGCAACGCGCTCGTCGGCACGAAGCCAAAGCGCGCATACAACGACTGGGCGTCGCGTGTGCCCAACCGCACCACGCGGGCGCCGCGCACCGCCGGGTGACTCAGCAACGCCCGCATCACGACCTGCCCATAGCCGAGTCGTCGTCGGTCGGCGCGCACGCACACGTCGTAGACCCACGCGTACTTTCCGCCGTCGCTCACCGCGCGCGCCGTCGCCACCAATTCGCGTGACGTCACGTCAACGAGGCCCACCCAGGCCGTCGAGCCCAGGTGCGCGCGCACCAGCTCTTCCCCGGTGAACACGTCGTTCCAGTACTCGGGCTTCAGCATCGCCGCGGCCTCACGCGCGCGCCCCTGAGGGAGCCACACGTGCAGCGACGTGCCCTCGGGCGCGGCGAGGAAACCCGGGGTGGGCGTCTCGACGTTCGCCTCGCGAATCAGCTCGATGGCGCGCACGTCACCGGCCTCGCCCCGCGCCCACAACTTCTCGAGCATCGTGGCGCGTTGTTCCGGGGTGCGGTTCTGGGCGAGCTTCAGCTTGGTGGTGAGCTGCTCCAGCGGTACGCCGACGAGGAGCAGGCCCTTCACCTGCGCCCGGTAGAGCGGCGACTCGGCGTCGAGCGGCACGTAGCCGCCTTCGGGTTGCAGCTTCTCCATCAGCCGCTGCAGCACGCGCGCCTTGCGTGCCGGTTCCTCGATGGCCTCGAGCACACCGTGCACCTGCGCCGCCCGGTACAACGTGGTGGCCGGGCACGCTCGCTCGGGGTCCATGAAGTAGCTGGGGATGCGCGCCACCGTCTCCTCGACGGAGCAGACGACGGGCCGCCCGACGAGCCCGGTCTTCTCGCCCGCCGGTGCGCCGTGAAAGCACACCCACCCGTCGTCGACCACGCCGTTGACGGTCTTCAAGACCGGCAGCCCCTCGGCGCTCACCCCCGCCACCTGCATCACCGGCAGCGCGTGGAACAACCCGAGACCTGCTTCGCGGCTTCCATGGAATTCGCGTCGTCGCATGCGAACACCATGGCGATGGACTGGTCTGCTCAACAGAGCCAGTTTCGAGACTTTGACTGGACCACCCTCTCACTCGAACAATTGGAGTTGCCGTCCCGCCAGCCGGTCCCAGCTGGTGCCAAAGGCGGAGAGCACCACGTCGAGCGCGGGGCCGAGCTGTTTCTCGAGGTAGTGGTCGACGTCGATGGGTGCGTCGCGGTGGCCCAGCGGCTGAGGCCCGCGCACGGTCATGAGGTATTCGATTTCTGACGCGAGCGACTCGTCGCCCTCGTCGTTCGAGCTCGCCGCCAGCTGCCGCGCAGCCTTCACGTGCGGCCCGTCGGCCTTGTACGCCTCGCGGTGGAGCCGCTTGCGGTACACGAGCTTCTCGTCGAGCCGGCCCGAGGCCACCTCGTCGCGCAGCGAGAGCACCCAGTCCTTCCACGGGCGATCGTTGAACACGCGCTCGAGCAGCTCGCGCTGCGCCTCCCGGGCGAGCAACGTCCAATCGGTGCGCACGGCCTCGAGGCCACGAATGACGAGCTTCGTGGCGCCGTCGCTGCCGCGCGTGAGGCCGGCGTAGCGCTTCTTCGAGCCGCGCTCCGAGCCGCGCAGGGTGGGCATGAGGAAGCGCAGGTACAGCGCGTCGAAGCGCAGCTCGAGGTGGCTCTCGAGCCGGTGCTCGGCGAGCAGCGTGTCCTTCCAGAAAGCGTTGATGGCGGCGGCGAGCGCTTTGCCCTTCTGCGCGGCGGCGGCTTCGTCGAGCGACGCGTCGAGCCGCACGAAGAGCGAATCGGTGTCGCCGTAGAGCACCTGGTGGCCACGCGCCTCGAGGAACTGCCGCGAGCGCTCGATGATGTCGTGCCCGCGCAGCGTGATGGACGAGGCGAGCCGCGGGTCGAAGAAGCGGCAGCCGGGCGTGCCGAGCACTCCGTAGAAGGAGTTCATGAGAATCTTGATGGCCGTCGACAACGTCTCGTCACCCGCCTCACGCGCGCGCGTTCGCTCGTGGTGGAGCGACGAGATGATGTCGGGCAGCAGGCCGCCCTCGCGCGCGAACGACGCCCCCGCGAAGCCCGGCACCGCGTCATCGCCGCTCACCCACAGCCCGAGCGGGTCGATTTGAAAGGTGCGGATGATGCTCGGGTACAGCGAGCGGAAGTCGAACGAGGCGACGTTGGTGAAGAGGCCCGGCACGCCCTCGAGCACATGGCCGCCCGGTGACGGCATCGGCTCGTTCATGCCGACGTCGCCGGCGACGTAGCCGCGGCGGTGCAGCTTCGGGAGGTACACGTAGTCGAACGCAGCGACCGAGCCGCCCTGGCGGTCGAGCAACAGCCCCGTGAGCTTCGAGCGCGCGATGAGGAATTCCACGAGGCGCGCCTGCTTGAAGATGTCGCGCGCGAGCCGCGCGTCTTCGAGGTTGTAGGCCGCGAGCGCGAGCGGCTCGTCACGGTACATGCGCCGAATCTCGGCGAGCGCGTCGTGCTGGGCCGAGGTGCGGTCGATTTTCTTTCCACGGCCCAGCACCGTCTGCGCGACGTGCTCGAGGGTGTAGCGCTCGAACGAGAGCGACGCGTTGCGCAGAGTCGCGACGCCGTCGAGCACCACCCGGCCCTGTACGCGCGCGATGGAGACCGACTGCGCCGTGTCACCCTCGAGCACGCGGGCGGGCTCACCGGCGCGGCCGATGGCGAAGGGCAGCCCCAGCGCCGCGGCGCGCAGACCGAGCACGCGCAGGTCGAAGTCGACGACGTTCCACCCCAGGAGCGCATCGGGGTCGTGCGCACGAATCGCCGCGAAGGTCGCGTCCAACACCGCGCGCTCCGAGCCGAGAAACTCAATCTCCCTCTCCTCCCGTGGAGGAGAGGGTCGGGGAGAGGAGGCGTTCGCATGGGCCGCGCGAGCCACGAACACCCGCTCGAGCCCGTCGTTCGAGGCCAGCGCGACCGAGAGCACCGGCCCGTCCCAGCCATCGGTCTCGATGTCGAGCGAGAGCACCCGCAGCGAGGGCGTCACCTCTTCGGCGCGCACGGTGGGGTTGGTGAGCCGCAGCACGCCGCCACTGACGACGCCCTTCCCCGTAAACACCACCCCGCCGCGCAGGAAGCGTTCCATGGTGAACCGCGTCGAGGGCTTCACGTCGCTCTCGAGCGTCACCCCGCCTGCGGCCCGAATGCGCGACCGCTCGTCCATCAGGGCGCGCTGCGTCTTGAAATACAGCGCGTCGACGGGCGCGCCTTCCTTCGTCTTGAGCGGTCGCTCGACGCGTCGCCCGCCTCGGCTCTCGACGTGGCGGGGCACGAACATCACCGCTTCCTGCCCGGTGAAGGTGGCGCACACCGGGCCGTGCTCGGGTGACGACGCCCAGAGCGTCAACTCGAGGCCGCGCGCCGTGTCGCGCCACTCGACGGTGAGGAGAAACGCGCGCACCTCCGAAGGGCCCGACGACATGGTGGCTGGCAGTGAAGCAGAACCGGTGGTTTCGCACCCCACCGGGTTTTCCTATGGTCCTGTCTCAGTGACACAATTCACTACTTCGACTGGACCAGCATGAGCCGAGACGCCTTGAGCCTGCAGCTCGACGAGGGTGACGCGCCTGCCTTTCTGCGCATCGCGCAGGCGGTGATGCGAGACGTGCGGCGGGGGCGGCTCAAGCCGGGCCAGAAGCTCCCCGGCAGTCGCACCTGGGCGAAGCACCTCGGCTTTCACCGCAACACGGTGCTCGCCGCGCTCACCGAGCTCGAGGCGCAGGGCTGGGTGACGACGGTGCAGGCGCAGGGCACGTTCGTCAGCACGGCGCTCCCCGAAGAGCTCGCCGACCGCGTGCGGCCTGGCCTCGCACCGCTGGGCGTGACCTTGCCGCTCAGCGAGGGGTTTCTGCACGCGCGGCCGTTCTCGTTGCCCAGGGGCGTGCTCCACCTGTCGGCGGGCACTCCCGACCCGCGGCTGGTGCCGGTCGAGCTCATTTCACGCACGTGGGGGCGCGTGGTGCGCCGCGGGGGCCATCACCTGCTCGAGTACGGCGAGCCGGGTGGCCACGCGGGCTTGCGCACGCAGCTCGCGCGACACCTCTCTGACGTCCGCGGCGTGCCGGCCTCGGCTGAGCAGGTGGTGGTGACCCGCGGCAGTCAGATGGCGCTCGACCTGCTCGCGCGCGCGGTGCTGCAGCCCGGCGACTCGGTGGCGGTCGAGGCGCTCGGCTACCGGCCGGCGTGGGAGGCGTTGCAGCTGGCAGGCGCGAAGCTGGTGCCCATTCCGGTGGACGAGGGCGGGCTCGACGTCGACGCGCTCGAGCGCGCGATGAAGCGCAAGGCGCTGCGGGCGATCTACGTGACGCCGCACCACCAGTACCCGACGACGGTGACGCTCTCGGCGGCGCGGCGGCTGGCGCTGCTGCGGCTCGCGCGGCGGTATGGGGTGCTCCTCATCGAAGACGACTACGACCACGAGTTTCACTTCGAGGGGCGGCCGGTGCTGCCGCTGGCGAGCGCCGATGATGGCGGGGTGGTGGCGTACATCGGCACGTTGTCGAAGGTGCTCGCGCCGGGGCTGCGGCTGGGCTTCGTGGTCGCGCCAAGCGCGTTGGCCGAGCGGCTGGTGCGGCTGCGCGCGGTGATGGACCGGCAGGGCGACCACCCGATGGAGGCGACCGTCGCGGAGCTGCTCGAAGAAGGTGAGCTGCAGCGGCACATGCGCAAGATGCGCACCGTCTACCTGCGACGGCGCGACCACCTGGTGAAGCGGCTGACGCTCGAGCTCAAGAACACAGTGAGCTTCGAGGTGCCGGCGGGCGGCATCTCGTTGTGGGCGAACACGGCGTACGGCGTCGAGGTCGAGAAGTGGCTCGCGAAGGCCGCGCGGCTCGGGGCGGTGGCGCACCCCGGCGCGCGGTACACGTTCAACGGCAGCGAGCCGGGCGCGCTGCGACTGGTGTTCGCGCGCTTCACGGAAGCGGAGCTCACGCGCGGCGTCGAGCTGCTCGCGCGCGCGCTCGGCTGATCCTCAAACTCCCTCTCCCTGCGCGAGCGGGGAGAGGGTCGGGGTGAGGGGCCAGCGTCGCCACGCTCTCCCTCTCCCTGCGCGAGCGGGGAGAGGGTCGGGGTGAGGGGCCTGCGTCACCACGCTCTCCCTCTCCCTGCGGGGCCCTGCGGGGTGAGGGGCGGGTGAGAGTGTCGACGTCGTCGCGCAGGGGGCCAGAGGTTGCCTCGGCCTGGCTCTGGCCACGGTCGCTGCAGCCAACTCGCAGGCGCCCCTCACCCCGGCCCTCTCCCCGCGGTCGCAGGGAGAGGGAGAAGGTTCGTACAAGGTTTGTTCAATGTTTTGTGGCATTCGTCAGCGGGTCGAATTAAGCCTGATCCGCCATGACCCGAGCCCTTCTCCTCTCTTCCGTCGTCTTCGTTGCGTGCACCCCGCCCTCCATGGGCCCGACCTTGTCGGACGTGCGCATCGGCCACTGCGAGTACACCGGGCCGCAGAGCCGCCTGAGCGAGTGCAAGGACTACCTCGGCGCCTGGAAGAACGACGCCGCTGAGAAAGACTGCAAGGACTTGAGCGGCAAGTACGAGGGCGGCTCCATCTGTACCCCGGCGAAGACCGACACCCTGGGCGTCTGTCTCCTCGGCGCCAACAAGGCCGAGCAGAACCGCACGTACATCGTCTCGACCGACACCAGCCGCTGCGGTGGCGCGCGCACGGGCTGTGAAGTCTTCGGCGGCGGCTACTGGGACGCCTCGCCCGTCTGCGGCGGCGTGAACACCGAGATCGTGGTGCTCGAGAACGCGTTCACCGAGCCGAAGCGCAAGTGCTTCACCCCGACCTCGGGTCCTGGCGCGGGCACTGAGGTTTGCGTGTGGGAGAGCATCCACGGCGCGACGAAGGAAGGCCGCTCGTTCCGCGAAGACGCCAACTGCGACAACTCGCGCAGTGGGCGGCCGTACTACGCGAAGACCTACGACCCCCGCTACGACATGCCCGACCCGCGCCGCAGCGACCCGACCTATCTCGCCGAAGAGGCGTGGGTGAAGTCGCAGATCAACGCCGCGTCGTGCGTGTGCTGCCACAGCAAGGCCTCGCCCGGCGGCGCCGCGTCCATCTTCGACATCGACCGCGAAGGCAGCCTCGCCAACCAGCTCTCCGACCGCGGCGTCGCGCACGGCTCGGGCCTGGTCCCCTCGATTCCGCTCGGCGCCTTCCCTGCCGACGTGAACAACGGCTTCGCGAAGTCGGACAACCAGCACCCCGACTTTTCCATCTTCCTCACCACCGACCCGGCGCGCATGAAGGCCTTCTGGACGCGGGAACAGGAATACCGCGGGCTGACGGCCGCGAGCTTCGAGGGGGTGCCCGACGGCTTCGGCCCGCTGTCCGAGCAGCTCTACTACCAGCCGACCGCCTGCGCCGGCACCGAGGGCATCTCGAGCGACGGCACCATCACCTGGGGCAACGGCCGCGCCCGGTACGTCTACGTGATGAGCGCGACCTCGAAGGCGCCGACGGTGTACCCGAACCTCGATCTGCCCGAGGGCACGGTGTGGCGCCTCGACGTGCCCGCGACCGGCGCACCGCTCGCGTCGGGCTCGGTGAAGTACGGCGTGGTGCCCGAGGGCCTGTCGCAGAAGTTCCCGGCGGTGGGTCCGCCGGCGGCGCTCGAGTCGGGCAAGCAGTACTACCTCTACGTGACGGCCGACCCGATGCTGCCGATTACGCGCTGCCTGATCACGGCTCCCTGATCACTCCTCTCCCCGACCCTCTCCCCCGCAGGGGGCGAGGGAGAGGGAGTCAGAGGGGCTGCAGGTCGAGCTCGAGCTGCTCGCGGCTGACGTCCCACTTCGCGGCGGGACCGCGCAGCTCGAGGCCTGAGAAGCGCTCCAACGCCGCGCCGGTGGTGACGATCGTCTCGAACTCGAT